>CALURI010000011.1 GCA_944323135.1 Candidatus Gastranaerophilales bacterium
ACAAGTTTAATTTTTATTTGTTTTAATTCTGTTTTTGCCATTTTTATTATCCTTTTTAAATTTATTTTTTCTCTAAATTACTTTCAATAACCGAACTGATTAGTTTAATAATTCAGCCATTGTTAAGCCGCGTTTTTTAGCAACTTCAGAAAATGGTGTAAGTGCTTTTAATGCTTCTAAAGTTGCGTTTGCAGCGTTAAGAGGAGCTTTAGATCCTAAAGATTTTGCCAAGATATTTTCAATACCGGCAAGCTCAAGAACTAAACGAACTGCACCGCCTGCGATAATACCTGTACCTTGAGAAGCCGGCTTAAGCATAACTGAACCTGCTCCTGAACGACCGGTAATCGGGTGAGGAATAGTAGTTTTGAAAATTGGAACTGTGATAAGATTTTTTCTTCCGTCTGCGATTGCTTTTTGAATAGCAATAATAACTTCAGAAGCTTTTGCACAGCCAACACCTACTTGACCTTTTTTGTTTCCGACAATAACGATTGCGCGGAAGCTTAATTTTTTACCGCCTTTAACAACTTTTGTTACACGGCTGATTTGAACAACACGTTCAATCCATTCAGATTGTGGTTTTTCTTCTGTTGTTTCTATTTTTTGTTTTTTACCGCGTCCGCGTTTTTGACCGCGAGCAGGTTTGTCTTCAGCAGTTTCTTCAACAAGAGATTCTGTAGAGTCTTCAACTACTGAAACTTCTTCAACTTTTAATTCGTCTTTGTTTTCTAAATCCATTGATTTTTACCTTTCATATTACTTCTGATTAATTTTATTAACGCACAAATAGAGTTATTGGTTAGTATTTAATGACTTTGTGCGTAGAAACGAATACACCAAAACAAAGCTAATTAAAGCCTATGGTAAAATATTCGTGAGTAACTTTTCTGACAAAATATATTATTACAGAAAAGATTTTTATTTGCAAGCTTTTTGTAATAATTTTTAAAGTCTTATTGGATAATCGTCCTTAATTTCCCAGTTGTCAAGCTGTAAAATTCCAGCACAGTAATTATTGTTTTTTTTGCACATATTAATAGTTTTTTCACGTGTATTACAAGATGCAGCGGGGCAGTATGGACCGAAATACGAATTTGTAAGTGAACTGCTACGACTAAATTTTTGGGGACAAATCACAAACAAAAACTTATCTCTGCCCCACACATTAGGTTTTCTGCTACCGTTGATATCATATATAATATCATAACATCCTCCGTTTCTGACATGAAAACTGGAACCATTTGTGAGTATAACATTTGTATAATTAGTATAATTAGTATAATTTTTATCTTTTTCAGCTGATACATATTTAAAATACGGTGCAATATATTGTTTAAAAAACATATCTGAAATATTGCTGTTTGAATTTGCGTCATAATTACCGGCATCATCATAAATCATTGCTGTTTTCCCCCAATCCTCTATCATTCCGTTATCTTCCTGCGACAAAAGAAGTGCCTGGCTCATCATGGAATAAAAGCTTTTTAATCTTGCAGTGGTTTCCTGTTTTTGGAATTTTGAATAAGTGAAGGCATTGTCATAGCTGCAACAATCCCAATAATGCCAAGAGTTATTAAAACTTCAGCTAGAGTTAATGCATTTAATTCCATCAAAAAATACTCCTTATAAATTCGGTCAAAGAATTAGGTTTTTGCGTAAAGAACGTGGAATGACCCAAGAACAATTAAGTTTTGAAATTGATGCTGATAATTCTTATATTGCAAATATAGAAAATGCGCATAGAGATATACCGCTTTCACGAATCAGATTAATTGCAAAAGCGCTGGGGGTAGAACCTTATGAATTATTGAAATTTTAGTTATTAATTTCTTTCATTAAGCATTTTGGATAATAATTCTTGAGTTGTAGATACAGGTGTTATTTTTTTGTCCTGTATAAACTTTAGATATTCTAATCGTTCTTTTTGATATAATTCAATTGCTTTATCAACAATTTGCAAGTGTTCTGGCAGATCTTTGTTTACATTATTACCAACAAAAAAGTTTTTTATTTTTTTTAAAGGAGTATTTTCATTTGCTTTTAAACGATTTATAAGAAAATTGACAAAATCTTGTATATCTTTCTTGCCTGAAATTATATGCAAAAAATCAGTATTTGTATCAGGGAGAATAGTTCCATGATTTTTCGCATTCATTTCTAACCAAATTTTTGACGCATTATTAGCATCCGCAATAATTTCTTTAATTAATTCAAATCCTGTTACAAAAGGATTTTCACCCGGAAAACCTGAAGCAGGTTCATGTTTTACGTAACTGTACATTGGTATAACTTTTTCGGTTATTTCTTTAACATTATTTGGAGTATTAGCAATTTTATATACTCCTGTAAAATTTATATTTGAATTAACTGGCTGCATATTATCTCCTTTTTTTATGCAGATTTGAAAATATGAAAAAAATATTTTTTGCTAATTTATTTCAAAATATTTTCTAATGTATTTATCATACAAGATTTAAATCTATCACATTCTTCTTTATTTTTAGCTTCAAATCTCAATGTAAATACAGGTTCAGTATTACTTTGTCTTATCAAAGCAAATCCGCCATCAAAAGTAATTCTCATACCATCAAGCGTAATAATTTCTTTTATTTCAGAACCAAACATATTTTTATTTGCTTCTACACATTTTTTGAATTTTTCAAGAGTTTCTTTTTTCTTTTCATTCGGGCAAGGAAATCTAACTTCCGGAGATGTGCAAACCTCTTCAAAAGGTTTTATCATATCGCTTATTTTAAAATTAGGTTTAACCTTTTTATGTCTTGAAATAATTTCAATAATTCTGCAGCCTGCATATATTGCATCATCAAAACCGTAGTATCTGTCTTTAAAAAATGTATGACCGCTCATTTCACCTGCAAGAAGAGCATCTGTTTCTTTCATTTTGTCTTTGATATAACCGTGACCTGTTTTGCACATAACAGCATTTCCGCCGAGTTTATTAATTTGATCATACAATACCTGAGAACATTTAACCTCACTGACTATAGTAGGACAGGTTCCTGTTTTTTTACAATCTTCAATTAAATCTTGCGCATATATAAGCAGTAATTTATCTCCTGTTAGGAATTTACCTTCATTATCAATAATCCCGATTCTATCGCTGTCACCGTCATAAGCAATCCCAACATCAGCGCTGTTTTCAACAACAACTTCTTTCAAAATATCAAGAGTTTTTTCAACACTTGGATTAGGATGATGATTTGGGAAATTCCCATCAGGTTTTGAGAATAATTCAATAACATCGCAGCCTAATTCCCTGTATAATTTTGGGCCTACAACACCGCCTGTTGCGTTTGCGCTGTCAACAACGACTTTTACACCTTGTCCTATCTTTTCAAAGCGTTTCATCATATCGTTTGTATAATCAGGTATAATATTATATTCAGCAATATCCCCTTTATTTTGAGCATTTACAGAATCATAATTTCGCCAATTATTTAAAGTAATATCTTTTACTTCGGCAATTTGTGACTCTGTTAAAGTTCTTTTGTTGTAAGTCATTTTAAGCCCGTTATATTCTTTAGGATTGTGGCTTGCAGTAATAATCGCAGCAGATATAACATTGTAGCCTGGAACCCCGACGACCTCTGAATAATATCCTAAAGGAGTAGGCGCAAGACCAAGATGTATAACATTTGCACCAGTTGAGGTTATACCGTCAGTCAAAGCCTTTTCTAAAGCGGGAGAATGCAATCTCGCATCACGCGTAATTGTAATCCACATATCAGATTCTTTTTTACCGGATTGTTTTTTTAACCAGTTAACAAAACCGCGTCCGGTATTATAAAAAAGTTCTTCTGTAATATCTTCACCATATATTCCTCTAATATCATTTTTGCCAAAAGCGTGTTCATATTTTTTCATAATAAATTCTCCCCATATAAATTATTGTATAATTATAGCATGAAAAAATATCTTACAAATTTACTAAATAATGAGCATTTTGCAGGATTAATTTTTATATTACCGGCACTTATCGGAACTTTGATATTTATTGTAATTCCTGTAATTTGTTCATTTGGTTTAAGCTTTACAAAATGGGATTTATTAAATCCAATTCAATTTGTAGGATTTAGTAACTATAAAGAAGTGTTTACAGATACTCTTTTTTATAAAATACTTTGGAATACTATTATTTTTGCACTTTCAACATCAATTCTCGGTGTTATTATTCCTTTAATATTAGCTTGTATATTAAATTCTAAAATTAGAGGAGCTGAATTTTACAAAACTGCATATTTTTTACCTTTTATTACTCCAATGATTGTAATAGGAGTCGTTTGGGAGTGGATTTTTGACCCTAATATAGGTTTTTTAAATCACTTATTACATTTACATATAAATTGGCTTTACGACACGCATTACGCTATGACTGCGTTAATTATCGTTTCTGTTTGGAAGCTTATTGGGTATAATATGGTAATATTTTTGTCTGCTCTTTCAGGAATTTCTCAAAGCATGTTTGAAGCTGCAAAAATCGATGGAGCATCACCTTTTCAAACATTTAAAAATGTTACGGTTCCCTTATTATCACCTTCGATATTTTTTGTCGTAATTATAACAGCAATAAGTTCTTTTCAAGTTTTTGACTTGATTTATTTAATGACACAAGGCGGACCGTTTGAGAGCACAAATGTATTGGTTTATGCAATATATAAAAATGCTTTTGAATATTTTAACATAGGCAAAGCATCTGCAATTGCCTACGTTCTGTTTGTAATTATTCTGGTGTTAACTTTAATTCAATGGAATTTGCGTAAAAAACTTGTATATAATGAGCAATGAATTATTAAACCGTATAATTTTTCATAATGTCATTAACTGTAACAGTATTTTTTACCTTCCCGCATACTAGATTGTTAAATTTGCGTCCAAGAGTTCCAAGTTCTATGATTGCGTTAAAGGATGCTTCTTCGGGCGTATCTGCAGGAGAATTAATTACGGCTTTATTACCCAAACTGAAAGTTGAAAATATCCCAGACGGAGTTTCACCATGCATTAATAATATATCACCATCACTCGATTTCTTAATATTATACAAAGCACTATCCAAAGCGTTTAGTTGCCTTGTTTCTTTTGCATATTCAACAACTTCTCTGAATGCTCTGTTGGGTACAAATTTTGCTGTAAAAACAGGATGGCTGCAAGTTTTTTTTATTTCCATATAATATCCCTCCTAATTTCTGATTTTGTATTAATGTTCCTAAAAGTTTTTTTTTGCTCATAAATAAATTTTTGTTACAAAAATTATTGTTTTATTAAAGAATTTTCAAAAACATTCCGTATTAAACACATGTGATAGGGAGTGTTAATTATGTTCGATGATTTGAAAAAAGAAAAAATAGTTGTTGAAATAACTAATTTAATCGAAAAAGCTGAAGAATCACAAGCTGATATGGATGCTTATTGTGAATTTATGAAAGGTGTAATTTTAAATACATCAGGATTAAACTAATTGCCTAATGCAAAACTTTAAAATAAGTATTATATTAAACTTATGAAAATTGTTATACTTGGCGGAGTTGCAGCAGGCGCAAAAGCGGCAGCAAAAGCAAGAAGACTTCTTCCTGATGCGACGATAGATTTATATACTGATGATACTCACATATCTTATTCAGCCTGTGGGCTGCCATACTTCATTGAAGGTAATTTTGAAGATTACAGACAGCTTCTTGTAAGATTACCGGAAGAATTTGAAAAAGTAAATGTACATATCCACTTAAAAAACAGAGCCGTAAAAATAATTCCGGAATCAAAACAAGTATTAGTACAAGACTTAATAACTCAAAATGCATACCTTGTTGAATATGACAAGTTGATTATTGCAACAGGTGCAAGACCAGTTATTCCAAATATAAAAAATGTTAATCTTCCGAATATATTTACTTTAAGAAAGATAGAAGACGGAATAGCTATAAAAGAAATGGTATGTAAATCAAAACACGGAACTATTGTTGGCGGCGGATATATTGGAATGGAACTTTTAGAAGCATTAGTAAAACAAAATCTAAAGGTAACACTTGTCGAATATGGGCCTAACGTCATGAATATGTTTGATGATGACATGTCAATTTTAATTTTGGAACAATTAAATTCAATTAATAATAACCGCTTTGAAATCCTCACATCTGAACTTGTTACTGAATTTTTAGGCGACATAAACGGTATAAATACGGTGAGAACTGGTACCGGAAAAGAGTTTAATACAGATTTTGTAATTTTATGTGCAGGAGTAAAGCCAAATGTCGAAATTGCAAAAGATGCCGGTATAGAAATTGGTATAACAGGTGCAATTAAAGTTAATGACAAGATGGAAACAAATATTGAGGATATATATGCTTGTGGCGACTGTGTTGAAGAAAATCTTATTATTAGCGGAACAAAAATTTGGATGCCATTGGGCTCAAATGCAAACAAAGAAGGACGCACAGCAGCAATTAATGTTTGCGGAGGCGAAGATAAATTTTTAGGTGTTCTCGGTTCTGCTGTTACAAGATGTTTGAATTTAACTATGTCAATGACTGGCTTAACTGAAAAAAAAGCTTCTTCAATAGGTTATAAACCGGTTTCTGTGACAGTTACAAAAAATGACAAAGTCGGATATATGCCAAATGTTAATAATATAACATTAAAACTCACTGCAGACTATGAGAGCGGAAAACTTTTAGGAGGACAAGCAGTTGGCGCTGGGGACGCTGATAAAAGGATTAACTCACTTGCAGCTGCATTACTCGCTGGTATGAGTGTTGAAGAATTTTTTAATAATGACCTAACTTATGCACCGCCGTATTCTCCGACTATTGATCCGCTTTTGAATGCTGCCCAAATATTAATGACAAAAATTAAGCCAAAAGAAGGCTAGCTATATATTTTGCCACACCCTCTCCCATAGAAAAACAGCTTGCTTGAACTCTCAAAGCACCTTGTGCCATAAAATCAGCAGAAATACATCTTCCTGCAACAAATAAATTGTCAATGTCTGCAGCCATTAAACTTTCAAGAGGTAACGTGTAATCTCTTACCATTTCAAGAGTTGATGAATCTTTTTTATCAGAATGAACATCTACGGGATAATTAGAAACAACAACTGGATTTTCAAATACTTTGCCTGATTTTACATCTTCAATTGTATAAATATATTTTCCTTTTATCCTTCTTGAAACCCTTATACCCAACATATCTGCAATATTTGAGATATATGCATTTTCAAATCCGGGAAAATAAATTTTACAAAAATTTGCCAGTCTGAATATGTTTTTTCTCGCCAGCTGTAAGGCTTTTGACATATTTTCAACATCAAGAGTTTTTGTGTAATCGATAATTCTTGGGCAGTTAAAAGCAATAGTAGAAGGCATTCCAGCAACAGTAAATATCTGAAAATAGTTCCTATCGTGATCTTTTAATATTCCTTTGTTTACAGCATCTTCAAATAAAGGCGTTAGAGCCCATTTTTTGTCCTTATCCCAAGTATAAGCCGTAGATAAATGTATAAATCCGTCAATATTCTCTACAGTAGTGACATCTCTGTCACTATCATACTCTTTTAACCATTCCCCAAATTTAGGAACATCAATTCCCCCCATCATAAATCTTAAACTTACAGGTTGATTTTCATTTTTTTCTTCTAAAAATTGACATCCGCATAATTTTCCGATTTCACAATTTCCTGTTGCATCAATAATATATTTCGCTTCGATATATATCGATAATGAATTATGCTCATTTTCTATCTTATCGTTATATACAGATAACATTTCTTTTGAAATAATTATACCTTTAATAATCTTATTCTCAATAATAACATCTCTAATATGAGTATCAAAAAATACATCAACATTGGCTTTTGCCATAAGAGAATCTAAAGCTATTTTAGTAAGCTCTGGATTAAACCACCCAGGATTATTTTGATACGTTGCTTGCCCGCCTATAGAATGTAACTCATTAATCAACTCTTTGTAAAAATCAGTGTTTATTTGATGTTCTCCTGATTTCATAGCAGGAACAACAAGAGCAGAAGTTATAGTTCCACCCAAGTGAATATTCTTTTCAATTAATAAAACTTTTAAACCTCTTATACCGGCATTATACGCTGCAGAACAACCGGCTGTTCCTCCGCCAACTATAATAATATCATATTTTTTCATAATAGAATATTATAAACATTAAAAAAAATTATTGCAAAAAATTAAATTTTATTAAATTCTGTGCGGGTAATCCTTACTGATTTTCCAACCGTCGTAAATTATTAATGCAGTACAAAACTCATTGCTTGGACGATTTCTGTCTTTACACATATCTTTTAACTCATCTCTTGTATAATTTTTCACTGCCCAAGCAACATTACCGTCAAAGTAAAATACAAATACAGACTTTCCGGCAGCTTCAGATAAACTGTCATTTCCTTCATTTAACTCTTTGCAAATCCTGGCTTTAGGGCAGAAAAATAAATAGGTACCTGCAAGGTTTGAAGATTTATCCGTATCATATAAACGTCTAAGATAGAATGCAGAACCGTCTTTTAAATACGCAAATGCACCATATTGTCCTTTTACGACGTCAATCATTTCCATATATGGTTTGTAATATTCGTTTATCAAATTTTCTGCACCTGCAGGATCATCTTTATCAATGTAATCAGCAATCTGTCCGAGACTTGTCCCTAGACTTCCATTATCATACTGCATACGCCTATAGGTTTGACTAACAATCGAAGAAAATTTTTTCAAAGATGTTTCAATAACACTTCTTCTATGGTTTGCGATAAGTGCAGGCATTGTCATAGCTGCGACGACACCAATAATTCCAAGTGTTATCAGTACTTCCGCTAAAGTAAAACCTTTTTTCATACCCGCTCCTCTGTGTAAAGTTTTTATAATATAAAACCTTAATATAAATCTATTTATAGATGTATATATCTATTATTATAAAATATATACCAGAAATTGTCAATATAATCAACAAAAAGTAAAATTTATCATGAGGTATATATGACAGGACGAGAATTTGTTAAAATTTTACTTGCAAAAGAATGTATGACATTAACAGAATTGGCTAAAATTGCATCTGAAAATAGCGGCAAAAAAATTACAATGGACGGCTTATCACATAAAATGAGATTAGGTACATTAAGATTTGATGACGCAGAATTTTTTGCAAAGTTGCTCGGCTATGAAATTGAATTAAAGAAAATAATAAATAATACTCAAGATTAATTTATATATATCGTATAGCTATATTCAAATAACAATTCTATGTTAATTAACTATTTTTATAATTTTTGATAAATCTGGAACTTGATATTAAATTCGAATTTTGAACATCTGATTTATGAATAGAATTTATAGCCTCATTAGAGAGGTTTAAATTTTCATCACGATAAAATATACCTGCTTTTGATTTTATAAGCCCTAAATCGTATTCTGAGAGTTCATATTTTATAAGCGAATTATTTTTAACTGCAATAGTGCCTGTAAATTTATTAGCAGATTCGGAAAATATTTTTCCAACATGAAAACCGGCATTCAAAAATGCATTTCTAACAAGTGCAGAATTTGAATAAGTTAATATCATTCCATCATTATCAAGATGAGTATATAAAAGTTTAAAAAAATCTAATGTCCAAAGACAAGGACATTTTGCAGGTGTAAATGCATCTAAAAATATGTAATTATATATTTGAGTATCATTTTTAACAGCTTGTCTTGCATCTGAAATGTTTAAGTTGAAATTAAAATCAAGTAATTTAAGGGTATTTAAAGCGTTTTTATAGCTAGGAGAAATATACTTATAATATATATTATGTAAGAAGGCAGACAAACATGTAAAAAAGGTATATTTACTCTCTACAGATTTTAAAAAGGCCATTAATCTCATTAAATCTTTGTCAAAAAATTGTTTATATTCTTTGCTTTTTAAAATTTCGATTATATCGTTATCAATTTGATTTATTAAATTTAATAATAGAATTATATTAACTTCTTTTTTTAATTTAAATTTTCTAATTATTTTTTCTGATAGCATTCTTTGAATTTTTTCTTGCTTAAATGATAATTGTGAATTTCTATGATTTATATTTTCACCATTTACAAAAAATGGAGAAAGTAATGCTAAATTTTTATCATTGTCGATTGCATGGATATAAACTTTAAATTTTTTTTCATTTCTTACAGATTTTTTAGAAGATATTAATTTTTTATTATTGGTATATATCTCATCGATATTAATATTATTATCGGTATATATCGTTTCGTTATAGATAAAATCTATTAATAAATTTAAAAAACTTTTTGAGTTATAACCAATTCCATAACAAATGTCTAAAATTTTTATTTCGTTATTTTTTTTTAAATAATTTTTTATATTTGACGGAAGAATAAATTTTTCATAAGCTTCAGTAAGAGCGCCATAAGTTGAGTGGTAAATATCATCTGCTACGGGTGAAAAAAGCCCTACTGAACCGTCATTTGTAAAATAAGGGTATAGCTTATACATAAGCGTATTATAGAATATATAACAATATTTGGCAAATTATTATCTTTTTGATATAATGTTTGTGAAATTATCAGAATAGCTGTATATAACTGATATAAATTTATTACTACTAATGAGGAAACTATGAAAATCAGTGTAAAAGTACCGGCTTCAACCTCAAATTTAGGTCCGGGTTTTGATTGTATAGGTATGGCTTTGCCGATATATAATACAATTACAATAGAAGAAACAGTTTTACCGGGAACCGGAATTGAAATAAACGTATTAAACGATAATGCAACCTCTGATGACCTTTTAACAGAACATATTCCTATGGACGAAAACAGCATTATTTACAAGGCTGTTGAACTTCTGTATAATTCTATCGGGCAAACTCCGAGTGAATTAAAAATTACTGTTCAATCTCAAATACCTATTGCCAGAGGATTAGGGAGCAGTGCATCTGTAATAGTCGGAGGTTTGCTGGCAGCCAATGAGCTTTTAGGGCATCCGGCAGATGAAGTTGCACTTTTATCAATAGCAACCGAAGTTGAAGGACATCCCGATAACGTTACACCATCAATTGTTGGCGGACTTGTATTAACTTCTTTAGAAGATGACGGAAGTGTTGTTTACAGAAAACTTGATTGGCCTGAAGAATGGCAAATTACCGTCTGTATACCTGATTATGAATTATCAACTGAAATTTCTCGTTCAGTTATTCCTAAAGAGGTTCCGCTTCAAGATGCAGTGTTTAACGCAAAACGCCTTGCTATGTTTATTCAAGCAATAAATACAAAAGATTCAGATTTAATGAAAATGGCGCTGCAAGATAAATTACACCAACCATACAGAATGAAATTAGTTCCGGGATTAGATAAAATTATGGATAACCTAAAGCATGAAGAAAATGTTTTAGGATGTGTGTTAAGCGGTGCAGGACCGGCAATAATTGTAATATCTCAGAAAAATAATTTAGAAAGAATTAAATCTATTATTAATGATACTTGGGAAGAAATGAACGTTAAAGTTAATATTATGACTTTACCTGTTGAAACTCAAGGGGCACAAATTATTAATGTTAATGAATAAAACTTTATAAGCAAAATAAAATATTATTATTTAAAAGGCTCCCTTTTATAGGGGAGCCTCTTATATTTATTAAGCTTGTCCTGTGTAATCCGGAGTCAAACCTTTTACACCAGCTTTTTCTTCTTCTTTCTTTGCATCGTATTCTGCTTGTGCTATCTTCAGTCTTGATTCAAGATTATCTTTTTCTGTTTGTAAACTGTCTTCTAAATCTTTTAACGGTTGAAGCATTGATTCTCTTTGCATTTCAAACATATTCTGCCACATACTTTGAGCTTGAGCTGTCTGCATTGATATCATCTGCTGTGCATAAGTATAAGAGTTAATTTGATCTTTTGATAGATTACCAAATGCTGCTAATGCATCATTTGAAGACATATTGCCACTGAAACCCGGGATACCTAAAGCTTGCATTGCCCCATACATGCCATACTGCATTTGTGATTGCATTGCAGCCTTCATATTTCTTTCTTGAGTCTGGAACATTTTCTCCATGTCACCAACTTCTCTGGTGACACGACGCAAACGGCTTTGTACGCTTGTCATTTGATACTGTAGATCTCTGACAAGTTTTCCGGCCATTAATTTACCATATGCGCCTGATAGAAAACCCATGACTAATATCCTTTATTTTTTGTCCTCGTAAATATATAAAGTATTATATATATGTTAAAATTGCCTTTTTTATCTAATTTGTTAACATTTCTTTACAAAAAATTTACAAAGTTAATATATTTAATTTTAAAACTAAAGAAATAAAAGAAATACTATAAAAAAAATATAGCCTGTATAAGTAATGTAATAAAGAAATTGCATGTAATATAATTTCTTGATAAAATCAATTTAAAGGAGGCTTTATGCTAAAAAAAAGGTTCTGGACAACAAAAAATATAATTTTTACGATTCTTGTAATATGTTTGTTATTAATTTTGCCTAAAATAATAGGGATTTTGATGTTATTTTTCGGAGCATATGTTATTGCATGTGCACTAAATCCTTTTGTTAGGAAATTAATGATTAGAATGAAAAACAGAACCGCAGCATCATCCATTGTTTTATTCGGTTCAGTAGCTTGTGTTATTGCACTTTTTATACCTATTATTTTTGTTGCATACAAAGAAATTAAAACATTCTTACTATTGCTGCCTGCAAAAATTTCAGAGGTATCTAATTTTATTTTAAATACAGAAATTAACGGTCATACATTGCCTGAAATATTTCCGAGCGACTCAATTTTCGGTAATACAACATCTTTTGCACAAGGATTTTTAAACCAGTCTTGGAGCCTCACTATTACAATATTCCAACTTTTAATGGTTTCTGTAGCTTTAACAATGATTGTTTATTATATTCTTGTTGACAAAGCTTATTTGAAACAAAAATTTCTTGAATTTTTCCCTCCTGATTTAAAAGAAAAAGCTGATGAAATACTTTCTAATATTAGCAATAAAGTCGGAGGTTATGTAAGGGCACAAATACTTTCAATGGCTGCAGTAGGTATAATGATGGCTATTGTTCTGATTATTCTTGGAATTGAATATGCCACTCTTCTTGGGCTTATAACAGGTTTATTAGATATTGTTCCAATTTTAGGACCTACAATAGCGCTGGGTATCATAATTCTTGTCGCTTATCCTGCAAGTCTTGTAAAAATAATTTTAATAATTATTGGATTTCTTGCAGTACAACAAATTTCAAATTACGTTGTAAGACCAGTTTTATTTGGAAAATTGATGGAATTACACCCTTTAATGATATTCTTGGCATTATTTCTTGCAGAAGAGTTTCTAGGGTTCTGGGGAGTAATTTTATCTCCGGCAATAGCTGCAACAATATGCGTTTTAATAGATGAATTATACTTAAATCCTATTAATCAAAAAATTAAGGAGTCTGATGAAGATAACTGAGCAATATTTGTATAACCCAAAAAATATTGATAAAAATAGCAATTTTGCTATGTGGATGGCATTTCCCGGTACTTATTCTTTTTCAATGTCTTCTTTAGGATATTTGTGGATGTATAAGACAATTGACAGCCAAACTGATGTCAATATTGAACGAATTTGCTTAGATACTGAAAAAACAAGATACAATATATCCGAAGTTAAACTTTTTGGATTTTCATTTTCATTTGATACAGATTTTCTAACTATATTTTCGATGTTAGAAAAATACAACCTACCGTTAAAAGCCGCAGAAAGAGAGAAATTCCCCTTAATTTTTGCAGGCGGGCCTGTTGTGACTGCTAATCCTGAACCTTATAAAGATTTTTTTGATTTTTTTATCATAGGAGACGGAGAAGATATAAATATTCAAGCTGTAAAAATATGCAAGGAAAATCAAGGTAAACCTAAAAAAAATATCCTTAAACTGCTTTCAGAAATTGAAGGTATTTATGTACCAGAATTTTCAAAAAACGTCCAAAAACTTACCAAAAAACTTGATGAATGCATATATACACCTATTTTAAGCGAGAATGCTTTTTTTAAAAATACATTTATTATTGAAATGGCTCGCGGATGCTTTAACAGATGCGGTTTCTGTCTTGCATCTTACCTTAATTTACCGCTAAGATGTACTCCTTACAATGAACTTATTCAAACCATTGACTTTGGCTTAAATCATACAAATAAGATTGCTCTTTTAGGTGCACAGATTAGTGCTCACCCGCAATTTCATGATGTTTGCAAATACATATATGATAAAATTCAAAACGATGAAAAAATAGAGATGAGTTTGTCTTCGCTACGTGTTGATGCAGTAACTCCTGATGTTATAAAAACACTTGCAGCTGCAGGACAAAAAAATTCAACACTTGCTATTGAAGCAGGTAGTGAGAGATTAAGAAAAGTAATAAATAAAAATTTATCTGAAGAACAAATTTTTAATGCTGTAAAAATAGCAAGAGAAAATGGACTTAAGGGCTTAAAATTTTATGGAATGATAGGACTTCCGACAGAAACACAAGAAGACTTACAGGCTATTATTGAACTTGCAAAAAAAATAAAAAAAGAAAACAAAGGTTTTGATATATCATTCGGGTTTTCAAGTTTTGTTCCTAAACCACATACACCTTTTCAGTGGTGCGGCAGGGAAAATACAAAGTCTCTTGAAAATAAAAGTGCTTTTTTAAAAAAAGAACTGCATAAAATTGGTATTACCTGCCATGTTTCAAGTATCAAATGGGATTATTGGCAAGCAGTATTATCTCGCGGGGATTCTTCTTTAAGCGATTTTATTGTAGAAACTTATAAATTGGGAGGGAAACTCGGCTCCTTCAAAGCTGCTGCAAAAAAATATAATATAAATACAGATTACTTTGCATACGAAAATCTTTCTTACGAAAACGAATTACCCTGGGATTTTATACAAGTACAACCGGGCAAAGAATTTTTGATAAAAGAAAATCAACGTCTTTTAACTGCTACATAGGAGTATAGTCACAATACATAAGACTTGACCATTTTTCATAATAACTAATTTGAGTTGCACTTCCTGATTTTATGTATATACGGTGCAATGAACTGTGTGGAATATTTAGAGCACAAGCCACAGCAGCTTTGATAATATCTTTGTGAGTAACGATTATTATTCTTGATCCAATATTATTCTCAATTATGTTGTTTATAGATTTTTCAACTCTTGTTATAAAATTAGTTACACTTTCGGCATCTTCAGGCACCGAAATTTCCGGACAATTAATAAATTTTTCTAATTCATTAGGATATTTTTCGTCTACCTGTTCAAAAGATAAGCCGTTAAACTTTCCACATTTTCGCGGATGAAGATCTTCAATGGTTTCAATATTCTGCTTAAATAATTTCGCTATCATTGCCGCAGATTGCACACAGCGTGTTGCAGGAGAAGTAAAAATTTTATCATTTTTTATACCTCTGTTCTTTAAAAATTCGCATATTTTTTCTATTTCTTCTTGTCCTGCATCATTTAAAGGCGGGTAATCTTCTGAATCAGTAAACCTGTCATCCTCACTGTATATTGTAGAACCGTTACATATAAAAGTTATTTTACATTTTCTGCTAAAATACATAATTTCACCTCATTTTCTTTATTATATCACTATTTTGTTGTATAATCAAGAAAAATAAAGAAAAGGAGTATGTCATGAGAGGAAAAGCTTTTAAATTCGGAGATAACATTTCAACTGATCACATTGCGCCAGGCAGATTATTCCACCTGCGTTCCAATTTGCCGGAATTTGCAAAACATGTTTTGGAAGATGCAGATCCAAATTTTGCATCATCAATGAAAAAAGGTGATTTTGTTGTTGGCGGATCAAATTTCGGTTTAGGCTCTTCACGTGAACATGCACCGCAAATTATAAAAATCGCCGGAGTAGGAGCTGTAATTGCTAAATCGTTTGCAAGAATATTCTATAGAAATGCCATAAATATAGGACTTCTTGCTATTGAAGCTGATACAGATGCAATTGATGCCGGTGATGAACTTGATTTAGATATTGAAAAAGGAATACTTACAGATATTACAAACGGGGCTATAATCCCTATAGAGCCACTTCCTCCTGTTATGATTAAGCTGCTGGAAGATGGCGGGCTTGTTGAACATATTAAGAAAAACGGTGATTTTAAACTGGTTTAGTTTCTACCAGTATTTTAAAGCATTAAGCATTTGAGTTGCCTTATTGCTGTCTTTATTTGTTAATCTTATATATTTTTGCGAGGAAGAATTAATTACACACATCGTTTTCCCGCAATATTTTAAAAATGATGACATCAATGAATAATCAGAGGCTCTTTGTCTTTGCTCATTGCATTCCTCAAGGCTGTTGCAAATTTTTGATGCACCGTAATTTCCGATATTCATACTGCTGAAACTTCTATTTGTGTAAGCATACAAGCTGTAAATTTGAGCATTTTTTTTGGTACTTAAATAATTTTGAACAGATGAATTGAAAGCAGCAGAAGAATCGTCATAAATATAAAAAACAACTTTCTTATTTGAATTAAATAAAAAAGTCCATAAATGCGAAGTTTTCACTCCTCTTAATACAGCTTCAGGAATTCTTGCGACCTGATACCCCTCGAAAGTTTCATTATTCCCTGAATTTTTCGAACCAGTATTTTTATAATTTTTACCTGCATTTTTACCTAAAGAAGAATTAGATAAATTCGCACCTAAATTATTAAAAGCATCCGCAAAATCCTTTACCCCGAAACCTTTTAAAAAACCTGTAAAATAAGCTATAGCAAGTATAACGAGAATACAAGCAAAAAAACTTGCGATATCAGCTAACTTTTCCTTCATCTCATTTTTTTTCATAAAACTCTCCTGTCAAAAAAATTATATAGCATTATTAAGATATTGGCAAGATTTGTTGACATAAAAGCTTGCGTGTTGTTTAATAAAGTTACACTACAGTCGAAATTTGTGCTGAATTTTCATGTAGTCAGGCAAAAATAGGACGTAGGATTCTTAAATATTACAAGAATCGGCAGTCCCGTCATACCGGAATGCGTAAGGGTTTCAGGATATGATTTTGCCAAGTTGTTACTAAAATAAAAGGAGAAATTAAATGCCTACAATTAATCAGCTTGTGCGCAGAGAACGCAAAAAGCTAACTGACAAAACAAAATCTCCGGCTTTGATGGATTGTCCTCAAAGACGTGGTGTATGTACAAGGGTTTACACAACTACCCCTAAAAAACCTAACTCAGCTTTAAGAAAAGTTGCAAGGGTAAGATTAACTAACGGATTTGAAGTTACTTCATATATCCCTGGTATCGGTCATAACCTTCAAGAACACAGTGTTGTTCTAATCAGAGGCGGAAGGGTTAAAGACCTTCCTGGTGTAAGATACCACATTGTAAGAGGTACTTTAGATACTGCAGGTGTTGCAAACAGAGCTCAAAGCAGATCTAAATACGGTGCTAAGAAAAATGCTAAAGGAGGTAAGAAATAATGTCAAGACGTTCTAAACCAGCTAAAAGAATACCTTTAGCAGATCCAGTATATAACAGTGTTGATATTTCTAAATTTATCAACAGAATTATGAGACGTGGTAAAAAGTCATTAGCTGAAAAAATCTTCTATGCTACTTTATTGAAAATAGAAGAAAGAACAGGTGAAAAACCTCTTGAAATTTTCCAAAAAGCTATGACAAATGCAACTCCGTTGTTAGAAGTAAAAGCAAGACGTATCGGTGGTTCTACTTATCAAGTACCTATCGAAGTTAAAGCTGACAGAGGATTTGCTCTTGCTTCATCTTGGTTAATTGAAGCTGCTAAAAAACGCGGCGGTAAATCATTTATTGACAAATTAACAAATGAAATTATCGATGCTTCAAACGGTTCAGGTGCAGCTTGCAAAAAACGTGAAGATACTCATAAAATGGCTGAAGCTAACAAAGCTTTTGCTCACTACAGATATTAATTTTACGATTAATATAATTAGAAATAAAAGAGGAATTTATACTATAATTCCTCTTTTATTTTTTTTAAATCATCTTGAGCATTTGTTATTGAATGAATACCGTATATTTTATTAAAAGCTCTTAAAACTGCCGGATTTATAATAGTTGGAGGGCATTCTGATAAAAAAATATTTTTTGCTCCGCTATTTTTTAAACTTATTATATTTGACAGTGAATTTACATCACATTTAGTCAGAAAAAATACTAATTTTGATGATGTTACGGGGATTTTTTGCAAAATTTTATGAAGTATTCCATAAATCATAGGATAATCATTCCCGACATTCAAAGCATAGACATTATCTTGATTAGGATTATATGAAAAAGAAATAACCCAAGATTTTGAAGGTAAATTATTGAAGAACGATTTAAAATATTCTTTTTGCAAAACAGGCAAATTAGAATGACCGATAATGAATATTCTTTCAGGATTTTCAGATAAGATTTTGTCTAAAAAAGAATCGAACTCTTTTTCATCATAACCGACTTCAATATAATTTCTATCATGTGCTTTTGCAAAACCTTTTGCTTGAAATGCCGAATTAATCAGCGGTAAAAAATTGTTATTATCAATTTTTATAACACCTTTAGCTGCAGCACTATCAGTTGTAAATAATCTGCCCCTATATAAATATTCAATATTTTGGACTTCGTTTTTTGTCAAAAGAATCGCACCCGGAAAAGTTGCAAAATCAAGTATTGTATTAAAAGATACAGACCCAAAATGTCCTTTTAAATTTTTGAAATTTTTAAAATATGGAAAAGCATGAGCAATTAATAAATTCCCGTTTGTATAAATATCAATATCTTTTCCTTCTGCAGATTTTAAAAGGAGATCCAAATCTTCAAAATTTGAGCCTGAAACCATTATTACTTTATTAGGGCGTGTTGAAAGTGATACTTCTGTTTTTTCAGGAGTGCCATATTTCTCAATTTGAAGTTTATTAATGATTTTTAATAATTCTATATCTTCTTTTGCAAGTTCATCTATATTTTTTTTCATTGTTTCAAATAATATTCGATTTGAATTAAATAAATTAATTGCATTCAATACCTTGTTTTCAGCTATTTCTGCAGTTTTATTTAATTCATATAAACTTACAAGATTAGAACAAACACTTTTTATAACGCTTCTCAAAATTTCAGCAATATATTTTTTTTCGAAATTAAGTTTTTTATACTTATTTAAAAATTCTTTATCACCTTTTTTCAATATTTCAGAAAGACTCGTTTTAGGAGAAAATTTAACAAGATTTTTTATATCATCACATTTTATATTTTGTTCCTTACAGATTTTTAAATATTCTTTCCTGCAACTTACAAGATTAACGTAGTGCTTGGAAAATGAGTCAAGAATCTGTGATTCTGAAAAATCCCGAGCAGAATCTATTACAGCAATCTCTTTTATAATATTTTTTATAATATCTTGCTTTCTGACATTAAAATCAATTAATTTTAAAAGATAAAACGCCGTCTGCCTAAATAAAATATACATAACTTCCTGCATGGAAGATATGTTAGGGGAAATTGAACATGCCCCCTTTGCGACACAATCGTTATACTCAAAACTCGAATTATAATACATTTTATACTAAACCTTACTTTTCACATATTTTATGATGTCGTCAGATTCATACATTGAAACATTATTAGTCGTATCTACAAGAAACGGAACTTGTTTTTCTCCGCCTATTTTTATTAAATTATTAAGATTTTCAGGATTTGTTATATCTTTTTTATTATATACAATGTTATTTTCATCAAAAAAATTCATAACCTTGCGACAATATGGACATGTCTCAGATACATATAAATCATACATTTTATCATTTCTCCTTTTTTTAAATTATAAAACTTTATGTTTTAAATAAATTCCCCTGTAATCTAATAAATAAATTACACAATTGCATAAGAATAATTTTTATATTAAAATTGGTGTTATGAAAAATATATTGTTTGTATTTGGCACACGCCCTGAAGTTATAAAACTTGCTCCTGTTATTTTGGAATTAAAAAAATATCCGGATAGATATAATGTCATAATCTGCAATACAGAACAACAAAAAGAGCTTTCTAATCAAACTCTTGAATATTTTGGGCTTAAAGCAGATTTAAATTTAGACTGCATGAAACCTAATCAATCACTTATTGAAGTACAAACAAGGATATTAGAAGCTCTTGATAAAGTTTTTAAAGAAAATAATATTGATGCAACTATTGTTCAAGGGGATACAATGACGGTTTTATGCGGGGCTTTAGCAAGCTTTTATAATAAAATTCCTGTGTATCATGTTGAAGCTGGATTGCGCTCATACGATATATATGAACCGTTTCCTGAAGAAATAATGCGCCAAATGACTTCGAGAGTTGCAGCTGTACACTTTGCTCCCACTGAAAAAAACAGAAATGCACTATTAAAAGAAAATATTTCTGATGACAAAATTTATGTTGTTGGAAATACTGTCATTGATGCTCTATTTTGCTTATCTGATGAAACTTTGAACAGTGCAAAATCATACTTTGAAACCAATGGGATTAAAATTGATGACAAACTGGTTTTAATTACAGCTCACAGACGAGAAAATCATGGTGAAAGAATTGATAGAATACTTGATGCAATTGAATTTTTAGCAGGTAAATATGCTGAACATACATTTGTTATTCCGGTACATCCAAATCCAAATGTTAAAAACAAAATTCATTCAAGATTAGAAACTTATAAGAATATTAAACTTTTAAAACCTTTGGATTATCCATATCTTGTTTATTTGATGAAAAACGCAAAACTTATTTTAACGGATTCCGGCGGAATTCAAGAAGAAGCTCCTTCATTTGGATGTCCTACACTTGTTATGAGATATGAAACAGAAAGACAAGAAGGAATTGATGCAGGCGTATCAATTTTGGTCGGTGCTGATTATAATAAAATAGTTTCTTGCAGTGAAGAAGTACTTTCAAAATCACGCACAGAAACCAGACTTAAAGCTCAAAATCCTTACGGTGACGGTACATCTGCAAAACAAATAGAACAAATTATATCTAAACAATTTTAGATTTTAGATTTTATAAAATTATATTTTTGCAGCAGTTCTTCTGCTTTCGTAACTTCTTATTGTTTCACCTTTGAGAACATGTTTTGAATAACTTTTTAACCTGTAATTTATTTTCGGTGCATCAGAAAGTTCTTTTTGAAAATTTCTGTACATAGCTTTTTCACGTTCTTTTATTATTTCGTTAATATCAGGTTTTTTACTATTTTTTTGTCTTCGTGCAGAGCGCATTACCATAAGAAGTAAAGCTATAGATATAATGCTCCACAGAACTTTTCCTTCACCTACAACACTTTTTACTGTTACTGGAGATGAATCAGGGGTTTCAAACACAATATTAGCCATAGAAATACCGGGCGCTTCAATATAAATCTTTAATTCATTATTTTTAGCATTTTCAATAACCAAACCTTTTACTTTAGAAGCATTTTTATAAAGCGTGTTGATATCAGGCGATTGAGAAATACCTTTCATTGTAATCACAATTTTATCAGAAGATTCAATTTCTCTTTTAAGTTTGGTAATTTGATCTGAGCGCAATATAACAGAAGTTTGTCCATCATTATTATCTATTACGACAGAGTTCAAATAATTTTCACTTGCAAATGCTGCAAGTCCTGAAAATAACATTATTGTAACCAACAATTTTTTCAACATATCCTTTTTAATCCTCTCCAATTACACAATACGTTATATTATGTAAATTCGCATCAATCAACAGTTTTAAGAGTATAAACCAATAGATTGATATATTATGTTAAAAAATGTTACAAATAAAGACCATGCCGAAATTCATAAAAAAAATTTTTTTTTATATAAATGTAAGACACGAGATATTAATAGGAGCAAGTTATGAATAACATTTCATCTAAAGCTGAAAATATGGCAAATAATAATATCAGAAGCACTAAACCTGCAGAATCTGTTGAAACAGCAGGCTCATTAGCTTCAAATCAAGTTCATAGCCTCTTTAAAACAAATGTATATGATGTGTTTTCATCCAGCAATCCTTTCTCTGTTGATTATTCACAATACGCATCTACAGGAGAAACAGTAGCATACACAGGCGGATTTTTAAGCGGTTTTTCTAGTGCTGTATCAACTTTAACATCTGCAGGTTCAAGTTTTACTGGAGGTACAGCAACAGCAAGTACTGCCACATCTTGCGGCGGAGGATTTTCAGGCGCATCTTGCGGTTCTTCAGGAGGGTTTAGTTCTGTATGTTAGTAACAAATATTTGAGAAATAAGAAAAAGAAATACACTAATTGACGGTTAACTAAACCGTCATTTTTATTTATAAATATTATGTGAATAAGAAATATTATACATATTTAATTCTGACAGAACACAATACATTCTATTGCGGTTATACAGATGATGTTGAAAAACGGTTTAAAGCTCATCTAAACGGTAAAGGAGCAAAATATACAAGAGCAAATAAACCAATTAAAATAGTTTATCAAAAGGAATTTTCAACTAAATCCGAGGCAATGAAAGAAGAAGCTAGAATCAAAAGAATGTCTCACACTGAAAAAACTCAACTCCTTAAAAATAACTGAGAATTATAAATTAAAGAATTTTTAAATTTATTTGTTTTGCTCTTTAGCTTTTTCTTTTTCCAAACGTTCCAGCTCTTTTTGGCGCTGACGTTCTAATTCTTGCTGTTTTTTTAGCTCTTGTTCAGCTTTTATCTGTTTATATTTTTCAATTCCTTCATTACCTGATGTGGAACCTTCTATTTTGCGCCTTAAATCATAATCTTTTTGAGATTCCTTAAACTCTTCGTCTAATTCTTTAAGCTTTATTTTATAAGATTTTTCTAAAGCTTTTATATCTTCCTTTTTCTGCTTTTTAGCTTCTTTTTCTTTATTTTTTTCAATACGTTTTAATTGTTTTTCCTCTTCTTCGCTAATAGAAGGATGTACAACTCCTGACTTTACAAGCTTATAACCATTCATACCTATCTGAATTGATTTTGTAGGATCAAGAGAAAGAAGTCTTGTTTTTTCACCTTTTGATGTAATAGCCCATACCCCAAGATTTACCGGTTTATCACCTGTATATGCAACAGCACTAACAACAACCCAATTTGGATTACTGGCTGCAAACCCGAGCGGAATTATATCCCAACGCTTGTCATCAAGATTGAGGTCATTATTCTCCTTCCAGTAATAAACAATTGAATCTCTGACATCTTTTAAACTGTAGGAATTATTTACTGTAAAATCATATACAAAAGGAGTAGTTTTCCATATACCGTCTTTTGTATTTCCGATTTTTTCCTTCAGCAGGATTTTTGTACCATCATGATTAAAATCAACAGGGGTAATCGTTCTAAATGTATAATAATTATCATTAGCCTTATCAGTTGACAAAATAGGTTCTGACAATCTATGAATAGTACTTGCTGTTAATATTTTATCCATATTAGATTTTGCCTGTTCGAGATTAATAACAAAAATATCACAAGCTGTTGAACCTGTATTTGGATAATAATAAACAGCAGGATAAACAAGTTTTGTAAAATCAGGAGACACAATCCCTTGTGCATTTTGCTGACGTTTTTCGTAAAATGCATTAGTTAAAGTAATTTCAGGACTACCAGGTGGATTATTGTATCTTGTAATTTTATATGCAGGCTGCGGAACATAAACCATATCAGCAGGTGTAGGGACTTTAGGAATTTCAATATCAGATTCCATTCTGTCTTTCGGTGCTGATAGCTGCTCATATTCTTCAATAGTCATAAAAGCATTAGGATTAGAACGTCTTTTTAAAACAGCTTTTTTATATTTTTCTTTTTCTTCTTGTTTCTTTACATTAAGCAAATACTTCGCTTCCTGTTTATTTTGGTCCTTATCGACAAAAGGCACAGGAATTTCATCACCCCACTGAATATAAGCGCAAAAAGCTGCCGCAATTCCAAGGAGCGCATAAATCATACTATACTAAACCTTCCTTCATAGCCATAGAAATAGCTTTTGAACGAGTATTTACATATAATTTTTGCAAAATACTGTGGACATGAGTTTTTGTAGTAGAAATAGTTATAACGAGTTTTTCTGCAATCTGCGGATTAGTAAGCCCATCAACTATCAATGCAAGAACTTCCATCTCACGTTCGGTTAAACCATATAAATTTTTACCAAGTTTATAATTAATTTCACCGCGTTTTTCATTAGAGCTTCCGCTTCTTCTAATATTTGTAAGTACAACTTTAGCAATAGCAGGATCTAGCCAGCCCGCACCTTCTGATACAGCTAAAACTGCAGAAACAGTCTGTTCTGAAGTTGCACCCTTTGTTATATAACCGTCCGCCCCTGCTTGAAAAGAATCAAATATATCATCATCACTTTCTCTTGAAGTGTACATAAGAACTTTAATTTTCGAATTTGAAGCCTTAATCCTTTTTGTAGCTTCAATTCCGTCAATTGTGGGAAGTCCAATATCCATTACAACAACATCAGGAAGAATTTCTAAAGCTTTATCAACACCTTCTTGACCGTCAGCGCACATTCCTGCTATTTCAATATTAGAGTTATTGCTCAAAATTACAGAAAGTCCCATTCGAGCCATATCATGGTCTTCTACAATTAACACACTTACTTTCTTAGCCATTAGAAACCTGTCTTTCTTTAACTTTTGGATCTGTAACGACATCGGTAAGCAAAAATGAAAATTCGCTACCCTTATCTACTTTGCTGTCTACCCATATTTTTCCGTTATGAGCATCAATTATTTGACGGGAAAGATAAAGTCCCAAACCTGTACCGGTTGAACGTTTTCTTGCTGTTCCCTGAGAAAATCTTTTAAATAAATTCGGAATATCAGCCTGCGGAATACCATTCCCGTTATCAGAAACAGAGAAAATAAAATCCCCGTTTTGGGCTTTTGCAAGAACCTTGATATCTCCGCCTTTATTTGTATAGTTTAGAGCATTTCCACATAGATTTGTAATAACACGTTTTATTTCGGCTCTATCCGCCCAAATATACAAATCATCAGGGATTTCATATTTTACAATAAAATTAAGCTCTTTTTTAGCAGCAAGCGGTTTTAATTCAGTATAACATTGTTCAACCAAATCTTTTATTGAAAAAGCAGTTTTGCAAAGAGTCAATTTCCCGCTTTCAAACCTGTAAACTTCCAATAATGCATTTACAAGCCCTAATAAATCCTCATTACTTTGCAGCATTGTTGATAAAAGAACTTTTTGCTTCTCATCCAATTCTCCTATTGCTCCTTCAAGGAAGAATTTTAATGTTTGAATTGCTGCAAGCAAAGGAGTTCTCATATCATGTGTAAGAGTTGCTATAAAGTCATCTCTTAACCTTTCAGCCTCTTTATGAGCACTTACATCTCTGATTACACCTACGAATTTATCAAATGAATTATCATCTGCAGAAATTGCGGCAAAACTAATTTCAACCGGAATATGTAAACCGCTTAAAGAATTGATAACATAATAATCTCTCAAAAGAATTTCAGAATTTTCTTCACTTAATCCTAAAATTTCTCCTGATTTATTGTCTTTTGCAGAATTGAATTCTTTTACGCTGGAATAAGCAATTTCCTGGAATTTTTTCTTGCATAAAGTTTCAGCAGAAAGCCCAACCATATTTTCGCAAGCAGGATTTACCTGTTCAATGTTTCCGTCACCGTTAACGATAATAATACCATCCGCACAGTAATTAATAATCCCTTCAAGCTTTTTATTAGCTTCAACCAAATTTGCCGTTCTTTCTGCAACAATTTTCTCTAAATTAGTTGAATAATCTTCAAGTTTTGATTTTGCATCTTCTAATTCCGCAATTTTATTTCGTAAATTTTCTAACAAATGACTTCTTTCAATACCGTTTTTTACATTTAAAATAAGATCGTCATTATCCCAAGGCTTTTCAATATATTTATACAAACCTATTTCATTAATAGCTCTAATTGCATTTTCCTTGTCAGCATAACCTGTTAAAAGAATCATACTTACTTCAGGGTGCAGTTTTTTAGCCTCACGCAAAAATTCCAACCCGTTCATTTCAGGCATAATAAAATCCGAAATAACCAAATCAGGTTGATTTAATTTTAAAAAATCAACTGCCTCTTTCGGATTATTAAATAAATGTATATCATCAAATCCCTCAACCTTAAACAAAGTTTTAAAAGCTGAGGTAACTATTTTTTCATCATCAACTACTACAATTTTACCGGTATTCATAATAATTATATGATACGGCATTTTCAATTATAAGACAAATTCATTACAAAATTGCAATAATTAAGGGGGAAAAGATTTTCCCCCAATAATCTATTATTTATATGAATGTGCTTTATATTCACGCTTTGATAATTCCTTATCAAGATGAAATATTGAGGATTTATCTTCACCGAACATTTTTAATTTTGCTATCACAGCTCTAACATTTGCTTCTTCTTCAACTTGTTCTGAGATATACCAATTTATAAAATGTCTTGTAGCAAGATCACACTCATCTTCACTCATTGATGCAACACAATTTATACTTTCTGTAACTGATTTTTCGTGCTCCAATATTTTTTCAAAAACCTGTAAAGGATTATCGAAAGACCTGTCAGGTGCATCTATTTTTCCAAGATTAACAGAGCCGTCGCGCTCTATTATATAGTCAAATAATATCATACCATGATCAATTTCTTCGCGAGCTTGAACTTTAGTCCAATTTGAAAAACCAAATAACCCGATTTCTTCAAAAAAAGCTGACATCGCAAGATATAAATAAGCTGAATAAAATTCTTTATTAATTTGTGCATTCAGTACACTTTGTACCTTTTCATTAATCATTTTTAGCCTCCCACAATCCGTGTAAATTACAAAATTCTCTTGCATTAGTTTTTCCTAATTTTTCTTGCAAAATCATTTTAGGTTCATCACCCGGATGTAAATATTGTAATTGTGCTTGATTTCTGTCTTCGGAAATTGTTTCTATAAACATAATATAGTGTTCATCTGTCATAGGATGCAGAACTTCGCCCACACGAACTTCGTTGCAATTATCTTGATTCTTCACAAATATAGGAACATGTTTTTCCAACATTGCATCTTCATGTTTTTTTGCATCCAATTTTTTCATTGGCTGGCCGCAGCAAACAAGTTCCCCTCCACCGGACAAAATAATTTCTACAAGATTTCCGCAGATTTCGCATTTATATAAATCTAATCTTTCCATTATTTCTCCTTTCACTATATTATTAACTTGATTCAGATAAGTTTTACATTGACCGAACGGCTATAATATTTTTATTAATTTTTCTTAATAAAGTAGCAAAATTATTATTTTCGATGTTTAAAATAGAATTATGAATGTGCAAAAGGTTTCTTTTAACTTTAACGGAATTTCAAAATGGGAAAGACCAGAATTAAATAATTCATTCCTCTATACTGCAGATATGGCGAGAATGGAGTCAAAGCAAGATGCAAGAAGATTTAAAATAATGACCGGAATCTTAGCTCTTGGTGCTGTTTTAATTACTTTATTTAACCTTAAAGGTCCAAAAAAATTCCCAGAAAATATTGTTGAAATAACAAATTTACAAAAAGGTCTTAACAAAATAAAAGATTTTCCAAATACCGTAGACAGTTTAAAGAAAAATATTATATATCCGCTTCAATGTGCTATTAAAGGCGACAAAAGAATTACACTCAGCAAAAAATTTAAATCAGGGGTAATACTTACAGGGGTAAAAAGTGAAAAACTTGCAGAAATAAATAATGCATTAGCTGAACATACAAAAGAGCTTGGAATAACTACAATTGACATCCCGCACAATGTTACGAGAACAAATTCTTTTGGAAAAACTTTTACAAAAAAATTAAAAAGAAATCAGATAAATAAAATCGTGTATACAGAGCTTCAAAATGCTAAAACAAGATATAATGAAACAGGTGATTATACAATAATTAATTTAGGGAACATTGATGACCTTACAAATTTAGAAATTATAAAATCTCAAAAATCAAATTTAGAGGCAATGCTTGAAAATTTAAATTCCAAATCTTTCCCTGGAGTCATTTGGACGGGGTGGACAAACAAGTCAAAATCACTTCCTTTATTTTTCAGTAATTTGCCAATATTAATAACCAAGGTTGTAGACTAAAAAAATTTTTATGATACTATATTTATAACCGTGCTCCACGGGGAATTGCAATCCCTTGACCCGAAGTTTATGCGGGGTGCAGAGCCTGTTGTGAGGGTTCGGTATGTAATTTTGATAAATATAATATCGTTGACGTTTAAGGATATGGCGGCGTAAGCTGTCGAACCGTGTCAGGGTGGAAACACAGCAGCACTAAGACAATCCTTGCGGGTGTTGTATTCTTGAAAAGAGATAATATATTTAAAGATTTTATATACTTAATTCGATAGACAGTGGCACGGTTTTTTATTTCAATTCTACATCTTTAATGTATCGTGGTCTTGCTTTTACTTCTCGGAAAACCTGACCAACATATTCTCCGATTAACCCAAGACAAAAAAGCTGTATCCCGCCGAATACACATAATAAAATTATTGCAGTCGCCCAACCGTTTGGAGAATTATGCCAAAATATTTTTTCTATAACAGTTTCTATTCCGACTACAAAGCCAAAAAATGCCATGAAAAAGCCAAGTACAGCAACAAATCTTAGCGGCACAACACTGTATGAAGTAATTCCATTTAATGCCAGTGTCATTAAAGACATAAAATTAAATTTTGATTTTCCTGCAAATCGTGGCTTAACACCAAAATTTACATAAACCGTTTTTAAACCTAATTCATTAAAAAAGCCTCTTAAGAAAAGATATTTTTCTGGATACAATTCCATAATATCAAGAACTCGTTTGCTTACAAGCCTATAGTCAGAGTGATTAGGCGGGATTTTTGCGCCTAAAATATTCATTGTTTTATAAAACATAAGAGCCGTGACCTTTTTAAAAAATGAATCAGTTTTTCTGTTATTCCTTATCCCGCTGACAATATCTGCACCTTTTAAATATTCATCAACAAATTTTTCAATGACATTTTCATCTTGCTGCAAATCAGCATCAATAGAAACAGTACAATCACAGCCAATATTTCTGACACCTTCAAGACCGGCTATTAAAGCTTTTTGATTTCCAAAATTTCTAACAAACTTTAAAGCCTTAATCCTTTTATTTTCCTTATGCAACTCTTCAATTATTTTCCAAGTATTATCAACAGATCCGTCATCAACCAAATATATAAAACTGTCATTTTTTATTTTATTTTTATCTATCAAAGAATCCAAGAGATCTAAAAGGATATGACAAGTATGTTGAATACAAAGCTCCTCATTATAGCAGGGAACAATAATTGCTAATGTAGGTTTATCCATAATACCTCTCTCTCAGAATTTGCAAAAAAGTACGATTTTATACTATAATATATATAATATTAAAGCAAGGATTTTTTATATATGGTTAACAAAAAATTTATATTAAATGCAGATGATTTTGGCATGTCAAAAGCTTTTAACAGAGCTGTTTTAGACGGATATCACAATGGTTTTTTAACAAGTGCAAGCCTTTGTGCAAACGGCAAAGCATTTAATGCTGCCGTTAATGAAATAATTCCGGAATGTCCAAATCTTGGAATAGGAATTCATTTGAATATAATAGAAGGGCGTTCCCTGACAAAAGCTCCAATGCTGGTTAATAAAAGAGGAAAATTTAATAACGGATTCTTACAAATTCTTTTAAAATCAAATAATCAAGAATTCCTTAACCAAGTTGAATTTGAATTTAGAACTCAAATTGAAACTGTTATGAACTATACAAAAGTTGATCATATAGATTCTCACGTACATACACACGCTATACCAAATTTATTTAAGCTTACGGCAAAACTCGCAAAAGAATATAATATACCATATATAAGAACTCAGCATGAAGAAATGTATTTTGTACCGAGTTTAAAAAAACATCTTAATTTAAAATATCCACCAAATATTTTAAAAATTCTTCTTTTAAATTATTTTACATCTATAAATAAGCCAATAGCAAATGAATACGGGTTAAAAACAAATGATTACATTATAGGTGTAGGGTATACAGGACTTATGGATAATATGACAATTGAATACGGTTTGAAAGCATTAGAAGAAGATTGCGTAGCAGAAGCCCTTATCCACCCGTGCCACTATGCAACATCAAATAAAAATCAACATTATACAGAATTTTTGATTACTCAAAATAAATCTTTAAAAGACAAAATTTCAAGACTTGGATTTGAGATTACAAACTACAGAAAAGAACTGAATTTATCACAGAAATAAAAACAAAAGTAATAATATATTGCGGGATATAAAAAAATATGCGATATAATAAAATTTTTACAATATTATTTATACTATGCATATTTGCAACTTTTACAACATTTGAAATCTGCAGAAAATCTGATAAGGCAGTTTTAAATATTATAACCCCTAATACTGTTGAAATTGATTTGAATGGAAACAATGTATACGATAGCGGTGAAACTATATGTATACCAAATGTAAAAACATTTACGTCTAATTTAACAATTAATCAAACTAATTTAGCTAAAAATTTAAATCTTACAAATGAAGATGCAATAAAACTTGGTTACATAACAGACAATTTTGCAGACAGTATTCTATCAGACAAACGTGTTAAACTAAAATTTACAAAAGCAGAAAATCAAGACTGCAAATTCGCTGACATAATTATTGAAAATCAATCATACCGGAATAAACTTTTGAATTCAGGACTTGGCTTCACTGGTAACAAACCTTACAATCAGACAAATTACCAAAAACAACTTGCAAAAGCCAAAAAATATAAACTTGTTATTTTAAATCACAAAAGTAACAAATACCATACGCTAAATTGTAAATACGGCTTGATAGCCCATGATGCAATTGTAATTCCTGCAAAACAAATTCCTGATAATGCAAAGCCATGCAAATTTTGCCATATTATACAAGATAAAAAGTACAAAAAATATAACAATAATAAAAATAATTATAAAACTTTTATACAACCATACCCTCAAGCAATTTCAAATGGCAGCCTAAAAATGTATTTAAGCGATTTAACAATTAAATTAAAGCCTGACAACAAATGTTCTTCACTTGCTTGTCAGGAAATACTAACACAAATCAATAACAGTAAAAATACAATTGATATTGCGCTTTACGGCTGGGACAAAACCCCAGAAATAAAAGAGGCTCTTATAAGAGCAAAAACCAGAGGAGTAAAAATAAGACTTGTATATGACACAAGTGAAAAAGTTTATTATAAAGATATACAGGAAATAATTTCACTTGCTGATGAATCATCAACTGATACTCCAAAAATTTTAATGCACAATAAATTCATAATATTTGATAATCAAAAAGTCATCACAGGCTCTATGAACTTTTCAAATACAGGATTTTCAGGATTTAACACTAACTGCATAATATTTGTAAATTCTCAAGATGTTGCCAAGATATATGAAGAAGAATTTAACCAAATGCTTTCGGGCAAATTTCACAATGCAAAAACACAAGTAAACCATAAAACAATTATTCTTAATAAAACAAAAATCACACCGCTATTTTCGCCAAAAGACAAAATTATAACCAATAATATTATACCGCTTGTAAATAATTCTAAAAAATATATTTATATGCCAAGCTTTTTGATAACACATGACGAACTTGCTTCAGCATTAATAAATGCAAAGAAAAGAGGCGTAGACGTAAAACTTATAATAGATGCCACAAACACATACGCATCAAGAAGTAAAGTAAAATTCTTAAGAGACTCTGGAATTCCGGTAAAAATAGAAAATTACGCTGGCAAAGTTCATTCAAAAAGCATGATAATTGATGATAGATATATAATTGCAGGTTCAATGAATTTTTCCAAAAGCGGTGAAAATAAAAATGATGAAAATGTACTAATCATTGAAGATGAAAGATTAGCAAGACACTATAAAGGATTTTTCGAATATTTATGGCAAAAAATACCTGATAAATATTTAAAACAAGGCGTGAGAGCAGAAGGGAAATATTCCATCGGCTCATGCTCTGACGGAATTGATAACAATTTTGACGGAAAAATTGATAAAGATGATGAAGGCTGCAAATAATCAATTACCAAGGATAATCTTTTGCGATTTTCCATCCATCAACTTGAATCAACATAGTACAAGCATGACGGGCCGATTTACTCCCATTTAAAGGATTTTTACACTCATTTAGCAACTGTGCTCTTGTTTTATTAAGTTGAGAAGAAGTTGACGAAATAAAGTTTCCATTAACTAATGAGAACAAAAAAGTATTTTTTCCATCATAATTTTCTAATTCACAATATGTATATTTAACACAATAAAAAAAATGCATAGTGTTTTCCGAAGTAACATAAGCTACAAAACCAGAACCATCATTAAACTTTGAATCAAAATAAGAACTGTAATTATTTGCAGTCTCTTGCTGAATATATTTACCTATGGTTGAATCAAACCATCTTTTTGTATTTTCACCATTTCTAACAACACTATTATCAAAAACAAAATTTCCGGGAATAATACCTTCATCGTTTTCCCACATCGTAACAGCCTGCATCATTACAGTATAAAATTTTTCTAATCGAGTAGCAGCTACTTGTTTTTGATAATTTGCAATTAATGAAGGCATAGTCATTGCTGCAACAACACCTATAATACCAAGTGTTATCAACACTTCAGCTAAGGTAAATCCAAATTTGCTCTCTTGTTTAAAAAATAACTTTATAATTAATGATTTTATACCTAAATTAGCTCCCCGCATAAATATTCTCCATATTACTAATTAGTCATATCTTATTAATATTATAACATATTATTAGATTTATGCAACCAAAACGCACCAAAAATATTAGTAGAGAAAAAAAAGAAATCCTATTAAATACAATCGGAAAAATCATACACGAAAAAAGAAAGAAATCAGGGAAGGGCATTTTACTTCATTCTTATGAGTATGACCTATCAAGCAGTTCACTTTCACTTATAGAAAAGGGAAAAAGAGATCCTCAAATAACAACATTATGGAAAATTGTGAATTCCCTTGATATGGATTTTCAAGACTTCATTGCATTATTAGTTCAAAACCTTCCAAAAGATTTTAAAATGACTGATGATTAGAAATTTTTAACTTACAACTATTGGAATCGCAACTAATGATTTATAAAATTTATTTTCAAGAAAACTATCCGGCATTTTATCCCAGTATCTGTAAATAAGCATTCCTTGTTTTTTTAATTCGCTAACTAACTTATCTGCGTCTTTTTCTGATTCTGCGAAGTAAGGATAGCAAAACGGTGCTTCACCACTATTTATATTAATCTTTAACAAATTGTTTTGACCGTAAATTTTATTGAAATTATCGAAAATCATTCTTCTTTTAATTTTTTCTTCATTTAAATCAATTTCTTTAAATAGCCTGAGAGTTGTTTTTGACATAAATTTCATATCAAGATTATCAATTCTTCTCTCATTAGTGCAAATTTCATCATAATCCAATACTTTCGGAATATAAGAATAATTATCTTTATCAATATTCAAAGTAAGCTTTTTAGACGTATAAAGAAATCCGCCATCTCTTATTGTTGGAAAAAACTTTCTTAAAGAATTAAACGAAGCAAGACCATAATGTTTTGAATAAAAAGAATGTGCATTATCAACAATCAAATTAGGATAAATTTTAGCTAATTTTTCAACTAATTTAGAACAAACTCCAAAATAATTCGGATACAGAATATAAGCATTTTCAGGAAAATCACAAGACGGCGTAAAATCTAAATTTATATGATAAAAACTTATCTTACAACCTTCTTCAAATGCAACATGTCTAATACATGAACATATATAATAAGGTATATAAATCTCTTTTATGCCGAAAGATTTTATCAAATACCGAAAACAATTTCTTGCAGAATTAAGATATACAATTTCCATAAAAAAATTATAATATAAATTATTTTTATGTATCAATAATAAATTTCGGCTTAATATCAGCTTTTTCCATTATCTTGACACCTTTTGCTTCAGGCTGCCCTTTCAATAAATTTAGCAAAGTATCAAAATGCTTTTCTTTGACATATTGAAAAACATCTTCAGCAGATTTAAAATCAAGTTTTAATTCACCGATTTTTTCGGCATCAGCAATGTTTATATTATTTGAATAAATGTATTCAAGCGCATCTTTTCTTCTTGCGTGTAATCTTTGAAAAATTGCACTCTCGCCGTTTGGTGTATAACTTGACTTTGTTGTATCTTGAATTCTGACTCTTAATTTATTCATGTCAAAATTATTTGTTTTAAACCTTAACAGAACAAGCTCACTTGATTTATCCGCTCCTTGCTGCATTAATGAATGTTTCCCGAGCAATACAGAACCTATATTATATTTTTCATCTGAATTTCCATACCCAACCCAAGTATTAAGCCAGCGTTTTGCAAAATTTTTCATATCAAACATGAAAACGCCATCCAAATTACTTAAAGGAGAAACATCTTTAGATGTGTTTATAACTCCTGATTTAAGCATTGAATTATAGTTAGATTTAGTTGTAACGTGGTACAAATATTTAGGAATCTTTGAATTATTCTTATTAAAAGCTTCTTGAACACTTTTAACAAGAGTGTTCCCATATTTGCAAAGTAATTTAATTGTCACAAATTTTCCCCTTATATATTATAAAACATTTTAAATGGAAAAATTGCCTTTTTTAGTTTTCAATAATTTTAGCCTCAACTTTTTTTACACTATTAACACTGCTATTCAAACTTTTAGCTAACTGTGCCGCAGTTTTTGCATTATAAAATTTACCGCTTGTAACAAGAGAGGTACATTCAAGTTGTGCCAAATCCTCCTCATCATATATATTAAAGGCTATAACATCAATTGTAATATCTTTACGCTCTTTAATTAATTCAAGAACATAAGTACAAGGACTCTCGTCACAATTCTCACCGCCATCTGTCAAAAGAATAATATGTTTTTTCCCGCTAAAACCAAGAAAATCATTTTTAACCGCCTGCTTTAAAGAGTATGTAATGGGAGTCATACCTCTGGGCTTTATATCAAGCAAAGAATTACGGATATTTATACCATTTGCAACGGCAATTGGGGAAACAAGAGTTGATGCCCTACAGGCCTCAAATGGGGTAAACCCCATTCTGTGTCCATAAACCCTTAATCCTACAGATATGTTAGGATTTAAATTAGGTAAAATTGATTTCATAGTCTCAATCATCAAATCAACCTTACGTTTTCCTTCAAGATATTCTGACATACTGTTTGAAAAATCTAAAATAAAAAGTACACGCTCACTTTCATTAACTTCATCAATAGGTATACTATCAGGACTGTGTACACTATACCCTGATGCAAAAACCGGGATTATAAGACAAAACATTAAAAGCATAATTATAATTTTATTCATAGCAATATAATATTATTAAAGATATTAAAACTTTTACCTGAACAGTTAGACATAAACTGTTGACGATTATTTTTAATTGCAATATTATAAAAGTAATCAGAATTTGGCGGAGAAATTATGAATAGCAAAGAACTAATTAAACAGGCAGAAAAAAGCCTTGTAAATGAATTTGAACATATTAATGATATAAGAGATTTTAACCAAGAAAAAGTTCTAAATGCTTTTATTGAAAATAAAGTTGCCCCGGAACATTTTTATACAGTATCAGGTTACGGACATGACGATTTAGGACGTGAAGTATTAGACAAAGTTTTTGCAGATGTATTTAAAGCTGAAAAAGCAATTGTAAGAATACATTTTGCCTCAGGCACACACACTCTTGCCTGCTGTCTTTTTGGGAATCTTAAATACGGGGACAAACTTATATCTGTTGCCGGTGCACCTTACGATACTATGCAGGAAGTAATAGGAATGGCAGGTGATAATGATACCAAAGAAGATTCTTTAATCGGGCACGGTGTTTTATATGATGAGGTGCCGCTTAAAAACGGAAGTGAAATTGATTTTGAAAAACTTGAACAAATGATAGACAAAAGCGTAAAAATGGTTTTAATCCAACGTTCAAAAGGATATTCTACAAGGAAATCACTTTCGCTTGAAACAATAGAAAGAATTTGCAAAGTTGTAAAATCAAAAAATCCTGATTGCATTTGTTTTGTAGATAATTGTTACGGAGAATTTGTAGACACTAAAGAACCGCTTGAAGTCGGAGCAGATTTAATCGGGGGATCTCTCATCAAAAACCCCGGCGGCGGAATTGTTGAAGCCGGAGGCTATATAGCTGGCAAAGCCAAATATGTAGACAAATGTGCTAATCGTCTTACAGCACCAGGAATAGGATGCGAAGGCGGTGCAATGTTTAATCAACACAGATTAATATTCCAAGGACTTTTTATGGCTCCTTCAGTTGTCGCAGATGCAGTAAAAGGAGCAGTTCTTGCAGCAAAAATATTTGATGAAATCGGTTATGATTCAAGCCCAAAATACAATGAAAAAAGAACTGATATTATTCAAAATATAACATTTGGTTCACCTGAACCTTTAGAACATTTTTGCAGAACAATTCAAGCATTATCCCCTGTCAACGGCTATGTCACACCAATTCCTGAATATGTTCCAGGATATGAAGACGCAATAATTATGGCAGGCGGTACATTTATAGAAGGTTCTACAATAGAATTATCCGCAGACGGTCCTATGAGAGCACCTTATGTAGCATATATGCAAGGCGGCATAAATTATGCACATGTAAAAATTGCATTAGAAAAAATATTGGATAAAGTAAACAAAAATTAATTCCACTTATTTAATTTTTCATTAAAAAAATAATAAATATTAAGTTTTTTTAAGAGCTAAATAGCTACTTATAACTAATTCTTAAGGATTAGAGAAAAATTTTTTTACAAATCAATATTAAAGCAGAATTTTTGTGATATGCTGTTGTGGTACCCCGAAAATTTGGGTAAAGTAGTTTACACAGTATAAGAAGAGGAAGGTTAATATGTCATTACCAAATGTAGCATATTTCTCAATGGAAATCGCAATGGATCAGTCATTGAAAACTTATTCAGGCGGTTTAGGATTTTTGGCAGGTTCGCACATGCTTTCTGCAGGTTATCTGCAAATGCCTATGGTGGGTGTAACTATGTTATGGTCATACGGTTATTATGACCAACGAATTGCACAAGATGGTCAAGTCGAAGTTGCTTATATCAGAAAATATTATGACTTCTTAAAAGATACAAATGTTACAACTGAAGTTGATATTTTCGGAGAAAAAGTAAAAGTAAAAGCTTACTTAGTTGAACCTGATTTATTCGGTGCTTGCCCTGTTTACCTTTTAACAACAGATATCGAAGGTAACAGTGATTGGGCAAAAAGTATTTCTCACAAACTTTATGATGGAAATGAAAAAATAAGAATAGCTCAGGAAACTGTTTTAGGTATTGCCGGTATAAGAATTCTTCAAAAAATTGGTTACAATTTTGATGTTGTACACATGAACGAAGGACATGCACTTCCGGCAGCATTTGAATTATTGAGACAATACAACGGAAATCTTGAAGAAGTTAAAAAGAAAACAGTATTCACAACACACACACCTGTTGCAGCAGGTAACGAAGTTCACTGGGTTGACACTTTAATGGAAGGCGGCTTCTTTGCAGGATGTTCAAGAGAAACTGCTGTTAAATTAGGCGGAGAAAACTTCTCATTAACAGTTGCGGCATTAAGAATGTCAAGAATTGCTAACGCTGTATCTCAATTACACGGACTTGTTGCTAACAAAATGTGGGAATGGGTTGATGGCAGATGTCCTATTCGTGCTATTACAAATGCTGTTAATTTACATTACTGGCAAGATGAAAGAATTAAAGAAGCAGCAAATGACTCTGACAAATTGTTAGCAGTTAAACGTGAAATGAAAGCAGAATTATTTGAATATGTAGCTAACGTTGCAGGTAAGAGATTTGATCCTGATGTATTAACTATCACTTGGGCAAGAAGATTTGCAGACTACAAACGTGCATGGTTAATCCTTATGGATAAAGACAGAATCAACAAATTACTTGATGCAAACAAAATTCAAATTATTTTTGCAGGTAAATTCCATCCGGATGATGTAATGGGCAAAGAAATGTTTAACAAACTTCTAAACCGTTCACACAGCATGAAAAATGTTGTTGTATTGCCTGGTTACGAACTTGAATTATCAGGAAAACTAAAACGCGGTTCAGATATATGGTTAAATACTCCGTTAAGACCATTCGAAGCATCAGGAACTTCAGGTATGTCAGCTAACGCTAACGGTACTGTTCACTTATCAATCTATGACGGTTGGACTGTTGAAGGTACATTTAACGGAATTAACGGTTACACTGTTGAATATCCTGGACTTGATGATGAAATGCCTTGGGAAGAACGTCATTGGAAAGATCATGAATGTGTAATGAATATCATTGAAAATGAAATTATTCCTACATACTATGAAAATAAACAAGAATGGGCTCGTTTAATGAGACAAGCTATCAGAACATCTGAAGCTTACTTCAACTCAGATCGTATGGTAATTGAATATTACAACAGATTATACAAACCAATTGCTCATAACGATTCCAGCTCAGGCGAAAAGAAAAAAGAAATGAATATTTCTGAAACACCAACATTTGATGCTTGGACTTTCGCTAATATCAAATAAACTGAAGATTCACTCATAATAAGTAAAAAAGGCACCTAATAAAAATATTGGGTGTCTTTTTTGTTACGAATTATTAAGATTTTTTATTCAATTATTAAAGTTTTTTATTAAATATGCCGATACTTATGACAAGGAAACAAAACGAGAAAGGGAACAGGTCATGGGTATGGCTGCTTCGCAAGCTCGGTTCTTAGGACTGACTGCGAGAAAAACAAATGTTGAATATGAAGGACAGCAGATCAACCAACAAAGAACTACTTTGTCAAACCAATCTGCCAACTATTATAACCAGTTACTCGGAATGACTGTTCCGGTTCCTCCGTCTACTGCGGATTATACAAAAACTGTTTATACATTTGAAGATGGTTCTTTAAGTAATTCTATTTCTACAATGATTGCTCAAAGCGACGGAACATATTTAATTAGTTACACATCTTCTTGGACAGATGATTTTGCTGCGGTATCTGCAGGGCAATCTATTGTAACCAGAAAGGATTCTGGTGCTGTAGATGTCGATGGCAACACTATTTTTAATTATTATGTGGGGGCTAAAGAACTTAGGGGATTGACTGAAGATTTAACTTTCACTGCTCAAGAATACGATGCCCAAGGAAATGCTACAGGAGATCCGATTTCAGGATTATTCTATGATAAAGAGACTAAAAAATACTACAGACAATATGATGAACAAACTGGGATATATTCACAAGAATATGTACCGACTTCTGATAATGTTAAATATACTTGTGATTTCAATGATGAATATTTAAAGACATTATCTGCGGACCAGATTGCTAACTTAAAGGAAGAAGAAAAGAATTATATTGATATTCTTAACAAGCAATACGGGGAAGCTAATTGGTTGGTAAGATACGTTCAGAACACTACTACTGGAACTTGGTCACCATATTTTGTTAAAAAAGAGGTATTAGATTCTGCGATTTTCTCTGACACAGGGTCTTCACAAAGCAATATACCGGCTTATACTATTGGGTCTGCTCAAAAAACTGAAGAAGTGAAAGGGGTTATTGCCAGACTTGAACAGGATTCTACAGGGCGTATTATTAATGTTACTTTGAATCCGGGGCAGCAAGATGAAGTTACTTATGCGGTTACGACTAACACGGTAACGGACCAAGCGGCTTATGATGATGCGATGAATCAATACGAATACGATAAGTATGAATACGATCAATCTATTCAAGAAATTAATGCCAAAATTGAAATTATTCAAGCGCAGGACAAAAACCTTGAATTAAGATTAAAACAATTAGACACTGAACAAGATGCTATTCAAACGGAAATGGATGCTGTACAAAAAGTTATAGAAAAGAATACTGAATCGACATTCAAAACGTTCGGATAGTAATAGATAATAATGAGTACAAAGGAGATTATATTTCATTTGATAGATAAATAAAAGACCAAAATTTTTATATATTTTTTTTATTTTTAATGCGGTATTTTCTTTAATTTATACATTGGTAAAAATTATGATTTTTACTGATAAAAGTTTGTTTCCTTTCCCTTTTTATTCTCACGACTTTATTAGTCGTTTTTTTTTGTGTGCTAATTTTCAGCTTTATAAAGTCTTGCAAAAAAGCAGGAAACGTGTTGTATAGAATCAACTCTTACCCATTGACGTGTAGCTTTAAATCTTATAGAACCTGCAGAGCGGAGCGGATTTTTATGAGAATAATTGTTTATTTCATCATTAAACAAATGAAATTGGCTCATTGCAGCTTTTTTACAAGCATCAAGCAATTTTTGCTCAAGTGCACCGACTTTTAAATAGCGGGCTAAATAATATGCAGCTACCAAACCTTCAGATCGCGCCCCATCAGGATAATAATGATCGCCGTAATCATAATAATAACCGCCTTCATAATCAATATAAGGAGAATCATCTCTTTTATACATTTTGGAAACCATAGTTGCAGCATCAGTAAAAACAAAATTTATGTAATTTTGTTTTTGAAAATCTTTATCCTTAACCCACTCTTCAATTGCTTGCATAAGCCAAGCATCAGAAGGCAAAGCCGTAAACAATTCCGAATATATTTTAGGTCGTTCATCAACAATCCAATCCAATGCTTTTTTAGCAACTTTACGCACTTCTTTTGCTAATTTTTCATCATCAAGAAAATTATTTGCAAAAAGAGCTAACCCTAAAAGAGCTTCTCCTGGGTAATAAAAAGAAAAAGTAGCTTTTCTTTCTTCATCAGTCATATTAATTAAAGGCTGACCGTTTTGAAATTCAGGATGTATGTAATATCCTAAAATTTCTCCATTATCATAAACTCTGCTCATGATATGTCTGGTATAACCTTTAATATACTCATCATAAGATTTGTCACCCGTAAAAGATCGGTATTGCATCATAGCAACCAATAAAACACCAGTTCCACCTAATTTAGATTTACGGTTATAAAATGCATAATAACCCTTACCCCACTTTGTATCATGCTCTTTTGTAATAGAAATACTCCAATCAACAGCCTTTTTAGCAGCAATAATATATTTCTCATCAGAAGTCAGTTCATAAGCTCTTATAAGAGCAATAATCCCTCCACAGTGACGCAAATCATTATAATACAAATTATTTTCAGGTCTTGTCGGATGTTCATGATCTTTAAAATTATCTTCACAGCAATCGTAGTAATATAAAAATCTTCCATCATCATACATATTTGCAAGAAGCCACTCAGCAGATGTAATCACCTGATGATACAAAACATCATAACTAAATTCAGTATATCTGATATTTCCTCTATATAAAGGAATGCATTTATTTTTATAAGTTACAAATGCTCTGCTCCTAAACAAATAATATTCGTAATCATTAGAGTTAGAAAGAATTTTTAATCTTTCAGAACGGCTGTTAGTAAGCTTCCCTATAGGTGTTTTCTTAACAAGAGTTTGCAATACTGAACGAAGCCCCATATGACTTAAAGTAATTGCGTCAGTCGGCATATAATAATATGAAATACCGTCTTTTCTGAGTTCCAGACCGTTAATTCCAATTTCAAACCTTCCGTTATCAAATCTTTCAGAATTAAGTTCGTTTCTGTTGATTTTTTTTCTGTCAATAACATATTCAATCATTATTCTGCAAGAATTTTCATCTTCAGGCGTAAAATTAACAAACCGTGGATTTTTTTTAATCATCTCAACATCTCTGTTCAAGGTAGTTTCAAAATCTCCCCTTTTACAACCGTAACGAACAAATTTCTGCCCGCTTTGAAACAGGGTTATATAAACAAGAGTTTCTGAAGGGTTATACTCAAGAATACCAGAAAAATCCAAATCAGCAGTCTCAACCTTACTGCCTGATACAATTGAAGTCCTTATTCGTTTTAATAATGTATCAATGCAAGAAAAATCTTTTTCAAAAAATGCTCTTTCTTTATCATTTTGTTCCTTAAAATCAAGCATAGATTAATAATAACACTAATTCTGTTTAATAGCAAATTATTATAATTCCTAAAATAAAATGAAACGTAAAGATTTCTTTAATCTTTTGACATGAAAACAAAGTTGTTGTTCAATAGATAATAAGACTTGGTAGGAATTTATGTACATAAAACAACTGGAAATAGACAATTTTAAATCATTTGCCAATAAATCAGAAATTCCCCTTTTAAAGGGTTTTACAACAGTTTCAGGGCCTAACGGCTCAGGCAAAAGTAACATTATAGACAGCGTTCTTTTTGCTCTCGGGCTTGCAAACGCCAGTGAGCTTCGCGCAGAAAATTTATCCCACTTTATATCAACTTATACAAAACGAAATGAAGCTTTTGTAAAAGTTACATTTGGCGAAACCGAAAATGGTGAAGATCTCACAATAGGGAGAAAAATAAGAAAAACATCTCAAGGATATGCAAGCACTTATTATATAAATGACAGTGTTACAACACTAACAAATGTACATGCAATTTTAGAAAAATATAATGTTACCCCAAACAGCTATAATGTCATGATGCAAGGCGATGTAATGGGGATTACTAATTGCTCACCAAAAAACAGACGTAAAATTATTGATGAAATAGCAGGCATTGCCGACTTTGACAGAAGAATAGAGCAAGCAACAAATGAACTTGATACAGTTGAAAAAAGAGTAGAACGCTCAAATGTTATCTTAAATGAAGTTGATAATACACTGGAAAAACTAAAAGAAGAAAGAGAAGTCGCTCTTAAATACCAAAAACTTAGAGAAGAAAAGCAAGGGTTGGAAAGCCAAATCAACAAAGTGCGCTTTTTTGACATAAAAAACAGCCTTGAAAAAGCCCATGAAAATATCTTAGAATTTACCAAAAAGAAAAAAGAAGAAGAATTAAACAACAAAGATTTGGACGAAAGAATATCTTTAATAACAAAGAAATTCGAGGAAATATCCAATCTTGTAAAAGAAAAGGGTGAAACAGAGCAAATTGAATTAAAGAAACAAGAAGAAGCTCTAAAAGGTGAAATTGACAGGAAAAATAATGCATCAAATTATGCAGATAAACAAATTCATGACGGTTTACGCTCAATTGAGAATGCTAAAAACGGAATTGAAAACTATAAAAAGAAAATTGAAGATTTAAATCTTAATATAAAACTAAAAAATGATGAAATGGAAAGTATAAATGCAAATATTTCATCAAGAAATGCTGAATTAAAAAAAATTCTTGAAGATATGACAGGCTTGAATGCAACAGCCGATCAACATATAGAAAAAAGAAATAACTTAAGAAAACAACTTGAATCATTAAAAGATGAAGAAACAAAGCTAATTCAAAAAAAATTACCGCTTGAAAGTGAATTAAAAAATCTTCAAAGAGATCTTGAAGATGCAAAAACAAAACTTGCAGAATTAAATGAAATGAAAAATAATTTTGCAGCAGATCAAGATTTAAAAAAAGCTCTTGTAGAACAACTTCAAAAAGAGATGGATGATTTTAAAATTATTCAGCAAAATACACTCCACGATTTAGATACAACTAAAAATGAAATAAATGATTTGAATTACAATATTCAAATGTCATACAAAAAGATTTCTGCAATGGAGGCTAAAAAACTCATTGCAGAAGAAACGAATTTTGGTCGTGCCATCGACACAGTTATGAATGCAAAATTAAGAGGTGTTCATGCACCACTGGCCAAACTCGGTTCTGTTGACAAAGAATATTCAATCGCCATGGAAGTTGCTTTTGGCGGAAGAATGGCACATATTGTAGTTGATGATGAACATATAGCCTCTGTTGCAATTGAACTTTTAAAATCTTCAAATGCAGGCAGAGCTACATTTATTCCTTTAAACAAAATTAAAAAAGCCCCAACACGACTTCAATTACCAAAAGATAAAGGCGTAATTGATTTTGCAATTAATCTTGTAGATTTTGATGATGAATATATTGATGCATTTTTCTACGCTGTAGGAGACACAATTGTTGTTGAAGACATTGAGTGTGCCAAAAAACTTATAGGCAAATACAGAATGGTAACCCTTCAAGGCGAATTGCTTGAAAAATCCGGATCAATGACAGGCGGAACAAGATTAAGAACAGGTTTGAGCTTTAGCCAAAATGATGATGAAGAACTAAATAAATACAAAGATCGCCTTAAAGAAATGGAAGAAAAACAAGCATCTTTAGAAAATAAAAAAACAGTGCTTGAAAATAAACTTGAAGATATAAGAAGCAAATATTCTGATTCTATGACTGAATATACAAAAACTAAAGGCGAACTTGAAAATATGAACCGCAACTATGAAAACAGCGAAAACATTTTAAAGGAAAAAGCTGATTTCATAACTCAAACTACACCAAAAATTGAAGAACTAAATACAACATTAGACAAACTTGAAGAAAAAAATGTAAAAATATATGATGATATGGCTCTTTGTCAAGAACAAATAGATGAAGTTGAAAAACTTATTAATGACAAAGATTTGAAAGATTTAAAAGAAAAAACTGAAGGCATTGAAGCAGAAATAAAAAGGCTTAACAACAGAATCATGTCCGCAGAAAATGATAAAAATGATTTAAATCGTCAAATCGCATTCCATAAAAATTTAATTGAAACAAAAGAAGAAGAAATTATAAATCACGAACACAATAACGCAAAACTGGAAGAAGACAAAAAGCAATATAAAATCGATATTGATGAATTAAATAAAAAAATGGAAACTCTTCATGAAAAAATAGAAGAGATTGAAAGTAAACTTGGCGAACTTTTAAAAGAACGTGATTCTATTCAAACTTCCTTAGACAAACTTAAAGAAGAAAAATTGACAAAAAATCATGCAATTGAAAAAATCTTAGAAGCGATAGAATCTTTTAAAGCACGCAGACGCGAATTGGAACCCCAATTAGAATCAGCAAGAAAAGAATTGGAAGATGCTGGAGAAGATATTTCAAAACTTGAGCCCGTATCAATTTCAATTGAAGAAATAACATCAAAAATACAGCGCCTAGAAAAACGTATGCAAGAACTCGGAGATGTTAACATGAAAGCCTTAACAGCTTATGATGAAGTTCTTAGTCGACAAAATGAATTAAAACAACAAATAGAAACACTTTCTAAAGAACGTAAAGAAATTTTAGACAGAATGCACGGTTATGAACAGTTGAAAAAAGAAACATTTATGAAAACTTATAACCACATAAATGAAAACTTTAAAGAAGTGTTCCACCAGCTTTCCGAAGGTGAAGGGGAATTAAAACTTGAATGTCCTGATGATCCTTTATCAGGAGGTTTGACAATCGAAGCACAACCGAGAGATAAAAAACTACAACGTTTAGAAAGTATGTCAGGCGGAGAAAAATCATTAACAGCATTAGCATTTGTTTTTGCAATTCAACGTTATATGCCATCACCATTCTATGCATTTGATGAAGTTGATGCAAGTTTAGACACAATGAATGTTGAACGTATCGCCCAAATGGTGCAGAACCAATCAAAAGATACGCAATTTATAGTAGTTAGTCACAGAAAACCTATGATAGAATCAGCTAATAGAACATTAGGTGTAACACAAAAAGAAAAAGGTATCACAAAAGTTACCGGAATCAAATTAAGAGACGAATAATTAGGATATGAGTACAGAGACAGCATTAAGTTATAATTTAGATTTACCTGATTTAGGCTTATCCAAAGACGGCAAGCCTAAAAGTGAAGGCATCGGAATTCTTGTTGATATGGCAAAAGCAGGAAAAATTGATCCGTGGAATATCGATATTGTCGATGTTACAGATAAATATCTTGCTCATATGGTTCAAATGAAATCTCAAAATCTTAGAGTAACCGGAAGAACATTTCTTTTTGCCGCAGTTCTTTTGAAATTGAAATCCAATATTCTTGAAGGGGTTGATATAACCCAATTTGATTCTCAGGAACAAGATGATATCCAATATGATGATGACGGTTTTATCGTAGATTATGGAGAAGATGATTTTATCCCGACTAACAATGTAATATCTATTGATGAAGTACTTCAAAGACGTACAAGTGTAAGATTAAATCATAATCGTGTTGTAACATTGAAGGATTTAATCAGACAATTACAATTTTATGAAAAATTAGAGCAAAAACAGTCATTAAAAAGTGCACATGAAAGAGCCAAAAGACGTGTTCAATCATATTCAAGACTTACGCCAGATGATATTGTAAATTTAGCTCACGAAGAATATATTGAAACATGTGTTCAGACATTAAAAGAAAATTTATGTCAAATTTTTGAAAAAAATGATAAAATAGAATTAAATGAACTTACACTGCTTGGAATGGATAAAATAAGCGCATATATTGCACTATTATTTTTAACGGCAGAAACAGACTATGAATTACAACAAGACGAATTTTATTCTGATTTGTATGTTGTAAAAGGCGGAGAAAATGAAAATGGAACAGTTGAAATCCAGAATTGAAGCTGTTTTGTTTATAACAGCAAGAGCAGTATCATTAGATGAGATTGCAACAATACTGGGAGAAGACACAGAAACTATAGAAGAAGCAATCCTTGAGTTAATAATGGATTATTCAACGCGTGAAGGTGCTTTAGAAATTGATGATGAAAACGGGTATATTCTTCAGGTAAAAGAAGATTATATGGATCTTGTAGAGCTTCTATGTCCAGTTGATTTAAAGCCTGCAGTATTAAGAACATTATCTATTATTGCGCTAAAAGAACCTATCAGACAAACAGATTTAAAAGAATTACGGGGTTCAAATGCCTATGAACATGTTCAAGAATTAGTTGAAAAGGGATTAGTATCAAAAAACCGCGATAAAAACGGAAGAAGTTTTAATTTAAAAACAACTCCTAAATTTGCCGAATATTTTAAACTTAAAGGAGATACACGTTCCCTTGCAAAAATTCTGGAAATAGATAAGGGAATAAAAGATAATGATGCAACAGACAAATAACATCCACAAATTTATAACTATTTTTATTTGTTTATTTGCTATTATTTTTGGGATAACAGTAAAATTTTTACCATCCTATTATTACAAAAAAGGGCTAAATTTATATAACAATAAGGATTATGTAAAAGCATACGGTTATCTAAAAAAAGCTTACAGTCTCGATTCAGCCAACAAAGATTACAGATATTACTACGTAAAAAATCTATGCAATTTAACCCCAACTATTACTATTCAAAAAGAAGTTTTTGAAATAGCCTCCGGTAATGAATTAGACAGTGCTCAACTAGTTGCGGATAATCAAGTTTCAGAATGGAGACAAAAAATATTTAATCTTATCGGAGATAATTATATTCAACAAGCTCCGTTTGATAGAGGAATTTTACGCTGGGATAAAAACAAATTTCCGCTAAAAGTTGCAATTGAATATCAAACAAAATCCAATTTCCCTGATTATTACAAAACGGAAATTCTTACGGCAATTTCACAATGGCAATCTTCAAGCGGATTTATAACATTTACTGTTATAGACAGGGGGAAAAATGCTGATATTGTAATAAAAATTGCAGAACCGCCCAAAAATGATTGTAAAGAACAAGGATGTAAATATGTTGTAGGTTTTACAATTCCTGAAATTAAGGGCAATTTATTAAAAAAATCAATAATTACAATATATTCAAAAGATCCGCACGGAAATTTTTATTCTGACAAAGAAATGTACAATACAGCATTACATGAACTGGGACATGCTCTGGGAATTATGGGACACAGTTACAGCACTGATGATTTAATGTACATGGCAACAGATAATTTAACGAACTTCTATACACCATATAGAAGCTCCTTTCAATATTTGTCATCAAAAGACATTAATACAATAAAATTACTATACCTTTTACTTCCACAAATTACCAATACACCTAAAAAGGATTTCAATACAAAAGGTTTAATATATGCACCTGTTGTTCTTGGAACATCAGCTGAAATATCTTCAAGAAAAGTCGAAGAAGCAAAAAATTACATAAAAAATGCTCCGAATATATCAGCAGGTTACATTGATTTGGGAATAGCTTATGCTGAGCTTAATAAAACCGGAGATGCTGTAAAAGCGATGAAAAAAGCTTATTCATTAGCCAAAACAGATAATGAAAAATATATGGTTTGTTATAACCTTTCAGCAATATATGTAAACAGCAATCATTTTGAAGAAGCCCTAAAATACGCAAAAGAAGCTCAAGCTATTTCTAATACAGAAGAAATCTCTGAATTAATCACAAATATCAAACACGCTCTTGCGACAGATAAAAAACCTTTAAAAGGGAAATTCTTAAAAAAATAATTACTAGCAAAAAAAATTTTCCTTTGTTTTATATAGAAAAAGGGGAAATATATGTATTCTGCAATAAATAATAAAAATACATCTTTTACAAGCGTAGTTCCACTTAGAGTATACATCGACGGAATGGAAACTTTTAATCAAAAAAATATAAAATCAGCTTGCCGTCAATTATCTACAACACTGGCAGGACCTGTCGGAAATGATATAAAAAAAATTAATATAATAAAAGAATTTGCAAAATTTGACCCTGATTATGTAATTCAATACGGTTTTCAAGGATATCCAAAACTAAAAGGGCAAAAGAAAAATATGCAGCCTTCAGATTATTTTAGATGTATTGCAGATGATATGAAAAGCTATTTATTTACAGGCGAACAAGCTAAAAAATTAAGAGAAGTGGGTAAATCAGTAGGTCAAGAACAACAAATATGTAAAGCAAGAAGAATTCAAAACAGCTTTGATTTACAAGTAGCAAAAAGAAATTACGGTTTTACAATTGCAAACTATATACGTTCAACCAAACTTAGACTCAGAGAGACTTTTGACAGTATAACGAAACAAAAAGTCGGAAAACCTGTAGAATTAAATATTCACATGACAAGTAACGGGAAATATGCACAAAGCAACTTCAAAATGTATATAGATAAAATAACCTTCAGCCCTATAAACTCTTAACAAATACTTCACAAACAGTTTAAAAAAAATTTTGTTTAAATTATACTTAACCTGTTTGGAAACATAAATGGAGATATGAGATGTATAATGTAGCAATCATAGGAGCAGGACCGGCTGGAATTTTTGCAGCACTTGAAATTACAAAACTAAAACCTGATTGGAAAGTTGTATTAATAGAAAAAGGACAAAAAATTGAAAATAGAAAATGTCTGCTTCGTGAAGGCTACGAAAAATGCCCCACTTGTAAAAAATGCGGATTACTATGCGGATGGGGCGGAGCCGGAGCATTTTCTGACGGAAAATTAACACTTACTCCTGATGTAGGCGGTCATTTAGTTGACTATATGGACAGAAAACATGTAGAAGATTTAATTGCTTATTCCGACCAATTATACTTAGATTTTGGAGCTACTGATGAAGTTTTCGGAACAGATATGAAAGTATTCCAAGAACTTGAGCGCCAAGCAGTTCTTGCGGAATTAAAACTCGTACATTCTCCGGTCAGACACTTAGGTACAGAAAGAAGTTTAAATGTACTTAAAAATATGCAAGATTATCTAAATGAAAGAATTACAATCTTAAATGATGTTTCCGCAAAATCTTTAATCGTTGAATGCGAACAGGTTAAAGGGATTGTTTTAGATAACGGCGAAACAATTTGCGCTGAATATACAATTATAGCACCAGGCAGAGAAGGGGCAGATTGGCTTACTCAAGAATTTGCGAAACATAAAATCGGTATGGTAAATAATGCCGTAGACGTAGGTGTCAGAGTAGAACTTCCTGCACCTGTGTTTGAACCTTTAACAGATAAATTATATGAATCAAAATTAATTTATAACTCACCGACATTTGGCGACGAAGTAAGAACTTTCTGTATGAACCCGAATGGAGAGGTCGTTCAAGAAAATTATAACGGGATATCAACAGTTAACGGCCACAGTTATGCAGAAAAAACAACAAATAATACAAATTTTGCATTGCTGGTAAGTGAAAAATTTACAGAACCGTTTAAAGAACCAATTCAGTATGGGCAACATATTGCAAGACTTGCCAACATGTTAGGTGGAGGTATTTTAGTCCAACGCTTCGGAGATTTGCTTGACGGAAGAAGATCTACTCCCGAAAGAATCAAAGCAAGCACAATCAGACCGACATTAACTTGTGCAACACCGGGGGATTTGAGTCTTGTAATACCTTACAGACAAATGACAAGCATTATAGAAATGTTACAAGCATTAGATAAGGTATGTCCAGGAACAGCTTCAAGATATACTCTTCTTTACGGTATTGAAGTTAAATTCTACTCAGCAAGAGTTAAACTTACAAACGAATTGGAAACTGAAGGAGTAAAAAATCTTTTCGCTATCGGCGATGGAGCCGGAGTAACAAGAGGCTTAATACAAGCATCAGCATCTGGAGTACATGCAGCAAGAACAATTTGTGCACGCGGATAACTTAAGGTAAACATTCCCAATAAGTTTTTCCAGATTCATCCGGACAGGTATTACTTATAGCAAATTTTCCACACGAAAAAACATTTGTATTACTGGTTGAAATTTTTGAACAATCAATATTTGGAACCCACTTCCAACCGGAATCCCCACAATCCGATTCATTTTCTTCACAATCTCGAATTAAACCTGTCTGTGGTACTAATTTGCATTCATTGTCAAAATGAAAAAAGAATAAATCATGTCCAAATGCATTTGGTCCCTTATAAGGTCCATTAGTATCTATGGTTACAATAAGATTTTGATTACTATTATGTTCCCTAAACCCAATAACAGCACCACTTGGCAATGAAATAGTTGTTGCTTCATTTCCACTGGGGCTAGCTAAAACATTAAAATGAATTATAGCTGTGGTATTTTGTTTTGTATAAGTTTTACATTTTTTATTATATTTACTATAATAGACAATATTATCAGAAACTTTATTATACTTGGAAGCAAAAAACTTTATAACATCCTGAGCGTTTGAATATGAACAACTGCCAAACTCATCTGGCAAGTATTGTGTAATTTGCAGTATTTCTGAATAAGATTTTTTGAATGCAGTTTCAAGAGCCTTGTGCTGATATTTTTCAATCAATGCAGGCAAAGTTAATGCAACAACCACACCAATTATCCCTAATGTTATTAATACCTCAGCCAAAGTAAAGGCAGATAAAAGAGCTACAGAGTTGCCCCCTCCCCGACAAATTGCTTAAATTTTAAATTCTCCATAAATTTTCTCCTTTATTTATTCTTGATATATAATAATTATAAAGGATTTATAAATATTTGTAAGAGTAAAATAATTAAAATGGAACACAAAACAAATGTTATGCGTGAGCTTGATAAGCTCAAAATAGATTACAGCCACTACTGCTATGCAGGCACTGATGCCATAAGCGGGATTGAAGTAGCCTCAGTACTAAACCAAAACCCTGATAAAGTTTTTAAAACTCTTGTAACAATTAGCAAATCAAAAAAGCATTATGTTTTTATGATTCCTGTTGCAAAAGAACTTGATTTAAAAAAAGCTGCAAAAGCTGTCGGAGAAAAATCCGTTGAAATGCTTAAATCAAAAGAGCTTTTACCTGTAACTGGTTATATTCACGGCGGATGCTCCCCGATTGGTATGAAGAAATTTTTTACAACAACTATTGATAAAAGTGCAGAAAAATTTGATACAATAATTTTTAGTGCAGGTAAAATTGGATATCAAGTAGAATTAAGTCTTGACAACTTGAAAAAAATTATTAAATTTGAACTTTCTGATATAACAGAATAGAAATTTACATAAATATATCATTTGCTTGAAAGACTTTATAATGGTATAATTATTAATATGAATACAAAACAGATTAGTTTAACAACACAAAATCGTTTGATAATATCAGGACTTATTTTAAGTACTATTCTTATTGTTTTAATAGCTGTTTTTGCAATATTTAATATTCAAAAAAAATTAAATGAAGGTTACCAAAATTTCGGGCAAATAGTTTCCAAAACTCTTGCTATTGAATGTGCTGAGTTTACAGGCAGCCCTTCAGGTGAAATTTTAAAATCCCATGCAGACAAAATCGTAGAAGCACACAGTGATATTATATTTATAGAATTTAGAGATTCTAACGGCAAACTTTTATACCGTGCAAATTCTAAAGCAAAAAGTAACTCAAAAGCCCCAAATATAATAGTAAATTCCCCTATGATTACCGCGCAAGGAATTAATACAGGTTCTGTTACCGTAGGCTTGTCAGGAAATATTATAAGCCAAATTTCAACTACAACAAGAGCATCACTGCTTTTTGTTTTTACTGTTGCTTGGGTTGTTTTCGCTTTCGTAATTTTAATTAATACATACTTAATTACAAGAGAATTAAGAATATTACATGAAGGTGTTCAAAAAATATCAACCGGAGAATTTGGATACAAGATTCAAGATAAAGATGTAAGTTCTGAAGTTAAAGAATTGTTTAATGCCTTTAATAACATGTCTAACAGGTTACATATTTATGAAGAACAAAATATTGAACAGCTTACACTTGAAAGAAATAAGCTAGAAGCAGTATTAATGAGCATAGCAAACGGTGTTGTTGTATGTGATAATAATGATAATGTTGTACTAATAAATAATCATGCACACAAACTCCTTGAACTTGATGAAAACCAAATGATGAATATCAAAATTCAAGATTACATTGACACAGAAGGCAATTATTGCTTTAAAGATAAAATTGAAGAATTTAAAGATACTCCTATCGAGGTTATGGAAAATAAGCCACTTGAATTCAATATTCAAGTTGATAAACGTGTAATAAAATCAATTATATCCCCAATGTTCACTCGAACTAAAGAATATGTCGGTTATATCATTGTTCTTATAGATATGACTAAAGAAGCAGAAATGGATGCAATGCGTTCTACATTTATTTCAAATGTTTCTCACGAATTAAGAACTCCTGTTACAGTTTTAAGAAGCTACATAGATACCCTTTACAATTATGGTAATGAATTTGATTATGAAACACAAAAAGAATTTATCGGTACAATAAATCAAGAAATTATAAGATTAAACAGAATGGTTAATGATATACTTGATTTTTCAAGAATGGAAGCCAATGCTGATATGGAAAAATCACTAAACAGCATTTATGAAGTAGTTGATAACTGCGTAAATCAAGTACAAGCACTGACTAAAGAACATAATCTAAAAATAGCGGTTAATAAAGAAGAAAATATTCCGGAATTTTTATTTAACTATGACGGAATAGAAAGAGCTTTAACAAATCTTTTATCTAACGCAATAAAATATTCTCCTGACAATGGCGAAATAAAAGTTACATTAAAAACAGACGGCGAAAGCGCTATTATTACAGTTTCAGACCAAGGATGCGGAATTGCTCCTGAACATCAGAAAAAGATTTTTGACAGATTTTACAGAGTTGAAAACAATATACATACTATTAAAGGTACAGGTCTCGGGTTGCACCTTGTAAAACAAACAATTGAAAAATATCATAAGGGTAAAGTATTTGTAGAATCAGAATTAGGCAAAGGCTCAACTTTTGGCTTTACACTGCCTACAAAAGTTTATGATGAAAGCATTGTTTAATAAGGAGTTAAATGGACTTTAACAAAATTTGGAACATATTTTGTAAAATCTGCCTCATTTTTGTCATATTAATCGTATTTAATTCTTTGCTTGGAGATATTCTTTTCCGTTTAAAATATTCATTTCCACAAGTATCTGCAACAACAACTCGACAAATAAACACATCTAAAGAACCTATACAAATTAATCTGGGAAATACTAAATACATAAAGGCTTATGGAGAAAAAGGACTATATGCCTTGCAACCTCAAGCTCAATATTCTATTTCGGGTCTTACTGTCACAAAAAATACCAATTTTTGGTTCAGAGATATAATGCGTAATAAATTTGATGATATTTGCCTCATGGATTTAGGAATTGTATGGGGTGATTTGGCGAATGACAAGAAAAAACTTTATAAACACTGGAAATTTAAATCATATAAAACTCTTGGTCAATCAAGACGACTTGAATGGAGAACAAAGGCTCCGCATAATAGTCCTTGGACGCTAAATTATGTAAGTTCACATATATCACACACACATCTTATTCCCGCAAACAGAAATGTAATGGCAGGTCTTTTAAAAATTAAAAAGAATGATATCATTAAACTGGACGGCTATCTTGTAGATATTTATACAGACAAAAATGAACTGATTGCAAAAACAAGCTTATCAAGGAAAGATACAGATCCGACAAGCAGAGGCTCAGGTGCCTGCGAAGACATGTACGTAAAGCAAGTACAAATCGGTAATAAGATTTACAAATAATAAATATAATTATTAATTAAATAAGGCATTAATTTTATCTAAAATATCCTGCGGATCAATTTCATTTGTAATTTTATTGATATCCTGAGCAACTTGATATAATTTTGCAGCCTCTATTTTATCACCTGTAATTGCTATTGCACGTGCAAGATTAAAATGAGCAAGTGCATAATTAGGATTACATTCAACGGACTTTTTAAACAAATCAATTGACTGTTTTACACGTCCCAAATCATCAAGGTAAATTACACCCATATTATTATACGCTATATCATAAGACGGATCATATTTTATAGCAAGCTCATATTCCTTTAATGCTTCATCAATATCACCTTTTCCCCAATATAAAAATCCCAGATTACAGTGAATTTTTGCATTAACCGGATCTAATTCAAGAGCATTTCTATAAACTTGTAAAGCATTTTCAATATCTTCTTTATCATAAAATGCACTGCCTAGATTAACATAAATATCTATATCTTTAGGAGTTAAAAGGTATGCACTTTGATAAGAACTTATTGCAGCATCAAGATCCTGTTTTGATTCTTGATATACAAAACCTAAAGTCTGATTAATAATACTTGTCCACTGTTTTTTAGGATTTAAAGTTACGGCAGTTTGAAAATGCGAAATAGCTCCGTCAATATCACCTTTTACATAAAGTATATTTGCAAGATTTGAATGAACATCTGGCATATTAGGCATAATTTGTATTAATTTTTCATAAATTTCAACTGCACTATCATAATCACCTTGTTCTTCATAAGCCTGACAAAGATGCCTATAAGCAGGGATATTTAAACTGTCTAGCCAAATTGCCATTTTATATTCAGTAATAGCATCCTCAAACTGACCCAATGACCTGTATATATCTCCCAAAAGGCAATAAAGCGGAATAAATCCCGGAGCCTTTTCAACAGCATCACTGTAAGTTTCAATTGCTTCACTCAGCCTATTTGCCTGAACCAAATAAGAACCTTTTACTAATATAGGTAAAAACTTTGTATAAGACAAAATTCTTTTAACATTTCCAAGTGCAATTTTATCAAATGGAAGAGTCAGTAAAGATAAAACAAATTCGTATTTAGAAAGAAGGAACTTTTTAAAACTTCTTGCAGAAGATACATTGTAAAGATTTGATAATAAAAAGTGAGCACAAGAATTTGCAAAAGGCATTGCTTTAATAGCTTTTTTAGCACTCATAGAAGCATCTAAGAATCTAGCTTTTTTGGTATAAGTTTCTGCCAAAAGATAATATGCTTTCCCAAGTTTAGGATTTTTAGAAACAGCCATATCAAAATAATTAATAGCTTTATCCAAATCTCCTTTAAAGAAATGAGCCTGACCTATTTTAAAATATATTTCAGCAGAATCAATATAAGTTTCCAAAGCACGTTGATATTCAGTAATAGCCTCGTCAATATACTGACAGGAATTATAAATATCCAAATGCCAAGCCAAATATAAATCACCTAATCTGACATGCAAATCCGCATTTGTAGGATCAGCCTGCAAACCTATCTGGCAAAGTTCAATAGCATTTTTAACATTACCTGTTTTATATTCTTTATTTATTTTCTTTTCTAATTGTTTCGTATCAGCCATAATATTAATATTGTATAAAGAATCTTGACAGAACCATTAAATAGTTCCATACTATATACATTGTAAATAATATGCCTTAAAAATGCAAGTTATTTATATTTAACAACATATAAGTGTATTAGATTTCTTAAGAGGTAAAAATGAGAGAAAACAAAATTTATTTCGTAGACGTAACAAACAGAGACGGCGTTCAAACATCCAGACTTGGACTTGCAAAACTCCAAAAAACAATGATTAACCTTATGTTGGATGATATGGGAATAACTCAATCTGAGTTTGGATTTCCAACTACGACACACGAGATAAATTACTTAAACGGGAATCTTGAATTAGTCCAAAGAGGTGTAATATCAAGGACAAAACTTTCAGGCTGGATGAGAGGGATTTCCTCTGACGTCGAATTATCGTTTAAGAATGTACCAAAACTGAAAAATATTAACCTTTCTCAATCAACATCAGAACAGATGATTAACGGCAAATACCTAGGTAAAAAAACACCTCAAGACATAATAAATATGACATGTGAAGCAGTTGAATGCGCAGTATCACTTGGTGCTGAAGATATTGGGATTAATGCCGAAGATGCTTCAAGAAGCAACATTGAATTTCTTATAAAATATGCAAATGAAGCAAAAAAATGCGGAGCAAGAAGATTCAGATATTGCGACACACTTGGATACGAAGATCCGCAAACAACTTATGAAAGAATATACAAAATAGCAAAAGAAACAGAAATGCCTATTGAAATGCATTTTCATAATGATTTAGGAATGGCGGTAGCTTGTTCTGTAATGGGAGCAAGAGCAGCTGTTGATGCTGGAGTTGATGCTTACATAAATACGGCAATTAACGGAATGGGAGAAAGAGCAGGTAATGCTGATTTAGTATCCTGCTTACTAGCCATTTTAAAATCAGCCGGATTTAGACAAAGATATAATATAGATCCAAATATTGACTTGAGTAAAGCATGGAAACTTGCAAAATATACTGCTTATGCCTTTGGGATTCCGATTCCTATGAATCAACCTGCAGTCGGGGACAATGCTTTCGCACATGAATCAGGTATTCATGCGGATGGAGCACTGAAAGACAGAAGGAATTATGAGCTTTATGACTTTGAAGAACTAGGAAGAGGAGAACCAGAAATCATCGAAACAGGCAGAATGATTACAACCGGAGAATATGGCGGAATTAAAGGTTTTAGAAACGTTTATAACAACCTTGAGCTAGAATTTAAAGATGAACATGAAGCAAGAAATATTCTTGAACTTGTACGTTATGCAAACGTACATACTCAAAAGCCTTTAACATCAAGCGAGTTAAGATTTATATATTATTATCCGGATATTGCCGCAAAAATAATGACAGTATCTCCATATTATGAACCGCAAGGAGCAATTAAGGAAAGAATTGATGCTCATTTGTTAACAAAACCCCACAGAATAATTTAATTATCAAATAAACTGAAGATTCACTCATAATAAGTAAAAAAGGCACCTAATAAAAATATTGGGTGTCTTTTTTGTTACGAATTATTAAGATTTTTTATTCAATTATTAAAGTTTTTTATTAAATATGCCGATACTTATGACAAGGAAACAAAACGAGAAAGGGAACAGGTCATGGGTATGGCTGCTTCGCAAGCTCGGTTCTTAGGACTGACTGCGAGAAAAACAAATGTTGAATATGAAGGACAGCAGATCAACCAACAAAGAACTACTTTGTCAAACCAATCTGCCAACTATTATAACCAGTTACTCGGAATGACTGTTCCGGTTCCTCCGTCTACTGCGGATTATACAAAAACTGTTTATACATTTGAAGATGGTTCTTTAAGTAATTCTATTTCTACAATGATTGCTCAAAGCGACGGAACATATTTAATTAGTTACACATCTTCTTGGACAGATGATTTTGCTGCGGTATCTGCAGGGCAATCTATTGTAACCAGAAAGGATTCTGGTGCTGTAGATGTCGATGGCAACACTATTTTTAATTATTATGTGGGGGCTAAAGAACTTAGGGGATTGACTGAAGATTTAACTTTCACTGCTCAAGAATACGATGCCCAAGGAAATGCTACAGGAGATCCGATTTCAGGATTATTCTATGATAAAGAGACTAAAAAATACTACAGACAATATGATGAACAAACTGGGATATATTCACAAGAATATGTACCGACTTCTGATAATGTTAAATATACTTGTGATTTCAATGATGAATATTTAAAGACATTATCTGCGGACCAGATTGCTAACTTAAAGGAAGAAGAAAAGAATTATATTGATATTCTTAACAAGCAATACGGGGAAGCTAATTGGTTGGTAAGATACGTTCAGAACACTACTACTGGAACTTGGTCACCATATTTTGTTAAAAAAGAGGTATTAGATTCTGCGATTTTCTCTGACACAGGGTCTTCACAAAGCAATATACCGGCTTATACTATTGGGTCTGCTCAAAAAACTGAAGAAGTGAAAGGGGTTATTGCCAGACTTGAACAGGATTCTACAGGGCGTATTATTAATGTTACTTTGAATCCGGGGCAGCAAGATGAAGTTACTTATGCGGTTACGACTAACACGGTAACGGACCAAGCGGCTTATGATGATGCGATGAATCAATACGAATACGATAAGTATGAATACGATCAATCTATTCAAGAAATTAATGCCAAAATTGAAATTATTCAAGCGCAGGACAAAAACCTTGAATTAAGATTAAAACAATTAGACACTGAACAAGATGCTATTCAAACGGAAATGGATGCTGTACAAAAAGTTATAGAAAAGAATACTGAATCGACATTCAAAACGTTCGGATAGTAATAGATAATAATGAGTACAAAGGAGATTATATTTCATTTGATAGATAAATAAAAGACCAAAATTTTTATATATTTTTTTTATTTTTAATGCGGTATTTTCTTTAATTTATACATTGGTAAAAATTATGATTTTTACTGATAAAAGTTTGTTTCCTTTCCCTTTTTATTCTCACGACTTTATTAGTCGTTTTTTTTTGTGCTAAAATAAAAAAAATTAAACTCTAACATAAATATAGAAAACCGTATTAGAAGGAGAATGGTTATGGGACAAACTTTAGCAGAAAAGATAATATCTGAACATGCCGGTAAAAAAGTTAAAGCAGGAGAACTTGTTATTGCAAAAGTAGATGTATGTGCAGTACAAGACGGAACAGGTCCCTTAACAGTTCAGGAGTTTAAGAAATTGGGTAAAGATAAATTAAACAACCCATCTAGAACAATTCTATTTATAGATCACGCTTCTCCAAGCCCCAGAAAAGAACTTTCTAATACTCATACTGTTTTAAGAAATTTTTCAAAAGAATATGGAGCAGTTCTTTCAGATATCGGAGCAGGAGTATGCCACCAAAGACTTGTAGAAACATTTGTAAACCCCGGAGAAATTCTAGTGGGTGCCGATTCTCATACCTGCACCTCAGGAGCACTGGGAGCATTTGCGACAGGAATGGGCTCAACAGACATTGCAGTTGCAATGGCTTTAGGCAAAACTTGGCTTAAAGTTCCAGCAACTTTCAAAATAGAAGTTAACGGCAAATTTAAAGAAGGAATATGCTCAAAAGATTTAATGCTGCATCTTATTGGAATAATTGGGGCAGATGGTGCTACATACAAAGCATTAGAATTTTGCGGAGATACAATTGAAAATATGTCGATGTCTGAAAGATTTACACTTGCAAACATGGCTGTAGAAGCCGGAGCGAAAGCTGGTCTTTTTGTAGCTGATGAGAAAACTAAAGAATTCTTAAAATCAAGAAACCGAGAAGATAAATTCAGAAGCATAAAACCTGATGAAGATGCAATTTATGAACGAATTATAAAGATCAATGCAGAAGAAATAGGACATACTGTATCTTGTCCCCACACTGTAGATAATACAAAACCTGTTGAAGAATTAAAAAATGTAAAAGTTGATCAGGTTTTTGTCGGGACTTGTACAAACGGACGTATTGAGGATTTAAGAATTGTTGCAAAAATTTTAAAAGGTAAAAGAATTAATCCTGATGTAAGAATGCTAATTTGTCCTGCCTCAAAAGATGTTTATTTAAAAGCCTTAGAAGAAAATTTGATAACAACATTTGTAGAAGCAAATGCGACTATCTTACCTCCTGGCTGCGGTCCTTGTGTCGGAGTTCATGCCGGAACACTTGCTGATGGAGAAATATGCCTTGCGACTCAAAACAGAAACTTCCGTGGAAGAATGGGCAACGTTGAAGGCTCAATCTATCTTTCCTCTCCTTATGTTGCAGCACATACAGCTTTAAACGGCTATATAAGCGCGAATTAAAATCTTTAAATAAAAAATATATTCTACTGGCTATGTAACAACGAATGAGCATTTACTGACAAAAATTTCTTACTATATTGTTAAGGAGAAATTTATGTCAGGCAATAAATTACAGTACAAAAAAATGCCTCTGGAAGAACTTGTCGTTTTGTCTCAACAAAATGACTTTAAAGCACTTGAAGAAATTATTAAACGCGAACAAAAAAATGTTTTCGCAGCATTCTCATATCTCAGCCGCGTCAAAGAAAATGTCTCAGACTTGACACAAGAAGCACTTTTACGAGTCGCAAAAAATATTCAAAATTTAAAAAATCCTAAACTTTTCAAAAGTTGGCTCAACCAAATTGTTACAAATCTATTTTATGATGAGCTTAGAAAATCCCAAAGGAAAGTAGAAACTATCTCACTTGACGATGAATCAGACAATTCTGTGCCGATAAAATTACAACTGCTTGATAAAAAATGTAAACCTCACGAAAAATGTATAACTACAGAATTGGAAAACATAATAAAAAATGCGATTCTCGAGCTGCCTGAACAATTTAGGATTGCAATTATCTTAAGAGAATTACAAGGTCTGAGTTATGAAGAAATTGCAAAAGCCACACACTCAAGCATTGGAACAGTAAAATCCAGAATTGCAAGAGCCAGGGGAAAACTTCAAGAAGACTTAAAAGCTTACATATAAAGGAGGAATTTTATGAATAATCGACTAACCTGTGAACAAGTATCCGCACTATTGAATTTTTATATAGAAGATTCATTAAGTTCTAAACTGAAAGAATATGTACGACAACACCTTGAAAATTGCCCTGAATGCATGGAAAAATTTATTTCCATGCAAAATATGATAAACAAATTCATGGAAATTGAAAATGAAGAAATTGAAAATCCATATATTACCAAACAATATAAAGACTTTAAATCAAATCTTTCCGCATACGTGGACAATGAACTTGATAATCAAGACAGTATAAAAATAAAAAAAATAGCTATTTCAAATCCTCTTGCAAGACAGGATTTAGAAAACATTTATACATTTAAAAGACTTTTACATTCCTCATTTCAAAAAACAAAAAATGAAATGAAAAATGATTATTCAAAATTTACATTAAATATGTTAAAACATGAAAATCCTGCAGAAAAAAGAGTTGACCCATTTTACAAATTAACAGCAGCATTTTTCATAATGGTAAGCTGTATAGTAGCAGGGGTAATAAAGTTATTATATTTTTAAAGAACCTGATGAGTATTTAGCAGAAGAAAGCCTTATATAAGTATCCATTGAAATTCCTCTCGGAGATTTAAGATCATGAGTATCTGTCCCATGCATTTTTGCAATAGCTTTTTTCTGCTGTTTTGCGGCATACTCATTTCTTAACAGCGGAGTAACTATATTACAAGAAATAATTGAACCTATAGTACTGGCAACAACATCAACACCGTTTTTAAATGATTTATATTCACCTTTTATATCATTAAAATTGGCCATATTTTCAATATTAAAACCAATTTTTCCAATGTGTTCAGAAGAATTAACACCTTGTTTTGTTAAAAACTCTTTAATAGGTTTAGTTGTTAATTTCCCTGTAGAAACAAGTTTTGATGCAAGATTTTTGAATGAACTTGTAATCACATAAAAAGATACAATATTTACAAAAGCATCAGCAGCTTCCTGAGGAATAAGAAATGTTTTCTGCTCAGGAGAAATTTTATCATTGAATACAACAGCAGTTACCTGAGCAAGAGATGACAAAATCCAGCCTAAAACACCTGTATGAACAAGCATTTGACCTGGATTTTCACCATACTTTTTATACATTACATTTTTAAAGTCTGAGAATAAATGAGCCGGAGATTTCATTTCTTATCCTCCTCATCATGCTTTATAAATGTATTTGTTAAAAATTTTGTTAAAGGCGCATCAATTAAAAAGTTAGTAAACATCATAACAACTAACGCGACAACAGTCCCCATTGCATTTCTGTATTGCAAGAACGGATCAGAAGTATTATCTTTAGCATTACTTGGCGTAAATAATGTCTTATATTTTTTTACATTTGCTCTGGGCATTTCTGATAAAGCTTTAATACCTTTAATACAGCCTTTTCTAATGTAATAACCTGTTAAAGTACCTGCAATAATTTTAGCAACAGTTCTTGCAACAGAAACTTTTCTGGTTTTCTCATCAACACTTTTATTATGAGCATCAATAAACGGTTGAGACATTAAAGCAGAAGCACCCAAAATCAACCTTTGTTCGGCAGATGAAATTTTTTCTCCTGTTTTTCTTATTCCTTTTATAACTTTGTCATTGGAATATACAGCCTCCGGAATTATATCCAAAGCCTTTTGCTGCAAACCGCGGTAAGCAGATGATACACCCTTATAAAACGGGGTACTTGTAATGTATGTTCCAATATTTGATAGCGCCATATTTCTACCCAAATCTATAAAGCATGTAAAGGTAAATAATTGCTTTAATATCAATATATATTAATAAAGATTTACAATTTTTTCGAGTTTATAATAACGCAAATATAAAAAAAATACCAACTTAAAGTTTTGCACCTTTTGGAACAACAGTTACACCATTTGGCGAAACATGGAAACCTCGATTTATATCATCTTCCCTGTTAAAACCTATTCTTGTATTAGGCGGAACAATAACATTTTTATCGATAATTGCACGCTTAATTTTTGAATGACGACCGATTTCAACATTTTCCATCAATATACTTTCTGATATTTGAGAATAACTGTTTACTTTTACCTTTGGGGAAAGCACACATCTTGACAATCCTCCGCCTGAAACAATACAACCCTCAGATACCATAGAATTTGTTGCCATGCCTACTCTTTCTCCTTCTGCCCAGATAAATTTTGCAGGAGGATAATTATAATTAAATGTTCTTAACGGCCATTCTTTTGAATACAAATCAAGTTCAGGCTCATAAGCAAGCAAATCCATATTAGCCTGCCAATATGCATCAATACTTCCCACATCGCGCCAGTATCCGCGTTCGGTATCAGTCATACCGGGAAACGAATTATCATTAAAATTATAGATAAAAATCCGTTTACCTTCTTTTAAAAGCATAGGGATTACATTTTTTCCAAAATCATGACTTGACTCATTAATTTCTTCATCTCTGTTTAATGCGTCAAGAAGAACTTCTTTATTAAAAATATAATTTCCCATAGAAGCAAGACACATATCAGGATTTCCTGGAATTGATTTTGGTTTTTCTTTAGGTTTTTCAACGAAATTTATAAGTTTCCAATCATCATCTACCTCTATAATTCCGAATTCAGAAGCCTCCTCAATAGGTATTGGGATAGCGGAAATAGATAAATCAGCATCTTTTTCTTTATGGAAATCAAGCATTTGCGAAACATCCATCTTATAAATATGATCTCCGCCAAAAATACAAACGTAATCAGGATCCTCATCAGTTATATGAAAAATATTTTGATAAATTGCATCAGCAGTTCCACGATACCATTCAGAACCCGTTCTCATTTGAGCAGGAGCTAAATCAACATATTGGTTTAAAAAAGGCGATAAAGCCCAGCCTCTTGTAATATGTTTATTTAAAGAATCTGATTTATACTGTGTTAAAACTTTTATCTTAAAAAAACCTGAATTAATAAAATTATTCAACACAAAATCAATAATTCTGTATCTACCGCCAAAAGGCACAGCAGGTTTTGCTCTATCTTTAGTTAAAGGGTAAAGTCTTTTTCCTTCTCCGCCTGCTAAAATCATAACCAGTGCATCATCAATTGACATAAACTAACTCCTTTGCTTATATTATATAATATTTAGCATTTAACAACAAATTGTTTAAGTTTTGTTTCAATACAAATATCTTTGGATTAACAATTTTAATGACAATTTCCGCAACCACCGCAAGAGCCTGAACATCCGCTTTGATTTATCAAATCTGAAAAATCAAAAACTTCATCTTTCAATAATTTATCAATTACTATCGGATATAATTTACATTCAATATTGTTAATATCAGATTTAAATTCGTCAAAATGTGTTAAATTGCTAATTAATACAGGATATTGAGCCAAAATACCGTTATCACATTCATTAGCTTTCAATGAATAAATTGTAACACCCGATACTTTCACACCTGCTAAAAAAGCACGTTCAATTGCATCATTTCCTTTGAATGCAGGAAGAAGTGATGGATGAATATTCACAAATTTGCCGGTTTCCAATACATCAGCCTTTAAAGTACACCTGTAATCACAAAGAGCAATTAAATCAAAATCATGCGAAGAAAAATATTCAAAAGTTTTTTCTAAAGGTAAATATTTAACATTAAAACCTAACTCCTTCGACTTTAAATAAAAGTTAGAATGCTCATCATCAGATAAGAGGGTTATATCAACGTTTTCCCCGGAAAAATATTTTATTACGGCATCTGATAAAACATTTTCACCGGAACCTAAAAGTGCAAGTTTTTTCATAATTACCTTCTCCCATAATTTATAATATATCACCCATAGTTAATGTAATTTCTTTATTATTATCGTCAAGAATAAGCTCACCGAAATCACCTATCCTCTTTGCGACTCCTGATACTCTTTTATCGAATACTTTTACAGATATAACTTTACCTAAAAAATCGCATGCTTTTGTATAATCGTCTTTTATTAAAACAAAACCTGAGCACAAAAAATCATCATAATGTCTAAAAAATGTATTTAGTAATTTTTCCGTAAATAATTTTTTATCTTCATATTCTCTTCCGAGTTCAACATTCAAAGATGTAACTTCCCTGTCTTTCACTAAATCAAAATCATCTTTTTGCGCATTAAGATTAACACCTATTCCTAAAACTAATCCTTGAAATTTATTTTTAATCATAACAGATTCACATAATATTCCCGCAATTTTTTTATTATTAATTAAAACATCATTAGGCCACTTAATAGAAGGCAGCAGCCCGTAATCTTGCAATACATTATATAAAACTACAGATAAATATTGAGTCAAACAAGCATATATCTGCCTAAATTCACCGGATGGTTTCAAAACAAAAGTTAAAAATAAATTTCCTTCACCAAAATCTACCCATTTTCTGTCATACCTGCCACGTCCATTTGTTTGAGCAGACGCAATAATAATTGCCTTATCTTTAAAACTTAAGAAATTTTCCTTTGCATAAGAATTTGTAGAATTAACCTTATCTAAATAAAAAATATCCATTTTATCAGTACCTTAAAGCCTGTAATACAAAGAATTTTAAAACAAACAAAAAATATTTGCGATTTTTTTTTTACCGAGTTACAATAAACTCATAAGGGAGAGAATCTAACATGGAACATTGGATTTACACATTAAATCTCGGCGGGCATGCTATAAGTCTTAATCTTGATACTATATTTACAATGTGGTTTGCAATGATTGTTGTTATAATTTTCGGGCTTTTAGCAACCAGAAATTTATCGCTTGTTCCCGGTAAACTTCAAGCCATATCCGAAAGCATCATGAAATTTTTCTATGGAACACTAGATACAATGGTAGAAAATGATAACAGGAAACATGTTCCTCTAGTTGCTTCATTATTTTTATTTATTGTTACTGCTAATTTAATGGGACAACTTCCGCTAAGAATAATCCACCTTAAAAACGGCGGCGAACTGGCATCGCCTACAAACGATATAAATTTAACTGCCGCTATGGCAATTATAGTATTAATATATTATGTATTTATGGGTATTCGTGCAAAAGGACCTAAATTCTTTTTACATGAATTAAGTTTTACGGGAATTGTTATGGCTCTTGTAGAATTACTAGAAATGTTTACACGCCCTTTAAGCCTTGCGATCCGACTTTTTGCCAATATATTTGCAGGCGAAATTCTCGTATCAATAGCATTAGGCGGTTTGGCATATTTTCTGCCGCTACCGATAATGCTTTTTGAAATACTTGTTGCATTTATCCAAGCAACAGTATTTATGATGCTGACGATAGCATATATTGGCTCAGCAACAGGTGAAGAACATTAGTTACTTTGGAAAAAGTATTAAATAAAGGAGAGAAAAAATGGTAGACACAGCTACAATTTCACAAATGGCACACTTAGGTGCAGGTATTGCAATTGGTTTTGGTGCAGTAGGCGCAGGACTTGGTATCGGATTTGCAACAAAAGGTTTGATGGATGCAGTTTCAAGACAACCGGAAGTAGCAGGTAAGGCTTTTGGTTTCTTCTTGCTTGGTGCAGCATTATCAGAAGCTTGTGCTTTGTATGCATTCGTTATCGCTTTCTTACTATTAGGCAAGTAATCGGAGAATAAACAATGGAATTTAATGCAACATTTTTAGTATCAGCAATAAGTTTTATTATATTCACGATTATTATGAATATAATATTTTACAAACCTATTGAAAAAATTATGAATGAACGTCAAAAATTTATTAATGAAGCAAAAAATGACGCTCTTAATTCAAATTCTAAAGCAGACGAAATTCTCAAAAATAGAGAAACAAGACTCAATCAATCCATAACTGATTCTAAAAAGCTTGTTGCAGAAAAAGTAAATCAAGCAAATGAAAATTCCAAAATATTAACCGGACAAGCTAAACAAAAATCTCAGGAAGAAATTGCTTCTGCCAAGTCAAATCTTCTGAATGAAGCTAATCTGACAACAGATGAATTAAAAACGAAAGTTAAAGATTTGGCAGAAGTCATATCTTCAAAAGTAATGGGATTTGAAACTAAAATCGAAAATCCGGACTATGAAATTGTAAACAGGATATTGAATTAATATGAATGAATTGGCAAATTTTTGGAACTTAATAATTGAATCTAATACGTTTAATTTTGTTGTTTTATTAATAATTTTTGCAGTGTTATTTAAGAAATTAAATATTTCAGCAGGAGTGGAAAAAATAAAACAAGATATCATAAACACAATTAATAATGCAAAATCTGAGCGTGAAAATGCTAAAAATAAGCTATTAGAAGCAGAAAAATCCATAGAACATATTGATACAGATATACAACAAAGATTAGACGAAGCCTCTCAAAGAGGTGAAGGAATTGCCAAACAAATATTAATGAACACTGAAGAACAAATAAAATTAATTGAGAAAAACATATCAAGAGTTATTAATGCTGAAGAAAAAACTTTATCGGCTAAAATAACTGAAAAAACTTTAAATGCTTCAATAGAACTTGCAAAACAACACATAAAAAATTCAATTGCAGCAAACCCTGATTTACATAACAAATTTATAGATGAAAGCATTGAAAACATAGACAAGGTATAATCTTATGATTAACAGTAATGAAAAACAAATATCAACATCAGCCAAAAATTATGCCGATTCCCTGATACAAGTCGGCAAAGATGGTGTTATGACCTATGAAGGTATTTTAAATGATTTAAACACTGTAAAAGAAATTACCTCAGAATCTGCTGAGCTTGTAAGTGTAATGGAAAACCCTGCAATTTCAATAAATACAAAAAATGAAATTATTGACAGTGTTTTTTCAAATCAAATCAGTAATAAAATAATTAATTTTTTAAAAATTCTGATTGATAAAAACAGATTTTATGAAATAAATCAAATTATCCAATGCTATAAATCTGAAGTTGACATCATAAACAATATTCAACAAGTAGAAGTTATATCTGCAGTTGAATTGAGTGATGACAGAAAAGAAAGATTAACAGAAAAACTGAAGACAAAATTAAACAAAAAAGTAAATATAAATTGGGTATTAGATAATGATATTATTGGAGGGTTGATTATAAAGATTGATGACGATGTAATCGATAACAGCCTGAAAAATAAATTGGAAACTTTAAGTAAAAATATAATATAAAGGGGAAATTATGGCACTTATTAAACCGGATGAAATCAGTTCTATAATTAAAAGCAAAATCGAAAATTATGATCTTCAATCAGAAGTATCAAATACAGGTACAGTAATTGAAATCGGAGACGGTATTGCAAGAATTTACGGATTAAGAAATGTAATGTCAAGTGAGCTTGTTACATTTGAAGACGGCAAAAACACCCTCGGGATTACAATGAACCTTGATGAAGATAATGTCGGTGTTGTAATTTTGGGTGAATATACTCAAATCAAAGAAGGAATGACCGTTAAAACAACAGGACGTATTGCATCTGTACCTGTTGGGGATGGACTTATCGGCAGAATTGTTGATCCTACAGGGAAGCCCATTGACGGTAAAGGAGAAATAGAATCAACAAAAACTCGTCCAATTGAAAGAGTTGCGCCAGGTATTGTAGCAAGAAAATCAGTACATCAGCCATTACAAACAGGTTTAACAGCAATTGATGCCTTGACTCCTATCGGACGCGGTCAACGTGAATTAATCATCGGCGACAGACAAACAGGAAAAACAGCAATTGCAATTGATACAATAATTAACCAGAAAGGTCAAAATGTAATTTGTATATATGTAGCAATCGGTCAAAAAGCTTCAACCGTTGCACAAATTGCAAAAACATTAGAAGAACATGGTGCAATGGAATATTCAATCATTGTATCAGCAACAGCAAATGAAGCAGCCCCACTTCAATATATTGCTCCGTTTGCAGGTGTTGCAATAGGCGAAGAATTCATGGAACAAGGCAAAGATGTTTTGATTATATACGATGACTTGTCAAAACACGCTCAGGCATATCGTGCAATGAGTTTGCTTCTAAAAAGGCCACCAGGACGTGAAGCATATCCAGGCGATGTATTCTATTTACATTCAAGATTGCTTGAACGTGCCGTAAAACTTAATGATGAGCTTGGCGGCGGTAGTATCACAGCATTGCCTATCATTGAAACTCAAGCAGGCGATGTTTCAGCGTACATTCCGACAAACGTAATCTCAATTACGGACGGACAAATATTCCTAGAATCTAATTTGTTTAATTCAGGTGTAAGACCGGCTATCAACGCAGGTATCTCAGTATCACGTGTCGGCGGTGCAGCACAAACAAAAGGGATTAAACAAGTTGCCGGCAAATTAAGATTGGATTTGGCACAATTTAGAGAATTGGAAGCATTTGCCCAATTTGCATCAGACCTTGATCAGGCAACAAAAAATCAATTATTAAGAGGTGAAAAACTTACTGAAGTACTAAAACAACCTCAATATAATCCGTTAAGCGTTGCAGAACAAGTTACACTTCTATATGCAGCTAATGAAGGTATTATGGATGATATTCCAAATACTGACATTGCAAAATTCAAAAAAGAATGGGTTGCATATTTAAATACAAATATGCAAGACCTTGTTCTAAGACTAAATGGCGGTGCAAAACTTGAAGATACAGATAAAGAAGAGTTAAACAAGGCTTTAGCAAACTTCAAGAAAACATTCTAATCACAACATAAAGAAAGGATAGTTTATAAAGCAAAACAGGTGCAAAGGGAAATTAAAACTGCCCAAATTAAAAATAAAAGTACCTCTTAAGCAGTAATAAGCTATGAAAAAAAATGGCAAACTTAAAAGATATAAAAAACAGAATACAAAGCGTTAAAAGTACAAAAAAGATTACGCGAGCAATGAAAATGGTAGCAGCAGCGAAAGTAAAAAAAGCTGAAAATACTGTTAAAGCATCACGTCCATTTACTTTTGAGCTAACCGACATGTTTAAAAAACTTCTTTCTTCAGTTGGAACATATAGCGCACAAAGTCTGAAAATAAAATCTGCTGTTGATAATTATCCTGAACTTTTACAAGTAAGAGATACAAAAACTGTAGGTTTACTTGTAATCACATCCAATAAAGGTCTTGCAGGCGCTTATAATGCCAATATTGTAAGAAATACTTTGCAAACAATAAAAGAATATGAATCTCAAGGAATTAAAACAATTCTATTTATTGTCGGACAAAAAGGAATTTCAACTTTGAAACGTAAATGCAAAGACTATGATTGTGAGATTGCAAAAACATATCTGGGTGTTGCAAACGAACCTTCAGGAGAAGGAGCAAAAATAATAATTGAAGATATTGCAGAATATTTTGTTTCACACAAAATTGATAAAATAGAAATCATTACAACAAGGTTTAAAAATATGATGAGCTATTTTGTTGAAAAGTGGACAATATTACCATTAAAAGATTTACAAGAAGAAAAAGAAAAACTTCAAGACAATGTTATTGATCCATTAATGGAATTTATGCCTGATATGCATAATATTTTGCAAAAAGTTGTACCAATGTATATGACAAATATTTTATATCAATCATTATTAGAAGCACAGGCAAGCGAACTTGCAAGCCGAATGACTGCAATGTCAGCTGCCACAAGCAATGCTGAAAAAATGATTAATGACTTGTCTATTGAATATAATAAAACAAGACAATTTGCTATCACACAGGAAATTATCGAAGTTGTTTCCGGAGCAAATGCACAATTAGGATAAATACCAGCTATCATATAATAAAAAAGTTTTGATATATAAATTATCAAAACTTTTTTATATATATTGACAAATATATAAAAATAATAAATAATAAATATAGAAAATAGGAGGGAAATAATTATGAATAGAGCTTTTAGAGTTGCCCCCCCCCCGAAAAACCAGTTTTATTTAAGGGATATAGGGGCTTTACATTAGCAGAAGTATTAATTACACTAGGAATAATTGGTGTTGTTGCAGCTCTTACTATACCGACATTAATTCAAAATACTAAAAAACAAGAAGCAAGTTCAAAACTAAAAAAATTTATATCAGTAATAAATCAGGCTTTAATATCTGCAGAACTCGATTATGGAGCAAGAGAAGACTGGGCAATAGGAGAAATGAACAGTTCAGATTCAGCATTTGATTTTTTAAACATATACATCAAACCTTACGTAAAAAGTCATGATATTGAAAAAAGAAAATTATTAGATATGAATGTTGCAACACTTCGATTTACAGATGGCTCACAAATGAGTATAAAAATAGGTAGTTGCTATGACATTTACTATGACATAAATGGTGAAAAAGGTCCAAATGAAATTGGAAGAGATATATATGCATTTATTCTATGCAGAAAAAGCGGTAATTGTAATGTTGCAAGCAATCAAGTTAGAGCTTATTACTGCGTGTCAACAGGCACTCCATATCCAACAAGAGAATCAATCATAGATACTTGTAAAACAAAAGGTAATGCTAACAAAAAGATATGTACATTATTACTTGAAGAAAATCAATACGAATTTCCAAAAGATTATCCGATACGATTATAAACAATTACATCCTATTGCTTAAAAAAGCCAAGTTCTCAGGTTTAATCATTGCTTGATATTGATCATTTACAGAAGGAGCAGTATTAACTTGCTCTTGAGCTTTTGCTGCAGCAATTTTTGCTTTTCTTTTTTCTTCTGATTTATTAGTCATATATATATTTAGTTTAGGGATACCAACACCTAATACAAGACCTGAATATAAATAACCAGCAACTTGAGCAATACTTAAAGCACGTAATTTACCTTTTGTTTCTTTTCTTATAGCTTCATTTACCTGAGATGAAGAAAGTTTTTTCATTAATTGCTTAAATGAAAGAGCTTTTCCATTTTCAATAGGGTTAATTCCTGCAGCTTTTAATCCTCTGTGTAACACTTCATCCCTTGAAACCAAAGGAGCTTTTATAATCTTATTAAAGAAACCTTTTCCATGTTCCTTTTCACTATAATTTAAAAGATTTTGATCAAGAGAATTAGCTGTCATTTTGGCTACAAAGTTACCTAATACAAGCCAGTTAAAGAATCCTAAAACATCTTTTACAACTGATTCTCTAAGTTCATCTTTATCACGAGCTACCAAAAATCTTGACATGATTGTTACGCCGTAAATAAATTTAAACTGATCAAGAGTAGGAATAAGCCCTTTAAACTGAATTTTCTTTAAAATACCTTTAAAGCCTTCATCCATACCTAAAGAAGCTAATATACCCCCACCAAATAATGCAGCAGCACCAGCTTTTAAAGCTTTAAAACCTGCAGAATTATCTTTTTCACGTCCTTCAACTCCAACGAACCCATCGCTTCCGGTTTTCTTTTTAGTCAAATATATGTTTAAAGGTTGAATTGACATCCCGATAGCAGATGCAATTCCAATACCCAAAAGCGAACGTCCGAGGTTCATATGTTTTAAATCTGCAAGATACTTGTTATTTTTTAAATCACTTGCAAAAGCCTTTTCAATATTAGCATTTTTATTAACAAAAGTACGGGAAACGTTATATACACTTTCAACAATATTTTCAATTGAAGATGTTTTATGTCCTTTTCCAAGTCTAAATGTATTTTCTGAACCTGTTGCATTTGTAATAACAGAATGAGCGTATGCCTTCAAATCTTTTGAAATAGTTGTAGGAGCATCTTCTTTACTTAATACTTGAGTGAATTTATCAACAACATCATTCATGTTATTTTCAGGAATCTTTATCCAATCATCACCAATACGAGTTTCAGCTGAACCGAATACATCCTTCAAATAAGCCTGAAGAGGAGTTTTATTTCCTTCTTTAACTTGTTTATCCCAAGCCTTTGCTAAAATGTCAAGAGTATCACCATCAACAAATATCTTATGAGCTTTTACACCGTATTTTTTATTCAAAGCCGCAGCTACGGCGAAACCTGCAATAGTACCATATACTCCGACTAATGAATGGTTAGCAGTCCCGGAAGCTTCTCTTCTGCCTGTTTCCATACCGGCAGCCGGACCTCTGTTAACTAAATCTACAGTAGTACGAGGAATTACCATAGAAGCTAAATCAACAGCATTTGCACCCCAAGCCTGATTTGTGTCTAAAAAACGTAAAAATAATGTTGCAGCATCAAATCCGCCTGTAAATTTTAAATTATTATTGTTATTTTGTTGATTATTTTCGTATTTTTGTTTATTTTGTATTTGTTGTATTTGTGGGGCAATTTGTTGAATTTTCATAATTTATATTTCTCCTTACGAATTAAAAAATGATTTAAACGCAGTATTATCTCTTACCAGTGACCTTGAGAATTCGTCATTCGCTACAGCTGACAAATCTCCATTTGTGCCTGACGGCGAAGATGTTCGGTCAGTAGATGACGATGTTGCGCTTAATGAAGCTGAATTATTTTGCTTTTCAGCTTCCTGTTTCGCAAGTTCTGCTGCATGTTTTTTATTTGTTTTCGACCTTGTATATAGCGGAATAAATACGCCTAATGCTAATAATGAGAATACAATATTTCCTATTTGGCATATTGTTCTCAAACGTTTATCATTATGAGTTGCAAGCTCATCTGAGGATTTTAGCGATGTATGTTTTGCCCAGTGCCAGAATTTTTTCATAACACTGGCATCTTTATCAGGTGCAGGTTTTAATCTGTTAATTAAATGTACACCATCTTTTTTATGACTGTGTTCCAGTAAAGTAGCAATTCCTTTTGCAACATAATCACCCAAAAAATAAAAACTTGAGAAAGTAGCAATATCTCTAACAGTTGCTTCTCTTAATTCATTCTTGTCTTCAGAAGCACCCATACGACTTGCAAAAGTAGCTGTTGAAATTATTCTTGCCTGATCCATTGTAGGGAAAATACCCTTAAACTGGAATATATTCTTTAATACAGGTCTGTCCATAAACATTGAAAGACCGCATACTCCGAGCATTGAACCGATAGAAATAAATTTCTGTGCTAAAAGTTCTCGTTTTTCTTTTGAAGATAACTCTTTATGTTCTGTATCTTTACTAAAATCTTTATAAATCGGAGCTCCTTTTCTCCCAGATGTTTTACGAGTAATCCACCTGTTAATAGGCTGCATTGATATTGCTAACGGAATAATTAAACCTAAACCGCCAATACTTTTCCAATTTACAAGTTTTTTAGCCTTATTAAAGTATTTAGCAAGCTTATCAGCATCCGTAATATTTTCTTTTACAACACCACGAAGCATTTTTACAGTATCTTCACACAAAGATTCAAGATTATTAGAGAAAAATCCTTTATCACCGTTAAATTTAATATTTTCGGCAATTAATGTTTCTTCAACAATATCACGATAAGCTTTTTTAAATTGTTTAGAACTATATTTCTTAGAAGTTACAAGATTTACAAATTCATTTACGGAATTATGAACTTTTTCATTACCTATTTTGCCAATAAATTTACCGTTACCATCTCGCTTGATACCAAGAAGCTCATCAAAATATTTAGTATCATGAGCATCAACACCGGAAAGGCTGCCCAATTCATTTCTAAAAGTATTATAAATTTTTTCTTCTTTAGTAACGCCTTCTGCTTCAGTGTAAAATTTATGAATTTTATCTATAGCATCACTATTTGCCCAAGTAGTAATAAGATTAGATTTCTTAAAACCACCCATAATAGGACGTTGGAGAAGCGATGCAACTCCCATTACAATAAAGCTTGGGATTATGCAATTAACTATCAAACCTGAAGATTCACGTCTCAAAGCTTCAAATCCTGCATAACTGTTTGATTCTTTAGTCTCAACAATTGTACGAGGGATAATAGCTGTAGATAAATCCAATACAGAAACATTTACCATAGGCTGTTTTTCACAATATTGAACCAATAAAATAGGCAAATCAGCTAAACCGCCTTTAAATGCCGGATTTTTTTGCGCATCATAATCCCTTTGTGGGGTATTACTATTTTTATTTACACTGGATAAACTAACTTTTTCTATCATAATATAGTCTGGTTTAAAACTTCACACACATTATAACAATGACACATTAATATTAAAAGCCATACATAAAAAAAATTGCTTATATTAAAGAAAATGTTAAAGAGATATTAAGATTAATTTTTGAATTTTTAATTAATAATAGAGAAATTTTAAACAAAAATTTTATTTTTTTTTATAAAAACTCTATAAAAATTAATCAAAATATATAAAAAACACAAAAAAAATAGTTAAAAATTTTTGTAAATAATTGTAACAATTACATTTAATAATTTAAAAAAGTATAGACAAAATATATACTAAACATAATTTTTAACAAATTCAACAGCATGGTCACGAGTCAAAACATCACCTGAAATCTGAGCTTCATGCAAAGCTTCCATAATTTCTCCAAGACGCTTAGACGGCTTTATATTCAAAATTTTCATAACATCATTACCGTCTAATAATTTTGGCAGAGGTTTCAAAGTTTCTCGTTCCTCAAGGTAAAATCTTAAAAGCATATCCAATGACATTATGTTTCTTTGTACAATTTCATCAGTTATTTCAGGACCTCTTGCCGATAACCTGTCAGCTTGTGCAAGAACAATAGCATCAATTGAATTTTTATCCATTTTTCTGACATAACGCATCATAATCTTTTCTGTAATTTGCGGGGAATTCATAACATGCGAAGGATAAATATGATATTTAATCATAGTAGAAATATAATCAATTTGTTTATTTGAAAAATGCAAATCCTTTAAGATTTTTACGGACATTTTTGCACCGACGTCATCGTGTTTTATAAACCTGTGTTTTCCTTCTTCAATTGTCCAAGTCGAAAATTTTCCGATATCATGCATGAAAGCGGCGAGTTTTAAATGAGCGAGACGCGAAAAACCGCCAAAGTCAACACGGTCTAAATGTTCTTTCACATCATCAGAAGCATCATTATAAATTATTTGAACCTGCTTAACTGCTTCAATAGAGTGATGAAATAAATCTAAATGATGATGGGCATTAGGAGGAACTTGTTTTAATTCATTTACAAAAGGAAAAATTTCTTCTAACAACCAAGTTTTATTCATATTTTCAAGAGCGACATGAGCATATTCTCCGCTAAAAAGTTTCAAAAGCTCATAATTAATTCTTTCAACTGCTGACTTATGAATTAAATCTGAATATTTGCAAACAGCATTAATCGTTTCCGGTGCAAGTTGAAAACCATATAAAGCTTGAAATCTATAAACTCTCAAAAGTCTTAAAGGATCATCTATAAAATTATGTTCGTTTACATAATTAATGCACTTATTCATAATATCAGTAACTCCGCCTGATATATCTATAACATCACCTGTTTTTATATTTACAGCTATCGCATTAATAGTTAAATCTCTACGCATCAAATCTTGTTCAATTGAATCTCCGACAGGATTTGTGACATCTATATAATTAATTTTATCAGGCAAAACAAGTCTGTATATCTTATTTTGTTCATCGAGAGGAACAAAAGTAGCATTAAAAAAATCGGCAAGTTTTAAAGCAAATTCCCTTGCATCTTCATCCATTACTATTATATCTCTGTCAGTGCTTTCAAGCCCCATATAATAATCGCGAACTGAACCGCCTACAAGATAAATTTCATTATCAAATTTATCCGCAATTGTTGAAATAACAGCATCTAATTTAATTTTTTCTATAATTTTCGAATTCATAAATCACATTTCCTAAAGCAACTGTAACTGCAGTATCAGCTTTTAATATAAGCTCTCCTAATGTAAGCATTGCAACATCATTTTCTTTAAATAGTTTAAATTCTCTTTCGGAAAAACCACCTTCAGGACCAATAATTATTACAACCTTTTCCTCATTTTTTATAGGGTTAGCACTACAATATTCATGTAATGAGAGTTTCGCAAATCTTTCACAAAATGCAATAACTCTATACCCGCTGTCTTTTAATTTAACAATATTTTCTAAATTAGTCAACTCGTAACATGTCGGAATATATGCCCTTTCACATTGTTTAGAAGCTTCAAGCATAATTCTTTGCCATTTTGGGATTTTCTTTTGGATAACAGTCTGGCTAAGAGCGCAATTATCAGTATAGACAGGATAAACACCATCCGCACCAAGTTCGGTTGATTTTTCAATAATTTCTGACTGAGCATCACTTCTAAGCGGACTTTGCGCAAGAAATAATCGAAAATCAAGCCTTCTATTTGAGTGATAAGAATTTTCAACATAAACTGTTATAACCTTATTTGAAATATCTTTTACAACAGTTTCATATTGAATTTGATTTTCGTCAATAAAAAGTAATTTTTCACCAACTTTAGTTCTTAAAGATTTTGCAATATGGTTATAATTTTCTTTATCTGATATTACAATTTCTTTATTTTTTACATCACCGGAACTTATAAAAAAATGCGGCATAAAAACTCCTTTTATGAAAATTATTGTACTATAAAAATATAATATATACTTAAAAATTTAATCTTTATAAACTCTTAACTTGAAAATAAATTATCAGTGGTATAATATTAAAGTGTAATATTTACACTAAACAAAATATAAATGGCAGGTAATTATGATAAAAGAAAATAAAAACATAAGAAATATAGCAATCATAGCACACGTTGACCACGGTAAAACAACACTTGTTGACTGTTTATTAAAACAAGCAGGTGCATTTAGAGCAAATCAACAGGTACAGGAACGTGTATTAGACAGTAATGATCTTGAAAGAGAACGCGGAATTACAATTCTTTCAAAAAACATTTCCATTAATTACAAAAATACAAAAATTAATGTTGTAGATACTCCGGGACACGCAGATTTCGGCGGAGAGGTTGAACGTGTTTTAGGTATGGTAGACGGAGCTTTATTAATTGTTGATGCTGCAGAAGGACCAATGCCTCAAACTAGATTTGTTTTGTCAAAAGCTTTAGAATTAGGACTAAAGATTATCGTTGTAATAAACAAAATTGATAAACCTGCTGCTGAACCTTTAACAGCTCTTGATAAAGTTTTTGATTTATTTACGGAATTAACTGACAGAGAAGATTTAATAGATTTCCCATTTATTTTTTCTAGCAGTCTAAACGGTTTTGCAATAAAAGATTTAGATGATGAAAGAAAAGATATGATTCCGCTTCTTGATTGTATATTGGAAAACATTAAACCTCCTAAAGGAGATGAAGAAAAACCGCTTCAATTTAGAGCTACAACTCTTGATTATAACGAATATGTAGGAAGAATTGTTATCGGAAGAATTGAAAACGGAAAAATTAAATCACAAGAACAAGTTTGCGTAGTACACGCAGACGGAAGTCAAGAAAAAGGAAAGATTACAAAACTTTTCGGATTCCACGATTTAGGACGTATTGAAATAGAAGAAGCCTGTGCCGGAGATATTGTTGGTATAGCAGGATTTTCAGATATTCAAATAGGCGAAAGTATTTGTTCAATTTCAAATCCAATGCCTTTACCTTTGATTAAAGTTGACGAACCCACATTACAGATGAATTTTTCTGTAAACGACAGTCCGTTTGCAGGAACTGAAGGGAAATATGTAACATCAAGACAATTAAGAAAAAGATTGTATGATGAACTTGAAAAAAATGTAAGTTTACGAGTAGAAGATACTGACAGCACAGATGTTTTCAGAGTATCAGGCAGAGGTGAACTTCATCTTGGGATTTTAATTGAAACAATGCGTCGTGAAGGTTATGAATTTCAAGTATCAAAACCGGAAGTTATTTATAAAACAATTGACGGCAACCAATGTGAGCCTTATGAAAATTTAATTGTTGATGTTCCGGAAGGCTATGCTGGCAGCTGTATTGACAGGCTTTCCGGCAGAAAAGCCGAAATGAAAGAAATGAATAATAACAAAAACAGAACAACAATGGTATTTCATATACCTGCCAGAGGACTTATCGGATTTAGAAGCGAATTTATCAGAATGACTCGTGGCGAAGGCATTATGTATCACACATTCTTGGATTACAGACCTTATGCAGGCGACATTCCGCGCCAGAGAAACGGCTCTATTATTGCCCACGAACAGGGTGAAGCAATTCCTTATGCCCTGGCTCAATACGAGGACAGAGGAGTATTTTTTGTAACCCCGAAAACAAAAGTTTACCGCGGAATGATTATCGGCGAGTGCAACAAACCGCAGGATATTGTGGTTAATATATGCAAAACAAAAAAATTAACCAATATGAGAAGTGCAACTGCTGATGTTATGGTAACCTTGCAGGCTCATAAAGAAATGTCTCTGGAAGAATGTATGGAATACATCGGAGATGATGAACTCGTTGAAATTACTCCACAGAATATAAGAATAAGAAAAGCAGATTTAACAAGAAAAATTTACAATTAAAAAATGCCGCTTAAAGCGGCATTTTTATTTACTGTCCCATATTCTTTATCATAGAAGCTGCAGATGTTCCGCCTTCTTCAATCATTGATGAGCCTCCTTTAAGCTTCAATGCACTTGAATCTGTTGAAACAATGCTGAAATCAAAAATATCATATCCCCATTTATTAGGCCTTTTTTTACCATTTACATCTATAGCAAATCCAATATTTCCGGGCCAGCTGCCCTTAAAGAGCATTATTGTCCCATCAGCCAGTACGTAAGCTTTTCTGTCATTAAGAATAGCACTTTTGCGCCACCAGCTATGGCCTGTAGTTTCTTTATTTAAATCTTCGTCAGATAAACTGTCATCTTGAGCTTTTTTAATAGAATCAATTCCGTTATATTCAGGAATACACTCCGGGTAAGCTTTATTTTCACAAATTTTTAAAATTTTAACGGATTTTTCAAACTGTTTCCAAAACTCTGTACATTCACCCATTCTGCCGTTATAGTCAGACGGAATCGGCTTGCCTTCATTATTTCCCCAGTTTGTGCAATTACCGGCATCATCATAATTTGTACAATAAAGCAATCCGCTTGCATAAGGCGACGTATCCCAGCCGTAACACTCAGGTTTATAACCCATATTGGCTTCTACAAGCCTTATTCCTTGATAAACTGTAGAATAAGCCTTTTTAAACTGATTTTTTAACACCATTTTTTGATAGTTTGCAACTAAAACAGGCATAGTCATGGCTGCGACTACGCCGATAATGCCTAATGTTATTAAAACTTCCGCCAACGTAAACGCGGCTCGGCAGATATTGTCAAAGTGACAGATTTGCGCAGCACCTTCAGCAAGAGTGAAAGCACTACTAAAAGCGGCTAAGCCCCCCCCCGACGTTCCAATAAATCACATTTTTTCATAAATTCAGCTCCTTTATTTAAGATTCTTCTTTCTAAACTTTTATCCTATTATATCAAATTTTAGAAGCTTTTTCAAGACTCTTACCCTTTATTAATGACTGAGAAAATACCGATAAAAATATCAATATCATTCCAGTATAAAAAGAAATCGTAAAATCATGAGCTTCCCCAAAGAAAATCACAGCTAATAAAATTCCATATATAGGTTCAAGGTTTCCTGCAATACCTACTGTAAAAGCTGATAATTTTTTCAAAACAGAAATATGAAGCAAATATAAAAGTACAGTACAAAAAAATGCCAAAATCAAAAGCCAAAACAATTCCGCAAAATTAGGCAAAATCGTACTTACAGAATTAAAATGCAAATATACAGGCAAAATTCCCAACATAAAAAATGAACCGCCTAACAATTCATAAAATAACATATTTCTTGTCGATTTTCCGACTTCAATAATCTGATTATATAATGTGTAAAGAGCAAATAATGCCGCTGAAATAATGCCTAAAATAATCCCAAATCTATAACTTGTATCAAAACTAAAAATTAACAAAATCCCAAAAACTGCAAGTAAACTAAAAAATAATTCAATAAATGAAAATTTAGTTTTTTCTATGATTGGTTGAAACAGTACCGTAAAAAATCCAACAAGAGAATAACATACAACACCTATTGATACACTGGAATACTTTATACTCCCGAAAAAAAATATCAAATGTAATGCAAGTAATGCTCCTAATCCAATAATTTTTATAGAATTAGAAACATTTTCAATCGGTTTCTTTTTCATAAAAAACAGCATTATACAAAAAATTAAAAAAGCAAAAAGCATTCTATAAAAGACGATCAGACCTTCATTCATAGGAATTAACTTTGCAAGAATCCCTGTAAAACCTGCAAGTAAAACCGATATATGCAATTTTAAATACTCAAACTTAATTCCTCGCATACCACAATTTTGCATTTTTTTATTAAATAAGTCAAATTAATTCTTTATATAAATTCAAATATTTTTGCGAACTTCTACCCCAAGAGAAATCAGCTTCCATTGCAGA
>CALURI010000012.1 GCA_944323135.1 Candidatus Gastranaerophilales bacterium
ATTATATTATCCATTTTATGCTTTGTCACACCAATAGTAACAGCAACAATTACAGCTATTACAAGCATTACAATGACTATTTCTGCCAAAGTATAACCTAATAAAGTTTTTAGTGAAAACCTCAATCTTTTCATAATCCTCAATATACTCCTAATTTTGTATATACATTAATATTTTAACATATTTTATTATACTTATCAATATATTTATAAATAATTATACAATTATACAAAATAAATATATTCACAATTATACTATCATTATTTATTTTCACAATCATCTTCAATCCATATTATCGTAATATTTAAAGGTTTTGCAAAAGGATTAATTGTATGCATTCCCCAAAAACTATTCTCCGCGATTGAGTCATAAAATTTTATTTTTTCAGCTAATTTTTTAGTATAATCTAACAAATTCATAATTCAATTCCCTGTCTATACATATCCTATTATCAAAAATTTTTTACAACATATAATCCGACTTACGTATAAAATTTATTTAACTTGAATTACCTATAGGAGTAATAAAATAAAAAAAAATAATATATAAAATACATAAAAGGAGGACAATATATGACAGATAAAAAGCTAAAAGGGACTAAAACGGAACAAAATTTAATCAATGCATTCGCAGGCGAATCACAAGCTCGAAACAGATACACATATTTTGCAAAACAAGCTAAAGAAGAAGGTTATGAACAAATTTCAGAAATCTTTAAAATGACGGCGGACAATGAGAAAGAACATGCGAAATTATTTTATGAATATATAGGCAATACAAAAGGGCATGTGGATGCTGAATACCCTTTCGAATTTGGTACGACAGAAGAAAATCTCACAAATGCTGCAGCAGGTGAAAAAGAAGAATGGTCTATATTATACCCAAATTCTGAAAAAACAGCAAGAGAAGAAGGCTTTGATGAAATTGCAGACACATTTCACCATGTTATTGAAGCTGAAAAGCATCACGAACAAAGATATTTAAAACTACTCGAAAACATTAAAAATAACACAGTATTCTCAAAAGATACCGAAACATTTTGGATGTGCAGAGAATGCGGTTATGTATATAAAGGCAAATCAGCCCCTAAAAAATGCCCGAATTGTCATCATCCGCAAAGCTATTTCCAAGTCTTATGCGAAAATTATTAAATAATATAAAAAATTAATCCCATATACATTAACAAAAAAGTATATGGGATTAATTAAGAAATAAAGCTTATTTAACAATATCACTAAAATTAAATTATTAATATTGTAACATTTTGCTGAAATCCTTTTAATTTATGCATTTTAATCGTATAATTTTATTAAAGGTTATGGGCAGGAATTTTAAATATCTATTAACATTATTTTTACTAACCGTTTTGTATGGCGTTTATTACTGGGGAACACCTGCCATTATAGATTTGCCGCAAAGAATTAACTCTATTCAAGAATTAGTCCTGAAAAATTCCGGATATAAAATAATTGTTTCAAATCCTGATTTAAAAATGGGTTTAATTCCTTCTGTATGGGTGAAAGCAGACTCTTTTTATATTTTAAACGATGATAATTCAAAAGCCCTGAGTATTGAAAGACCTTGTATTAATATCAGGCTTTTACCTTTAATATTAAAAAATGTTGATATAAAATATTTTTCAGCTAATGATATAACCGCAAATTTTATATTCGATAAAGATAAAAAATTTAAACTCGGTCAATATCCAATAGAAATTAGACAAAATCAACCGCTAAAAATTAAACATGCATCTGTAAATCTAGATTCATATTGTCTAAATTTAAATGATAAAGTGCAAAAAAAAGAAATAACACTTGATGGGAAATATCTAAACATCAATGATTTCATATACAACAAATATCTTAATTTATCTACAATTGCAGAGCTGAAAACAGGAAACAAAAAATCATTCATTAAAACAGATTTAAATCTAAAACTTCCTGTAAATAAAATATCAGATAATCAAATTGATATATCAGGTCATATTGCAAATCTTGATTTATCAGATTTTTCTGTTTATGTAAAAACTCTTTCTAAAGATAAAATAAAATCATTATCAGGACTTATAAATTTAACAGCAAAAACAGATATAACCCCTGATAATCATAAACAAATTAAAACCAATTTATATATTAATAATCTCGGGGTTTTAACCGGAGATATTTCAACAGCCGTATTTTACAAAGATAAACTTCATATTAAAACAGACATAAATACAATTAACAACGGTATTGAAATAAATGAAATGAAAATATCCGGAAACGGCATTAATGCTCTTGTTTTCGGAAAAATAAAAAAACTGAATGAAAAACTGCCTAAACTTAATTTAAAAGTTTCCGTACATAATACAAAAGCCGACAAAGTTATAGAGCTTCTTCCGGGAGATCCTAATTTAAGTCCTGATATTGACTTACAATTATTAAAGAAAACAGGTTTTTGGGGAGATGCCGCAGGAAACTTGGAAATTAAAGGTAAAGCAGATTATCCAAACGTATACGGAAATATTTTAATTTCCAATGCATATATGGTCAAACCCATTAAAAATGCTCAAAAAGCAACTATAAAAATTGCATTTAAAGGAGATAAACTTGATTTAGACGTAAAAGTCCCGACAAGCCCAACTCAAACTGTTTATGTAACAGGACCGATTAATTTATATAACGATAAATATGCAGACTTAAATATTAAAAGTACAAATGATGTAGATCTTAAAACCGCTCAAATAGTTTTAAATCCTCTTCATGATATTTTGCATTTTGAATTGGGGCCTGTTCCTATAATGGATATCAAAGGGAAAGGCGGAATTGACTTACATATTATCGGAACAAGAGAAAATCCTCATGGCTGGGGACAATTCAGATTTAAAGATGCAACAGTATCTTTTATTGATATTCACAACATGGTTATGACTAACGGTTCAGGAACTCTTGATTTTGATAATCAAAATACTCTTTTTCAAACAAAAAGTGCAAAATTAAACGGAAAAAATATCTCAGTAAAAGGAACCTGCTCTCTTACAGGAGTTCTTAATTTTAATGTTGTAACAAACGGACAAGATTTGGGAAATCTTTTAAAAATTATTAAAACCTCACCAATGCTTAAAGATATTCAAAAACTTGTTGAGCCAATCGAAAACGGAAGCGGACTTGCAAACTTAAAAATTAATTTAACAGGAAAAGTTAAAGACCCGAAAGATATTGTCTTTAATAAAAATCTTTTTGCCAAAGGTTCCATTGACTTATTATCAGATAATATTAGGTTAAAAGGAATCCCTGCAACAATTTCAAAAGCTTCAGGTTTAATAAACTTTAACAACATGGATGCGGATTTTAACCTTGCATCATATCTCAATAAGTCTCAAATAAAAATAGATGGGAAAATTAAAGAAAATAACTTAAATGCAAATATCGTTTCAAATAAATTTAATCTTGGGGATGCCCTTAACACTTTGCCTTCAAATTTAAAAATACCTTACAAGAATGATATTTCAACAATAAATACAAGTTTTACCGGCAAATATAACGGGAACATAGAAAATATTAATTTTGACAATATATACTTAAAAGGCAAAATATATTCAAATAAAGGTGCAAAAAGTTTAATAATAGTTGATAACAGTACATTTGAACTAAATAATTCAACATTTAAACTCCCACTTTTAAAAGGTACATTTAGAAACAGTCCTTATAATATTTCTCTACAAATTGCAAAAATGTTTGATAAACACAGGGTAGTAAATGGAAATTGTAAAATCACATCACTTGATTTGAATTTAATAAATGACAATGCTTTACAATATATTCTCCCGCCTGAAACTTCAAAACAATTAAAAAATATAGATTTTGTCAACGGTAATTTAAATTTATCAGCCAAAGTAAAAAATAATAACCTTAGTGCATATACAAAACTTGATGATATTAATCTGATTTACAAACCAAAACATTTAAAAATAAGTTTAAAAAGCGGCGACATATTACTCCGAAACAATCTTTTAAACCTGAATAAGATCAATACGCTTATTGGGGACATGCCTGTATACATAAGCGGACAAATCGCAAATGTACAAACCAATAACCCTTATTTAACTCTTTATCTGAATGCAAAACCTTCACAAGAATTTTTTGATCAGTTCTTTAATAATAACTCAATATACCCCATAAAATTAAAAGGTGATGCTATTTTTTCATCAAACATAAGAGGAAATCTTGACAAACTTAATACAAAATCACTTTTAAAGATATCAGAAAATTCAAGTTTATATTACATGGGAGCATCAATTGGGGATGCTGAAAATCCTGTAAGAATAGATATTGACAGTACGTATTCACCAGACAAAATTAAAATTAATAACTTAAGATATGACAAAATAATAACATCACAAAACAACAAACCATACATCAAACCACAGCTCACATCTCAAGGCACAATAAGTTTGATAAATAACAACCTTGTCGGATTTAATAACTTTAAAATTAAAACCCATACTCCGACAGATGCAAAAATATTTAATATTATTTTCAGAAAACCTTTTATGAAACAAGGAGTCTTTACTTCCGACCTAATATTAAACGGAACATCAATTAGTCCCAAAATAAAAGGAAAACTTGATATAACAAGCATTGATATCCCATTTTTCGATTCTACAATAAGAGATGTAAATCTCGATTTTAAAAACAATGAAATAATAATACAAAGCAGAGGAACAGTTCTTACAAATGACATTTATCTTAATGCCGTAATGAAAAATCAGCTTGTACCACCTTATACCATAGAAAATGTCAAACTAAAACTTGCGGATTTAAATATTAACAAAATTACTGATACTTTACGAGATATCGAAGCAGAAGCAATAAGAAATCAAAATTTTGGATCTAATAACCTGCCTCCTTTTGATATTTCACAATTAATTATAAACAGAGCTGATATTGAAGCTGATAAAATTAAAGTTAGGAATATAAATGCAGACAACTATAGCGCCAATTTAACACTTAATAAAAACGGTGACCTTAACGTTAACAATTTCAAATTTAACATTGCACAGGGTTCAGTTACAGGGAATTTAAAACATAATTTGCAATCACATGCAACAAACTTAGACATAAATCTTGATAAAGCAAATGCCCTTATTATGTCAGAAGCATTATTTGATTTAAAAGGACAAGTTTACGGTTCTGTTAACGGACATTTTAATTTAAACTGTATAGGAGACACACAAGAAAACTGCTTTAAAACATTATCCGGAGAAGGCACATTTAACATAGCCGAAGGAAGAATGCCGAAATTGGGATCTCTTGAATATCTTTTGAAAGCCGGAAATCTTCTTAAAGGAGGATTTACAGGACTTTCAATCAACAGCATTATAGATTTAATCACTCCACTAAAAACAGGAAACTTTGACAGTATTTCAGGAGATATTCATCTAACAGACGGTACTGCAGATAAAATCAACATATATTCAGACGGTCAAGATTTAAATATGTATATGACAGGTTCATACAATCTTCTTACATCAATTGCTAATATGGAAATATACGGAAGCTTGTCAAAAAATATAACAACAGTATTCGGCAAAATCAAAAATGCATCTTTAAATACTTTATTTAACACAATTCCAGGTATTAACGATGCAACTGAAAAACTTTTACTTCAAGAAGACATTTCTAAAATACCTAATATTAAAGACGCAACAGATATTTATAGGATATTCAAAGTTGATATCAATGGAGATATCAATGGCTCCGATTACGTCAGAAGTTTCAAATGGGTAAAATAAAACATATATTTAGTGAATTACAATTACTTTACCCATAAAATTTAATATTACCAAGGATAATCTTTAGACATTTTCCAGCCATCAAACATAATTAAAGCTGCACATAAGCCACCTGAATATTTGTTAGGAGTCTTAGAACAATTATATATCCCGGAAGTTCCTTCAATATTTCCTGATATTATATCATCATGAGTAATATCTTGATTTAAGCAATGCAATCCGTAAGGATAAAAACCCAATTTAGAAAGGCATTGCCCCTCAATAGGCGCAATTGAAGAAGAATTTCCCCAGCTCATTATAAATGCAAAAATGTCTTTTCCAAGCGCATTAGGTCTTTTATTAGGTCCGTTCACATCTACCCAAAACCAAGCCCCATTGCCTGCTCCATGCACCCAATATAAAACAGAATATCCTGATGCTGCAACAAAATAAAAGGTTTTTCCTGTTGGATCATTAAAAGTAGATCCTTCAACCTCACTTTTTCCATCTACTTGATATACAGTTTCTGCAAAACACTCATTCCTTGTGGACATATCACAAGTTTTTACAACTTTTATATTTGGCAGCAAATAATTATCCGAAAAATATTTGTTCTGATCATATACGCTTGCAAAACCTGATAAATCCCAAGTATCAATTGTTCCAAATTCATTTTCAGAAATTCTTACTGCCTGATTTATCTCTGAATAAATTTTCTTTAATTGATTAACAACCTGTTCTTTTTGATAATTAGCAATTAATGCAGGCATAGTAAGGGCCGCAACTACACCAATAATACCTAAAGTTATTAAAACTTCTGCGAGTGTAAACCCAATAGATTTTGTCATTGTTAACCCCTCATAATTGTGACGATATATATCACTATTATAACAGAAGTTATTCTTTTTACAATCTCTAAATTTAAATAAGGAGCCTAAAAACGCCCCCCCCCCGACTTTGCGTATCTAAATAATCTTTCCATACTTTGCTCCTTTCATAGTCATAAATTTATTATAAAGTATTTTTCATTAAAAATCAAGGCACAGGATCGTATCCACCTTCGTGGTAAGGGTGACACTTGCAAATTCTTTTTATTCCAAGCCAACCACCTTTTAAAACACCATATTTTTCAATCGCTTGACGAGTGTATTCAGAACAAGTCGGATAAAACCTGCATACTCGAGGAGTATGTCTTGAAATCTTTTGATATATTGATATTAAAAATAAAATAAATTTTTTCATAATATATAAATTCTACTTATCTTTTGATCTTAATTGTTCTATATATTTAGATGTCGATTCTCTCATCTTATTTTTATTTTTATTCCATTCATCTTTTGAGATTGTTGAAACTTTTCCTTTATTTGAAAAAACTTCAACACCATGATAACAAATCCATTTTGGATCCGGTCTATTAGGATTTTTTGCATCAAAGTCTAATACTTTTTGCAACAAATCAGCTAGATCATTACTATTCATTTTTGATATATAAGCTGCAGTTTTCGGAGCAACCAAAGGTAACATCCTAGCAGCTTGATATGCAGATTTATCAGCACAGACCATTACATCTTGTATTGATCTATAACGACCTAGAGCATATAAAAATGAAGCTAAATTCTTATTAGTAGGATAAATATCCTCAGCAACTGCAATATAATAAATTGGTAAAATATCTGCTGAATAATTTTTTACGGAATTTATTATTTCATTTTTCTTTTTTTCAGGCATTTGTTTATATTCTTCAACAAGATAAAAAGGATCATTTATCGATTGATAATTTGTTACATTTCCGTTTTTTACAACTACAAAACCATTTTTAGCATTAATAACATCTTGCATCTGCTCTTTAGCCAATTTGTTATTTGGATCTAGTTCAAGAGCTTTTTTATAATCAGAAATAGCATTATCATAATCTTTATTATGATAATATGCTAATCCTCTATTTTGAAAATTTTCAGCATAATTAGGCTCATATTCAATTGCTTTTGAATAATTAACAATAGCTATTTCATATTCACCCAACTCATCCATTGCTATACCTTTAAAGAAATAACCAAAAGCGGACTTTGGATAATACTTTATCATGTCATCTGAATACTTATTTAATTCAGACCAATTTTCACTTTGAAAAGCTTCTTTTATTAATTGTTTATATTCTGTAACATCTTTGGCAAAAACTTTTTTATTTAGCACAAAAAAACAACTACAAATAACTAAAACTAAAATTATCACACCAGATACAATAATATTTTTTTTCATTTATCACTCCTTTTTTCTTTATTCAACATTATATGATTCACCAATAGTATCTATTGCCTCAACCTTGATATCCGTAATCAATTCAGAATAAGAAATTACAACAATTGTCGGGATATGACGTTCTAAAAGCTGATAAAGAGGTAATCTTATCCTTGGGGAACACAAAATTACAGGCTGCTGTCCGCATGCCTGATGCGCCCTCATTAATGTTGTAGCTGTTGTTTCAATCAATTCCTGAACCTGCATAGGGTTTAATAAGAACATAGTTCCAAGCTCTGTTCTTTGGCAACTGTCATCAAGAGTTTTTTCCCATTCAGGAGACAAAGTAAGAGCATATAATACTCTGTCATCCCCAACATTAGATAAACAAATCTGACGTCCTAAAGCAGTTCTCAAACGTTCTGATAAAATATCAGGCTCTTTTGAAAATCTTGCATAATCACAAAGTCTTTCAAATACAAATATAATATCTTTAATAGAAACTTTTTCTCTAATTAAGTTAACAAAGATTTTTCTCAAATCACTTGTTGAAATAATTGTCGGAACAAGATCATTAACCAAAGTAGGATCTTGAGAACGTACAAGTTCCATAAGCTTCAATACATCAGTTTTTGTCATAACTTCATCAACATGTTTTCTTACACATTCTTGTAAATGCGTAACAATAACATCTGTAGGATCAACAGCAGTAACAGAACGTGCTGTTTTTGCATCTTCCGGAGAAATCCAATAAGCCTGAGTTTGATAAGTAGGATCAATACCAATAATTGCATCTTGCGGAACTTCTTTTTTCAAAGCATCCCATTGGTCAGCAATTACCATTAATTTGCCAGGATAAACATATCCTGTTGCAACAGTATTTCCACGAATTGATATCATATATTCATTAGCATCAAGTGCTGAAGAATCCATAATCCTTATATTGGGTAAAATATAACCTAATTCATCAGTAACTCTCTGACGTAAAGCTGCGATTTTAGCCAATAATTGACCTTCCTGATCAGGATCAGCAATAACAAGAAGGTTTGAACCGACTTGCAAACTTAAAACATCAACACCTAAACGTTCATACATTCTATTCGGGTTAACAAGATCCTGCATATTTTGGCGGACATTTTCCAATTGCCCCAATTGAGATTGCACATCCGCATTGATTAAAGTTGAGAATCCCGCAATGAATAAACCTACCGCAAACATAAAGAAAGGTAAAAATGGTAATCCTGTACCTTGCCAAAACCAAGTATGTCCTGTAACAGCAAGGAAAAATAAGAATAAAGAAGCCAAAAATAATGCATTAGGTTTGCTGACAATCTGTCCAGTAACATCAGAACCTAAAGAATTGGCAGCAGAAGAACGAGTCATAAATACACCTGCAGCAATAGACATCAAAAGAGAAGGCAACTGAGATGCAAGACCGTCACCAATAGTTAATACAGTATATTTTTGAACAGCATCCGCAACAGGCATCTGATTCATCAAACACCCGATACACAAACCGCCGATAATGTTAATTAATACAATAATTATACCTGCAATTGTGTCCCCTTTTACGAATTTCATAGCACCGTCCATGCTACCGAAAAGGTTTGATTCTCTTTGCAAGTCTTCACGCTTTTTAGTCGCCTCCTCAGGAGAAATCAATCCTGCATTAAAATCTGCATCAATAGTCATTTGTTTACCCGGCATAGCATCTAAGGCAAAACGTGCAGCAACTTCTGCAATACGTTCCGCACCTTTTGTAATTACCATAAACTGAACAACTGTAATAATAAGGAATATTACACCACCAACAATCATGTTACCGCCGGTAACAAATGTTCCGAATGCGTGGATAACCTCACCCGCTTCACCTTTAGACAAAATCAACCTTGTAGAAGCAATTGACAAAACAAGTCTAAACATTGTACCAATCAAGATAATTGATGGAAATGATGCAAGCTCCAACGTCTTTTTTACATACAAAGAAATCATCAAAAGGACAACACCAAGCGCAATATTCAAACTTATACAAAAATTTACAACCCAATTAGGAAGTTCAACAAGCAACAGAACAATAAGCAATAATACAAATATTGCCATAAAAACTTCACTTAAATTTGTTCCGTTTGCCCCTTGCTGAGCTTGTTCTTGCGCCATTAAATTTCTTTTAGAGCCTCACTAATTACCGCCAATTGTGTTTCAATTGTCGCATCTATTACACCATTTGTAGTTGTAACCATACAACCGCCTTCCATAACTGTTTCATCAGGTACAATCATAACCTTTGCTTCTAATCCGACATTATTCAATACTGTTGGAACTTCAGATTTTAACAAAGATACCTGCGCAGGATTTACTCTTAAAGTTATCTTCGATTCTTCCTTCGACAATCCTTTTAATATTTCAGTAATATTATCAAGAATAATCGTAGGATCCTGCTGTAATTCTTTCTTAATGATTTTTTGAGCAATATCAACGCTTATTTCCAGAATATCAGGAGCAATGTGTTCAAAAACTTCTTGTTTTGCATTTAAAAAAGCCGTTATAGCATTTTTTACATCTTCTATATCTGCTTTTGCCTGTTCAATCCCAACTTGATATCCTTCTTTAACTGCAGCTTCTTTAATACTTTGAGCTTCTTCACGCGCACGCGAAATAAGGTTTCTGTCATCAATCCTTCTGAAACCTCTTCTTCTATCTCCACGTCTGCGTTCCTGACGTTGTTTAAAATCTATATTGTCAAGATTAAATAAATCAATTTTATCTTCTTCAACCTTGACTTCAGGCGTAATTCCGTCTTGTAAAGCCTGTTGTTCTACTGCAGCAGCCTCCGCCGTCTGTCTGCTTGAATTCTTTTTTATAATCATGATTAATTATATTATACACTATCTTCTAAGTGTGTGGCAATAATATTTGCAACTTTAGGAGGCATTTCATAATATTCTCCCTCTAAAGCACTGAATACAAACTGTTTTACCTTATTACGTTCTAATCTTAAAGTATGTTCCATTTGAGATTTATCTAAATATTGCGCAACATTTTGTATTTTTGCAATAACTTTTGACGGTGTAATATTCTGATTTACACCGGGAAGATTTGTTTTTATCTCCTGTAAACATCTCAATGCTGCTCCTGCATCAACTTTGGAATTTAAATCAGGCATACCCATAAATTTAATGACCGATTGTGCATCATCCGGATTAAATTTATTAAGAATAGTTTGTACTTTTTCCTGCTTCATACGTTGGAAAAGCATTGCAAGAGTTGCAAGTTTGAGAACTTTTGCATCAGCTCCAAGAGGCACAGAACCTGATTGAATTTGAGAATTTGATTGAACTGCCGGCACACCTTGTGCGGATTGTTGAACAGTTTGATTTTGCGCTGCTTGTTCAGCCTCAACCTGTTGCTGCATCATAGCATCAATATTAGATTGACTTGCAGCTTTTTCCATCAAACCTTCATCAATCAAATTTTTATCTTTTAATTCAGCGATACAATCAAGATAAGTTTTTTTAACGTGATGTTCAATTAATTGTAAACACTGATCCTGAGGTAAATTCTGATGATATGCATTTTTTGCTATTTCAAAAATTGTATAAGCAATTTTTTGCATAATCGGATCCCAATACTGTTGAGGGATACCGGAACGGATTAAATCAACCGATTTATGGAAAGACCATTCAGCAATAATTTGTGTAACCATTATTGCCTGATCAAGATTAAATCCTAAGGACTCATCGTCATATAAAGCCTGACCTGCGACTGTTGCAAAATTCAACAATGTATTAGCAACATAATTTTTCTGGTTATCGTTAAAATCCTTTGGGATTAACTCTAACGCCTGCTGAGCTAAATTCTGTGCAAAACCTTTATAATCAAATCCTTGTATTGCCATTTTTATACCTAAGCTTATACCTGCTTAAGAGGTGCTTTTGTTTTAGATTAACCTTTATCCGGATTAATAAAGTTAGCCTTAAACTTGTTTTTGAATTATTTTATTCCCCGCACCTGTTTTGCTTTATAAACTTTCCTTTCTTGATTTTGAACCTTTGATTTTCTTACTAACCTTGTTCAATCCAGCTTTTAATCTTTTCTCCAGCCTCTTCATCATCTGCACCTGAAAGTTCTGCAGAAAGATTTGACAATGTATCAGCCAATTGCACCGGATTTTGCTGTTGTATATACCCTCTTTGTTGCTGTTCAACAAGCCCTTGAGCCAATTCCGATTGCCTTTCCGTTAATTGAGCAGCACGCTGATTAATATCTGATAATTGTTGTTCTTGTTGAGCTGTTTTTTGACGAAGCATTTCAACTTCACGCCTGTTTGCTTCCTGTATTTGTTGAACTTTATTAGAAACAGCTTTAAATACAATTACCAAACCAATACCGCATAATGCAATTGCAAGCCACCAAGGATTACCTGTCTCATCAGGTTTTGGAAGATTTGCAGGTCTGTCTGATGCTAAATAAGGATCTGTTGAATCTGAAAATGCTATTGATACATTATCAGGATTAACTTTTGGACTTGCTGCTTTTGCTATTAATTCTTTCAATTCTTCTAAAGTTGTATTTGCGGGAAGTGCATTTTTATCCAATGTAACAGCTATTGAAATATCTTCAACAACACCCGGTTTTATATATTCATTTGTTTGAGTTTTTGTTACACCATATTGAGTTTCTCTTGCTGTTCTTGAATAATTTCTGTTCTGGCTTGAATCAGAAGATCCGTTTGGAAGACCGTTCGGCAAATATACACTTACGGCATTAGCATTTTTATTTGAATCAGTTGTCTGATCCCCCAAACCTTCAGAAAAAGTCTGTTCTGTTACAGAGGCTTTTCTGTTTGGATCATAATCTATTGTATACTTTTCTACAGGTGCCTGACGTAAAAAGGTGCTTACTGTAGCAACATAGTTTCCTTGTCCGATAAGCCTGTCTAATTGCTGATTAACTTTTGAGGTCATATATTTATCATTTTCTTCCAGACGTTGAAGCATCTCATCTTCTGCGTCCATAATACTGTGATAAGTATTACCGTTAGTATCAGTTATTGCGATATTTTCAGCAGTTAAACCAGTTACACTACCTAATAAAAGATTTGTTATAGCTTTAACCTTTAATTGATCAAGTTTCGTAGCATCTTTTGCCAAAGTAATCTGAACTGTTGCTGTTACAGGCTTTTGCATAGAAGTAAACATTGTTTGTTCCGGAATAGAAATAAAAACAGAAGCATTATCTACACCGTCAATTCTTCTTATAAGTCTTGATAATTCACCATTTATCGCTCTTGATAACCTTATTTTCTTATCTTCTTTAGTTGATGTAAAATCCCCTTTATCAAATATTTCCAACCCAACATTTTGATCCATAAGACCACTTTGAACAATCTGAATAAGCGCTAAATCTCTATCTGTTGTATAACAAGCTTTTCTACCTGTTTTACAATCACCTTTTTTCAAATATAGAATAGATTTTGTACCATCAAGTCTTCTGCTTACCGCAATATCATATTTAGCAAGCAATGCTTGAATTTCAATTGCTTTACCAGCATTATCGGTTGTTAAAAGGTCTACATCAGCCTTTAAAGGTTCTCCTGTAATTTCTGTACCATTAGCGGGTTTCTTAGAAGCCCCGACAATACTTATAGAAACGACAAGTGCCAAAAAGAGTACTATTGCGCCAATTATACCATATAATAAAGGTTTATTCTCCGTTATCTTTGAAAAATCCATTTTTTACCCTCTTAGCATTTGCCAAATTTATTTAATTTTGACATTATGTTTTTACCCAAGTCTTTTTTTAGTTTCCTAATCCTAATTTATTTTACACCTGAATCTGCATAACTTTGTCATACGCTTGAATGACTTTTCCCGTAAGCTGGGTTGCAACGTTAATACTTATTTCAGATTTTGCCATTGCAGTCATAACATCATGGATATCAACATTACCGCTTCCTGACATAACATCTTTCAACAAATTATCAGGAGCATTGAGTTCAGTATTAAGATTTTCTACCAAACCTGACATTACTTGCTTAAAGTCGGGTGAAGTATTATCCTCAACTCTTGATAATCTTGCTGAAGTCATATTGCCTATACCTGTATCAAGCTTTGTATGCTGAATTCTGCCTGCAAGATCATATTGCGGATAAAAGCTGTCCATTATTTTTACCTGCCTTTCTAAATTTATAATACAGTATATTCGTTTAAATTTATATACTTAACAAGTAAAAATCATACAAATTCAGTAGAAAAATGACTGAATTTAATATAAATTAATTACCTGCCTTTGCATGTGTTTAATGATTTTTTATAAAAAAGCAAGTATTTATAATAAGTAAAAGCATTATTTATTCAGCCTCAAGTTCACGTCTTATATCTTCTACGGTAACATGAACCACAGGAGAATTTTCATCTTTTCTCAAAACAACATTTGTAATACCTGATTGAACAATAAATCTTTTACATAAGATACAAATAAAATTGTGCCCCCAAATATACATTGTAGCACCTTTGCATCTGTCTTGTCCCGCTTGAATTATTGCATTTTGTTCGGCATGGATAGATCTGCAAGTTTCATATCTGGTACCTGACGGAATATTATGTTTAATTCTGTAACATTCACCGCGTTCATAACAAGATTCAACCTTTGATGGAGTTCCGTTATATCCTGTAGCTTTAATTTTTTTGTCATCACCAACAATAACAGCACCTACTTGCGCTCTTATACAGTTAGATCTGCTTGCACAGGTTTTTGCCAAGTCTAAAAAATAATCTTCCCATGATTTAATTTCCATATTCTTTCCTCCGAAAAAATTTTATTATAAAAACTGCCCTCTTGCAAATAATTCTTTATATAATACCATTATTTTATGCTGAAATTGTTTAAGAAAAATTCACTAAAAACAATTAACAAAGCAGAAATCGATAAAGAAATTGAATCTTTCAAATCTATTGGAATTACAGGTGATGATAAGGATTTGATAGTTTCACTTACATCATTTCCGCAAAGAATGTATGAAATTCATTATACATTATATTCTTTATTAACCCAATCAGTAAAACCCGGAAAAGTCATTCTATGGCTTGCAAAAGAAGAATTTCCTAATCTTGAAAAAGATATTCCGCAAAAAGTTTTACAATTAAAACAAAACGGGCTTACAATTAATTGGTGTACTAATATTTTTTCATACAAAAAATTAATACCAACTTTAAAAAATTACCCTAATAACATTATTGTAACAGCAGATGATGATATTTTTTATGAAGAAGATTGGCTTGAAAATCTTATAGAAAGTTATAAAAATAACGAAAATTGTATAATCTGTCACAGAGCACATAAAATTAAATATGCCAAAAACGGAGATATTGCACCATATAAAAATTGGACAAAGAAAATTAAAAATATAAAACCATCTTATATGAACTTTCTAACAGGAGCAGGAGGAGTTTTATACCCTGCAAATTGCTTTTACAAAGATATATTAAACGAACAACTATTCTTACAACTCTCGCCAAAAGCTGACGATATATGGTTTTGGACAATGGCAATTTTAAACGGAACTAAAATTTGCGTTGCAAAAAATTGTATAAAGCACCTAACATACGTTAACCCTGAAAGAGAACGTGGAATGACTAATGAAGTTACCCTATTTTCAATCAATAAAAAAGGCGGGAATGACGTACAAATGCAAAAAGTTATTAATTATTACCCGCAAATTCTTGAAATTATAAAAACTAAATAATTTATTGTTTATAATTTCTTATTCCTGTTGTAATCATTGCAATTCCGTATTTGTCGCAAACATCTATGATTTTTTGATCTTTTACTGAACCGCCAGGCTGAATTATAAGACTTATACGACCTTGAACCGCTGAATATATACAATCTTCAGCATGAATTGTTGAATCAGAAGCAAGAACCGCTTCCTTTGAGTTATCACAAGCATAATTTAATGCCTGTTCTACTGCTACAATAGCATTTGTTTGCCCTTGAGCAATAGCACAAGTTTTAAAATCACGGGCAATTACAGCAGCATTTGTTTTCGCATATTTTACGACTTTCCAGGCAAACACGGCATCTTCTATTTGTTCAGTTGTTGGTTTTTCACGCGTAACAACTTTGAACATATCTTTATCAAGTTGACTAGAATCACTATCTTGAACAAGAGCACCGAATGGTGATAAAATCACTTCTTCTCTTGTCAATTTTCTATAATCTTTTAAAGAAGTATTCAGTTTTACAAGTTTAATATCCGAATTATCTTCAAAAAGTTCAACAGCATCAGGCATAAAATCAGGTGCTATAACAACTTCAACAGACATTGAATTTAAATGTTTTGCGACTTCTGCATCAACAGGTTTTGAAAAACCTACCGTCCCATAAAATGAGCTGACAGGATCACAATCAAAAGCTTTTGTATAAGCATCATATATTGAACGTCCCAAAGCGACACCACAAGGTTTTGTGTGTCTTATTATAGAAACAGCATTAACATCGTAAAATTCACTTACAATATTTGCAGCCTCTGTAACATTTAAAATATCATTATACGATAATTCACGTCCGTTTATTACCTCATAATCAACCATTCTTTCTGTTTTATATACAGCACCTTTTTGGTGAGGGTTTTCACCATATTGCAAATCTCTCAACTTTTCAAAATTAAGAGTTTTAAAAGGTTTATCCCCTGTTTGCTCTGCCAATTTAGAAGATACAAGCCTGTCATAATTTGATGTCAAATTAAATGCTTTTGCTGCAAGTTTCAAACGACCAAATTCATTAGCATTTAAAGCAACATAATAATCAACTTTATCTGTAATTACAGTAACATTTTTGTAATTTTTTGCCCCTGCACGTAATAAAGTAATACCTACAATATCTATTTTATTAATCATTTCTGAAACATCTGAAAATTCTAAAGTTATTCGTTCAAAAGGACAAATATTTACAACAACCATATCAAATGATTTTATAACAGACTTTTCAAGTCCCTCCAATTCTTTTACATCTGGGCTATTATTCAAAATACCTGCAATAATAGTTTCATTTAATCCATTAAATTCTTGAATTAAAAAACCTGCAGATGTCGAAAAATCATTAAGATTAATAACATCAATATCTGCATTTTTCAGCAATTCATAAGTATCTCCGCCGGCTACAATTTCATAATCAAACTTTTCTACAAGATTTTTTGCAAAATCTATTAAACCAACTTTATCATATACACTTATAAATGCTCGTCTTTTCATATTTTCCTCTCAATTCAACTGTGCGGATTCAGTATATTAAAATTATATTTAATACTATTTGATATTTTTTTATTATAACACTTCTTATAAAAATTTCATATTTTCTTAGCATTTTGTAACTATTTTTTGATATTCTTGATATAATTTATATAATATATTATAATAATTCAGTGAAAGAGGATTATGATGGTAAGTAATAAAATAACAGAAGGCGTTGGCAAAAAAATAGTAGAAGCTTTAAAACAGCAATCAGATATTGAAATTCAAAATGTAGTGGATAATTCTGCTCCTGTTGAACAAGAACCTATAATAACAGAAAATAATTCGTCAGAAATAGAATTTACAACAGACAGCGAAGAAGATACTACTGCAACATACACAAATCAAGATAATATGTATGAAGAAAGTCAACAACAAGAAATTTTGGGAAATAATATCCCTCATACAACATTTACCATGCCAAATATGATGTCTTTTAATCAGCCATCATCTATTACACAACCCAATATTGTTGAAAAAGATAATTTTGCAAATGATTTAGATGGTTTTGAAATTCCGACTAATATCGCGGTTTTAAAACAATTAATAAATCAACTTCCTTCAGGCGTTTCCAAACAAACCGGAGCCATAATTATTAAACAAACTATGGAAGCTCTCGGTATATCAATGAAAAGTGTTTTACAGGAAGCTCAACAAGTACAAGAATCTTTAAATAATTCTGTAAGAGAATGTCAAGCATCAATTATGGAATATAAAAAACAAATTAATGTTTTAGAAAAACAATCTCAAAAATTCCAAAGGCAATATTCTGCTCTTAACGATATTATAAGTTTATTTATACAAACAAGTATTTAATTTAAATAAAAAAACCGGTCTTTGTAAAAGACCGGTTTTTTTTATATTATCTATATGTAAATGAACTTTGAATATTTTTATCTATCAAACCAAGACAAGATTGATATTCTGCATCTACCATTTTCAACCTTGATTGATATTGAAGCATTTGCATATCAAGTTTTTGTTCCAAGACTTTTAATTTTGCCTGCCGCTGCTGCAATAACTTCGTTGTTGGGGATTCCGGATCATAATCATTACCGACTTGCATTAAATCACTGACTGATTGAGACAAAGTCATTTTGCTCTGGGTAATGAGTTGAATCTTATATTCAAGATCCAATCTCTGCTGTTGGAGATACATTAACCTTATTTGAGAGATAACTAATCCCATTTTAACTTCCTTTACCTTGTTTCGTTGAGGTGATTTCCCCTCAGAAACGTATGTTGATTATTTTCGGCTATCAACTGTTCCATTTTCTGGAACTGATGGCGGTGATAATTTAATCTATACTGTGCCATCTTACGTTTCTTGTTTATTGTGAGGAACTCTTTTATTCCTTCAACAAACGAATTTGACATTGATTTTATAGGATTCTTTCTTATCAGAAAGTTTTTTGAATATATCAAGAAATCTATAAGTCTTTTTATATTCATTTCTAAAGTATCACGAAGCATTTTTCTCCTTACACTTTAGACCTACATATATATTAAAACAATTTGCAAATAATTATTGCCATGTTGAAAAACATCTGCGTTACATGTCTTAACATTTCAGTCTACAGTTAATAATCTACATTTTTAATAACGGATAAAAATTGAATAAACTTTAATAAAAAAAGAAAAAACTTGTAAATAATCTTTACAAGTTTTGAATAGATTTACTATCGCTTTCGATAGATTCTTTAAGCATCTTCTTAACAACATCACCTTGAGTATCAAGCATTTTGCAAACAGTTTCAATATTACGAACTTTGTTAGACAGAATAGTATCAGCATTTGCCGTAATATTTCCGGTTACATTTTGATAAGCTGCAAGAGCTGCAGAAGACGTTCCTTGCATTAAATTACCCATAACAATTGCGGGGAGCCCATATTCACCTAAATACGGAGCAGCAGCTTGCATTATACCGCCCCAACCTGAGATTACGCCTGCTACAGGAAGCACCAGATTTTTCATAGAAAATCCATAACCATTTGCAGTACCTAAACCGTATGCTGCAGCACTTGCAACATCTGCAATTCCGCCAATACCTGAGGCATAACCAGTTGCGACACCGGTATCTGTTCCCCAACCGCTTACAATAGATGAAGCCCCGCCTGTTGCATATCCGTCTAACCCCCAAGAAACAGGAGCTGCACCTGACGGAAACCCTGAATAATTATACAATGAATCTATCCCATAAGAAGAACCCCCACTAAAAGAGGAAGCATAAGAGGTTCCAGGAATATCCATTGACTGTGATGCGCCAAAAACAGTTGCAAATGAAGATGGAGCCAACAAACTGGCAATATTATATAAAAAACCGCCGGTTGCACCAAAACCTGAACCTAAACCATTACCGGAAACCGTCAAATCACGAAGCTGATCATAAGTTTCCCAAAGTTGGGCTTTAGCATCACTGCTTGCACTGCTGAATTTGTTCGCTATTACTAAATAACTGTCATTTTTGTAAGCCATAAAAAACCTCTTATATTTTATTCAAATGTCTTGAATGTTGATTCAATATTCTTTTCAATTACTTTTTTAACAGCTTCCATTTCTGTTTGTAAGGCTTCTTGTTCTGTATCAAGCTGTCTTAAACGTAATTCAAGAGTTCTGTCTTGTTCTTGTATTTTTTCGGTTTTCGCATTTATATCTGCAATTTTCTTTTCATAAACCTGCATATCATAATTATATTGATTCATTGCATCATTATAAGCATTTTCATCTGTAATTGTTTCAGTTTTCAAAGCAAAAGTCGCAGTTGAATCTTCAAAACGTATTGACTGTGGACGTCCGGATTCATCTAAATCTACAAAAGCTCTTTGAGTTTGTTCTATTTTTGTTTCAACATTTTCTGCATAGTAAGCTGTCAACTTATTCTGAAGTTCTGTAGGTTTGGAAGGATCTTGAGCTGTAATTGCAGTAGCTGTCAAATCTTCTAAACTAGCAAAATATCTTCTGCCTTGATATTCCCAAGTATAAATATTATCAGAAGTTGCAAAAGTTTCTGTCGGGAATTGGTCACAAATTTCTTCATAAGCAGCTTTTTGTTCCGGATCTGTGGCATCATAAGCTGAAACTTTGCAATTTCCCACATAAGTCGGAACACCTGACTGAACTGTATAATTAACAGCATCAGCAGTACCGGCTGCTGCATTTTGTAAACTATCACGTGTAGTAAACTTCATTAACCCGTCAGTATCTGTATAAACCAATATATTTTCAGGATCTTCTGTTGCAAAAGTTGGGTAATCCTGACATATTTTTTCATAATTTGTTCTTTGTTCTTCAACTAAAGCATCATACTGATTTGCAGCAACCCCATTTATAGTATATGAATCATTTACTGCATCATAAGCAACGGTATTTCTGTCTATTGAACCTTCAACCCCTGCTGTATCCAATAAAACCTGAGGATTAGAAAGTTTAGTTTGAATACCTGTATAAACATCAGAATAATGATAATGAGTTATCAAATAATTATAATTAGGATCATCAGTAATTTCTGTCATATTAGTAATAGTTTCCGCTGTAGTACCATCCTGATATGAATATTGAAGAGTAGTATAATCCTGAGTACTCGGAGCTGTAGGAACTTCAAGTGCTAATAATTCGTTAAACGTATTTGCACTTTGGTTTGCTAAAGCTGTACGTGCTTGGTTTATTTGTTGACCTTCATATTCAACATTTGTTTTTCTTGCGGTCAAACCTAAATATCTCGCTTGTGAAGCTGCCATACCCATAGTATTGCTCTCCTTCTACTACTTGTAATTTCTACTCTATACATTTTTGTTTATAATAATGTTTTTTTAAAAGTCAACATTACTATAAAATTATACGGTACTAATCAAAAAATTTATATATAAATTAATACAAAATCATACATTTAGAGGAAAATTTTTTTAAATTTCATATAAAAAAGCGGTACATTTTTACAGTACCGCTTTTACATTATTATTTTATTAAGATGCTATTCTTCTGTTTGTTCTTCAGCATCTTTATCATCAACTTTAGAAGAATCAACAGTCAATGCAATACGTTTATCTGTCGGATTAAACTTCAAAATATAAGTATCAACTTTATCTCCGACTTGTAAAATACATTCCTTCTTATTTTGCAAATCAACAACTTCTGCATGAGGTAACAAAGCTTCTACACCCGGGAAAACTTCAACAAAAGCACCAAAATGTTTAATTCTGGTAATAGTCCCTTCAACCTTATCACCTTCTTTAATCTGTTTTTCTGCTTCCAACCACGGATCAGGTTCAAGATTTTTTAAACTTAAAGATACTCGTTGTTTATCATGATCTACAGCAATAACTTCAACATCAATTTTATCTCCGACATTCAAAATATCTGTAGGATGATCAATCCATCTCCAAGATAATTGAGAAAGCGGAAGCAAACCGTCTATGCCGCCTAAATCAATAAAAGCTCCAAAATCAGTTATTCTTACAACATCACCTTTTACAATTTGACCTGGTTCAATTTGTGAGAAAACATTTTTTCTTGCTTCAACAGCGCTATCATCATAAACTTTTTTATTTGAAAGAATAAAATTATTTTGCTGAGGATCAAGCGTGAGGATTTTAACTTCAATTTTTCCGCCTACCTCAAGTTCATTTTCTTTAACTCTTAATTGAGAGGAAGGTATAAAACCTCTGACACCGGAAACTTCTACAAGTACACCGCCTTTTACAATACCTGCGATTGTACCTAAAATAGTTTCATCAGAATCTTTTGCTTTTTCTAATTCTTTCCAAGCATAAGCAAGGTCAACTTTCTTACGAGATAATAAGAATTTTCCGTCTTCATCTTCTTCTCTTATAATAAGAAATTCATATTCTTGACCTTTTTTGTATTTTTCTTCAACATTTTCTTCTTTATCAACTGCTTCTCGAGTTGGAACTACAGCGATTGTTTTTGCACCGATATCAACCATAACCCCTTGGCTGTCATATCCGCAAACAATACCTTTTACAAGATCACCTTTTTGAAATTTGTAATCATATTGTTTCAATAATTCTTCAAAATCTAATTCCTGTGATGTCATTTTTACTCCATTATCTAAGACTTTATCTAATTAACTTACTATTATAATAGCAGACCATTGTCAAATTGTAAAGGTTTTGTAAACTTACTTAACTTTTCTAAAAGAATCAGCAAAATTTTTCATGATATCAACACCATCTGCAACTTTATCTTGAAATTTATCCAATAAAAAAGCCAATTCATTTTGCATATTTTCAAGGCTGCCTCTTGAACCTTTTCCGCCAAGTATTTTCCCGTTCTTCACGATAAAGCAATCAACTTCATTTTCATTCCAGAGAATTTTTGCGGTAGATTTATTCTTTAGCGGAAGATTAACAAGTCTTAATTTATTTTTTGCAGCTAATCTTACTAAATTCAACGATAAGTCTGATGCTTGCGCCATCATAATAAAATACACTTCCTTTCCGTTTAATAAATTTAAACAAAAAGAGTGAACAATTTTTTTTGTCGTTAATATGTAAAACTCAGCTTTTTTGTTACATATCTTTAAGATTTCAAAGATATAATCAAATCATTTATAACTTTTTCTTGAATTTCAATCTCTGCAATTCTGTCTTTTGTTTGTTCTATAAGTTCTTTCGGTGCATTCGCAACAAATTTAGGGTTATTAATTCTGCCAAGCATAGACTTCTTTTCTGCAGTTAATTTATCCAATTTCTTTTGTTGACGGGCAGTTTCTGCATCCAAGTCAATTAAATCAGCAAGAGGTAATATGATTTTTGATGCTGATACAACTGCTGTTGCACTTTTTGGAGGAAGCGGAGCTGTCATATTTGCATAAGAGATATCTTCTACTCTTGCTAGACGTTTAATATATGACTCTATTGCTTCAAAGATAGGTTTTTCATCTTTTTCTGCTCTTATTTCAATATTACATTTTATTGACGGTGAAATATTGAAACTTTGACGAACATTACGCAATGAAGTAATTGTTTCGAAAACTAGTTCCATTTCCTGAGCTTCTTTAGGGAATTCTAATTCTTCTTTAAATATAGGAAACTCTGCAACTATCAAAGCTTTAGTTTCTGTTTCTTTTGGAATTAACTGCCATACTCTTTCTGTAATATGAGGCATTATAGGATGAAGCATCCTCAAAGACATATCAAGAACATATCTCAAAACTCTCTGAGTATTTGCTTTTAATTCTGTGTCCTGAAGTTGGATTTTTGCGATTTCAACATACCAATCACAATATGAATTCCAGAAGAAATCATAGAGAGTATGAGCCACTTCACCTATTCTGAATTCTTTAATATTTTCATTAACTTCTTTAGCTGTCTTATTAAGTTTATCAAGAATCCATTTATCAGCGATAGTAAGAGTATCGAAATCAATATTTTTATTATCAACACCATCAAGGTTCATCAATACAAATCTTGATGCGTTCCAGATTTTGTTAGCAAAGTTTCTGCCATACTCAAATCTTTCTTCACTCATTTTAATATCTTGACCGCCATAAGTACATAAAGAAGTCATAGTAAACCTCAAAGCATCACAACCGTATTTATCAATAATTTTAACCGGATCAATTGTGTTGCCCTTAGACTTAGACATTTTCTGACCTTTTTCATCTCTGATTAATCCATGGATAAATACAGTAGAAAATGGAGCTTTACCTGTAAATTCCAATCCCATTGTAATCATCCTTGCAACCCAGAAGAATATAATATCAAATCCTGTTACAAGGGTAGTTGTAGGATAGAATTTTTTGAAATCTTCGCTTTCGGTATTTGGCCAACCCATAGTAGAAAATGGCCACAAACCGGATGAAAACCAAGTATCAAGTACATCTGAATCTTGAGTATAATGTTCAGGATCAGGATTTTCTTTCGCAACAACCATCTCACCTGTTTCATTATGGTAATATGCCGGTATTTGATGTCCCCACCACAATTGACGTGAAATACACCAATCGCGAATATTTTCCATCCAGCCGAGATAATTCTTTTCCCAACGATCAGGAACAAATTTAATTCTGCCATCTTTTACTGCAGCAATAGCTTCTTTTGCAAGAGGGGCCATTTTTACAAACCATTGTTCTGATAAAAGCGGTTCAATAGTAGTTCCGCAACGCTGACATTTACCGACATTATGTTCATGGTCTCTTGTTCTTAGCAAGAAATTGTTATATGAAAGCATTCCGATAATTTTTTCTCTTGCTTCATATCTGTCGAGTCCGTGTAATTCTTGAGGAACTTCTCCGCAAGCTTTCATTGTTCCGTCATTATTTATAACCCAAATAGGATTTAAACCGTGACGTTTACCTACTTCAAAGTCGTTTGGATCATGTGCAGGTGTAATTTTAACAGCACCTGTTCCAAAATTCTTATCAACATATTCATCAGCAATTATCGGTATTTCTCTGCCTGAAAGAGGAATAATTACTTTTTTTCCGACTAATTCTGAATACTTATGATCAGATGGGTGAACAGCGATTGCTACATCTCCGAAAATGGTTTCAGGACGTGTAGTTGCAACTATTATAGCTCCGCTTTCACCTTTCAATGGATAAGAAATTTCCCACATGTGCCCCTGTTCTGTTGCATATTCTGTTTCAACATCAGAAATAGCACTATTACAGCGAGGGCACCAGTTTACAATATATTTTCCTTTATAAATTAATCCTTTTTCATAAAGTCTTACAAAAACTTCTTTTACTGCTTCAGAACAACCTTTATCAAAAGTAAAACGTTCTCTTGAACGATCAAAAGAAGCACCTAAACGTTTGCATTGATCTAAAATTGCAGATTTATGTTCATTTGCCCATTTCCAAGTTTCTTCAAGAAATTTTTCTCTGCCTAAATCATATCTTGATAGACCTTTTTCACGTAATTTTTTTTCGACAACATTTTGAGTTGCAATTCCTGCGTGATCAGTTCCCGGAAGCCATAGAGTTTCAAAACCTGACATTCTGTGGTAACGAGTCAAAATATCTTGTAAAGTTTCATCTAAAGCGTGTCCCATGTGAAGAACACCTGTAACATTCGGAGGCGGAATAACCATAGAATAAGCAGGCTTATCGCTTTTTGCATCAGCCTTAAAATATTCACCGTCTTCCCAGAATTTATAAATTTTTTCTTCAGTTTCTTTTGGGTCGTAAACTGTGGGTAAATCTTCAATTTTTAATGCTGTCATATAAAAATCCCTCTTAAATTAAATCATATAATATTAAAATAGCATAAACATACTTTTTATGATATAAATACTTTCATTAAATATTTTTATTTTAAATTTTTATAATATATATACTAACTTGAAGATTTGCTTTAATTAAAATTTTAAAATATAAACATTATTTTATTCATACATCATTTGCTTAGTAGATTTTCCTCCTTTTTCAACAACAGATATCGTTGAAAAATAAGCAGGAATTAAATTTAAAGAGCTACCTAAATCTGATGAAATTGAAAATGCAAATATATCATATCCCCACTTATTTGGTGCCTTTTTACCATTAACATCAATAGCAAAAATACGCATACCTGTCCAACCGCTCAAAAGAATAATTGTGCCATCAGCCAATACATAAGCTTTTCTGTCATTTGCGATAGCATTCTTTCTCCACCAAGAAGAACCTGCAGTAGCTTTATTTATATCTTTATACATTAATTTCAATAAAAAAGAGCACTTAATCTTAAGTGCTCTTTTTTTATATCTCAAATTTTTACGCTTTTGGAATAGAATTTGCAATGATTTCCATTTCCTCTAATGAGGCGTAAACAGCATGGCATCCGCAATCAACATACAAGATTTGACCTGTTGTTCCTGTAGATAAATCAGATGCTAAATACAAACCTGCTTTACCAACATCTTCCAATGCAACATTACGGTTAAGAGGTGATTTTGCAACTGCTGCTTTAAGCATTTTGTCAAATCCGGAAATTCCTTTTGCAGCAAGAGTTTTAACCGCACCTGCAGAAATACAGTTAACTCTGACGCCTTTTTTACCTAAGTCTGCTGCTAAATATCTCATTGAAGATTCTAATGCAGCTTTTGCAACACCCATTACATTATAATTTGCAACAACATATTCAGAACCCAAATATGTCAAAGCAAATACTGAAGCACCTTCATTCAAAATAGGTTCAGCATATTTGCAAAGAGTAATAAGAGAATATGCACTTACACCCATTGCTAAATCCCAACCTGCACGAGATGTATCAATAAATCTACCCTGCAAATCTTCTTTAGCTGCAAATGCAACAGCATGAACAACAAAATCCAATTTACCGTAAACTCTTTCACATTCTTTAAATACAGCTGCAACTTCATCTTCTTTTGTAACATCACAGCTCATAATAATTTTTGCACCCATTTCTTCAGCTAAAGGTCTAACACGTTTTTCCATAGCTTCTCCAGCGTATGTAAATGCGATATCAGCACCTGCTTCATAAAGTTGTTTTGCAATGGCATAAGCAATCCCGTGAGTATTTGATACTCCGAAAATTACACCCTTTTTGCCTTCCATTAGTTTCATAATTTATATCTCCCTCTTTTACTACTCAACTAAAATACACGATTTATTTTACCAAAAACATAATTTTAAGGCAAATTTTAAATATTAACAAATGTAACAACATGAAAACATGCTGAAATCAGATGAAAATGAAAGTTTTTATATATTTAAGAGAGATTAAATAAGCAGGAGAGCTATGCCGATATCTAATGTACAACAGAATAAGATTGATGCAATTAAGCTTAATTTTAGCAATCAAGCTAAAAAAGCTACTGCTAACAAACCTGAATATCTCAAGATGACAGGTTCAATTTTTAATGCTCCCGGCGTACAAAACACTCCAACAGCTACTGCAACTTCACTTAGCAATATGAATACCCTAAAAAGTTTAAGTGAATTTAATACGGCAAATCAGCCTGCAGCTACAAATTCAGGATCTCAAACAACTTCAGAAGCTAATATAACAGACATAGACAACGTCGCAGACGGTAAAGCTGCAGCAGCAAGTGCTGAAGCAAGCGCAGATCAAGTTGAATCCTTAACACAAGATACTCAAAATGACCAAAAAACTGTTGATAAATATAATACTGATGCACAAAAACTTAATAAACAAATAAAAAAAGATGACCAAAAATTCCAAACACAATTAAAAAAACAAGAAGCAGAATTTAAAAAAGACAATGATAAACTTCTAAAACTCGTACAAGAAACAGAAGAAGCTCAAACAGAAATAGATAATGCACAAAATGAACTAGATTCCCTTATGAGTTCATCATCTTTTTCTATAAACAGGAGCTCAACAAACGGAGCACAAACTAATCCAAATCAAAGCCGTATTAATGCTCTTCAAACATTAATAGGTTCAAAAACAACACTCGTTCAAAGTAACGGCACAAAAATATATTCTTTGCAAAGAAGTTCAACAAGAACTTTAAAGCAAATGCAAAAAACAAATAACAATTATGTTAAAGTAAATCAAAAAAATACAAAAGCAATTGAAACTAACCAATCTGATACAAATAAAGTTATCAAAACAGCCACACAAATCGAACAGATAAGCGCGATTGTAACTCAGACAGGCCAACTCGTAAATGTAGCAGGTAAAGGTCTTGTCGCTTTAGGCACTGCAATGAGCGGACTTTTCGGAGCCGGAGCTGCATTAATTGCAACAGGTAATGTAATGCAAAAAGTCGGTACTGTTGTTGAAATGGTTGGTAATTATGGTCAAGCAGCCGCAAATATTACTAAAACAGCAGCTTACGCAGCAGATGGAAACTTAGCAGGAGCATTGACAAGTGCCGTAAGCGCAGCACAAACAGGTACAGCTGCAGTCAAATCAACTAAAGAGCTTGGCAATACTTTTAACACAATAGATGAACAAGCAAATCAAGCAACACAAAAACTTGCAGCAAACACAGCAGCTAAAGAGCAGGCAAGTCAATTAGCAAAAAACGGTCAACTTGGGGGTATGACCGAAAAAGAAATGAAAAAATCTATCAGCAGTCAACTTCAAGCCGAAATGGCAAATGATAAAACTGGAAATATTAGTAAAGATTTGATTAATGATATTAAAAATAATCAAATAGGACAAAATAATAAAGTAAGCAATGCCGCAAATCAGGCTAAAACTGCATTCAGCTCTGCTGTTGATGGTGCAGGCGGTACTATAACAGACGGAATTGTAACAGGATTAGATAATAAAGCAAGAAAAACTGTCGGGAACAAGACTGTTTCAAAATTCCAAAATGTTGCAGCAAAAACAGTTAAATCAAGCCAAAAATTTGATTGGGGCAAACTTGCAAACGGGCTTCAATCAACAGCCGCATTATTTACGAGTCAAAATACAGCTCCGCAATATACAGGACAAACAAAGGGATACGTTCCTCAGTGGGATTTAAGCCAAGACAGCAGATTCCAAAAAATCAGAAAAGCAAGAATTTCAAATTTATCTCACGCATCATATGTATAAAAAAAGCTGTTAAATAAATTATTTAACAGCTTTTTTTAATTTATATTTTTATCAACTTATTTTATATAAGATATATCATTTGAATTATTTCTTGCTGCAGTTTGTTCTTCCAAAAGTATATTCATATAAAGAAGTTTGTTTGCAGTAGCCTGATCAAGATTTATAAATTCAGCCCCTGCACGTCTGTCAGTTGCAGTAACAATTTTGACATCAGCATTTATATTCAAATCACCATAAGATATATTAACAGGAACGATATCCCCAACTTTCAAATCATTATGATGAGTTACGGCAATTCCGCCTCTTGAAATATCAAGTAACGAATCTATTTGATTATTATCTGCCAATTGAACAGGATTTCTGTTATCTCTGACACTAAATCTCATATATTGACGTTTATCTATTGAATTAACATTATAATCAACTACACGTTGTTTATAAACTTCTTTACCATAGTCAACATTTCTATCAATATCATCATCAGAATCAGAATCTGAATCCAAATCAATATCTGTATCGTTATCAGTATCTGCATCTGAATCACTGTCTATATCAGTATCATTGTCAGCATCAGTATCAGTATCTACATCGGTATCTGTGTCAATATCTGTATCTATATCAGTGTCACTATCCATATCATTGTCATTATCCGAATCATTATCACTATCCGAATCATTGTCATTATCCGAATCATTGTCGGTATCGGTATCCGCATCCGTATCTGTATCAGAATCCGTGTCTGTATCAGAATCTGTATCGGTATCTGTATCTGTGTCGGTATCGGTATCTACATCAGTATCTGTATCTGAGTCAGTATCATTATCAGAATCGTTATCGTTATCATTATCTGAATCATTATCAGAGTCTGAATCATTATCAGAGTCTGAATCATTGTCGGTATCTGTATCTGCATCCGTATCAGTATCAACATCGGTATCTGTATCTACATCTGTATCTGTATCAGAATCAGTATCGGTATCATCATCGGTATCGGTATCTGAATCTGTATCAGTGTCTACATCAGTATCTGTATCTGAATCTGAATCATTATCTGTATCAGTATCCATATCGGTATCTGTATCAGTATCAACATCTGTGTCACTGTCTGTATCTGTATCGTTATCTGTATCAGTATCAACATCAGTGTCCGTATCTGTATCTACATCTGTATCTGTATCAGAATCAGTATCTATATCTGTATCAGTGTCTGAATCTGAATCATTATCTGTATCGGTATCCATATCAGTATCTGTATCAGTATCAACATCTGTGTCACTGTCTGTATCGTTATCTGTATCAGTATCGGTATCGGTGTCTGTATCGGTATCAGCATCGGTATCTGTATCTGTATCTGTATCTATATCTGTATCAGAGTCTGAATCAGTATCATTATCTGTATCGGTATCCATATCGGTATCTGTATCATTATCAACATCAGTATCAGTGTCGGTATCAGTGTCAGAGTCGGTATCAGTATCAATATCTGTATCTGTGTCTGTATCGATATCTGTATCACTGTCACTATCTGTGTCAACTTGTTCTTTTTTATCTTCAGGTACAACTAAGTTATCATCATCATTTTCATCGCCCTGTTCATCGGTTGTAGGATTATCTACATAATCTCCATCTTCATCTTTTACACCGTCATAACCGTCATCTGTACCTTGTGAGCTGCCACCATAATAATAGTTACGTTCGTCTTCTTCTTTGCCGATTGCGGTAACATCTTCAGGTCTTACGGCTTTTGCTCTGATTGAAACAGGTTTTGATGCATCTGAAGAATTTGTTATTGTATTAGTTCTATTGTCTATTGTTACCTCTGACGGATTAAATCTTAATGGGTCAGAATCTGCTACTTCACCTCTATTTTTACCCATATTAAAGTAATAACCGCCAGCATAAGCATTATCTGCAACAAGTGTTAAATCTTGTTCATGAGAAGGTCTGCCTTCTCCTGAACCATTTATTACACCATTTTTAATTACAATAGTTGAATTTGCAGGATTGTCAGGCCAAGATGTTCCTAAATCAAGAGCTGTTACTTTTACTTTTTCAGGATTTATATTTCCGTTTTTACCATAATAATCTTGAGGATAAGTAGGAACAATTCCCAGATTATCAATATACATATTTTTACCGCGTGTCGTTAAATCAATATTATTCTTAGCAGTAATTTCTCTTATATAAGTATCACCTGAAAATTCAGCATTCACACTGCCTTCTCTTGATATGATTCCGCAAACATTAGTATCTAGTTTTTTACCGTCTGCAGAATCAAGACCTCTTACGTTAATATCTTTAATTGCAAGCATATCAACGCCATATTTTGCATCAGAAGAATAATCTAAATTCGAATCAACTTTACCAAAACTTCCTTGAGTTTGCCTAAAAGTTAAAGCATTATCTTTAGAACCAATATTCCCGCTTGCAACTATTGAAATACCTTTACCTTCTACATTAGGAACGGAAGAATCTGATGATGAATTAATAATATCAAAAGCTTTTGAACCTTTTACCGAACTATCCGCAAGTAAAATAACTCTACCGTCAGCTTTAATCTTATCAACATTCATATTTTTGTCTAAACTTGCAAGATTAACCAAAGATTTATTAGAACCTTCTGAACTTACTGCAGTAACTTTACCGTCAACTGCAATATTAACTGATTTTGTTAAATCTCTGGCATCAGTTCCTATTCCAGAGCATACACCGCCGTCACACGGACCAACTTCTTTGCCGATAGCTCCGTTCGTAACATTAATATTCAAATCTTTTGATGCTTTAATAAGATTTGCCGTTGTACCGTAATTTAAAAGATTTCCATTTCTTATATCAATATTTACATTACCTGTAGAATTAAGATAATCTTTTCCTGTATTGTCTCCAATTACAACATTTGAATTTCTATTATTTATATCAATTCCATTTGCATTAACAACGCCTTTTACATTAATGCCATTTTTACCAGTATTATTGATAATTACAGCATCAGTAACATTTACAACTTTAGCACCGTTTTCAATGTTTACGCCTTCATTTCCGGTATTTGAAACAAGCAGCTCATCGCCTTGATTACCTATAATACCTGTAGATGCGATTAATACTCCTGAACCGGTATTATCAACAACCATTTTCCCGCCGCTGTTAAGAACCGACCCGGAAACATTAACTTCTCCATTTGTATTTACAAGCAATGTTTCACCGGAGGCATTTGCTGTTTTTCCGGAAACATCAATTCCTTTGGAACCTGAATTTGTAATTTCTATATTACCTGAACCAAAATTTTTCATATTACCGGCTATTGAAGTTCCGCCATTTGAACCGTATGATTCAATTTTAATACTGCCGTTATCATTTCTGAATGAATTTGCAGGATTGAAATTATCAGTATTAACCAACTTATCAAATAACATTTTTGCTTGTGTATTTGATGTAAGTTTTGTCGAATCGTTAACACCAGCCATTACAAGGGCACTATTTGCAATATTTACATCAGCTGCACTTATATCAACAAAATTACGGGCAAGTACATTCCCGTCAATTTTTACAACACCTGTACCATGAGCAGCTAACTCTTCTCTATAATTTTGTAATAATGAAGGTGCTTTATTGGAATCTCTTAAATTACTTTTATAAGCTTCATAAGTATCACTTTCAGGAGTCAAAACAGTTAAAGAGCCGACATTTAAAACACCGCTTGCTCCTACCACCATACCATTAGGTGATACAAAAACAGCATTGCCGTTAGGGTTAAAGGAACCGTCTTTTGTGACTGAATTAACAATACCTTGGATATTAATCTGATTATCTACAAGGTTAACAAAAGTATTAATATCTTTTCCATTTGTCAAATTATTAAAAATAAGGTTTGCAACATCACCTTGACTCAAATCAAAATTATCATATTTTCTAAAACCAATATCCCCGTTAATAGCAGTTGGATCAATATTATACACACCATTAACCCCTGTTACTCCGGATATCTGTGTTGCTAAGACCTGCAAACAAAAAGATTGCTGTAAAAAGAAACAAAATGTTAATGCCGAAGCTACAACTTTCCTTTGACCAGCTTTTACTTTTATCATTCTTGTTATTCCTTTCGATTTAGAGATTCCCTAATTGTTGAATTTATAAATTATAAATTTAAGCATCATAATTATTTGAATAGTTTAATTTTATCAAGATAATAATTATTTTTCTATTTTTTATTACAAATACTTAATATATTTGTACATACTTATATGTCTAAAATTAAAAATTTAAAAATAAAATTTCTTGCTACAATGTAAACAAATATTAAGCGAGAAGCTATTTTTCAACACGCTTCATAATAGTTTTTGTTAACCAGAAATAACAAATATAAAATACAAACATTAAAGTTAGCATCTCAAACAATGCCGGCAAACTTAAAAATTTATTAAATACATAATAAATAATTACAAAAGGGATGAAAGATATAAACATCCTTGACATTATAAGTCGCGGAAAAATTAATCCTAAACCCGGCAAAACAATAATTATACTTAATAAAAAATATAAAAAATTTGCACCTAATGTTGCAATTCCGACACCAACAAGTCCCATTTTTGGGATTAATAAAATATTCAAAATAACATTTGTAACACCAGATATCAATTTAATAATAAAATCTATATAAGTTTTATTCGCAAGATGATATTGTAATGTCGTATAATCAGTAAGAGCCATAAAAAATGTTCCAAATGCAAAATATGGGATTAATTGAAAAGCGATTTGAAATTTATCATTGGAAGAAAGCATGCTAACATAATCTGTTGCATACAAAGAAATAACTGTTATAACAGGCAATGCAATCATTACGTAATAGCCGGTAAACCTTGATATAATAGGTCTGACATCTATTTTTTCTTCATACATATTTATTATTCTTGGAATTGCAGCAACTGTAATTATAGAAAATATAGTCATCAAAAGCGGTAATGTTAAGCCGTAAGCTACACCAACAATACCAACTTGAGAAAAACCATGAATACTATTCATAATAAATTTATTACTTTGATTTATTATCCAAGCACTTAATGAAGTTGCAGCAATTGGAATTCCATACTTGAATATCGGCAATACAGAATCCCATTCAATTTTTTGAAACTTAAACCAAGAAGACAAATTACTTTGATATATCAACAATAAATCAATCAATGAAATTGAAACTCCCATACCTAAAAGCAAAGACATTGCACCTAGATGGAAGAATTTTATAAAGAAAACGGATAATAAAATTGTCAAAAACTGATTTATTATTGTTGATAATGTAAAAGACATTGATTTTAACTGAGCACGCAATAACTGGAACAATAATGCTCTTATTGCAACAGGAATTATCAATACTAAAATTGCTAAAAAATATTTTACAGGAATATGGAAAAAAGAATAAAAGTTATGCCTAAAAATAAATGCAGCAACAAACATTACAAAAATATTTGAAATAAGAATTGTAACTAATGTTGTAAGATACTTGGGCATATCCTGAGTCATCTGATGACGTTTGAAAAACCTTAATCCAGAAAGACCTACCCAATCTGAAAAAATAATACACAAAAATGATAACAAAGCTATCGAAAGTGAATAAAGACCATATTCTTCAGGAGACAACAAACTTGTATAAATTGGTACAATAATTGCATTCCCCAGCATGCCTATAATTTTAGACGGTGAATATTTCACCATATCACGAAAAATAGCTTTTAATTGTGCTTTTTCAACTTCTCTATTTTCAACAAATTCCATTATAATTCCTACGCAAGATAATTATACTATAACAATTAATTATTGTAAAATTCCAAATAAATCATATTCATCAGCACGTTCAATCTTAACATTTTCAATATCACCCGGAACAACGGATTTTTCAGAAGATGCATAAACCATACCGTCAATTTCAGGGGCATCATGCTGTGAACGCATTAAAATAACACCGTCATCAGTATAACCTTCAACTATACAAGGAAGAACTTTTCCGACATAAGATTCATTTATTTCTCTTGAAATTTTTTGCTGTAATGTCATTAATTTTTTATATCTTTGTTTTTTCACCCTTGCAGGAACTTGCTCATCCATTGAATAAGATACTGTATTTTTTTCTCTGGAATATTCAAAAACACCCATTTTATCAAATCTTACATGTTTAACAAACTCATACAACTCGTTGAATTGTTCATCAGTTTCACCGGGATAACCAACTATAAAAGCTGTCCTTATTGTGACATTTGGAATTTTTGTACGAATTTTATTAACCAGAGCTTCATAATCCATTACAGGTCTGCGCATAGCTTTCAATATTTCGGCATTACAATGTTGAAGCGGTAAATCAATATATTTTGCGACTTTATCCAATCTTGCAATAGCTTCAATTAATTCATCAGACATTTGTGAAGGATAAGCATACATAATTCTTATCCAACCCAAACCCTCAATTTTGTTTAATTCTTCTAAAAGCTTAGGTAAAACTTGTTTCCCGTACAAATCAATACCATAACTTGTAGTATCTTGAGCAATTAAAACAATTTCCGTTACACCTTTATTTACAAGATTTTTGGCTTCTTCTAAAATATTTTCAATAGTTCTTGAATGATATTCACCTCTAAGATTTGGAATTATACAATACCCGCAATGATAATTGCACCCGTCAGCTATTTTTATATAAGAGCTTGCTCCAACCGTAATTTGTTGTCTTTCAATATTTTCAGGATATATATAATCAGGTTTTTCTGATACTTGTTCTGAATATTTTTTGTTATTTGCAACATGTTCTACAACTTCAACAATTTCTTTTAAATCAGAAGTCCCAATCATTCCTGAAATTTCCGGAATAGCTTTTTTTAATTCACTTTTGTATTTTTGAGGCAAACAACCTGTAACAATAACTTTTTTCCCGGCATTAACAAGCTGCAAAATAGTTTGTACTGATTCTTTTTCAGCATCATGAATAAATGAACAAGTATTCACAACAACTATATCAGCATCATTTTCGTCTAACGTAACCTGATGTCCTTTCTGAGCCAGAAGTCCAAGCATCAATTCACTGTCAACCAAATTTTTTGCACATCCGTGATTTAACAAAGCTATTTTCATATATTCTTACCTCTTTGCTTATCACTTTAACATGAATATACTATTTTGTAATCACTAAAAAGGTTATATAATTAGTAATCCATCAACCAACCATTTTCAATTATACGAGCAGCACAACCATATCCTGTAACATTACCAGTAAGTTTTTCGCCTGCGACACCACACACATCAGGCCAAGTTTTCCAATTGGCAGTAGTTGTAGTAGATAAATCACCTGAAAAACATAAAGCGTAATCACGACCAGATTCTGGATATAATTTTCCATTATCCCCTAATACAAAATTAAATACATCACGTCCCCATGTATTTGGTTCTCTTAATCCATTTACTTTGATTCTAAAAGATCCAAACGTTTTACAATAATGACCACCATTTGCTTTTATAACATTACAATCTGCTCGGCAATCACTCCCCTTACCTGAAAACCCATATTGCATTAATATAAAGCCATCATTAAAAACTATTGCTTCATCATTATCAGCGATATAAGCCGAAAGAAATCGTTTTGTAGAAAGAGTTTTATGCCTATATGTTTTCTCAGGTTGATTAATAAATTCAGCAATTTTGAAATAACTAGTTAAAGCAGACTTAAATTCTTTACAGTATTGTGGGAAAAGAGACCCACAAGCTGATTGATTATTGAGTAATGCAAAAACAGCAGTATCTCCTAAAGAATCAACCCCATCATCAGCTAGCATTTTTTGAAAGCCTTGCTCTAAAGTTGAAACCGATTTTTGTAATTGAGCAACCCACATTTTCTTTTGATAATTTGAAATCAAACTTGGCATTGTCAAAGCTGCAACAACCCCTATAACTCCAAGAGTTATTAAAACTTCCGCTAAAGTAAAACCTTTTTTCATAAAACAGCCCCTGTATTTTTATATTAATTAACTATACAATATACATTATTAACTATATAGTTAATAATGTCAATATATATTGTCTTTATTAATTAATAAATAGTATCATTTTCGAATGGAAAGAGAAATAAAACTTGAAACAGACAAATTGGCACAACAACTTAAATACCTTGCTGCAATGGATGGTTTAACAGTAAAAAAGGTAAAAGAACTTGTAAATGAAAAATACGACAAACATGACAGCAATAATAATCTTAGTAATAAACTCAGAAACAAAACATTCAGAGTATCAGAGCTTGCCGAAATTTTAGATATTTTGAATTACGAAATCATTTTAAGGAAGAAACCTTAGCTTTTATCCCTTTTTTTATTAATTTATTTAAAATCCCTTGAGGAAGTTTAGACACAATTTCTGCGACTTTTGCATCAAAACCTACAGTATAAGAAGGTTTAGGATTAATCATTCCGTCAACTTTTACGATTAAATTAACAACTTTATCAACACTTAACCCTTCTTTTCCGTTTTTATGTGCATTTGCAACCATATACTTCATTTCTTTATCATAGCCTGTGCAATTATTTATTGCATCTTTATTTAATTCAACAGATTTATCCCACAAAGGAGTTGCAATCACACCGGGTTTTACAGAAACAATTTTCAATCCGCTTTCAACAGACATTGCATTAAACAAAATATCCAATGCTCTTTTTGAAGCACAATAAGGCGCAACAAAAGGAAATATCCCAAAACTTGACATTGAACTTATATTTATAACTTTACCGTCTTTCAATAATGGCAGAAGTTTTTGCGTGAAATCCAAATGCGAAAAAGTATTAACTTCAAATTGTTTTCTGATATTATCAACCGGAATATTTTCCATCACACCTGCAACTACGCAACCTGCAACATTAATAAGTGTATCTATTTTATCAGTTTTTGTTTTTATGAAAGCGCAAGCATGAGCAATAGCTTCTTTCCTTTCCATATCAATATAAAAAGGGATAGCTCCAATTCGCTCCAATTCTTCAGCGTATTTTTCATTACGATAACCGGCAAAAACCGTATTGCTTTTACAAAATGTTTTAAGTAAAGCTTTCCCGATACCTGATGTGGCACCTGTAATTACATAAACTTTTTTCATATTTGACAGCCTTTTTATTAGTCTGACATGTAAGAACTGAACAATGGTAAGTACAATGCCAATGCAAGTGTTAATACGATACTACCGATTACGATAAGCATTATCGGTTCAATCATTTTTGTCATTGTATCAATAATTGTATCAAGCTTTTTATCAATATAGTTTGTAGCTTGTAAAAGCATATCACCTAAACGACCTGATTGTTCACCAGTTGCTATCATAAATAATATCATCTTTGGCATAACACGGGTAGAACGCAATGCTATTGAAAGATGTTGACCTTGTTGAACTTTTAAAGTTGCACCTTCAATTTTTGTTTTCAAAACATAATTTGTAAGAGTAACATTTGCAAGATACAAACATTCAATAATCGGAACACCCGCATCATAAGCAACCTGCATTACAGCAACAAAGTTTGCGAAATTTGAATACTGAATTAAATCTGATAATAAAGGAACTTTCAAAACATATTCATCAATTTTTCTCTTACTTGGCTGCCATCTCATAAGGAAAGCACAAAAACCGAAAATTGAACCTAAGATAATAGGAACAAAAAACCAGTATGTTTTTAAGAAAACACCTGCTGCCATAAGTGTTGCTGTAATCCAAGGTAATTCTTTTCCCATACCGTCAAACATTTCTTTGAACACAGGGAATACAAACATTAACATAACAAGTACGATTATTATAGCCAAAACAATAACGAACATCGGATACATCAAAGTCCCGATAACTTTACCTCTGATATTTGATTCTTTATTCAAAAGTTCTAACAAACGTTGCAAAGTTTTTTCAAGTTCACCGGAATCTTCACCGGCTTTTACCAGACCGATATATATTTGTCCGAATTGATCCGGATATTTTGCAACAGTATCAGCAAAAGTTGCACCGGCCATAATCTGACGTCTTAATTCTTTTGCAACAAGTCTTACTTTAAGCTTTGCAGCATCATTCTCGATAAACATTAAAGATTCAATAATAGGAATCCCTGCTTCTGCCAGAATTTGTAATGTAGAAGTAAAGTCAATACGATCTTGAAGACCAAGTCTATGAACCTTTCCGCCTTTTACCTTGGCAGCCTTTCCGTCTTTATCACCCTCTTTAGATTCTTCATAAACTTTTGTCGGAATAAATCCTAATTTACGAATACTCTCACGCGCTTCACGTAAGTCTTCTGCGTCAACTTTACCTTTAACAATATCTTTATTGTTTTTTAGAGCTATATAATTATATATTGTCATATTCTCTCCTATTCATTAACCACACCAAGAACTCTTACGAATTCATCAATTGTTGTTAAACCTTTTAATATATGAGTTAAACAAGATTGATGCAGTGTTCTCATTCCATTTTTTACAGCTGCTTCCTCAATTTGCAAATCATGGGCACCTTCAGCGACCAATCTTTTTATCTCTTTGTTTATACTCATAATCTCGTATACACCAAGCCTTCCTTTATAGCCTGAAAAATCGCATTTTGCACAACCTTTGGCTCTATAAATAGGCTTTTTCATAAAATCTTGAATTTCGTTTTCATCTACAATAATTTGTCTTGCTTCTTCATGGGTTGCGAAGTATTCTTCTTTACAATCATCACATAGTCTTCTTACCAAACGTTGAGCAATTACACCTGACAATGTAGAGGATACCAAATAATCTTTTGCACCCATTTCAATTAAACGTGTTACTGTTGCAGCAGCAGAATTTGTGTGAACCGTACTTAATACAAGGTGACCTGTCAATGCAGCTGAAATTGCAATTTCCAATGTTTCGTAGTCACGAATTTCACCAACAAGAATAATATCAGGGTCTTGTCTTAAAATAGCACGCATACATGCTGCAAAAGTAATACCAGCCTTAGCGTTTACCTGCGACTGATTAATACCTTCCAATTTAATTTCTATCGGGTCTTCAATTGTTGTAATATTAACATCTTCATCATTCAAACTTTTCAAAACAGAATATAAAGTTGTTGTTTTACCTGAACCTGTAGGACCGGAAGTAAGAATAATACCATTTGGACAACTTACCATATTTTTTATTTTGGCAATATCTTCCTCTGTGCCGCCTATTAATTTAATATTTTTATCTTCAGCATTCAAACTTACAGCAGGAGCAAGTACACGGATACAAACCTTTTCTTTGCCTGATACGGGTAGCGTATTTATACGAAAGTCATAAGAACCGTTTTTGTATTTAATTGAAAATGTACCATCTTGAGGTCTTCTATGCTCTGCAATATTCATTCTTGATAAAACTTTAAAACGAGCAATAACAGATGTTTCAACTTTAGGCGGAATATCAAGAACCTTTTGAAGCATACCGTCTTTTCTGTATCTTACGATATATCCTGACAACCTCGGTTCAATATGAATATCTGAAACATGATTATCAATCGCATTTGTTATTATTTGATTTACAAATTTTGCAACAGAACCGGTTGAATCTTTTAATTGCTTATCAACCATATCTGCCAAAGATTCTTCAGCTTCAAATTCTTCAGCTTCACTTTCAATTTCTTTGATAACCTTTTCTGTTTCTTTCTTCTGCTCACTAAAAAATGTGTTCAAAGAATTTTGAAACTCATAATGAGTCATCAAAAGCTGTTTTGGATTTTGACCTGTTAAATAAATAATATCCTTCAAAACATCAGGCTTAACAGGTGTTACAACACCTAATATTAAAGTTTTGCCGTCTGATGATATAGGAATAATTTTATTAGTCTTAATAAAATCTTCGGGTAGAATTTTTATAAATTTAGCCTGAGAAGCTAACTGCTCAGGAGTTACTAAATCATAGCCGGTTTGTAAGTGAAGAATTTCTTTTAATTGATCAAGGGTAATAAATCCAAGCTTAAATAAAGTTGAACCTATAGGGATTTTTTGACGTTTGCTCTCTGCAAGTGCCTGCAAAAGTTGAACGTCATTAATATAACCCTTTTGAACAAGTAATTCACCTAATCTTACTTGTTTAGAAGTTCCATCATCAGAGCTTTCTTTTTGCATATCCTGCTTTAAAGCATTTATCAAATCAAATAAATCCTGATCCGGAACTTGAATAAATTTAACTTGCTGCGGATAATACTCTTTTAATTTGAGATTTATAACATCTTTATCTGAAGACGAATTTATAGCAACAAACAGAAAATTGTCTTTAACACTAATTGGAACAAATTTATATTGTTCCAATAGTGCACTGTCGACTTTATTTAGTATCTGTGAATTAACACTGTTTTTTAACCTGTTTAGAAGTTCATTCATCTTAGTAATATTTTATTCTATAATGTATCGGTATTTCCAATAGCATCTTCTGTGTCAGTTACAATTTTCGGAGTAATCATAATAACCATTTCATTCTTACTCTTTGTAGAAGTTGTTGATCTGAAAAGAGTGCCGATAATAGGAATATCACCTAATACTGGGACTTTTCCAATAGCTTTTTGTTCTTCTTCACTAATCATACCACCAATTACAAGAGTTTCACCATCTTTAATTCTTACATTTTTCAAATCAAGATTTCTATGTGAAAGCAATGTAGCTGCAACATATTGACCAACACTATCAGTAGCTGTAACTTGTTGTAAAATTGTAGAATATTCAGGTTTAATATTCATAGTAACATAACCGTCAGGGCTGATAAACGGAGTTATAGAGATTTGAATACCTGCATCATCAGCGATATTATAATCTCTTGTTGCAATAGTACCGCCAGTATATGCGCTCTGATCTGATTCTGTTGATTCAATATAATCTTCTGTTACATCAATTGTTGCTTCTTCACCGTTTGTAATCAATATACGTGGATTTGAAACAACACGGCCTTTGCTATTTTTTACTAAATAATTTATTGCGTATGAAATATTAACAGGTCCGCTGAATGGAGTTAAAGTATTTATTAATTCAGGTTCATCTCCACTTGTATCCCATACTTCATATTTATTACCTTTTAAGAATATCGGATGTAAAGGATCTGTTTTAGTTGTTTCTCCATCAAATGATGCAGAGAAAGAGTGACTTAAGAAAGTCCAACTGTTTTGTAAAGTTTTAGAACCCTCTTCATTAAGCTCAATAATTGCAACTTCAAGATATGCTTGCGGTTGTTTTTTATCAGTTTGTGCAATAAAATCTTTAATCATTTCAATCTGATGTTCAGAACCGCCTATAATATTTATTGTACCCAGCTGTGAATAATAAGCAACAGACAAGTTCTGTAATCCAAAAGAGGCAACTGAACCACTTAATTGTCCATCTAATGTACAAGCTACAGTACCGCCATTAAGTGAAATAGAACTTGAAGAACCGCCAGTTGAAGCTGCTGCTCCTGTAACTATACCTGCAGCACCACCTGTAGCAGATCCACCACCTGATGATGTAGGTGCTGAAGGAGCTGTAGCGCCACCGCCACCGCCAGTGGCACCGCCGCCACCACCAGCACCGGAACTACCGCCTGAAGCACCTGATGCAGCTGGTAACAACATATTACAAATCATATCTGCCATTTCAGCAGGAGTTGTATGATTTACTTTAAATATATTTGTTTGAGGTTTTTTATCAAATTTTTCAACTATTTTTTTAGCGATTGTTACATCATTTTTTGTACCAAATACAATTAATTCATTAGTTACCGGGTTAGTAGTTACAATATCTGAAGATGAAAATCCCGGTTTATTCATAGCATAAATATTTTTATTTAAGAAATCTGCAAGAGCAGCAGCACTTATATATTTAACAGGAATTAATGTCATATCTTGTTTTGCAAAATTAAAACCGCCGGCACCTGCTCCTGCAATAATAATAGTATTATCATCAACAACATAATTAAGGTTGTTAATTTCCATAACCATTTCAAAAGCTTTTTGTAATGGGACATCAACTAAATCAAGAGTAACACTCCCACTTACAGAATTATGGAAAACAATGTTCATTCCGGCTTTATCAGCAAACATTCTCAAAACCTGTTTTACATCAGAATCCCTTAAGCTAATACTTATTGAAGGATTATTTTTAATAAAACTTACATCACCTTTTAACCTTAATGAATAATCTTCATTATGGTCTCTTAATTCCGGTTTACTGTTAACAGTATCCGTCGGAATTGCAAAATCTTCCATAGCTGCAGCAAACATTGCACTATTTGAAAAAACAAATGATGCTAACATTAAACCTGCAATAATTTTTCTTGAAATTTTATTTTTCATATCTGCTCCTGCTTTTTATTTAACCTTAATTATTATTTGTTTTTTCTGCTTCCAAATTTATTTTCTAAATTAGAAACAGTATTGTAATTAATACCCTCTCCGGTAAATAATTCTCCTACACTTGCTTTATATACATTTGCTCCAAATTGAACAGTAACTGTATCTTTACCTATTGATAATACTTTATACCCGTTTATAATATCACCTGTTCTTACAAGATAATCTGAACCGCTGATATTAAGAATTGCAGATGGATTGAACTTATCATACATAATTCCGGAAACCTTAGTAGTCATAACATCTGTAGCTGTAGAATCTACTATTATAGATTCAGGAGGAGGTGTTAAAAAGTTTGCATACTTTGGCGGCTTTGGTTTTTGTTTTACAATAACTTCATTACCCGGCAGGAATGGATCAGATCTGCCCATATCAACAATTGACATAGCTACTGTTGATGCATCACCATTATTTTTTTCAAGGGCAGAAGTTTCATCGTCCGGAGCTATTGCCGCTTCATCACCTAATTTGTTGACGTTCACAGCACCAGGCTGCTGTTCAGCCTGTGGTTGCGGAACATTTACTATAGCATTGTCTGATGCTTCATTTGTTTCATCATCTTTAGTACAGCCGGTAGTATTTATCATTACGACTGCAAGAAATAATAAAATTAAACAAATTCCAATCTTCTTATTTAAATTCCAAAAATTGGCTTTGCTATCCTCTTCATAAAATCTGTCTATAAAATTTTTACTCACTTGCCACCTATTTCTTATTATATACAGTTTCATTATAATAAAATATTTATTTTAGCATATCGATTATTTGGTGTATTTAATTACAAATTTATTATAAATAGTAATTTATTTTATTGTAGCATATATTTTTACAATATGCAAAAAAGTTAAATATATTAAGATATTTAAAGCAAATAAAAACTATAAAAAAACTTTAATTATATTTAATATTATTGAAAATTATTTGTAATAGTATGAAGATATTCCAATATTTGATCAAAATATCTTAAGTCTGAATTCCCGTCTATAACGAAATCAGCGTAATCTCTTCCGGGTAATACATACTTTTCACCGGCTTGAAGAAGATATTCCCACTGTTTTAATGCATTTTCCTCATTTTGATTTCGTTCTGCTTTTGCTCTTTTAACAAATCTTTCACGCCTGATATCATTTTCTGTTTCAATATATATTTTTATATCAAATACATCTTTAACATCTTTATACATTGTTGCAATACCTTCTACAACAACGACTTTATTAGATTTAATCTCTAAAGCATTCGGGATAGAAACTCCCGTCCCGTTTGGAACATACCTTGGAGCCATAATAGTATAACCATTTGCAAGTTCTTCCAAATCATTTTTTAATAAATCAAGTTGAAAACTGTCAGGAGAATCAATATCATAGCCATTATCGGTCAAATTATCAAAACTTCCGTATTTCTCAATTAATCCTGAAATATCATTGAAATAATTATCTGTACTTAATACAGAAACAGGCATTGACAGTTGTTCTATTATATTTTTAAGCTCACGGCAAATTGTCGATTTTCCGGATGCAGATTCTCCTGTTATACCAATCAAAAAACGTTTGGATGGGTTATTAATTAAACGCTTTGTAAATCTTGAGATAAATGTAGGGTTAACTTCCTTAAATATCGGGATTTCACATTTCTTATCATACGCCAGAATTTGTTTAAATTTTGTCTGAAGATAAAACGCGAGAAGTTCCCTGCCGGTTTTTGAATTGAAGTCAGGCTTCATTATTTTATCACCGGAATTTAATTCTTTTTCTATTAATACTTGCATTATATCGTCCATATAAATTTATTATGAAGGTAATAATACATGAGAAAAAAATTTTTTGCTAGTGTAATATTAACAAATTTTACATAAGTAATAATTATATAACACGACCGTCTTCTATTTTATATATCTTAACATTCTTTAAAAATTCATTTTCAAACAAAATCGTATCAACAGAAGTAATTATTGTTTGAGTATTATCATTTATTGATTTTAACAAATAATTTTGTCTTATGTCATCCAATTCTGCCAAAACATCATCAAGCAGCAATATCGGTTCATCTGATGTTTTTTCACTTATTATATCTAATTCTGACAACTTTAGTGCAAGCACAATAGTCCTTTGCTGCCCTTGTGAAGCAAATTTCGTAGATTCATTGTTATTAATATAAAAAATCACATCATCTCTGTGAGGTCCGACACAAGCTTGCCCTCTTCTCATTTCTTCTGTTTTGTGTTCAACTAAAGAATTTTTAAAAGCTGATGCAATATCGTCAAGCTCACATTCATCATTCAAAAAAGAACAGTCATATCGGATTTTCAGGTCTTCACTTGCACTTATAATTCTATGTTTTTCACGGGCTATTTTTTCAATTTCTTTCAAGAATTTTTTTCTTAGAAAAATTATATTACTACCTGTTATAACAAGCTGCTCATTATAAACATCTAAAAGTGTTTCATTCAGTTTTCCGGTTTTTAAATAATCTTTAAGCAGATTATTCTTTTGAATACGTATTTTGTCATATTTTAAAAGCCTGTCATCGTAAACAGGATAAATTTGTGTAATTGCTCTATCTAACCATAACCTTCTGTCTGAAGGATTCCCTCTCAAAAGCAATAAATCAGCGGTTGAAAAAAGAACTGTTTTCAATACAGATTTAAAATTTTTCGGAGTAGTTTTTACTTTATTTAATGCAATCTCACGTTTTTTATCTTTTGAATATGAAAAATCTAACTCTACATCAGTATCAGATTTCACCAAATTACAATTTATTTCGGTTTTTTGGGCGTCAAAATTAATCAGCTCAATATTATTTGAAGTTCTTGGAGATTTTAAAGTTGACAATACATAAATACTTTCAAGAATATTAGTTTTACCTTGAGCATTTTTCCCGATAATAAGAACTTTATTAGAGGACAAATCAAGCGTTAAATCTTTACAATTTCTATAATTGGTTAGTTTTAAATCCCTCAATCTCATAAAAAAATTATACCCCAAATATATGATTTCCAAATTATGTATAGACTAATATTAAAATTTTTTATATAATATATTTATTAAATTGTAATAATTTAAGGAAAAACCATGTTACCGATTATATCAGAAGAGAATGCAGCAGAAGTTTTTAATGAAATATTTAAAGATATGCCTGCTTGGCGAAAAAAAATGATTCACTATATAAAGGACGAAAATCCCGAAATAAACACTGCAATCATTGAAGCTGCAAATCAAACCAATCTGGATCCAAAAGCAATAGCATTAGGAGCATATATGGCATATTCTTTAATAGAACTTGCAATGAAAGATAATGATTCATTAATGAATTTCCAGGAAGGATAGAACAATGTTAATAGAAGAACTTTTAGAAAAACTAGTAGCTGATGGCGGTTCCGACTTACATATCTCTGCAAACTTACCGCCTGCTGCACGTATAGACGGTAAATTACAACGATACGATTATCCGCCTCTAAGCCCTGATGACGTTGAAACTTTACTATTCCCAATGTTATCAAATGAACAAAGACGTACACTTGAACAAAACTGGGAGCTTGACTTTTCATACGGTATTGAAGGTTTAAGCCGTTTCAGGGTCAATTTTTACAAAGATAAAGGTAATTATGCGGCCGCATTCAGAACTATTACCTCAATAGTTCCGTCATTTGATAAACTTGGTCTTCCTGATGTTGTAAGAAAAACAGCAGATAAACCAAGAGGACTTGTTCTTGTAACAGGCCCTACAGGTTCAGGTAAATCTACAACTCTTGCAGCAATGATAGATTACATTAACACAAACAGGGCAGAACACATTTTAACAATTGAAGACCCTATAGAATTTGTCCACACATCAAAACAAAGCATTATCCACCAACGTGAACTCGGAATGGATACAAGATCTTTTGCAAATGCATTAAGATCCGCACTTCGTGAAGACCCTGATATCATACTTGTAGGTGAGATGAGAGACCATGAAACAATCGCGTTAGCATTAACAGCTGCTGAAACAGGTCACTTAGTATTTGGAACCTTGCACACATCTTCAGCAGCGCAAACAATTGACCGTATCATTGACGTTTTTCCAGAAGGTCAACAACAACAAATTCGTGTACAGCTTGCAAACTCTCTTGCAGCAGTATTTGCTCAAACTCTTCTGCAAAAAGTACAACCGGACGGTTCAAAAAAAGGTCGTGTAATGGCTCAGGAAATAATGCTTGTTACACCTGCTATTGCAAACCTTATACGTGAAGCTAAAGCTGCACAAATATATTCTACAATTCAAATGAACCAAGCTTTAGGTATGCAAACTCTTGAAATGGCATTAGCAAATCTTTATAAACAAGGAATTATTACAATAGAAGATGCCCTGTCAAGAACTTCACGTCCTGAAGAATTAAAAAGATTAATGGTATAAATATAAATATAATAATCAAAAAAGCTTCCTTTTATAAAAGGAAGCTTTTTTATTTATTGTGAAGTAATTTTTGTTTGTGATAATATAAAAATATACAAAATACATAATAAAAAAGGAAAACTAATATGACACAACAATTACATGAACCCGGGTCTACAAAAGAACAAATAAGACAAACAAGAATACAAAAACTTGCAGACCTAGCAGATAAAGGAGTAAACCCATATCCTTACTCCTTTGATAAAGATGCAGATGCAGCATTTTTACAAGACAAATATAAAACTTTAGAAGCAGGTGTTGAAACAGAAGATAAATATTCTGTAGCAGGTCGTGTTATGGCAATACGCAACACCGGAATGTTTATTGATTTGATGGATTCTTCAGGTAAAATCCAAATATTTTCACACAAAGAAAACTTATCTGAAGATATGATGAAAATCTTAAAACTTATAGATATCGGAGATATAGTAGGTTTTACAGGTACAATCAGAAGAACTCCGAGAGGAGAATTGTCAATAAAATCAACATCTTTAAAATTATTATCAAAAGCACTTTTACCTTTGCCGAATAAACAAATAAGCAAAGAAAAAATGGAAGAATTAACACATTATCATGGACTTACTGATGTTGAATTAAAGTATCGTCAAAGATATGTTGATTTAATAGTAAATGAAGAAAGTAGAGAAACTTTTAGAAAAAGAAGCCTTATTATTCAAAAGATTCGAGAATTTCTTTCTAAAGAAGGATACTTGGAAGTTGAAACACCAATATTACAGACAATGGCATCAGGAGCAAATGCAAGACCTTTCACAACACACCATAATGCACTCAGCATGGATTTAACTTTAAGAATTGCTCTTGAATTATATCTAAAACGTCTTATTGTAGGCGGAATTTCTGAACGTGTATATGAAATAGGAAAATGCTTCAGAAATGAAGGTATCGATACCCGCCACAATCCTGAATTCACAATGATAGAATTATATCAGGCTTATGCCGATTATAATGATATGATGACATTAACGGAAAATATGGTTGCATACGTTGCCCAAGAAGTTTTAGGAACAATGAAAATTAAATATGGAGAAAACGAAATTGATTTAACTCCTCCTTGGGACAGAAAAACTATGCTCGGATCTATTAAAGAAGCTACAGGAATTGATTTTATGGAAATTTACAGTCCCCAACAAGCTGTAGAAACTGCAAGATCATTAAATGTACCTGTAGATGACGGAATGAATTGGGGACAGGTTGTAGAAGCAGTATTCGAAGCAAAAATTGAACCTTCATTAATTCAACCTTGCCACATTATAGATTATCCAAGAGAAATATCACCTCTTGCTAAAGTTCACAGAGACAACGACAGATTAACTGAGCGTTTTGAGACAAGAGTGAACGGATGGGAAATCGCAAATGCATTTTCAGAATTAACAGATCCGATTGACCAAAGAATGAGATTTGAAGCTCAGGCACAGGCAAAAGCAGCAGGTGATGAAGAAGCAATGGATATTGATGAAGATTTCATCACAGCTCTTGAATATGGTATGCCTCCGACAGGCGGTATGGGAATGGGAATAGACAGACTTGTAATGCTGTTAACAGATTCACCGTCTATTAGAGATGTTATTGCCTTCCCGACAATGAGAATTAAATAATTGAAATCCAAAATATTCATAATAAAAAGAAAAGACCAGTTTTTAAGCTGGTCTTTTTATGAAAGATGAAAGGAGCTGAAGCTTAGTAATATGTAATTTTCCAACCATCATCGATTACTCTTGCCGCACAAGTTAACCCTGAGGCTGCCTTATTACAATTATAAGTATTATCCTTACCGCCAGGAACTACTTCACTTCCGTTAAGAACAAATGCGAAGATATCACGTCCCATTTGGTTTGGACTTGTATTCCCATTTACATCAATAATAAATACAACAGAATCTTTATCAACATTTACGCCGAATTCAGACCGAACAATATCGCGCGGGTAAACATTAATAATAACGTTCATACCGTCAACCAGAGTAAACATATACTGGTACATCTGAGCACGTTTCAAATAAACTTTACCGCTCAAAAATTTCGTAGGATATTGCCAACAACCCGTCATATTTGAACAATCTCTTACTATTTTAAAATAAGGTTTATAATAAGAGTATGCAAGAGCAGATGAATCTTGTGAATACTCATCTAATCCCCAATAATTAGGTGATGATCTATCCAAAATAACAAACATTGTAACTTGACTTATTGAGGTATAGAATTTTTTCAGTGCAGCCATATTCTTGGCATCGCCAATTTTTGCTACAAGTCCAAATATTGTTAAAGAAGCTATAACACCAATAATTGCCAAAGTAAATAATGCCTCTGACAAAGTCAACCCTGAACGCTTTTTCATAATATTTTTGTAATCCATAAGCCTTAACCGCCTCCTATCCATTTGATAAAAGACTTCATTAACAATACATATATATTATATATACCCAATTTCTATAAGAATGTAACAAATTGTAAAAATTATTTACAATTAATATTTTATACTATTATTTAAAACTTTGCAATATCTGGACATTTAGATTTTTTTATCATAAATTGAATTTATGTATCAAAATTACAATGAAAATCTAAGAATATTAAAAGAACTATCCCACTTTAGAAATATTAAAAATTTTGATTATAAAGACGAAAAATATATTTACATAAACAATAAAAAATTTTTAAATTTATCATCAAACAACTATCTTGGATTAGCTGACAACAAAAGTATTACAGAAGAATTTTTGAATTACGCACAAGATAAATATTCTTTCGGCAGTGCATCAGCAAGACTTTTAACCGGAACTTTACCTGTTTATAAAGAGCTTGAAACATTAATTTCAAAAATATTTAACAAAGAAAAAACATTGATTTTTAACAGCGGTTATCACGCAAATGTCGGCATTAACAGTTCTATTGCCGGCAAAGGTGATGTAATATTTTCGGACAAACTAAACCATGCAAGTATAATTGACGGAATGCAATTATCAAAAAGCAAATTCTTCAGATACCCGCACAACAATATGGAAGCCCTTGAAAAACTTTTAATTCGGGAACGCAAAAATTTCAATAATGCCATAATTGTTTCAGAAAGCGTTTTTTCAATGGACGGTGATATTGCTGATATTGAAACTCTTATTTATCTAAAAGAAAAATATAAATGTATTCTAATTCTTGATGAAGCTCACGCTTTTGGAGTTTTTGGCAAAAAAGGTCTTGGAGTAACTGAGCAGTTTGGATTAACAGACAAAATTGATTTAATTATCGGGACATTTGGCAAAGCAATAGGTTCTATGGGGGCTTTTGCAACTGGTAATCAAATATTAATAGATTATCTGATAAACAAAGCTCGTCCTTTTATTTTTTCAACATCACTTCCGCCTATCAATATTGCTTTTTCAAAATGGATTATTGAAAATAAACTTCCATATACTTTAGAAAAACGTTCAAATATGTTAAAACTCGGGCAAAAAGCAGGAAGTCAAAGCCATATTATACCAATTATTATCGGGAGCAACAAAGACACAGTCGATACTTGTGAAATTCTCTTCCATAACGGTTTTTTCACCCTGCCGATTCGTCCCCCGGCTGTCCCTGAAGGCACTTCGAGAATACGACTCTCATTGACAACAGAAATTAACGAAAAGGAATTATTTGATGCAATATCACTGGCTAAACAAGAAAAACAACAATAAACTTATAATATTTTTTACCGGTTGGAGTTTCGATGCTAACCCTTTTAATTTTTTAAAATGCGAAGATTATGACATTTTGATTTTATTTGATTATAATTCATTAGATTTGCCTGAAATCCCCGAATATAAAGAATATTTTCTAATTTCATGGTCTATGGGAGTATTCAGTGCATATCTTGTAAAAGACAAATTGCCAAAATTCACCAAAAAGCTGGCTATAAACGGAACACTATGCCCTGTTGATAATGAATTCGGAATACCTGAGAAGCCTTTTCTCTTAACACTTAAACATGCAGAAAAGGGGCTTCAAGCCAAATTTTATCAAAACATTTTTCAAACTGATGAAGAATACAACCGATACTTAAAAACACCTGTTAAACGCCCAATCCTCAATAGAGTATCTGAGTTAAACAGCCTGTATGAAAGAATTAAGAATACGAAATTAATTTATGAAAAATATTATAATAAAGTCATAATAAGCACTAATGATAAAATAATTCCGACACAAAATCAAATAAACTTTTGGAGCAAAAACTTAAATCCCAAAATAATTGAAAGCGGACATTTTCCTTATTATAATTTTGAAAGCTGGAATGAAATATTATGCATATAAACCCTAAATTAATTAAAAAACAATTTGAAAAAAGTATTAACACATACAATGAAAACGCCATAGTTCAAAAAATTATGGCAGAAAAACTTGTAGAAGAAATTGCCAAAATCAACACTCACTTTGACAATATCCTTGAATTGGGATGCGGAGCAGGACTATTAACAGAAGAATTAATAAAAAAAATTACATTCAAAAATTATTTTGCCAATGACCTTATAGAAAACGCAAAATCTTACATAACAAACCTTATTCCAAATTCAACATTTTACTGCGGGAATGCCAAAAGAATAAAACCTGCACAAAAAATGGATTTAATTATTTCAAATGCCATGTTTCAATGGTTTGAAAACCTCGATAGTATCAGTTTATATTACAAAAATTTATTAAATAACAACGGAATTTTAGCTTTTTCCACATTTTCAAAGGATAACTTTAAAGAAATCAGAGATTTAACGGGACTTTCATTAAATTACAAATCTTTAGAAGAAATAAAATGTATTTTTCAAAAAAATTACGACATTATACACATAGAAGAATTTAGCAAAATTCTACACTTTTCCACGCCTCTTGAACTTCTTGCACACATGAAAAGCACAGGAGTAAATTCTCTAACAGCACAACACTGGACTTTCAAAGAAATAAAAGCCTTTTGTGATAGCTATAAAAATAAATACCCTGAAATTAATCTGACATACTCTCCGATAATTTTTATTTGCAAAAAATCTCTATAATAAAAAACATATAATAATAATTAAACTATATTTAACGGTAATTTGTTATTTTTTTTTCTTGTATTATAATAAAAATATAAAAAAGGAGAGAGGAAATGGATACATTAACTAAAAATGAGGGGTTAATAACTAAAATTATTGGTCCGGTTATTGATGTTGAGTTTCAGCAAGGAGAACTTCCTGAAATACACACAGCTTTGCATATAAATAAGGAAGACGGCTCTTATATCGTTGCGGAAGTACAACAAATGCTTGGCGGTAACAAAGTCAGAACCGTAGCAATGGCTTCAACCGACGGACTAAAAAGAGGCATGAAGGTAATCAATACACATGAACCTATTAAAATTCCTGTCGGGAAACCGATTTTGGGAAGAATTTTGAATGTAACAGGTGATCCTGTAGACAAAATGGGACCTATCGAAACAGATACATATCTTCCAATTCACAGAGAATCTCCAAAATTAACAGATCAAAATACTAATATTGAAATTCTTGAAACAGGTATTAAAGCAATCGACCTTTTACAACCTTACCAAAAAGGTGGTAAGATTGGTCTATTCGGCGGTGCCGGTGTTGGAAAAACAGTTCTTATCATGGAACTTATCCACAATATTGCAATGGAACATTCAGGAGTTTCTGTTTTCGGCGGTGTAGGAGAAAGAACGCGTGAAGGAAACGATTTGTGGAACGAAATGAAAGAATCCGGTGTTATCGATAAAGTTGCACTTATATACGGACAAATGAATGAACCGCCGGGAGCCAGAATGAGAGTAGGTCTTTCAGCTTTAACAGCTGCTGAATATTTCAGAGACTATTCAAAACAAGATGTACTTCTATTCATTGATAATATATTCAGATTTACTCAGGCAGGCTCAGAAGTATCAGCACTTTTAGGACGTATGCCGTCAGCTGTAGGTTATCAACCGACATTGGCAAACGAAATGGGAGAACTGCAAGAAAGAATTACATCTACAAAAGACGGTTCAATCACATCAGTACAAGCCATATACGTACCTGCAGATGACTTGACAGACCCTGCTCCGGCTACAACATTCTCACACCTTGATGCATCAACAGTATTATCAAGACAAATTGCATCATTAGGTATTTATCCTGCTGTAGATCCTCTGGAATCATCTTCAAGAGTTTTGGATCCAAATATCATCGGGGAAGAACATTACAACACCACAAGAAAAGTTCTTGAAATTTTACAAAAATATAAAGAACTGCAAGATATTATTGCAATCTTAGGTATGGATGAATTGTCTGAAGAAGATAAAGAAACAGTTAACAGAGCAAGAAAAATTCAAAGATTCTTGTCTCAACCATTCTTCGTAGCAGAAAAATTCTCAGGTATCCCCGGCAAATATGTAAAACTTGAAGATACAATCAAAGGCTTCAAAGAAATTATTGAAGGTAAGCATGATAACTTACCGGAACAAGCTTTTTATATGGTAGGAACAATTGAAGAAGCCGTTGAAAAAGCCAAAACATTAAAATAGAAGGTAAAAAAAAAACAAAGACAAAACAAAAAAATTCGTCCTTACATTTTTACCATCTGAAAGGGTATTTATGCATTTAAAAATAATAACCAATGAAAAAATTGTTTTCGATGAAGATGTTGATGAAGTTTATACTAAAACAACAGACGGAGAAATCGGTATTTTAAAAAATCACGTACCGGTCATGGCAGCACTTGATATTGGAGTAACAAAAGCAGTAAAAAATAATGAACCCAAATATTTTACAACAATGGGCGGAGTATTCCAATTCAAAGATGACAATGCATTAATATTAACTACAACAGCAGAACGCGGGGATGAGATTGATGTTGCCCGCGCAAAAGAAGCACTTAAACGAGCTCAAGCACGCTTGGCAGAAGCAGATGCCGAGCTTGATGCAAAACGAGCAGAAGCTGCTGTGGCAAGAGCTATGGCAAGATTAAAAGCAACTTTAAATAATTAAAATAAATAAATAAAAAATTAAACATATAATAAATGCCGTTTTAAAACGGCATTTATTTTTAATAATAATTTGTAGAAAATATAATACTTGTTATATAATAAATTTATGGAAAAAACTTTATACCAAATATTCAAAACTTTTTTCAAAGTCGGAACATTATTACTTGGTGGAGGATATGTTATACTACCTCTTTTGCAGTCGGAAATTGTTGACAAAAAACAATGGATAAATGATGATGAACTATGTGAATATTATGCATTAAGTCAAAGTGTTCCTGGAATAATCGCAGCCAATACAGCGATTTTTGTAGGGTATAAATTAAAAAAAACTCCCGGTGCAATTGTTGCAACTTTAGGAATTGTCATGCCTGCATTTATTTCAATTATTCTAATCGCTAAAATCTTGGAAGAATTTGTGAAAATGCAATTTATCCAAAGTATTTTTTGGGGAGTAGGCATAGGTGTTGTATTACTAATTTATTTAGCAGTAAAAGAAATGTGGGAAAAAAGTGTTGTAGACAAATTTTCCTGCTGGATATTTTTCATAACATTTATTTTATCAACTTGTTTCAAAGCTCCGCCATCAGCATTAATTATTCTTGCAATATTTATAGGACTTTGGGTTCAGTATCAGAAAAAAATCGAACATGAGGAAGAAGAATGATTACATATTTAAAACTATTTCTTGAATTCTTTCATATAGGTTTATTTTCATTTGGCGGCGGATATGCAACATTGCCATTTTTATACCACATCGCAGATGTCCAAAAATGGTATACTACAAAACAATTAACAGATATGATTGCAGTATCCTCTATAACACCAGGACCTGTCGGAGTTAACGTTGCAACATTTGCAGGTTATACAACAGCCGGTCTTGCCGGTGCATTTATTGCAACAACAGCAGTAATCTTACCATCATTAATATTAATTATAATTATTTCAAAACTTTTAGAACAATTCAGACATAATAAATACGTAAAATCAGTTATTTATACATTAAAGCCTGCAGGATGCGGACTTTTAGCAGCTGTTGGGGTTAATATGTTTATAAACAGCATAAATTTATTTGGCATTGTATTGCTTGTAGGTTTATTTATCGCAAGTATTACCGAAAAAAGAGACCCGCTCTTTTATCTTGGAGTTTCTGCACTTGTAGGGCTGATTGCAGGATTTTTTAATTTAACGGGCTAAACATTGACAAATTTAAAAAAATAGTAAATAATATAAATGAAAACAGGAGGCAGAAATTATGGATTTAAGAGCTTTTAGGATTGCCCCCCCCCCGAAAAGTTAACTAATTTAAAGGGTTTATGGGCTTTTACCTTAGCAGAAGTTTTGATTACTCTCGGGATTATAGGAGTTGTTGCAGCATTAACTATGCCTGCATTAATTGCCTATCACAGAAAAACAGTTGTTGAAACAAGATTAGCAAAATTTTACAGTACTATGAACCAAGCTATAAAAATGGCTGAAGCGGATTATGGAGATGTTAATCAATGGGACAAATGGGAAGATTTATATGAAACAGATGAAGATGGCAATAATAAAATAATAACAAATATAGAATATTTCAATAAATACTTTGAACCATACATTTCATATTTAAAAGTAGAACATGACAATGGAATTACAGTAATTTATTTTCCTGATGGAAGTCTTTCCACATTAAGAAGTAATGGGATTAGTTTTTATCCTAATGCTAAAGATTATATTATAAAAAAAGAAGAAAGCGGGGAAATTAGAGGAGACCAATCACATAATGGGACTAAAGTGTTTTCATTCTTTTTTAATCCAACAGATAATACTACAGCTAATAAATATCACTACAATAAAGGAATCGAACCATACAAATACAATTGGGATGGCACAGAAGAAATGCTGAGAAATAACAATAATATAGGATGCAAACAAGAAGTTAGTAATTCAAGAGCATACTGTACCGCATTAATACAAATGAACGGTTGGAAAATACCAAAAGATTATCCGCTTAGATTTTAAAATTTATAAAAAAATTATATTCTATATTGCAAAGCCTGCATAATATGAGTTTGTAAAATATTTTCAGAACTTTCCAAATCTGCAATTGTTCTTGCCAGTTTTAGGATTCTGTCATATCGTCTGCCTGAAAGCTGATATTTTGCAACTGCAACTTTTAAAAGTTCAGAGCTTTGTTTATCTATTTGGCAATATTTTTTTATTAATTTTGAATTTAACTCTGAATTTGTTAAAATTCCTTCATTTTTATAACGTTCAGATTGAATTTTACGAGCTTTAATAACACGTTTTCTAATATCAAGAGAGGATTCATTTGAAGGTTCAGTGTTTAAAAGCTCTTCTGCCGTAAGTCTCGGAACTTCAACTTGCAAATCTATCCTATCTAATAAAGGCCCTGATATTCTTGATTTATATCTTGAAATTTGAAATTCAGAACAGGTACATTGCTTTTCTTTATCACCAAGATAACCGCAAGGACAAGGATTCATTGCACCAAGCAAAATAAATTTTGCAGGATATTTAATTGAATGTTTAGCTCTTGAAATTACAATCTGACCATCTTCAAGAGGTTGGCGCAAAACCTCCAAAACATTTCTCGGGAATTCTGCCATTTCATCCAAAAACAAAACTCCTCGATGAGCAAGCGTTATCTCTCCTGGTTTAGGATTTGAGCCGCCGCCGATTATTCCTGTTGCAGAAGCCGTATGATGCACTGCTCTGTATGGACGTTTTGTCATCAACGGTTCATCTGATGATAGAAGTCCTGAGATACTGTATATTTTTGTAAGCTCCAAAGCTTCTAAAAGTTCTAAAGGCGGCAATATCGAAGAAAAACACTTTGCCATAAGGGTTTTACCTGAGCCTGGCGAACCTGTCATAAGCATATTATGAGCGCCGGCTGCTGCAATTTCTAATGCTCGTTTTGCTTTTTGCTGACCTTTTACATCTTTAAAGTCATATATATATTCTTGTTTTATCCCTTCACACAAATATTTATTAATATCAATTTCAGTCGATTTTATCTGGCTGTCAGTAAAATGATTAACCACATCCGCAAGTTTTTCAGCCCCTAAGACATTAACACCTCCTGCTAAAGCAGCTTCCGTTGCATTAATTTTAGGGACAAAAATATTTTTTATACCTGTGTTTTTTAAACCTAAAACAAGAGGCAAAACACCTGTTACGCCACGTAAAGAGCCATCTAAAGACAACTCCCCGATAAATGCATAATCTTTTACGTTATCCTCTTCTAAAGTTCCTTCCTCTATCAAAAGTCCTACAGCTATAGGTAAATCAAAATTTGATCCCTCTTTTTTTAAATCTGCTGGTGCAAGATTTATAACAACTTTTTTCGCAGGAAAAGTAAAGCCCGAATTTTTAATAGCTGAACGCACTCTATCTCGTGCTTCATTTATTGAAGCATCAGGCAGACCGACAATTGAAAACCCCGGTAAGCCATTTAATATATCAGTTTCTACAGAAACTTTGTAAGCATCTAACCCTATAACAGTAGCAGTTGTAACTTTATTTACCATAAATATATACTACTACAAATATTTTTATTGTATAATCAAGCCATGAATATTTTAGCAATAAATTTTGGCGGAATAGGAGATGAAATATTCTTTTTGCCGACATTAATATCATTAAAAAAAGAATTTCCAAACTCCAAAATAACTCTTGCACTTGAACCAAGAAGCAAGAGCGTTAAAGATTTAACAAATATTATTGACGATTTATTCCTAATTGATATTAAAGGGAAAAATAAATACTTAGAACTTTTAAAGCTTGTATATCTTGCGCGTAAAGGACATTTTGATATAGTTATATCATCCGGCGGAAATAAATTAATAAGTATCCTTTTAACATTAACAGGGATAAAACAACGATATGGCTATAATACCGGAAAATTAAGCGAAATCCTGTTAACCAAAACAGTTAGGCTTAACAAAAATCAATATGCCTGTGCAATGTATCATGATTTAATCTCACCAATTACAAATCACAAAACAGAATTACCAGAAATCAATGTCCCCGCTCAGGGAAAAATTCCAAACTCCGTACTAATTCATCCTGGGGTGAGCAAAATGAGTATAAATAAAGGGATGATAAAAACGGTTACAGCGGATGTGTGGGCACAAACTGTTGATTTACTCCTTGAGAAAGGCAAAAATGTTATTTTAGCAGGAGGCCCTGACGACAAAGAAGTTATTGATACTATCAGAAATAAAACTAAAAATAAAAATTTTGAAGATTTATACGGAAAAACAAAAAACTTAAAAGATCTTGCAGTAATTATCGGAAAAGCTGAAAAATTTATATGTTCGGATTCCGCACCTTTACATGTCGGAGTTGCAATGGGAACAAAAACTTATGCAATTTTTGGTCCAACTGATGATAAAAAATTAATTCCGCAATCAGAAAATGTCATTGCTATTAAAGCCTCTGACAATTGTCCGATAAAACCTTGCCTTTGGGAGCACAGACAGACAACTTGTGAAAAACTTGATTGTCTAAAAATTACTGCCCAAGATATTGTTGAGAAAGTTCTTTAGAATATAAATCCTCAAAAATATTTCGTAATTTAGTTTTATCTTCAATTATTTGGCGTAATTCATTTAAAGGTTCTGCATTTTTTGAATCCTCAAACCACAATTTCATATAACCGCCTTTTGCATATTTTTCTGCCATGTGTTCTGTTAAATGCTGCCAATGAAGTTCTTTATCATCTGATGGGGTATTTTTCATGGAATATTGAATAGTACGTTTTATAATTTTTATAGGAACTATATCTCTGTCTGCCTCTGCAACAATTTTACCGTAAATACTTCTTGGCGGATTTTTTGAAGATGCTCTATGATCTTCAACTGCCTCCTTCATCAATTTGATTTCATCGGGAGAAAACCATTGATTTATAACATTATCAGCTTCTAAAATTTTACCTGAAACTATATGATGAAATTCTCTTCCGTCACAAAGCCCCAAATCATGATATGCAGCTATAACATAAGCATAATCAAGGTTTACATTACATTTTTCAGCAAGATTTAGACTTTCATTAATAACAGTTTGAACATGCTCTAAATTATGTCCTTTATCAAAATCAGCATATTTAGGAATAATCATAGTTTCAATATATTTTTGTAACTCTTTATTCATTATATTCCAACACTCAATCCTGCACATAAATTTATTGCTTGTCCCGTAATCCCTTTTGCGTCTTCTGAAATTAAATATTTACAAAGCTTTGCAACCTCTTCAGGTTTTACAAATCTTTTTTGCGGAATTGTATCTATAATTTCTTCTTTTGAGAATTCACTATCCTCGATAGATGCCATTCCAAGTTCTGTTTCTACCCAACCCGGGTTTATTGTATTTACGGTTATATTATATTCTGCAACTTCCAGTGCCAAAGCTTTTGTCAAACCTACAAGCCCAGCCTTTGAAGAGGAATAAATACTTGCAAAAGCTTCTCCCATTATACCTGAAATCGAACCGATATTTATAATTCTTCCCCATCTTTTGTTTTTCATATAAGGAATAGCTTTTGAAATAAGATATGCAGGAGCTATCAAATTTGTCTGATATAACCTTTGAATATCAGCAATATTCATAGTTTCCAATCCTGCATAAATATATTCACCAGCATTATTTATCAAAACATCAATATTTTTTTCTTCAATAAATTCTGCAAGAACATTTATATCTTTCGATAAATCACAAACACAAAATCCTTTTGCATTGCAAGCTGTAAGAGCCTTTTCATTTCGTCCTGTTACAAAAACTTCTCCGATATTTTGAAGTTCTTTTGCTATTGCATTACCTATACCCTTTGAAGCTCCTGTGACTAATATATTCATGATTTATACTCCTTTAAAAAATTCCGGACAATATATGATGCCATAAATATTCCCGCACAACTTGCGACAAACGGAGTTGATGAAGGGGTAATTTTTGTAAATTCAATGTTTTCACCACTTTTAGTTGTTATTTTTTCAGTTGAAGATATCTTTTCTCTAACAAAAGGTTTTTCCCTGCTTGCAACAACTGCAATTCCGTTTTCAATCCCTCGTTTTTTCAATTGGTATATTATATTGGAAATAAAAGGAGCATTCTTATTCTCAATTTCTGAAATATCTGATATATAAAGTTTTTCAGGGTCAATTCTATTACCCGCTCCCATTGAAGAAATTACAGGAATATTATGTTTCACACAAGTTTCCAGCAACTCAATTTTTGAACGCATTGTATCAATAGCATCAGCGACATAATCGACATTAGAAAGATTTAAATCTCCGCTATAAAAATCATCAATAACATTCAATTTTATATTAGGATTAATATCTTTTAATCTCGTTTCAAAAAGCTTTGTCTTGCTTTGCCCGACAGTTGAATACATAGCTACAAGCTGTCTGTTTATATTAGATTGCGACACAATATCGAAATCAATTATTGTTAATTCTCCAATTCCGGCTCTTGCAAGAGCTTCCGCACAAAAACCGCCAACACCGCCAAGTCCGAAAACAGCAACATGCTTTGACAAAAGAAAATCTTGATTATCTTTTCCCCAAAACAGTTGATTTCTTGAAAATATTTCACACATATTACTTAATAATACCAAAACCTAGAAGGAATGTACAAATTAAAAATATTGCAGAAACAATTGCCGTTAATTTATTCAAACCTTTTTCAGCACTCTTTTGAGAAGCAAAAACATGAGATGCTCCGCCAATTCCTGCAATTCCATCACCTTTCGGGGAGTGCAACAAGATTAAAACAATTAATAATAAAGCTGAAATAATTTGAACAGCCCAAACTATATTTAATAACATTTATTTTTTCTCCTTTTTCTTAGAAATAAAATGGGCTCTTTTTGAATTTAATTTGATATTTTCAAAAGTATATAATCTCGCAGGTCTTTTAGACGAAGATTTAGTATATTCATTAAGTTCAATCAAACCTTCAGTAGAAAGAGCTTTCTTTCTAAAATTACGCTTATCAAGTTTTTTACCCATAATTAACTCATAAGCTTTCTGCATTTCGGTTAAAGTAAATTTTTCATTCAAAAGCTGGTATGCAACAGGGCATAATTCCAATCTTTCACGTGTTCTTTTAAGAGAATATTCTATAATTTCTTTATGGTCAAAAGCTAAAGGCGGCAAGTCAGAAATCTTATGCCAGCCCAATTCGGGAGTAGGAACAATATTAATATCTTCAGCTCTCACCAAAGCGAAATACGCACAAGTAATAACTCTTGCATTTGGGTGACGGAGAGGGTCTCCAAATGTATATAATTGTTCCAAGTAAACATTGTCAATATTTGTACGTTCTTTTAACACTCGCAAAGCCGCTTGATCAAGATTTTCGGATAATCTTACATAACCTCCTGGAATTGCCCACTTATCTTTAAAAGGTTCATTTAAACGTTTAACAAGCAAAACCTGCAAAGCATCATTTTTCATTGTTACAATAACAACGTCTACAGTAATCTCGTGTGTTTTTGTTTCATTAAAAATCATAAATTCTCTGTCCCTTAAGATTAATAATATAATAAAAATAAAATTTTACATTAGTTAATAGTTATTTTTTATTAACAATTTTTAACATGCAACTAAAATATAACAATTTTAAAATAATTAATTCTTTTATATATATAAGAGGAAAAATAAGGGAAATTTTCAGGGGAAAATATGAGTATTTACAACTGGGGATTAAATAACATATTTATGAATAATTTCATGCCAATGCCTATAGATCCTTTTGGAGGATTAAACCCATTTTGTTCAGGTTTTGGCTACCCGATGTCGTCATTCAATTTTATGCCTTCTCAATTTAGCATATTTCCCTCATTTCAACCTTTTACAATGCCGTCTTTCACATCTTGCAACAGTATATTTTCGGGCGGTTTTTCATCTATGCCTTTAAATATGAATGCAAGCTTATTTTCAATGCCTTTCTTGTCTAATCCATTCGACTTTAATCTTCCGAACAGCTTATACACAGGAGGTATGGGAGGATTTAATTTTCCTGTTTTCGGAGAACTTACAAAACAAACAAACAAGAATAATTCTAATTTTAGAAAAGACGTAGATAAAGGTTTCCAAAATTCTCAAAAACTTGATAAGAAATTTTTAAATAAAGTAAAAAAGATTGCAAAGAAATTGAACTGTAATTATAAAGATTTGTTAGCGGTTATGAACAGTGAATCCAGCCTAAAATCTAATAACTGGAACGGCACAACAGCTGTAGGTTTAATTCAGTTTACACAACCGGCAATTACCGAACTGAATAAACGATACAAAACAAATTTAACTAAAGCCAAAATTGCAAAAATGTCTCCAATGGAACAACTTGATTGGGTTGAAAAATTACTTACACTATCAAAGAGCTATACATTTGCACCTAACGCAAAACTTTCCGCAGCGGATTTATACGCAATAACGTTCCTCCCCGGAAGAGCTAATCAAGAAGTTTTATGTAAAAACGGAGAAAATTTTTACAAACAAAATAAAAACCTTGACAAAAACAATGACGGAAAAATAACTAAATCTGATTTAGCTCAGCATTTGTCTAAAAAATATGTTAACGAATCACTTTTTGTATAAAAAATAAAATAAAAATATTACAATTCGAAATAATCCATTGATGTTCCAAAATGTTTCATGTATGTTCATAGAATATATATAGGATTTGCGGAAAGGTTCAAAAATGGATAAGGGATATATTGAAAACGGATTTATCGTTGATGTAAGTAATACTCACAAAACTTCTGAAATAATTTACGAACTTAGCAGAATTTTGGATTTACCTGATGCTCAAAGCAAAAAAGTATGCCTTAAACTGGGTTCCGTTGATTTGACAACAACAGAGCTTACAAGCATAAAAGCTCTTGTAGAATCCATGAATTCAGAAATAGAATTTATAACAACATCATCTGCCTACACAGTAAAATCAGCAGAAGAATTAGCCATAAAAGTTTCAGAGCTTGAAAATAAAGTTCCTATGCCAGAATTTAATGCCAATCAGGAGAAAGTTAATCAAGAACTTGAAAAAGCATTAGACAAAATTTTCGGTGATGAAAATACGGAAATTAAAACTTTTGCTCAAGAAGAAGATTTAAAAAAACTAAAAGAAGCTTCTCCGGCAGAAGCCGTAAAACCTCTTGAAGAAATTCAGCAAGAAACAATAAATTTTGAAAATAAAATGGAAACTATTGATACACAAGAAGAAACAAATTTTGATGAAAAAGATGAAAATCAAGTTCCATCACCTGCTGTAGCAATAGAATCACAGGATTTAAATGCCGTAAATGAACTAAAAGATTTTAATAAAGAACTTGAAAATGCAAATAAAATAGAAGGCGAAGATATTGAAGATATAGATTATAATCTTGACGATTTAAGAAAATCATTAAGAGAAACTGAAAAACTTCCGACCTTATACATTCAAAGGACATTGCGTTCAGGACAAAGTATAACTTCTGACGGCAATATAGTTATAATCGGGGATGCTAATCCTGGATCTGAAATTATAGCCAAAGGAGATATTACTATATGGGGGATTTTAGGAGGGATTGCCCATGCAGGTTCTGCAGGAAATAAATATGCTAAAATCCGTGCCCTAAAAATGAATGCAATACAATTAAGAATAGCTGATACATTTGCAAGACGTCCGGATAATATTAATATACCTTATATTCAAAAAACAGACACATTTATTCCGGAAGAAGCTTGCATACATAAAAAACAAATAATTATACGCAAAATACACGAATCATAAAAAAGGAGAAATAATGAGCGGTAGAGTTATCGTAATAACATCTGGGAAAGGCGGTGTTGGAAAAACCACAACAAATGCCAACATCGGAACAGCCTTAGCCAAAACAGGCAAAAAGGTCGTAATGATAGACACCGATCTTGGATTAAGGAATTTGGATCTATTACTCGGTTTAGAAAACAGAATAGTTTATACAATAGTTGATGTTGTTGAAGAACGATGCAAGCTTAAACAAGCTTTGGTCAAAGATAAAAAGAATCCAAACCTTTGCCTGCTTGCAGCAGCACAGACACGTGATAAAACAGCAGTTACCGAAGAACAATTAAAAGACATTTGCGAACAATTAAAAAAAGATTTTGATTTTATTTTAGTAGACTGTCCGGCCGGTATAGAACAAGGTTTTCAAAATGCAGTAGCCGGAGCATCTGAGGCAATTGTGGTAACAACCCCTGAAATGTCAGCTGTTCGTGATGCTGATAGAATTATCGGACTTTTAGAAGCAAAAGAAGAAATCAAATCATATAAATTACTTCTTAACCGTGTTCGTCCAAATCTTATAAAAACAAATGACATGATGAGCGTAGATGACGTTGTAGAAATACTTTCAGCAGAATTAATAGGAATAATTCCTGAAGATACAGGCATTATAACATCAACCAACAAAGGTGAACCTATTGTAAATGATGAAAAATCTCTTGCGGGCAAAGCCTACAACAACGTTGCAAGGAGAATAATAGGAGAAGATGTTCCGTTCCTAAATTTAGAAGAACCTCAAGGCGTTATGGCTAAAGTAAAAAAATTCTTCTCAGGTTTAATGGGAAAGGAGAAAGTATAAGATGTTATTAGCAAATTTATACAATAAAGTCTTAGGCTTCTTCCGTCAAACAGACACAGAACAGACAGAATCTTCAAAGGATACAGCTTGCAATCGTTTAAGAGTAGTTCTGATGCAAGACAGAACCAATCTTACTCCGGAACTTATGGAACGCATGAGAAGAGAAATGGTTGATTTATTGTCTAAATATGTTGAAATGGACAAAGATGCATTGGAATTAAACCTTGAACAAGACGGAGATCAAGTTGCACTAATGCTTTCAATTCCTGTTATCAGAGCAAAAGATGAAGATGAAATAAAAGCAGCTCTTGAAGCAGAAGATGCAAAAAAATCTCAAGAAGAATCATCTGCAGAAGACGAAGACGGCGACGTCGACAACGAAGAAACATCAGATTCATCAGAAGATAACAGTGAAAATGAAAAAGCCTCAGAAGAGCCTAATGAAAATGATTCAAAAGCTGCTGATGAGGAAAAAGAAGATTCAACTACCGAAGAACAACCAAAAGAAAAAGATACAAACAAAGAAAAATAATAAAATAAAATAAAATAAAATAAAATATGACAAAATAAAAAAAGACCGTAATAAAAATAAAACGGTCTTTTTTTTGAAAAAAAATATATATAAACATAAAAATGAACAAACATTTCAAATTTGTAACGAATTATATACATTTTTTAAATTCTTGTGTTGACAGTGGAATTTGTTTGTTTTAGGATTGATATGCTTGGAATTAATGTATTTACTTATATCCGAAATATTTGTTGAATAGCAGTTTCAAGCAGTGTAATAGTAAACAAAAAAAGAAAAAGGAATGCAAATGGCAACTAAACAAAGACAAAGAATCAGAGTTTGTTTAAAAGCATACGATCATAAATTAATTGACGTATCTTCAGACAAAATCGTAGAAACAGCAAAAAGAACTGACGCTAAAGTAGCCGGCCCTATTCCTTTACCTACAAAAAGACGTATATATTGCGTTTTGCGTTCACCACACGTAGATAAAAAATCTCGTGAACATTTCGAAATGAGAACACACAAACGTATAATTGATATATACGAACCTACTCAACAAACAGTTGAAGAATTAGGCAGATTAGATTTACCGGCAGGCGTAGATATTGAAGTAAAATTATAATCTGACTAAATTGAAAATTAAATAAGCATTATGCATGTAATGTGAACTACAACCGATTAAACAAAAAATAATCGGGACAGCCGAAAGGTTGTAGAGGTGCAAATCCTCAAATTAGGTAAAGATTAGCAAGACGTAGCGCTCGCAAGAGAAAACGAATTTGGCAAATGTGCCGGAAGCATAAGCAAAAAGCACATTGACTAAAATAAGGGACTCAATGCAGAAAGATGAAAAGTTATTTTTCGGCAAAAAGTTTTTAAAATGCCATAAATTCGGGAAAGAAAGGACAAATATGACACTAGGTGTAATAGGTAAAAAACTTGGAATGACACAAATCTTTGATGAACAAGGATTGGCAATTCCCGTAACCGTTATTAAAGTTGATCCGATTGTTGTTACTCAAGTAAAAACAGTCGAAACAGACGGTTATAATGCAATTCAAGTAGGTACAATTTCAGCGAAAGAAAAACACTTAACAAAAGCTGAAATCGGTCACTTCAAGAAAAATAATCTTGAAAATTACAGACATCTTCAAGAATTTAGAGTAGACAACCCTTCAGACTACAAAGTAGGCGATAAAATTGAATTATCTGTATTAGATAACGTTGAAAAAGTAGATGTAACAGGCAAATCAATAGGTAAAGGTTTCCAAGGTACAGTAAAAAGATGGAACTTCTCAAGAGGACCTATGGGACACGGTTCTAAAAACCACAGAGAACCTGGTTCAATCGGAGCAGGTACAACTCCGTCACGTGTTATCAAAGGCAAAAGAATGGCTGGTAACATGGGAAATGAAAGAGTTACAATTACAAAATTAAAATTAGTAAAAGTAGATGCAGCAAACAGCTTGGTATTAATTAAAGGTTCAGTACCGGGATGTGAAGGCAGACTTGTAACAATAGTACCAACAAGAACTAAATGGAACTAATCAAAATACAAACATACTAACAGACAAGTTATAAAAACCCGAGTTGCCACATAAAACTTGAACAGCTTCAAGAAAGGGGTAACAGGCAGTAGATAAGTAAAGGGAAATAAAAAAATGTCAAAAGAAATATTAAGTACAAACGGAGAAAAATTAGGTGAAATCACATTAAACGAAAATGTGTTTGGTGTAGAACCTAATATTCATGTAATGCACTTAGCATTAAGAAGACAATTAAACAACGGACGTCAAGGTTCAGCATCTTGCAAAACAAGAGCAGAAGTATCCGGCGGCGGCAAAAAACCTTGGAAACAAAAAGGTACAGGTAGAGCAAGAGCAGGTTCTTTACGTTCACCATTGTTTGCAGGCGGCGGCGTAATCTTTGGACCAAAACCAAGAAGTTATGCATTCAATATGCCACAAAAAGCAAGACAATTAGCACTAAAATCAGCATTGTCAGCAAGAAGTGAACAAATGGTTGTAGTAAAAGACTTCTCTGCAATTTCTGAACCAAAAACAAAATTAATGGTTAGTGCATTAAAATCATTAAACGTTACAGGAAAAATCTTAATCGTTGCTAACATAAAAGCAGAAGAAAACAAAAATTTAGAATTAGCAGCAAGAAACATTCCTAGCGTAAAAATTATTTTACCAACCAACCTTAATGTAAAAGATTTACTGGAAGCTGATTCTGTTGTAATTACCGAATCTGCTGTTAACGATATAACAGAAAGGCTACAATAATGAGTAAAGCAAGAACAAACACAGAAAAATTATATGATGTAATTAAAAAACCTATCATCACAGAAAAGTCAGTAGGTGCTACAACTTTAGGTCAATATACTTTTGAAGTAGTAAAAGACGCAACAAAAGTTGAAATTGCTCAAGCTGTAGAATTAGCTTTTCCGGGAAGAAAGGTTAAAAAAGTAAGAACAGTTTATATGCCATCTCATGAAAAAAGAATGGGCTATAAATTCGGAAGAACAGATTCTTCTAAAAAAGCAATCGTAACAATCGAAGGCGATCCAATAGAAGAATTAATCGGTGCATAACAAATTAAACAATAATTTGCTACAGCACAACCCAAGGGGCGTTAGGCACAAGTCCCAATGAGTAAATAACAAAGCCAAAGGAGAAAAATAAAATGGCAATCAGAAAAATAAACCCTACATCTCCAGGACAAAGAGGGATGACAAAAAGTGATTATCAAGAAGTCACTTGTACAACTCCTGAAAAATCATTGTTAAAATCATTGAAAAAAACAGCAGGAAGAAATAATACAGGTAGAATTACATGTCGTCACAAAGGCGGCGGTGTAAAAAGAACATACCGTATCATAGATTTCAAACGTGAAAAATTCGGCGTACCAGCAACAGTAAAAACTATTGAATACGATCCGAACAGAAACGTTAGAATTTCTTTAGTATATTACGCAGATGGTGAAAAAAGATATATCTTAACACCTGAAGGATTAAACGTAGGCGATGTAATAGTATCCGGTCCGGAAGCACCAGTACAAACAGGAAATGCATTACCTCTTGAATTAATTCCTCTAGGTACAATTGTTCACAATATTGAACTTACACCTGGTCGTGGTGGTGTTATGGTAAGATCTGCAGGTAATGCAGCACAAGTAATGGCTAAAGAAGGCAATTATGTAACAATTAAACTTCCATCATCAGAAATGAGAATGGTAAGAAAAGAATGTATGGCAACAATCGGTACATTAGGTAATTCAGAATTTAAAAACTTATCTATCGGTAAAGCCGGCAGAAAACGATACTTAGGCATCAGACCTACAGTACGTGGTGTTACAATGAACCCTTGTGATCACCCACACGGTGGTGGTGAAGGTAAAACAGGTCCGGGCGGACACCCAAAAACACCATGGGGTAAACCAGCTCTTGGCCATAAGACAAGAAAATCAGGCAAAGCTTCTGATAAATTAATTGTTAGAAGAAGAAAAAAATAGCGGATTTTGGCTAGTGTAAAGGGTTAGCCAAAAGATAAAAAGGCATCCCTCTTTACACATCCGCGAGAAAAACTTGATGAAGTGTAATAAATTTAAAAAATTTATGGAACTGAAAGCAAAGTTTTGAACCGCCAATAATCCAAGACTAACCAAAAACATAAAAGGAGAAAATATTAATGGCACGTTCATTAAAAAAAGGTCCATATGTAGAAGAATCTCTACAAAACAAAATCGCAAAAATGAATGCAAACTCTGAGAAAAAAGTTATCAAAACTTGGTCTAGAGCATCAATGATTGTACCTGATATGTTAGGACATACAATCGCTGTACACAACGGAAAAACTCACGTTCCCGTATATGTAACAGAGCAAATGATCGGACACAAATTAGGTGAGTTTGCACCTACACGATTATTTAAAGGACACGCAGGTTCTGACAAGACTGCAAAACGTAAATAACGCAATTACAAGAATAAGGAAATAAAAAAATGGAAGCTAAAGCAAGACAAACAGACATTAAAATGACAGCCAGAAAACTTCGCAGAGTAATCAACGAAGTAAGAGGTAAATCTGTCATTGAAGCTCAAGATATGTTGCGTTTTATGCCTTATTTTGCAGCAAGAGTTGTTGAAAAAAACCTGAAAGCAGCTGTTGCAAATGCTCAGGAAAAATATGGCATAGGAGCTGAAGCTTTAAAAGTTTCAGAAATCTTTGCAGATGAAAGCGTTACATATAAAAGAGCAAGAACAAGAGCGCAAGGTCGCATGTACAAAAGACTAAAACGCACTTCTCATTTAACATTAAAAGTGAGCGATATCACTGTTAAAAAGTAGTAGTAATAATAAAAGGTAAATAAAATGGGACAAAAAACACATCCAAAAGGATTTAGAATCGGTATAATTCAACCGTGGGTAAGCACATGGTTTGCCAAGGTTAAAGATTATGGCGTATTCGTAGCAGAAGATGCTAAAATCAGAAAATTTATTAAGAAAAAACTTTATGCAGCAGGCATATCAAAGATTTTAATTGCAAGAAAGGCTCAAAATACAACAGTAACCGTTGTAACAGCAAAACCCGGTATTGTAGTAGGCCGTGGCGGTCAAGGTATTGACGATTTGAAAAAAGAAGTTTCAAAATATATCGGCAAACCTGTAGTTATCAATGTTGTAGAAGTTGCAAGAATTGATGCAGACGCACAACTTGTAGCAGAATCAATCGCACAGCAATTAGAAAAACGTGTAGCTTTCAGACGTGCAATGAAACAAGCAATGCAACGCACAATGAGAGCAGGTGCTCAAGGTATTAAAGTTATGGTATCAGGTCGTTTGGGCGGAGCAGAAATTGCACGTTCAGAATGGGCAAAAGAAGGAAGAATCCCACTTCAAACACTTCGTGCTGATGTTGATTACGGATTCACGGAAGCTGATACAATTATGGGAAAAATCGGTGTTAAGGTATGGATTTTCAAAGGCAACTTAATGCCCGGAGAAAAAGCAGACCAAAACATCAAAGCAAAAAGTGGAAAAGAAGGATCTGAAAAAGGCGGCAGACGTCCAAGACGCAGAATATCTTCAGAATCTGCTGAATAATAAATAAGTAAAGAAAAATATAACAGGAGTAAAATAACAATGTTACAGCCTAAAAAAACTAAATACCGCAAAATGATGAAAGGCAGAATGAAAGGCACAGAAACCAGAGGAACACAATTAGAATTTGGCGGATATGCACTTCAAGCTGTTGAACCCGGCTGGATTACCAGCAGACAAATCGAGGCTGCACGTCGTGCAATGACTCGTGAAATCAAACGCGGCGGTAACGTTTGGATTAAAATATTCCCTGATAAACCAATTACGGCAAAACCTGCAGAAACTCGTATGGGTTCAGGAAAAGGTAACTTGGAATATTGGGTAGCAGTTGTAAAACCGAACAGAATTCTATTTGAACTTGATTACTTCGACAGAAGTGTTGCAGTTCACGCATTAGAATTAGCGGCTCAAAAACTGCCTATTAAAGTAAAAGTAGTAGAAAAAGCTAAGTTAGAAGCATAAAATGCTTAAAACTATAAGGAAATAAAAAGATGAAACTAGATGAAATGCGCGAAAAATCAGTTGAAGAGCTGCAAAGTGCAATAGTAGATTGGAAGAAAGATTTGTTTAACTACAAATTACAACTATCCACTCACAAATTGGAAAATACAGCATTAATTTCCAAAACAAAAAGACTTATAGCTCAGGCAAAAACTATTATTAAAGAAAAGGCTAACGCATAAGGAGAAAAACATGCCTAAGAAAGAAAAACAAGGTGTAGTAATCAGCAATAAAATGGATAAAACAATTGTTGTAAAAGTAGCAGATTATGAACCACATCCAAAATACAAAAAAATCATAGAATCAAATAAAAACTACAAAGCTCATGATGAAGGCAATGTTTGCAATGAAGGCGATATCGTAAGAATCGTTGAATCAAAACCTATCTCAGGCGGCAAACGTTGGACATTAGCAGAAGTAGTAGAAAAAGCAAGATAAATCTTGCAGACATTAAAAGAAATTGGATTGCATAACCGGTTATACCATAAGAATCCAATTTCGAAAACAACGACATCATTACTAAACTAATGCGCTGTCAAATCAGTAAAACATTCTTTAAAAAAATAAAGGAAAAGAACAATGATACAACAAGAAACAAGACTAGAAGTAGCAGATAATACAGGTGCAAAAGAACTTTTATGCATTCGTGTAATGGGAAGTTCAAACAAAAAATTTGCTGCAGTTGGCGATGAAATTGTTGCTGCAGTAAAAGATGCAAACCCAAATATGCCTGTAAAAAAATCTGAAGTTGTTAGAGCTGTTGTAGTAAGAACCAAAGCTGATATCAAACGTGCAGACGGCTCAGTTATCAGATTTGATGAAAATGCGGCAGTAATCATCAACAAAGACGGCAACCCTCGTGGAACCCGTGTTTTCGGACCTGTTGCCCGTGAATTAAGAGACAAAGGCTATATGAAAATAGTTTCTTTGGCTCCTGAAGTTATTTAGTTCCCAACCTATTTAAGATAAGGGAATCTTCTGAAAAGAAAAAAAAGAATAAAAGGAAAAAATAAAATGACAAAGAAAAAATTGCATGTAAAAAATACTGACAGAGTAATGATTATTGCAGGCAAAGATAAAGGCAAATCAGGTAACATTAAAAAAGTAAACATTTCTGAAGGAACTGTTACTGTTGAAGGTTTAAACATGGTTACAAAAGCTCAAAAACCTCAACCAATGGCAGGTATTCAGGGAGGTTTAATTAAGATTGAAGCTCCGGTTGATGCTTCTAACGTAATGGTTATCTGCCCTGCTTGCGAAAAACCGACAAGGATCAAGCACGAAGTCGTTGACGGCAAAAAAGTTCGTGTTTGTAAAAAATGTGGTGAACAATTAGATGCTAAATTATAATTCGTGTTATAATTTCAGTATCACAGAATTAAGGAAATTAAGAAAATGACAACTAAAACCAAAAACTTAAAAGCGAAATATCAAGAAGAAGTAATTCCAGCATTAAAAGAAAAATATGGTTATAAAAATATTAACCAAATTCCAAAACTTCACAAAATCGTTTTGAATATGGGTGTTGGAGAAGCTTCTCACAACTCAAAAATTGCAGAAGCAATTGAAGCTCAATTAACTAAAATTGCAGGACAAAAATGCGTAGTTACAAAAGCTAAAAAATCAATCGCATCTTATAAGTTAAGAGAAGGAATGCCTGTTGGAGCAATGGTTACATTGCGCGGTGAAAGAATGTATGACTTCTTACAAAAACTTATTTGTGTAGTTCTTCCACGTATTCGTGACTTTAGAGGGATTTCTCCAAAAAGTTTTGACGGACGCGGCAATTATACATTAGGTTTGAAAGAACAAGCATTATTCCCTGAAATCACTTATGAAGAAGTTGATTTGGTTAAGGGTATGAACGTATCAATAATCACAACTGCAGAAACTGATGATGAAGCTCGTGAATTATTGAAATTACTCGGAATGCCTTTTAAAGGTATGAAAGCTTAAGATAAAAAGACAATCAATAACAAACAAAATAAAGGAGAAATTCATGGCTAAAAAAGCGATGATAAACAAAGAATTAAGACGCGAAAAACTTGTTGCAGCAGGCAAATATCCTGCAGTAAGACTTCATAACAGATGCAGCATTTGCGGTAGACCTCACGGTTACCACAGAGATTTCGGTCTTTGCAGAATTTGTTTAAGAAAAATGGCTCACGAAGGTTTACTTCCGGGCGTTACAAAAGCAAGCTGGTAGGAAGAGTTTTGCATCAACTGCCAAACTGATTTTTGCATAAATTTATGCAGGCTTAACCAAATAAGGAACATAACTATTCCATCTGTCAAATTAAATTTTGCATAAACTTATCAGGGCATAAATAAGAAACGCAACTTCTAATCGAGCTAAGCTGAGTATAAATTATTATATCAAAATGTAAATATATAAAAAATAAAAAAACCAAAGGACCGAGGGATGCGGTCTTTTTTGGTTTTTTTAGAATTTATTTTTAAAAAATATTATGCTAAAATATTATACTAATTTCGAAAAATTTTGACCTACTTTTTTCATGCTTTCTTCAAAATTTTTGTCTTCAGCATCAGGTATTTCCAAGATAATATCTAATTTAGCATTTGGATTTTTATTATAATCAGTTTGAAAAAAATTTTTTAATTTTTCATAAACTTTATCACCATCTTTTGCTTTTGTTGTCCAAAATCCTATTAAACTATCTCTTTTTAAACAAGCTTCTTGACTCGGCATTGATTGGTTTGCATTAAGAGTGTACTTTCCTGTAAAATTTAACGATGACACTTCATTCATAATATATTATCCTTTCTACATTAATTACACAAAATGTCTAAAGTATATGAATATAAATAATTGCACAAATAATAAATTTTTATTAAGTTATTTTAATATATTTAACCAATTAAACTTTTGCTATTGTAAAATAAAGAAGTTTATAATAATATATATGTACAGTTCCAGACTGCTGAAATACGTTTCAATATGAAGCAACAATTAATTCAGTAAGTGGTGTAATAGTAAAATAAGGATACTGCCTTTAACTGGAGGTAAGTCCGGAGGTATTTTTAAATGTCAATGACAGATCCTATAGCAGATATGCTAACAAGAATTAGAAACGCTAATCAGGTTTCTCACCCATCAGTTTCTATGCCATCTTCTAAATTAAAAGTTCAATTAGCCAGATTATTAAAAGAAGAAGGTTATATTGCTGATTACAGTGAAAAAACTGAAGGCAAATTCAAAGTTTTAGAAATTACTCTAAAATATGATGCAAACAACAAACCTATCATCACTAAATTGGAAAGAATTTCTAAACCTGGTTTAAGAAACTACAGCAAAGCTAAAAACCTTCCTAAAGTATTAGGCGGTATGGGTATTGCTATTGTTTCTACAAGTAAAGGTCTTTTAACAGACAGAAAAGCAAGAAAAGAAAACATTGGTGGAGAAGTTCTCTGCTACGTTTACTAATCAGCAATCAGAAGAACAGAGAACAAGAGTTAAAGACTTTTTCGTTAATAACTTTACCTTATATAAAATCTGGACTTCTTGATATTTATTTCAAACATAATTGGTAGAAAAGTTTGAAATCAAGTACACAATATACCTAAAGGAGAAAATTAAAATGTCACGTATTGGTAAAAAACCTATCGAAATCCCACAAGGGGTTGAAGTAAAAATAGAAGGTCATACAGTTACTGTAAAAGGACCTCACGGAACTGAAGTTGTTGAAGTTCGTCCTGAAATTGAAGTAAAAATAGAAGATAACCATGTTGTACTTTCAAAAATTGGAGAATCAAGAGAAACTGATGCTTTATACGGATTATCAAGAACTCTAATAGCAAATGCCGTTCATGGTGTTAAAGAACAATTTGAAAAGAAATTAGAAATCCAAGGTGTTGGTTACCGTGCAAGTATGGAAGGTAAAAACTTAAACCTTGCATTAGGTTATTCTCACCCTGTTATCGTTGTTCCTCCTGAAGGAATCACTATTTCAGTTGAAGCTAATACAAAAATTTCAGTAAAAGGCTCTAACAAACAAACAGTAGGTGATGTTGCAGCTTTCATCAGATCTAAACGTCCTCCTGAAGTTTATAAAGGAAAAGGTGTTAGATATGAAGGCGAACATATCAGACGTAAAGCCGGTAAAGCAGGTAAAAAATAACCTTAAACTAAAAACCTGTTAGGCTTTGTAAATGCCGGAATATTATTATTGTATATTATGCCCATATAAACCCTTGAAGTGGTTTTTCAAGAAGGTTTGGGTGTTAAATGAAAGGAAAATAAAATGATTAAACAAGAAAGCAGAAAACCAAGAATACAAAAAAGACACAGAACAATAAGAGTTAAATTGTCAGGGACAGCAGAATTCCCAAGATTGGCAGTTTACAGAAGTACAAAACACATTTATGCCCAATTGATTGATGATGAAAATCATGTAACACTTGCTTCAGCATCTTCAAATGACAAAGAGCTTAAAGAAAAATTATCTCACGGCGGTAACATTGAAGCTGCTAAAGTTGTAGGTGAATCAATTGCTCAAAAAGCTAAAAAAGCAGGTATTGAATGTGTAGTATTTGACCGTGGAGGTTTCTTATACCATGGTCGTATTGCCGCTTTAGCTGATGCTGCCAGAGAAGCAGGCCTTATGTTCTAGGAGCGTAACCGCTTTTATCACAAATTAAAAAAGACAGAGTTTATTAAGCTCTGTCTTTTTTTAATACTTAAAAAATAATTAATTATTTCAGATTTTCATATTTTTTATATTATCATATAAAGTAGGAGATACTAAAATGGAATATAAAGATTATTACGATATATTGGGTGTTAAACGTGATGCAACTGATGCTGAAATAAAATCAGCATACAGAAAACTTGCCCGAAAATACCACCCTGATGTTAACAAAACTAAAGAAGCAGAAAGTAAATTTAAAGATATTAATGAAGCTTACGAAGTTTTGGGAGATAAACAAAAAAGACAAAGATATGACAGTTTAGGTTCTAACTGGCAAGGCGGGCAAAGTTATACACCGCCTCCGGGATTTGAGCAATTCGGATTTGGCGGAGGACAGGGCGGAACTTATCAAAGCTTTAACTTTAACGGTCAAGATTTGGGAGGTTTTTCAGACTTTTTCAGCTCTCTATTCGGTGATATGATGGGTGGCGGAGCCAGAACTCATGGAATGAATTTTGACGGTTTTGACTTTGGCGGAGTAGGACAACAGCAGAGAACTTCCCGCAGAAAAACACAACAGCAAGAATCTAAAGCCGAAAATCTTGATATTACGATGAATTTAAACATAACAATCAAAGATTTATTTGACCAAAAACCAATCACCGTAAAATTTAACAATATAGAACGCTGTACAAAATGTTCCGGCAACGGAGGATATTGCAGTGAATGCGGAGGAACAGGTTTTAAATCCGAACCAAAATCCATAAAGGTAAAATTTCCTCCAAATATTACAGAAGGACAAAAAATAAGAATTAAAGGTGAAGGCAAATCAGATTCTTATGGCAGAAAAGGTGATTTATACCTTATTATTAATATTAAAGATAAAGAATATGAAGTTAACGGTTCTGACATAACTAAAGAAATTGAAATAACTCCACCGGAAGCTGTTTTAGGTTGCAAAAAAGAAATCGAAACTCTTCATGGAAAAATCAGTATAAAAATTCCGCCAAAAACTTCATCAGGGCAAGCCTTAAGATTAAAAGATTTAGGCTTACCTAAAAAAGGCGGTGGATATGGAAATCTTAACGCAAAGATTAAAATTGTAATACCTAAAAACTTGTCAGATAAACAAATTGAATTATACAGAAAAATAGCAGAGTTATAAAACTCAATAAACCATTGACAATATTCCCCTTTCAATGCGACAATAATCCGAGAAGGGGGATATTTTAATGACTAAGGAAACTTTTTTACATGATAAACATGTACAACTCGGTGCAAAAATGGTTGATTTTGCAGGTTGGAGTATGCCTGTACAATACACATCAATTATTGAAGAACATAAAACCGTAAGAGAAAATGTCGGATTATTTGATGTTTCACACATGGGTGAAGTTTTTATCTCAGGAAAAGATTCCATGGAATTTCTTAATAAAATTGTTCCTCAAGATATTGAAAAACTAAATTATGAAAAAGCTGTTTATTGCCAACTCCCAAACAAAAAAGGCGGATTAATTGATGATTTAATAATATATAAGCTAGGAATCTTGGAATATTTGGTAATTTGTAATGCTTCAAGAATTGATGAAGATTTAAATTGGATGGTTAGAAACAGCAAAGATTTCGATGTCCAAATAGACAACCGTTCTCATGAATATTCTTTACTTGCTGTTCAAGGGCCTTTTGCAGACAAACTATTAAGAAAAATGGGGCTTACTACAAATCAAGAATCATTCACGATTAAACCTGCACAAATCTCACAATTAAAAGTTCTTATCTCACGCACAGGCTACACAGGTGAAGACGGATATGAAATTCTCGTTGAAAACAGACATTCAGAATTTTTATGGGACAAAATACTTGAAGAAGGGAAAGAATTCGGCATAAAACCAATAGGACTCGGTGCCAGAGATACCCTCAGACTTGAAGCTGCCCTTCATTTATACGGGAACGATTTAGACGAAAATACAACCCCTGTCGAAGCAGGTTTAAGCTGGTCGATACCAAAAGATAAAATTGCGGATTATAATGGAAAAGATGTAATCACACAACAGCTTAAAAATGGTACTTCAAAAAAACTTGTCGGACTAAAAATGCTCGATAAATCAATTGCAAGACATGAATATGAAGTATATAAAAACGGAGAAAAAGTCGGAATTATAACAAGTGGCGGGCCTTCACCAATTTTAGGGGCCAATATCGCTCTTGCTTATGTAAAAAATGATAAAAATATTTGCATAGGTTCCACTGTTCAGGTTATGATAAGAGAGAAATTACATGATGCTGAAATTGTAAAAAGACCGTTTGTAGAAAAAAGAAACAAAATCAAATTATAATTATATAAAAGGAGAAATAAATGAGTATTACAGAAAATATCTTATGTTCTAAGTCTCACGAATTCTTATTAGACAATGGAGATAACACATTCACAATTGGTTTAACAGATTACGCTGTAGAACAATTAGGTGACATTGTATTTTTAGAATTACCGGAAGTCGATACAGAATTTAAAAAAGGAGAAACTTTTGCAACTGTTGAATCAGTTAAAGCAGCTTCTGAAATTTACATGCCTATAAGCGGTAAAATTATAGAAATCAATGAAGATGCTGTGAACGCTCCTGAAATATTAAACGAAGACAGCTACGAAAAAGGCTGGCTTGTAAAAATAGAAGCTACAGGAGATGTAGCCGCTGAACAAAGTGACCTTTTGGAATATGAAGATTATAAAGAAGAATTGGAATAAAATATGAAAAATTTTTTGGTACATACCGATGAAATGAAAAATGAAATGCTGAAAAGCATCAATATATCAAATATTGAAGATTTATTCAAACAAATCCCGCAAAAAGCCCGTATGGGAGAATTAGGATTTGAAAATCCTCTGAGTGAAATGGATGTTCAAAAACGAATTAAATCTTTAGCTAAAAAAAATAATACTGATTATGTAACATTTCTCGGTGCCGGTACTTATAACAAATTTATTCCTGCTTGTATTTCACAAGTTGCAAACAGATTTGAATTTTTAACTGCGTACACCCCTTACCAACCGGAAATTTCACAAGGTACACTCCAAATTATGTACGAATTCCAAACAATGATTTGCAGGCTAACAGGAATGGATATTTCTAACGCTACAATGTATGATGCTGCAAGTGCTTGTGCAGAAGCAATATTAATGGCGGTCAGAGTTTCTAAGAAAAATAAAGTTCTTGTTTCAAATAAACTGAACCCTGAATATATTGATGTAATTAAAACATATTGTTGGGCAAATGAAATTGAGCTTAGTCTTTTTGATGAAATTCCGCAAAATACAAATGACTATGCCTGTGTAATGCTTCAAAATCCCGATTTTTACGGAGAAATTACAACAATTGAAAAAACAAATGACTGTTTGCTGGTAGTTTGTGTAGATATATCTTCATTAGGAATACTAAAACCGCCTACTGAAGCTGATATTGTAGTAGGGGATGTTCAAACACTTGGAATTCCTATGAGCTTTGGAGGACCGCATGCAGGATTTATTGCCTGCAAAGAAAAATTTATGCGGCAAATTCCGGGACGTCTTACCGGGAAAACAGTTGATGCTGATGGAAATCCTGCATACTGCCTAACAATTCAAACAAGAGAACAACATATTAAAAGAGAAAAAGCTACAAGCAATATTTGTTCCAATCAAGCATTAATTGGACTTTGTGCAACTTTGTATCTCACAGTTATGGGAGAAAAAGGATTTAGACAAGCATCATATCTATCAGCAAAAAGAGCTCATCAATTATCTGAAAAACTATATGAAAAAGGAATTAAAACACTAAATCAACAATTCTATAATGAATTTATTATAAAAGTTGAAGATGCTGAAAAATTCCTTCAAAAATTGAAAGAAAATAAAATTATAGGCGGTTTAAAACTTGATAATAACAAAATCTTAGTTGCCGCAACTGAAATGAACTCTGAAGAAGATATTGATAAATATATTAAAAGTGTCTAAGCTTCTTTGAATGTGTTATAAAAAACAGTAAAAGATTTTTCAATACCTTCAAATCTTTTTATTGAACAACCTTTAACAAGATACATGTGTTCATTAGTTTCTATCATCAAATTAATTCTTCTTCTTGAAGAATTCCATTTTGTTATAAAATTAGATATTCTAACATCCGGATTTTCAAGACTAATTAGAATAGTACCATTAGTCTGTGCAACAGTAGGGCATCTAACTTCTTTTTCTTCGACATAAAAAGTTGAAAAATTTTGTCTTACTTCAGGAGGATTGTCAATCCCTGCTTTAAAGGATAAATTACTTTCCAATTCAGTGATGATAACTTTTTGCATACTTATAACCCCTTATTTACCAACTTTTTATCAAATGGTGGACTTTAGTGTAACAAACATCACACTTTTTGTCAATAAATTAATCGAGGTTGTAAGAAAACCTGAAAATAT
>CALURI010000013.1 GCA_944323135.1 Candidatus Gastranaerophilales bacterium
ACTTGTATATAACCGAAGGGAGTATAGAAAATGTTGGATCGTATACAAATTACAAAAGAAGTAGAAGAAATGTGCTGCGTAAAACGCGGTGTTAAAGGCGAGCCTGCTCCTATCCCTCAAGAAGGCGATTGGACAAAAGTTAAAGAAATTAAAGAAATTTCAGGCTTGACTCACGGTTGTGGATGTTGTGCTCCGCAACAAGGTACTTGTAAATTAACTCTTAATGTTAAAGACGGTATTATTCAAGAAGCACTTGTAGAAACTATCGGTTGCTCAGGCATGACTCACTCTGCAGCTATGGCAGCAGAAATTCTTCCTGGAAAAACAATCCTTGAAGCATTGAATACAGACCTTGTTTGCGATGCTATCAACGTTGCTATGAGAGAATTGTTCTTGCAAATCGTTTACGGTAGAACTCAAACAGCTTTCTCTGATAACGGATTACCTGTTGGTGCCGGTCTTGAAGATTTAGGTAAAGGTCTTCGTTCTCAAGTTGGTACTATCTACTCAACAAAACAAAAAGGACCTAGATATTTAGACCTTGCTGAAGGTTATGTTCTTGAATTAGGTCTTGATAAAAATGATGAAATCATCGGATATAAATTCGTTCATATGGGCAAATTTATGGATGCAGTTAAAAAAGGCATGGATCCTAAAGAAGCTCTTGAAAAATTCACAAGCACTTACGGCAGATTTGCAGAAGCTGTTAAGAAAATTGATCCGAGAGTTGAATAGTAAAATTGTCATGCTGAAAGTTGTTTTCAGCATCTGAAAGACCTTGAAATATATTTAAGGTGACGTATTAAACAAAAAATTAATTAAGAGGAAATAAAAATGACAGTAAAATTTGAAGGACAAGACAGACGTCAAGCAAAATTAAACAAAGTTCTTCCTGAATATGGTTTTAAATCTTTAGAAGAAGCTCAAGAACTTTGCAAGTCAAATGGTATTGACGTTGAAGCTATTGTTAAAGGAATTCAGCCTATTGCATTTGATAATGCTGTATGGGCTTATACATTAGGTGCAGCTATTGCTTTGAAAAAACAAGCTAAAGATGCTGCTGAAGCTGCAAGTCTTATTGGTGAAGGCTTACAAGCATTTTGTGTGCCAGGTTCAGTTGGTGACACAAGAAAAGTTGGTTTAGGCCATGGTAATTTGGCAGCTATGTTGTTAAGAGAAGAAACTCAATGTTTCTGCTTCTTGGCTGGTCACGAATCTTTCGCAGCTGCTGAAGGCGCAATAGGTATTGCAAGAAACGCTAACAAAGTTAGAAAAAATCCTTTGAGAGTTATCTTAAACGGTTTAGGAAAAGATGCTGCTTATGTAATCTCAAGAATTAACGGTTTTACATCTGTTGAAACTCAATACAATTACAAAACAGGCGAATTAAAAATCGTAAAGGAACAAAGATTCTCTGATGGTGAAAGAGGAGAAATCAAATGCTATGGTGCAGATGATGTATCAGAAGGTGTTGCTATTATGATTAAAGAAGGTGTTGATGTTTCTATTACTGGTAACTCAACTAACCCAACTCGTTTCCAACACCCTGTTGCAGGTACTTACAAAAAATGGTGCTGGGAAAACGGTAGAAAATACTTCTCAGTAGCATCTGGTGGTGGTACTGGTAGAACTCTTCACCCTGATAACGTTGCAGCTGGTCCTGCTTCTTACGGTATGACTGATACTATGGGTAGAATGCATGGTGATGCTCAATTCGCAGGTTCATCTTCTGTTCCTGCTCACGTAGAAATGATGGGTATTATCGGTATGGGTAACAACCCAATGGTAGGTGCTACTGTTGCAGTTGCTGTTGCAGTTGATCAAGCTTTACGTAAATAGTCTAAAGCAACTATAAAAGTTAAAAAATCCTCCTATTTTTAGGAGGATTTTTTTTGCATTTGATTTATTTAAACTTGATATCTTGATATAAAGTAAAAAAAATGTTATAATAAAAATATTAAAGGGATTAATTGTATGCTGATATTTAATAAGAAATTTTTTGCATTTACTTTGGCGGAAGTTTTGGTAACTTTAGGGATTTTAGGAGTTGTTTCCGCAATGACTATGCCTACATTGATGTCAAATCATCAAAAGAAAGTTTATGCTGTTGAGATGAATAAAGTTTATAATGAGCTTCAACAAGCATTTATGAAATATAAAAATGATCAAAATGCAGTAACTTTATCTGAGGCTGGGTTAACATCTCAGGCAACTGTAAACCAATTTTTGAAAGATTATTTCAAAACAGTTACTGTTTGCGACAAGCTTGAGCCTCCTTGTATTCCAAATACTGAATATAAAAATTTAAGAGGTTCTTCTGTCTCGGGCGGCGGTGTTGAAAATGTTAAAAATTGGTGGGGTAATGTAAATTGTGCTATTTTAGGAAGCGGTGCAAGCATCTGCATTGAAGCTTTGTCAAACCATTCTTCTAATGGTGTTAAATGGTCACATATACTTGTTGACACAAATGGTATGAAAAAACCAAATACTGCAGGAAGGGATGTTTTCTTTATTGCATATTATGAAAACGGCACTATTGATGAAGAAGGTGTTGTTCCTGTATGTGATGCTATGAAAATATGTACATTACCGACTGATGCGGCTGATAAAAGAGAACAGTTATTTAATAATATGTGTAAATCAAGTACTCGTTTCAGAGGTTGTTTCGGAAAACTAATAAATGATAATTGGGTAATGAATTATTAACTAAATTTCGAATTAATAAATTTTATATTTTAATGTTATTCATTACACAAAAAGTTGAAAGAGCTTTTGATGCTTGTTTAAGTTCTTTGAATACAGAATTATTTTTGGTTTGGACAATAACTTCTTCTGCTTGTGAATACATTTTTTGTGCAGCTTCAAGGTATTCTGTTTGTTGAGGAGATCTTACAAGTCCAAGTTCTTGAAAATATTTGCCATATAAAATATAAAGTCTTGAAAGAAGTTCATTAAGGTTGTATCTTTTTGCCAGAGCAATTGCTGTTTCCAGATTAATTTTTGCGGTTTCAAAATCAGAAGTTGTAATTGCGCATTGTGCAATTGTCATCCTAAATAGAATTATAAAGAAATAATTATCTATTTTAGGATTTTGAGCAACTTCAAGAGCTTGTTCAGCAATTTCAAGAGCGTTTTCCGGCCCTTCAGTCACGAGTGTTGCATCTGCAATTAAATACCAAGTTAAAAGTGCTCCTACTGCCATTTTTTCTTTTGCAAAATAAGCTATTTGATCGTTATAAATTTCGATTGCTTGTTTTGTATTGTCATTATCTTTAAATACTTTACCAAGAAGTGTTTTTAAAATATTTTTTGTAAAATTATCTCCGTTATTATTCGCAAATGTTACTATTTGGAATAAATCTTCTTGAATACCGTTATATTGTTTTCTGAAGAAATTATTTATTATGTTTATGAAATTCCATTTTAAAATGGTTTCATTATCCATAATATTTTCACGGTATGATTTTAAAACTTCTTCAAGCATTTGTTCTGAAGCTTTAAAGTTCCCTTTCATAGTATTTGCATAGGCAAGTGTAAGTTTACATTTACATATAAATAATTCATCTTGAATTTGATTTCTTTCAATAATGTCGAAAAGTATTGTTAAAATTTCAAAAGATCTGTCATTCCCTTGCATTACAAGCGCATTTGCAAGAATCAGATAGATTTTAAGCCAGTTTTCGTACATGAATATAAATTGCGGATCTTTAACATTGTGTTTTTTATTAAAATACTGATCCAAAACAGGCATAATTTCGTTATCTATCATATTAATAACCTGTCCGCAATTTCCGATATTTAAAAGTGCATTTAATTTTGTTATTTTAACAAGAACTGCTTCTAAGGTATTTTCAGGTTTAATCTTACTTAATACGGAATCTACACATTCAACTTCTCCAAAATAATTTCCGGTTTTTCTGCAGCAAAATGACAAATATGCAAGCAGTTCTATTTCTTTTGGACTGTCACCGACAGCTTGGGCATTTGAGATAGCATCAGGCAGGTATTCTATTGCTTCAATAGGATTTGAATTAGCAAGAAGTTTACCTAGTCTTTCCGAGATATTATATCTTATTTTTAATGTTTGGCTTTCATCAAATTCATTAATTAATGCGAGTGATTGTTTTTGTGATATTGCATATAAATTCATATCACCTATATATGATGCAAAACGGGTATTTTTAGTCCATATATCAAGTGCTAATCTTGTCTCTTTAAGGTTTTGTGCGATAATAGCCAGTATTGCATTTGAGTTAAGTGTAAATTCTTTTAAATATTTGAAAATTCTTTTATTTATTTGAGCGTAATGAATATCATTTTTTGCAGTTTTTACAATAGTTTCCCACAGCATAAGAGAGCTGAATTCACAATATATATCATTTAAAGGAGTTATATAATCCATTTTTTTCAAATAAATCATAATCTCTCTAAATTTTGTATCATCTATTTCAAATATTTCTTTTATAAGATTCATATTGATTTTATCGCCAATCATGGCAGAACCCAGAAGTATGTCATAAGCAACGGGGTTAAGATGTGATAGTAACGACAGCCTGAATTCCAAAAGACCTGCAAAACTTGTTGCAATTTCAAATTCTGTTCCGCTTAATTGGCAGTCGAAGCATAAATCAAGAGCGTGATTTATATACGATGGATTTCCTTTACTTATTTTATAAATTTCTTCTAGTTCAAAAATATTTAAATTTGGAAAACCTTCAATTTTGTTTGTTTTTTGTTCAACAAGCATGTTTATTTGCTTGAATTCTAATGGCGCAATGCCGACATCAAGATATATATTGTCATCTTTAACTTGCGGGAAGTAAAAATATCCTTTAGCTGGTTTTGATTCGTTATATAGTAAAAGCAATTTTAAATTGTCCCAAACATTGTCTTTTTGTATATAACGGCTTATAAATTCATAAGAAAATCCGTCAATAAAATCAAAATTATCTATTACAAATATAAATTTTCCTGTAGATGTTATCTTGTCAAATATTTTGTTTATAAAAGTGAAAGTATTGTGCTTTGAAGACAATATATCTTCAAATTTTCCTTCTTTGGCAGGATAGAGAAAATTGATTAAATCAAATATTTCATTATTATCAAGTTCCGGAAATTCATTTTTCAAAAATTTGGAGGCATCTTTTTTAAACTGCAAATTTGCAAGGCAAAAATTCGGTAAATTAAACAGATTTAATAATATATCTTGAATAAGTCCGCCTGGTGTAATTTGAGTAATAGGTGTACATTTACCGTAAAGCCAAGAATAGTTTTTGTTATTAAAATCATGCATTAATGCTTTTAAAACAACAGTTTTACCTATTCCTTTTTCACCGTTTAAAGAAAATATTTTTTTATCTTTAGATAAAATACCTTTAACAAGGATATTTTTAGCATTTTGTTGTGAAACAAGATTTGACGGATATTCAAGTTTAATTTCCTTATGATTGTCAGTTTCAGGGGAAATTTTGGAAAAAGTATAACCGCATTTTCTGCATTTTTCTACATTAGGAAAATTAACGCTGTTGCAATTTGGACAAATACGTAAGATTTCATTGCCGCAGTTTTTGCACTTAAAATCAAAAATTGAATTAACCGTATTACAATTTTTACAGATTAAACCTGTACGGGTTTTGCAATACGGACACTTCAGAACATTGTCAGGAATTGTTTTTTTGCATATTGGACATTTCATTATATTAAAAATCCTAATTAAATGTCTGTTTTACTTTTTCCATCAGCTTGAATAATCTTTTAGAAACCTCTGATTGAGATAGTGACAATTCTTCTGCTATTTCTTTTTGAGTCATACCTTTTTCATATCTTAAATCATATAATTTAAGATAATTTTTTTCAGGTTCTTTTTCATCAATTTCGTAAACAGAATTAACAATAAGCTGTAAGATTTCTTTTTTTACGGCGTAATCTTCCGGCGTATCTTGAATTGATACAGCATCATAATTTACATCAATTTTAGAATAATCAGGTATACTTGATTCTACTATAGATTCAAGAGGTACGGTATTGGAAGACATATATCCGCTTTTACTTCTTCTTAACCTGCCTTCATTTTTAAGAACATTTAAAATTGATGTTGTTGCAATCTTTTTCAAATATGCTTCGAGTGTTACGTCTGATGTAACAGTTTTTACAATCAAAAGTGAACGTTTGCAAGTTTCATTAAAAAAGTCATCGTACAAATCTTCGTTATTTGTAAATTTTCTATCGCTTTTAATTATTTTTTCTATTAAATCTATTTTATCTTGAGCTAATTCCACGTTTAAGGTTCCTTTTATTCTTACCACATTATAGCATAATTAAAAGTATATGATAAGACTTAAATTGAAATCAGGGGTCTTAATCTCACTGCTAGGCGGTTTTACGACACTTAATGTATTTTTAACAGATTGTAACACAATGTTATCAATTTGTGTTGAGCCACTGCTGGAAACAATTTTTGAATCTAAAATATTTCCGTCTTTACTTAATTTTAAGCTAACTTTTACCTGATTTGTATATGCATATTCATTTGCAAGCAGTAAATCTGCAGAAAGTGATAATTTTATACTTTTACCTGCTGTTCTAAAATAATTTTGCATTTTAGGATTATATGAAAGAGTGTTTGGTACATCCCATACGAGTTTATTTACATCCATATATGCACTTGTTTTATTTTGTTTTGGTTTAAGCGCTGTATTTTTTAATTCTTTAGTTGTTTGATTTGTTGCTATTGTTTCTTTTACGTTATTATTATTTAAATCAGGAACATTGGTTGCAAGTGTATTTGATTCAGCAGAAGTCGGTTCTGTAGAAGCCGATTCTGATAGAGGGCTTTCATTGACTTCAGCTCCTGTATTTTGTGATGTAATAGGTTCTATATCACCAATAGTATCATCTTTTGGCTTTAATATCATAACTGCTGATGCTGCTGCTATAATTGTGATTAAAGCAGTGGTAATCAGTATTGCACCTTTATTATTGCGTGATTTTTTATTGTACAGAGCTGCTCCAGGAATATTTTGCATCTGATTTTCATCAATTGGTTCTTGTTCTTCTGAATTAAACTCTTCCATATTGTCAAGTTCTGCATCTGTTACAGGATCAGTATCATTAAATAAGACCCCTATGTTATCATTTTCAGAGTCGACAGGTTGATTATCATCATCATTATTTAGGAGTTCATCAATTGATGTATCATCAGTATTTTCAGCAGAATCCAAATTTCCAGATATAGAAGGCATATCATCTTCTAATTCAGGAGTATCTGTTAATTCTGATATTTCCGGAATTGAATCAAAATCTTCACTTGAAATATTTTCGTTACTTTCTTCTAATCCATTTTCATCTTGTGTGTTTTCAGCTATAGCATAAGATTTATCAGATGATGTTAAAATATCATCAACTTGAGATAATAAATCATTAGAAGATATGTTTTCTGCATTTTTTTGAGTTATTTCAGTATTATCAAGATTTAAATTTTCTATTGATATATCATCAAGATTTTCAGATGATAAATTTTCAAGAAGGTTTTTACCAAAGCCTTCATTATTTGTTGATGGAATATCTTCTGCCGGTAATGTATCTTCTACTATTTCCGGTTCTTGATTTAGTGGTTCCGAATTAGTTTCAGTAGTGGAAATAATATTATCTGGAGTGATTTCTTCATTAATTCCCGTATTATTTTCAAGATTTTCTGTTAAGTCGGTTGTATCCGGTTGTTCTTCTAAATTATTATTTTCCGGCAGATTTGTTTCTTCTTCTATATTATCCAGTGTTAATGTATCATCAAGAAAGTCATCCATTTCTTCATTTTCATTAATAATTTTATCAGTGTTTGCTTCTTCTTTGCTTTCTTTTTCATTGTCGAAAGATTCAAATGAAATGGTTTCTTCTTGATAATTTTCTTCCTTGTCTTGGGAGATATTTTCTTGTTGAATATTATCAAAAGAAATCACATTATCAACTGTATCAATGTTGGAGGAATCTATTTCTGGGATATTATTTGAAATATCAATATTATCTAAAGATATTGTTTCATCTGAGAAATTTTCTTCACTGTTAAGAGGTGTGACATCAGATATGTTTATATTATCTAAAGATATTTTTTCTTCATTTAAATTTAATGGAGCAGGTTCTTCTAAAGATTTTTCAATATCCGGTACATCGTTGAAAGAAATTTTATTGTCAATAGAGTCAATATAGTCAGTTTGTACGGTATTTTCAGGTATTTCAACATCATTTAAAGATATTGGGTCTTCTTGGAAAGTTTCTTCAGAAGTTTCTATATTGTCAAGTTCAGTAGTGTCAATATTTTCAAATGAAATAGATTCATTATCTTCAATATTTGATGTATTTGCTGATAATTCAGAATCCCCGTCAGGTAAATCAGTGAAATCTAGTGCAGTTTCTGCTAAATCAACACTTTTATCAATAGTATTAAAAATTTCATCTGCCGCTTGAGCACCTGCAATTGCTGCAGCTCCCTCGATAGCTGTTTCTGCAATATCTGATATAATATTGTCAGTGTTTGCGTTATTAAACTCTTTGTGGCTTTCAACAGATTGTTCAGAAGTAAGATTTTCAATATCTTCAAGATTGCTTATTGCTTCTTGTGTATTTGTTTCTGTCAAATTTTCAATTTCATTGGCAGATAATTTTTCTTCTATATTTTTACGATCAATTTTTGGATCTGTCATTGCTTTATATGAAAGTGTTTCAAAATTTTCATATTCTAAAAATCTGTCTCTTAATTCAGCACTTTTCGTAAGTTGTTGAATTAAATATTTTTTATCGTTTTCAGAAATATCATTATCAGCCATTGCGATAATAATGCGTTCAGAATTTGTCAATTCTTCATCTGATAATTTTTCTGATGTACTGCCTTTGAAAGATTCAATATAATGTTTTAAATCTTTCACTGAATTTAATTTTTCTTTTTCAATAAAATAATATTTGTCATTAGCATTATTTTTATTTATAAGTTTAGGTTCGAAGAATCCTAAAAATTTCACATGAGAAAAATCTTTTGCAAGGTTTAATACAAGGTAAATATCGGGAACAAGATTATATTCAAAATGAGATTTAGGAATAAATATTACATTTTCATCAAAAACAACTCTTACATCAATGTGAATATTCGGGAGCATTATATCAGAAATGTCTATTTCTTCAAGAATTTTTTTAATTGAATGGATATTGTGTATATTTGAAATGTCAATATTTTCTGCTGCAAGATATTTTAATGCAAGCTCTGCTCCTAGAGTATTTATATATGCTCTGTTTTTAGTATCTTTGTGTGCAAATGCGTTAGCTGCAACGCTTGCATCATGTTTATCCTGATTTTCAATGTAAATTAATGTATCTTGTTCTGTAACCATGCTATTTCTCCTATTCTATATAATAAGATGACATTCAATTAAAAAATATTCCAATTATTTTGTAAATTTTTGTAACAATTGTTGAAAAAGTTTTAATTTTTAGACAAAATTAATTTATCAGTCGTTTTTTTTATAATGTGAAATTGAATTATTTTGAAAAGTGTGTAATATAAAAGGAGGTTTCCAAAATGATAAGTTCTGTTTCCAATATTAATTTCCGTGGAGATGCGGCTCCTGTAAATCATCAGGATTTGATTAATTCTCCGGGTAAATTTACTACTCAGGCTCCAAAAGCTGATGCACCTGCTGATTCTTTTGAAAAGAATGACGGTGTTGAAAAATCCAAAAGCAAAACTCCGGTAATTTTAGCTTCTGTTGCAGCTTTGTTACTTGCAGCTTATGTAGGTTTGAGTGTTGCTGTTGGTAAAGGTAGTATTGTTGAAAAAACAGGTGCAGATCTTAAATTTGGTGACAAAGTTAAAAACTTCTTCTACAAAGTTGGTAAAAGCGGAGATGATCTTTGGAACAAAATCAGAGGCAAAAAGGTTGAAGGAGATGAAACTCCGAAGAAAACTCCTGATGCAGCTGATGCACCGGAAGCTGCAAAAGCAGAATCTGCTGAAGTTTAAGAAGAAAAATAACATATTTTATATATATATAAATAGAAATTCCGGTATTAATATTAATACTGGAATTTCTTATTTTTAGTCTAAAAATTCCGATAATATTGTATTACTTATTAAGATTCCTTGATTTGTTAAAGTAAAACCTTCATTAGTTTCTTTTAGAAACTTATATGAAACATACTTATCTATAATAGGGGCGTACTTTTTACGGAAGTCTATATTAAATTTTTGATTTATTTTTTCAATATTTATTCCGTCTGTTTTTCTAAATCCTAGAAAAATTTCTTCTTCTAATTGTTCTTGTTTAGAGAGTTTATGTATGTGTTTGTGTTTTATTGGATTTTTTATATACTCCTCCAGGTTTGTTGTATTTGAATATCTTATATCTCCTTCATAACCGTGAGATGCAAGGCCAAAACCGTAGTATGTGTTGTTATCCCAATAGTTGAGGTTGTGTTTTGAGCTGTAACCTGATTTGGCAAAATTACTTATCTCATAATGTAAAAAGTTATTTTTTGTTAAAATTTCTATTGCTTTTAAATACATTTCTGCTTGCATATCATCATCAGGTAAATTGGAAGGCAAGTGTTTTGCAAAATAACAATTTTTATCAATTTTTAAACCGTATAATGAAATATGTTGGATTCCAAGACTTATTGCATGTTTTAAATCTTTTTCAAAATCATTAATTGTTTGGTTTGGTAATCCGTATATAAAATCGAGATTAACATTTTGAAAATCTGCATCAAAAGCATAATTTAGCGCATTTTCAACATCTTTGGAATTATGGCGTCTGCCTATAAGTTTTAAAATTTTATTATTAAATGTTTGGCATCCGAAGCTTAGTCTGTTTATTTTTAAAGCTTTAAGACTTTTTAAATAATCCAAATTTATTGTTTCGGGATTAAGTTCTGTTGTAATTTCGGTTGTTGAATTTATGTTAAAAAGGTTAATAATTTTTGCAAAATCATCAGATGTCAACAATGACGGTGTCCCTCCGCCAAAGTAAAGAGTATTGAGAAGTTCACCTTTGTAAGAATTTTTTATTTCATTTATTAAAGCTTTTATATAGTTTTCTTTTAGTTCAAGTTTTGGATATGAAACAAATGAACAGTATTTACATTTTGATTTACAAAATGGTATGTGTATATAAACATTTTTTGTCATAAATATATTTTATATAGAAAGTTGATTTTTTCAAAATATCCATTAAATGATTGATGTGAAGTTTTTACAAATATTCTATTGTATTTATGGGGAAAGCTCATTATTACAGACTTGAACAAGGGATAAAAATTAAAGTATGGGAAATGAAAAAATCAATTCAATAGATTATAAAGAATTGTATGCGCAGTACAATTGGTTTGCCAATTCTTATTTGCCCGCTGTTCAGGCATCTTGTGATGAATTTTTCCTGCCCGGGTTCAAGTTTATATTATTAGGGATAAGTAAAAATATTAATACATTAATGGATAAGGATGCGTATTTTGTTACCAAAATTCGTGTAGATAAATTGCATGATATGTTTTTCCGTACTTCTGAAGAGGCTGTTGGAATTATTTTTGATAAAATACTCGGCAGATCAAATTCCAGATTTAATTTGAATAAGTTAACAGATTTGGAAGCTAAAATAATTACTTCATTTAATGATTTTATGTTTAATACACTTTCCCAATTTTTAATCCCTTCGCCTCCTGTTTTAAAGAGGACGAATTTTGATGTTATTCATTTAACTTTTTTGCTTAAAGATGTTGCATCAAATAAAGTTGCAAAGTTTATTATTACTTTACCCGAAGAGCTTTTAAACCCTGATGTTGTTACATCAAGTGAAGATAAATTTGAATACGGAGATTTTGAAACAAGTGTAATTGATGTAGCCGTTAAAATTGGAACTACAAGATTTAAATTAATAGATGTTAAAAATATTGAAGTGGATGATATTGTAGTTTTTGATGACAGTAACATAAATCGTATGGTTTTAAAGTTTAAAGATTACGAAACAGATATAAATTTAAACCCAAATTTGGGACTGGTTATGCCGGTGGATAACGATGGAGGAAATGAGAATATGGCAGGAGAAAATACAAATCTCTGGGACAGTATTGAAGTTGATATGAGTGCCCAATTTGATACTGTAAAAATTACTCTTGGCGAATTAAAAAATATAGAAAAAGGGCTTGTTGTGGATTTGACATCTATTTATGACAACAAGGTAACATTACGTGTTGAAGATAAACCTATAGCTCGCGGAGAACTTGTTATCGTAAATGACAGATATGGTGTAAAAATTGATGAAGTTATTGCACCTACTCCAAAAGCTGATGTAAATCAAAATTCTTTGCCGCAGCAAAATGATGAGTTTGAATCTCAAAGTTCAGATATGGATTTTGATGATAATGTGTCTGACAATTTGCCTGAACAGACTGAAATTCCACAGGGAGTTCAAAACCCAGAAGAAGATGAATTTGATTACAGTGATTTTGAACTTGAGGACGAAGATATATAGAATATTTTTTCGGAGGGATAATGAGTACTTATTTGTTAAATTTCATAGTTTATACGGCAGCAATGATAGGAATTATATTTGTAGCTGTTTTTGTGTATAAAAAGTTTTCTCTTACTGGAAATTTAAAATCAAAGTTTTTAAATGTAGAAGAATGCATAAGTCTTGCACCGAGAAAAGAACTTTATGTTGTACGAGCCGGTAGTGAAAGATTTTTAGTCGCATCTGATGTCGGCAGGACAACTCTTATATCAAAACTTTCAGATAGTGAAACAATTCCATCACAAATAAATTCTGAAAACGGAGCTTCTGTATTAAAAACTCAAAATAAATGCAGTGTTGATGATTTGCCGACAATCGTTGATTTTCAAAAAGCTTCTGCTCAAAAAGTACCGAAAAAAGTTTTCAAAAATATTATAAATAACATTTAGAGGAATAAAAATGGATACGATAATAAAAGATATGAACCCTGTTTTACAAATGCTGATATTAATGACGGTTTTCTCATTAATACCACTTATTTTTTGCTGTATGACAAGCTTTTTAAGATTTGTTATAGTTTTTTCAATGTTAAAAACAGCAATGGGTACTCAGCAAGTTCCTCCTTCTATTGTAATTGTAGGTTTAGCAATGATTTTGACATTTTATACAATGGGCGGAACATTCCAAAAAATGTATGAAATGGGTTCTGTTCCGTATCACAAAAATCAAAATATTGTAGAGGCAATTAATGAGGGTTCAAAACCTTTAAAAGAATTTATGATGAAACAAACAAGGGAAAGTGATTTGGCATTCTTTATTGAAGCTTCAAAAGGACAAGCACCTAAAAACCCTGAGGAAATTACGGTTTGGCAAGTTGCGCCTGCGTTTATTATAAGTGAATTGAAAACATCTTTTGAAATCGGATTTATAATTTTTGTTCCGTTCATAGTATTAGATCTTGTTGTTGCAAATATTTTGTTAGCACTTGGTATGTTTATGTTGTCCCCGACAATTATATCTTTACCGTTTAAGCTGTTGATATTTATTGCGGTTGACGGTTGGGCGTTAATTGTTCAGGGACTGGTTACAAGTTACAATTAATATCTATGAATCAGATAATCTACAAAGAGGATAAAAAGCCTCAGACAAAAATAAAAAAAGGTTACACAATAATCTGTAAAGAGGGTAAAAAAGCCTCAGACAAAAATAAAAAAGGTTACACAATAATCTACAAAGAGGGTAAAAAAATGGAAGTTTTAGTTGAATATCTGGCAAAAGGCTTTTTAATAATGCTTGCAATATCAATGCCTTGTGTACTTGTAGCTGCAGGTATCGGTCTTGTTGTAGGTATTTTACAAGCTGTTACTCAGGTTCAGGAACAGACTATTGCAGCTGCGCCAAAGATTCTTGGGGTTTTCCTTGTTATTGTAATCGGTGGTATAGGTTTTATAAATATGTTAAAAAGTTTTACGCTTGATGGAATGTCTATGGCGTTTAATTTAATATCGAAAAATGATACTTATGTACTTCCAGCGGATTATTATAAATATACCAGCCCATTTGAGCATGAAATGTCTGATAAATTTAAAAATCAATCTTCAATTAATGATATGATGAAAAATCCGGGTAAAGTTCCGTTTATAGATCAACAGCAAAAAACTAAATATTATGCAAGTCCTCAGACACCTATGCCGCGTCCGAATTTTGTAGAAACAAACCAAATTTTGGGGAGATAGAATATGAAAAAATTATTGTTAATTCTTTCTGTAATAATTTTTATTCCTCTTCAGAGTTTTGCGTTTGAAGATTATATTATAACGTCTGACAAACCTGTCAAATCTGTTTCATCAAGTGATGAAAGTATAATTTCCGTATTGCCTTTTTTTACCATAGATAACAGAAAAGACACAATTATTGTCAAAGCAAAACGTGAGGGAAACGCAGAAATAAAAGTAGTTCGAGATGACAAAGATATTATTATAAATGTCAAGGTTACACCTGAGCAAACAACTTTTACTTGCGATGATGATTTTGCATATTTCCCGCTGGATAGACCTGATGATAAGAAGGAGGGTAAGTAAATTTGGAACATATCATTGAAGAATTGATGAAGATGTTTCCTATGCTTAATGCTTATTTAGCAGCAGGTATATTTATTTTTGCGCGTATGCTGGGATTTTTCAGACTTGCACCGGTATTTAACAGAAAAGAAATCCCAGGTATGGTTAAATTAGGGCTAATTCTCTTGATAACCATAGTTTTGACTTGTATTTCAAAACCTGAAGTTACAATAATTAAAGAATCGTTTGCTCTGTCAATTTTGTTGAATATGGTAGTAGGTGCAATGATTGGTTATATTGCGCAATTAATTTTACTCGCCGTTGATGCCGGCGGAGATATGGTAAATATGCAGATGGGGCTTTCTTCTGCAATGGTTTTAGACCCCACAACTTCTTCGCAGGTATCTATTGTAGGTAAATGTTTTCAACTTTTAGGTTTGATAATTTTTATACAGTTAGGCGGTGTTTATTGGCTTTTGTCTGCGCTTATAAGAAGTTTTGAAATATTCCCGTTAGATGCTACAATCATTCCTTTACAACAAATTGTAAATATGGACTATATGGTTCAATTGTCATCAAATGTTTTGTTTATGGGGCTGCAAATTGCCTCTCCTATACTTCTTGCAACTCTTGGTCAAGATATTATTCTTGGTGTAATTTCAAAAACAGCACCTCAGGTAAACGTTTTTCAGCTCAGCTTTTTATTCAAACCTGTTTTGGGAGCTGCAATAATGGTTTGGATTTTACCTATGTTAGTTAATATTATTTCAGATTATTTTTTGTCTTTTGCAAAAATTATTTAAAATTTTTGAAAAAATTTATATCAATAAGTTCAGCTTCTGTTACAAGATCTTCTGTAATCGTTTTTTCTATATCAATGTTGTTTGTGTAAAGTTCAGGATTGAGAGCAAAGTCAGAGGAACCTTTAACATTAAATTTTGGGGTTTTGGTAAATAAATTTGGAGCTATTTCTTGAATTTTATATTTAAGACCGTATTCTACTGCTTTGCCAAAATCACCTTTTGTATTTTTTTTGTATTGTGAAATAAAAAGATCATAATTTTCGCTGATATTTTTTATTACAGTAGACTCTTTTAGAGCTGTCTGTACCTCAGGTGAAACGTTTCTTAAATATAATCCGTTAAAATTTTGTTTATTCGGGGTATAATTTATTTTCATAAATGTTATAAAACCGGTAAAAAAAATTTTTGCTAAATTGTATAATAGAATTCCAAAATGTCTGCCAAATCATATTGCCAAGTTCTCAGCTGATAGATTGTATTTCCCGGAATTATATCTTCAAGAATTGCATTTGTGTTGCAAAGAAAAATTTTTTTCACCATATCAAGAAAACATTGTTCAAACTCTTCCATAAATTTTAATACTTCCCGTATCATATAAACCTTCTTTAATTTTATGCACTATATATAGTGCATAAAATATCATACATAGTGCAAAGTGTCAACTTAATTAAAAAAAATTTATAATTTTATTATGATAGTTTGCAAATTGGACGATATAATTTGGCAGAATAAGACTACTGCTAAAGATATAGCTTTAAAAACCGGAATAGGCAGAAATACATTGTCAAGATGGCGAAATAATAAAACAACTGCTTATGATGCAAAAACTCTTGATTTGTTATGCAAGTATTTCAACTGCAAGGTTTCTGATTTATTAGAGTTTACTCCTGATTAATTTTCATATTTTTAACAAAATCCCCGATAGCAAAAGCTTCTACCGTACCGACTACTATTTCAAAATCTTTTATTTCTTCTTGCAATTCATCTTTCATGTGTGCAAGAAGTCCGGGTATAATTATTTTTCTGTTTTTTACTTTGTTTGCAAGATTGAATTTTTTTAGAGTTCTGGCAGCAGTTTGCGCCGTAAACTTTTCGGCTGACCAGGCTGTTAGAACGCTCATCCCTTCGGCAGGAGTTACAACAAGATATGATGGAACCGGAAGGCTCTCCAATTCATTTGCAACAGCAAAAAATGTAAGTGCAAAATTTGTGGTCATAAATATTAGAGAATTTTCATCAGGATTGTTAAACTCATATATTTTCGGTTCAACTTGAAGTGGTTTTTGGGGATCTGTAAAAATATTTTGTCTTAAAGTCATAAGAGAAGTTATTAAATATGGGTTGAAATCTTCAAATACAAGCATATTTGCATATTTACAGATGTAATAAGAAGCTTTTGCACAAAGTTCATTCATATTATCAGTATGCTCAAAATATACATATACAGGATTTGAATAATTTTCATCTTTTTCAATAACCGCTTTTTCTCTTATTTTGACAAGTTCATCTGCAGTTTCTTCAAAGTTTTTATCGATAATTTCTTTTAGAGGAAGTTTTTTTAATTCGTCATAAGAAATTACGTTTAATTCCCCATCAAGGATAACAGATTGAAAATCTTTGATTTTTTTATTTAGTGTCTCCTTAATTATTACCAAATCTACTTTTAAATGCTCGTTTATCCTTGTAATTTCAAAGTTTTTTACCTGTTCAAATTTTTCTTTCCAATCAGGTTTTGCAATATCAATAACAACTGCAATTGCACATTTATTAATAAATGTTTTTTCATGTCTGTACAAAACATTTTCTCCGCCAATTTTAAGTCCGTTTATTTCAACGGTTTTTTGGGGTTCTTTGGAGTTTTGCTCATACATATTTTTCAAGTCTTGCGGGACGTATGGGCATTTTTCAATATCAATATTATGTTTTGCAAGTTTTAGTGCAAATGCCATGCAGGTTGGACAACTGCATTCTTTACAGTTTGTGTGTTCAGCTTTTTTTGCTGCCGGAAGATATTTGAAAATTTGTAATCCTGAAAGTTCTGTCATGCTAGTCCTTTCATAATTTTAACCGCTTGAGCAATTGTGAGGACAATGTAATCTGCACCTGCAGCAAGGACACCTGAGGCTGAAGAGATTTCAAGATATAATGCAAGATTTTTATCTTTTGCTTCTTTTGTTTTAGCGGTCTCTTCTGTTGCAAAAGATATAATCGGCATATTCAAAAATTTGTCACCTTGTTTATTATCGTTACACTTGCCTTCAAGTTTAATTTTTTCCATAATACTGTAGCCGTATTCAAAACCATACCCAAGTCCGCCAATGTCAGTATCCATTAATATTTTATCCAAACTAAGCCCCATATCAGAAGTTAAAATATTCATTTCTTTTGCAAGGTTGATATCAATAGGTGTGCGGATAATGAGTTTGTGCCCTCCTTTTATGACAGGAGGGACAATATTTTTATAATTATTTTCATTTGCAATCCCTATTATACATTCTCTGTCAAGAATATCCATAACAGAAGGCAAAAGATTAATGTCAACGGAATCGTTTCCACATCCTCTTAACATTAAAGGCTTATTAATTTTTGGAAGAAGATTTTTTAATATTATTAATTCTTGTTCCCAATTTTCTTCTGAAAATTTTATACCTAAAATGTCACAATCGTTTGTTAAATTTTTTTCCGCTTCATAAATCGGAACTTGTAAAATATATTTAACTTTGTCTTTCACTTGCTACTCTGTTCATAATTTCTTGAAATTCATCAGCATCAATAGTTTCTTTATCAAGAAGTTCTTTTGCGATAGCTTCAAGCATGTCTCTGTTTTCGTTTAAAAGTCTTTTAGCTTCTTCGTATTTGGCATCAACAATATTTTTCATTTCTTCATCAATTTCAAAGGCTACTTGTTCGGAGTAATCTCTTTGATGACCGAAGTCTCTGCCCATAAATACATTTTCTTGATTTTTACCGTATGCCATGTTGCCTAATTTATCTGACATACCCCAAGCTGTAACCATTTTTCTTGCAATATTTGTAACGTTTATCAAATCTTGGGATGCGCCTGTGCTTACTCTGTCTTTACCGTAGACTATTTCTTCTGCAGCTCTTCCGCCTAAAGATACAGTAATTTGTGCTAATAATTTTGCTTTATTAGTGTGAACTTTTTCATCTTTAGGTTTTGTCCAAGTAACTCCGAGAGCATAACCTCTTGGAATGATAGAAACTTTGTGTAATTCATCTGCATCATTCAATAATTTTGCAAGAAGTGCATGACCTACTTCGTGGTATGATGTTAATTCTTTATCTTCGTCAGTCATTACTTTGCTTTTCTTTTCAATGCCAGCGATAACTCTATCTATTGAATTATCAATATCTTCCATTGAAATTTTTTCTTTATTATGTCGAGCTGCAAGTAATGCTGCTTCATTAAGCAAGTTTTGTAAATCAGCTCCCGTAAATCCTGGAGTTCTTTTTGCTAAAGTTTTTAAATCTACTTCAGGTTCAAGTTGTTTATTTTTAGCGTGAACTTTTAGGATTTGTTCTCTCCCTCTTACATCAGGAGCGTTGATATAAATTTGTCTGTCAAATCTGCCAGGTCTTAATAATGCGTTATCCAAAATGTCAGGTCTGTTAGTTGCTGCAATTACAATAATATTTGTATTTTCATCAAAACCGTCCATTTCAACAAGTAATTGGTTCAAAGTTTGTTCGCGTTCATCGTGTCCGCCTCCCATACCTGCACCACGTTGACGGCCTACTGCATCAATTTCGTCAATAAATATAATGCAAGGCTGATGCTTTTTAGCCTGTTCAAATAGATCTCTTACACGGCTTGCACCTACACCTACAAACATTTCAACAAAATCTGAACCGCTTATTGAGAAAAACGGTACACCGGCTTCTCCTGCCACAGCTTTTGCCATTAATGTTTTACCTGTTCCCGGAGGACCTACAAGAAGTACCCCTTTAGGAATTCTTGCGCCTAATTTTATGTATTTGTCGCCGTTTTTCAAAAAGTCAACTATTTCTTCAAGTTCTTTTTTCTCTTCGTCAATCCCTGCTACATCTTTGAATGTTGTTTTAACTTTACTGTCAAGAAGCATTTTGGCTTTGCTTTTTCCAAATGACATTGCCTGAGAGCCGCCTGCTTGAATGCTTTTTGCCATAACTGCAAGAAATACTAAGAATAATATCGGTAATAATAAATAACTTAATACATTTGCAAGAGTTTTTGAAGATTCTGTTGCTCTTGTAATTTGAATTTCCGCATTAGATGCATCAAGTTTTTTCATCAAATCAGGGTCAAATGTCGGAGTTAAAACTTTGTATTTAAGAGTGGGAGCTTTAGTTTGAGGTACTCCAAAAGGGTTATCCATAGTTGGAGTTATAGCCTTAGGAGTTTCCGGTTCTGGCTGAACTTTAGGTATTGCTATTAAGAAATCATCTGCTTTTTCTATTTTTTTGAATTCACCTTTATCAAGTCTTTCCAAAAAGTTTGAATATGAAATTTCTGAAACCTTTGTTGTAGGTCCTGACAAGAATACTGATGAAACAAAAAGAAGTACAACTATAGCTAATACGATGTACATTCCTGCAGATTGACTTTTATTCATTAAATACCTCTCTTCAATATGTTTTAACTTTTTTATTATAACTCAAAATTATAAAAAATGTTAAAAATGTAAATAAAAATAAGATTTCTGAAATAGTTTCTCAAAAAAATTTTTTATATATGCAAGAGAGAGAGTCTGAATATGAAAATAATAAATTTTGAAACTATTAAAGAAAAAGTGAACAAACTTGATTCAATGGCAAAAACAGATATGACAAAGCCGAACAGTGTATTCCCGCAAAAAGAAGATAAATCGGTTGCTGAAAAAATGCAGAAATTTTTTGAAATTGCCGATGGTGAAAATCCGTCTTGGAATGTTTAGATTGAATCTACAGATATGCTTGTGATTCCTGAATTTCGGGCACTATCCATTACTTTTACCATTGCTCCGTGAGAGGAATCTGAATCTGTTCTGATTAAAAGTCCATCAGGATAATTTTTTGCTTGAGATTTCAATGTATTTTCAAGCTTTTCAGAAGGAATTTCTATTCCGTCAAGGTAAAATTTATCTGAAGCATCGATCATTACTGTCATGATTTTAGTTTCTTTTTGTACTTGTTCTTGCGCAACATTTTCGGGTACAGTAAGATTTAATCCCTGTTGATCAAGCATGGGGGCTATTACCATCATTATGATTAACAGTACAAGAAAGATATCTGTTAAAGGTGTTATATTAATTTCATTAAATGTATCTCTGTTGCGTGACATAGTTTCTCCGATTTTGAATAAGGTATTTTTTAACCTTTCATATTTTTACCTTTTTCAAGGTCTTTTTGTTCTTTTTTGCTCAAAGGTTCGCCTGCGACAATAAGCTTTTTGTATTCTGCATCTTGAGCGGCATTCATAATTTCCATTATTTTTGCACTTTTAACTTTTTCATCTGCTTTAACAACAAGTTCAGGTTTTTCAAGCTGAGATTTTAAAGTTACTAATTCATTTGTCAAATTGTCTTCTCTGACAGGTGTACCGTTAAGGTACATCTTGCCATCTTTGGTTACTGAAACAGTGGCATTTTTTTGCTCAATAGAAATCCCGCTGTTAATCTCAGGCATTGTAATGGAACTGTCATGGGACTGGAAAGTTGGTGCTACAACCATCATTATGATTAACAGTACAAGAAAAATATCTGTTAAAGGTGTTATATTGATTTCTGTAAAGAGAGCTTCTTTGCCCTTGTTTGTTTTCATTGACATTTTGGTAACATTACTTACGATTATTTATATCGTAATTTCCTTTCTTTTTTATGTTTAGTAACGTCATTATTATAATGATATGTTTGCGTTTGAAGGTGTAGTTGATTCATCATTTGAGTCAACAAAGCTTAAGAATAACAATTTAATTAATTGGAAATCATCTTCATAACGTTTAACAATTGATTGGAAAGAGTTATAGAAGATAACCGCAACAATTGCAACTCCCAAACCAAATGCAGTAGCAATCAATGCTGAAGCAATACCTGATGCAACTGCTGCTGATTGGTTTCCTTGAGCAGCCAAGTCTTGGAATGTAAAAAGAATTCTTACAACTGTACCGAACAACCCTAAAAACGGAGCAACACCGCCAATTGTACCTAAAATTGTTAAATGGCTTTCTAATTTTCTTGATGCAAGTGATGCTGCAATATCAAAAGAACGAGAGAATCCATTTTTTTGTTCTGAAAATATTCTGACAGCTTCTTCCGTAACTTCTCCGATAACTCCGCCGCATTGTATTGCAAGGTTTTGAGCCCCATCAAGATTGTTTTTTACAAGTTCTTTTTGTAATCTTGGAATAAATAATACAACATCTCTTTTATTCTTTTTGTAAAAAGAAAATCTGTTGATTACAACGCCTACAACCAATATTGAACAAACTAAAATCGGTAGCAATACTGGCCAGTCCATTTTGATTGAATTTAACAATAGTTCCATAGTTTTTTATCCTCTTTTTATAACAATAATTTACGATTTTTATTAATAACCTGATGCTCCAAATACGTTATAGTCAAACGTAAATTGAATATCAATACTTGAGCCTTTAAATTCAGCAGGCAGCGGTCTGAAAGGTGCTGTTGCCTGAACTGCGTTAATTGCGGCTTTATCGGCTCCCGGAAGCCCTGATGATTTGAATACGCTACAAGAAAGTAATCTTCCGTCTTTTGCGATTTTGAATAGAAGAACTACACGTTTGCTTTCATTTCCTTTTGGCGGATCCCAATTCATTTTTATACGTCTTTGTAATTCTCTCATATAAGGTCCGAAATCAGGTTCTCTTATGGCATCAATACCCGGTCTTCCGTTAGGATTTCCCGGCCCAGGATTGCCGTAACCGCCTGTTCCGCCGCCCCCGCCTTTAGCGAGTTTACTGCCAGAACCTCCTGTTGGAGCTAGTGACGGAGTTGGTGCACTTGAACCCTTTCCGGCAGTAGAAGTTCCACCGCCACCACCGCCTTTAGAAGATGTTCCGGAACCGCTTATTGGTCCTGTTGTGTATCTTCCTGAACCTGTACCACCTTTAGGAACTGGTACTGCAAAAGGACTTGAAGGTTTTGCTACAGGTTTTGGTGTTGTTGGAGGTTTTATAGACGGTCTGGCTGTTGGCGGAGCCGGTTTAGCCGCTTGCGGGGCTTTAGGACCTGGTGCCGGTTGTTGAGCCGTCTTTTTCGGAGCAGGAGCTTGAACTTGTTCAGTTACCTGCTTAACAATTTTTTGAAGCGGATTTTGTGCTGCTTGTTTTGCCGGAGCCGGTTTTTTTGCCGGTGCGGAAGCGGTTTGTTTTATAGCTCCCGGTGCCGGAGATGGCATAGAGACTTTCCTTTTTGGGTCATGATGCCCGCCTGCTCGTGAATTTATGTCTGCTCTATATGGAGTTTTCGGGTTGATAGGTGTTTCTTCTTTGTCAACAAGCACAAATTCAATATCATTCATTTTTGGTTTTGGTTTGTCAAATATAGTAAGAGTTATCCCTAACATTCCGAGTATTAAAACTATTAAAGCCCAAATACCTATTGCAGTGGGATGCAATAATGCTGAAATCAGCATTGATTTTTTTAAGCTGATTGCCTCATCGTCTTTTAATACTGCAGGTGTTGTGTAACCTGTATTTGTTTCTTGCTCTTCTTCTTCTATAAAGTTTTCGGTATATTTTCCTATTAAGGACATTATTTTATTTTCCCCAATATCTATTTTCTTATGTGTTAATTTTATTTTAAAACAAAAATAAAATTATTACCCGATTTTCTAATAATTGTTATTAAACATTGCGGGATTAACAGTAATCGGTTGGGTAAGTACAAGCTCAATTGCTGAATTTGCAGGGATTTCCACATCATTTCCTTTATCCCAAATTGATTTTACAAGTCCTCCTCCTGCACCGACAGCAGTTGCTAAGGCTGTACCTTTGCCGATATCACCGCCGGCAAGAGGTGATATTATAACTCCTGCTAAAGCTCCTGCACCTGCTCCTACAGCAAGGTCTTTACCATAATCTTTTGCAACATCTAATTTTGTTCCGCCTATTAAAACCCCTGTGTTATCGTTTGTTTTAACTACTGCCGAGATAGGAATTTGCAATCCGTAAGGGGTTGTTATTTGAGTAAATCTTAAAAGAAGTTTTCCGTTCATACTTCCATGTTTTGCTTTCGAAACTTCAATTGCAGTTCCTGTAACAGAGCTACCTGCAGGTGCTATAAGATTTCCGTTATAATAAAAATCAGAACCTAATGCTACTGTTACGCTTTGACCTGTAGTCATATTGGCGGAATTTATCGGTGTTGTTACAACAACTGGAACTTTTTGTCCTGCCGGTACTGTTACAACACTGCCTTTAAGGGTTTGATTTCCGCTTAATGTTTGTGTCGGATAGTAATTTTGCTGAAATAATGGCGCAGGTGTTTGTTGTTGCACGCTGTAATTTGGAGCAGCATTTGCAATTCCTGCAGATAAAATTATTGCGGTTAAGATTAATCCGTATTTTTTGTTCATAAAATCCCTTTCGTCTTATTTATTATAACATTTTATTTCACAATTCATTTTAAGTCAATTTGTTAAGGTGTGAGTAACCCATAGAGGTGATGTTAAAATTATTAATTCATTTGAGCCGGGGGCTATTGTTGTATGTGTTCCCATTTTTCTTTCATAAGAGGCACGAATTTGTAGGGTTGTTTTTTTTACTTTTTGTTGTCTTTGTGCCATTCTTATATATTTTGCCGGTTCGGAAATCCCTCCGCCGAATAAATTATCGTTTGAATTATACAGGTATCCTCTTAAGGGAACTTCATATCCGTCTGTATAAACCATTTTGGTAATTCTGATTTTCATTGCCGCATTAGTACCTATTATCGGGGCGTTGATTTTCTCAATATAACCGTAAAAAACGGTATCTTTTGGGATTATATTTGTTTCATTGATAAATAAATCATTTGTACAAATAAATTTTACTTTATATCCTTCATCACAACTTTGGGTTGATATTTCCTGAGTGTTCATTACGGGAATAAACGTTCCCTCAGGAATTATAATCCCATGATAATCTCTGAGTTTGAGCTGAACGTTTGGAAGATCTGCTGCTTGAACAGATATTGGGATTAATATTAATGCTAAGCTTAATAACAATTTTTTCATAATATTTATTATAACAGTTTTTTCACTATTATCAATATAACGATTTATTTAATAAATTTGGTTCATATTTTTGTTACAATTGTAAATTTTTAAAAATTTTTGGCAATTTATACAAAAATAAATTTTTTATATAAATGTAGTGTAGTTTATATAGGTAAAAAATTGTGTTTAGTCCAATTGCATCAAGTTATTTTGCAGTAAGGAATGTCGATAAAACTCAAAATGGTGAAGTCGGCAGAAGTACTGTTGCACTTGGACAAGCTGCAGGTTTGGTAGAAGATGCGGCAAAAGGGAATAGTGTATTTTCGGGAACTGCAAGAAGTATAGTTTCAGGGTGTTCAAATCTTGCAAAAGAGCATAAAGCTTTTAAATATGCAGGCAAAGCAATAAAATTTGCTGCAGATAATGTTAATCCTTTAATATGTGTATCAAGTGTAGTAAAAACTGCTATGTCTGATGATAAGGTAGGAACGGGCATAACAGAAATAGGTGCATTGTCTGCTATGTTTATGGGTGAAGGATTAGTTAAAAATAGTTATGATAAAGCTGTAAATTCCAAAGCTTGTAAGAATTTACTAGAAAAAGCTTCTAAAACAAAATATATAAAACCTGTATTTGAATATTTGGAAAAACATAATCTTAATGGTAAAGCAGGAACTGTAATAAAAGGAATTGTTTTTGTCGGAGCATCGGTAGGCTCTTATGCTGTAGGTCAAAATTTGGGAGAAAATCTTGCCAAAAGAGTTAAAGCAAATTTAGGGATTAAAGCAGAAGAAAAAAAAGTTGATAAAAAGGCCTGATTAAAAAAAAATCAATCGCATGACCTAATCCATTTTTTAAACTTATGTGTTATAATCAGCTATGTGAAGAAGATTTTAATAACATTTTCAATATTATTTTTAACACAATTTTTTTCTAATCCTTGTTTTGCCATAAAAATTGGGCTTCAAACAGATGTTCAATCCGCAGGAATAGGGACATCAGTTAAGGGTGTTATTATTGATGCCAATACAAATCATAGTGTTTGTGAACTTGAGGCTATGAAAGGTTATGAAATTAAGCCTTATCATAATCTTATGGCAATCAGATATAACGGAACATATTATAAAATTAATTCGGATAATATTGTTATAAAAACTTCATCTCCCGGATTTGTCAGTGCAAAAAGCAAATGGTACAGAGGAATTATAATGATACAAAATAAAAACGGGAAATTAACCGTTATTAATAATGTTCCTCTTGAAGATTATATAAAAGGGGTTGTGCCGTCAGAAATGCCTTCCAGCTGGGAATTGGAAGCTCATAAAGCACAAGCAATTGCGGCTAGAAGTTATGCATTAGCAAATCTTGGCAAACGTGCAAGATACGGTTATGATTTGAAAGACACCCCTGAAGATCAAGCTTATGGCGGAGCTTCAAAAGAAACTGCCGATACAAATTACGCTGTAGATCTTACAAAAGGTATTGTTTTAACTTATAATATGAAAGTTATTAATGCATATTATTCTGCATCTGCAGGAGGTCAAACAACTGCAGGTGGTTGGGGAGCGGATTTGCCGTATCTTCGTTCGGTTCCTTCGTTTGATGATAATGTTAAAAAAAACGGGCATGGCGTCGGAATGTCACAGCATGGTGCAAATAATTTAGCAAAACAAGGATATAATGCTTATCAAATTTTGCAATATTTCTACAAAGATGTAAAATTTGCAAGAGTTGATTCCAAGTCTTATAACTAGCTGAAAATACCTAGTTTAATTGCTTTTTCTTTTTAATAAATTCTTAAAATGCACAATATAAAACAGGATATATTATTTTTTTTTGAAAAACACTTGCCAAATTGAAATAAAATGCTATAATAAATCTTGTCGATAAAAGAGCATGCGGAGAGAGAATGGTTTCATTGCTGTATGCACAAGGTAAAAGGAGGTTCATAATGAACAAAGAAGAATTAGTAAAAGAAGTATCAAAAAAAGCAAAAGTTTCTCAAAAAGCTACTGCTGACATCATTGCAGCTACTTTAGAAACTATTGAAAAAACTGTATCAAAAGGTAAAAAAGTTACTTTAGTTGGCTTCGGAACATTCGAACCACGCAAAAGAGCTGCTAGAACTGGTAGAAACCCACAAACTGGTGCTCCTTTGAAAATTGCTGCTAAAACAGTTCCTGCTTTTTCAGCTGGTAAAAAATTCAAAGAACTTGTTAAATAGTTTTTGAATATTCAAAATTTAAGAAACAGAGTCTGTTTTCAGGCTCTGTTTTTTATTGAAAAATTTTAAGAAATATGTTATAATAAAGATGTTAAAAATAATGAGAAGGAGTTTTTTATGCAGAAATTTATCAGAGTTAAGAATGTCGGGGGGGGGGTGTTTTAAGGCTTCTTTCTTTAAAATTTAGGATTGCAAAAAGTAAAAAAATCTGTTATTATAGTGATATGTATCATTACATAAAAAGAGGATTTTTTATGAAAAGAGGAGCTTTTACTCTTGCAGAGGTTTTAATTACTCTCGGGGTAATTGGGGTTGTAGCTGCTATGACGATGCCTTCTTTAATTCAAGAGCATAGAGAAAAGGCTACGGTAGCTAAACTGAAAAAAGTATATTCAACGCTAAATAATGCTTTAATATTGAGTATTAATGAATACGGTCCTTTATCAGATTGGGGAATAACATCGGGTGATATTGATAAATCCGGTTCAAATATGTTAGCATCGCGTCTTAAAGAAAATTTAATATCAGTAAAAGACTGTGAAAGTAATGGCGGATGTTTTGGACAAAATGCTTATAAAACTCTTGGAAGTGCTAATGAAGCGTTTTCAGGGGATGCAAATAATTTTTCAACATTTGTATTATCTGATGGGACTGCTGTCGGTATTTGGGGAAGTACCGGATCGACATATGGTTCTATTATAGTCGATATAAACGGTAAAAAAGGTCCGAATACAACAGGTAAAGATGCATTTTGGTTTGCTATACGCGGTTCATCAATAGTTCCATACGGTATTAAAGATGAATTATCTTATAATAATACGTTTGAAAATTGTATAAATCCTGTTAGTGCTTATTATACTTCAAGAGGATGTACTGCTTGGGTTATTTTTAATGAAAATATGGATTATTTACATTGCAAAGACTTAAGTTGGGATGGAAAAACAAGATGTAAATAATTATTTTTGTAAAAATGTAATAAATTTATCACCGTATTTTTTTTGTTTGATTAATTCAAAATCAGAAAAATTGACATCTGTAACGTGTTCAAGGATTACGATTTTTGAGGATATATTTTTTATTGCATCAAGACTTTGTTCATAAATTCCTGAAAAATATGGCGGATCAATATATATTACATCATATTTATCCTGTAATGTCTTGGTGATTTTCAGGCTGTCTCCTATTATTAATTTTGGGGCGGGCGAAAAGTGTTTGAAATTTGATTTTATAATTTGAAAAGCTTTGGGATTTTTTTCGATAGCGCAGACATTTATAAATCCCCTTGAAATAGCTTCAAGCCCCATAATTCCTGAACCTGCATACATATCTAAAAAAGAACTTCCTTCAAAGTCAATTATTGCTTGCAAAGTATTAAAAATACTCATTCTGACCTTTGAAAGGGTTGGTCTTGTTATATTTTCATCAGGTACTGAAACCTTTTGCCCTTTAAATTTACCTGCTGTGATTATCATATTAACTATTTTACAATGAATAAAATTTGGTGTATAGTTTTGATGTAGAATTTTATTTGGGGCTTTTATGGAAAATCAGGAAAATAAAACAGAGGTTATAGTTGTCGGCGGCGGGCCTGCAGGAATTTCTTGCGCAATTACAATTGCAAGGGCTGGAAAACAGGTTGTGTTAATAGAAAGAGGCAAATTTTCGGGCAGCAAAAATGTTTTTGGCGGTGCAATTTATGCTCAGCCGACTCGTGAAATTTTCCCTGATTTTGAAAAAACAGCTCCCCTTGAGAGAAAAAATATAGAACATAAATATGCACTTTTAGGTGAAGATGATGCAACGGTTGTTTCTTATAAGAAAAAATCAGAAATTCCTGAAAGTTATACTGTTATAAGAGCAAAATTTGACCGCTGGATGGCGGAAGAAGCTCAAAAAGAAGGTGTAATTCTTGCAGAAGAAACTGTTGTGAGAGAATTGATTGTCAAAGATGGTTTTGTTAAAGGCGTGAGAACGGAATTGGAAGATTATTACGCTGACATTGTTGTTTTGGCAGATGGAGTTAATTCTTTGCTTGCTAAACAAATTGGGCTTAGAGGTGCATTAAAGCCTGAAGATGTTGCATTGAGTGTTAAAGAGGTTATTAAGTTACCTGCTGAAAAAATAAATGACAGGTTTAATGTAAATGATGACGAGGGCTGTATTTATGAGATTTTTGGCGGGCCAATGCTCGGGATGCTCGGATTAGGATTTCTTTATACAAATAAAAATTCCGTAAGCATCGGGCTTGGTGTTACGTTAAGTGAATTAATGGAAAAGGGTTTGAAACCGTATGAGCTTTTGGATAAATTAAAAAAACATCCTCAGATTGCACCTTTGATAAAAGACGGAGAATTATTGGAATACTCAGCACATTTAATACCTGAAGGCGGGTATAAAAAGGTTCCTCTGCTTTTTGGAGCAGGCGTTATGGTTTGCGGAGATGCTGCTATGTTTGTTAATAACATGCATTGGGAAGGAACAAATCTTGCAATGATTTCCGGAAAGCTTGCAGGTGAAACTGCAGTTATTGCATTGGGTAAACAGGATTTTTCCGAAAATGCTCTTGCTCATTATCAAGAAGAACTTGAAGATTCATTTATTATCAAGGATTTGCGTACTTATAAGGATTTGATGAGCGGGGTTGGGGAAAGAGCAGAAGAATTTTTAGGGTACTATCCAAAGAAAATAAATTCTTTCTTTGAAATGTTTACATCTGTTGACAGCGTTCCAAAACGTGAAAAATACCATAAATTTATAAAAAGTATTTTTACGGACAGGAAAATAAGTTGTTTATTTAAAGATTTTTGGGCAGTCATTAAATTATTATGGAGTATTTTAAAATGAGTGATTTAGAAGATAAGTTATATACCGTAAAATATTCTCCCGACAGTATTTCTCATCTTCAGCCTGTTCAGGAGTGCTGCAGGGTATGCAAGTCAAAAATATGTACAGTTATTTGTCCGGCAGGTGTTTATGAATGGGATGACAACAAACAAAAACTTATTGTCAATTATGAAAATTGTCTTGAATGCGGTGCCTGCAGAATAGCTTGTGAAAGCTGTTCTCTTGGCTGGGAATATCCAAAAGGAACAAAGGGAGTAACATTTAAGCAGGGTTGAAGTACTTGACATAAATTGAAAAATTTAACATAATAATTTTATTGATTGCATTATTTAATGGGAGGCATTATGAAAGAAGAATACACAAATCAGCACAGACGTTGGTATGATAAAGATCCTGTTTTATCTCAGGCTGTAAATACCCTTGAAGAATCTGATGATGAAACTCAAATTAGAATAGCATTAAATCTTATCAAAATTATTATTGAACACAATATTGAAGATGAAAAATTTGAAGCTGTAGAAGATATTATTAATGCAGTCGGTTCAGGACTTGATGATAACAGAAAAGGCCGCTGGTACGATATAGATTCTACACTTAGAACTGCAATGAATATGTTACAGAGTTGTCCTGCAGATACACAAAAAATTATTGCAAAAGAAATGGCTGCAATGGTTTTAAATAAAATTAAAAAGGACGAAGATGCAGATAATAATGATGAAGATTAATCTCTAACGGATTATTATTACAAATAAAAAGTCATTTAAAATAACAATTTTAAATGACTTTTTATTTGCTAAAGTTTAATTGTTCTCAGAATCATATAATATCTGTAATTTCCCCAATAAAGAACGATTGAAATAAAATTATTTTCTAAATCAGTTGTTTCAAGATAAGTATTTGGGGCTGGTTTACGTTGAGAACTTCTTACATACTTACCGACAAAATCGTATAATTTAACCTGAAATTTTTGAGATGGAGTCAGTTTTGCTTTCGGAAGGTTTGCTTCATAAAATCCCATAGGCACAATTTCTTTATTATAAGCAGGAATTATATATTTAATTTCACCTGCTTCTTTAAATAAAATGTACCAATTCCCTTCATGTTCTCTTGGAGTTAGAAGGTAATATCCAGGTTCTATTGTAATGCTTTTAAAATATAAAGGCGATGTTAATCTGAACAGCGGATAAGGAGACCACGATGTATTTTGTACGTCATACATCTCGCCTGGGTCAATGTTATGTATATATGAAAAATCAGGAACGTCAAGATCTCTGTATATTTGTTCATGTTCCGATTCTGCATATACGCATAAGCCAAATAACATTATGCTTAATATTAATAGAAACTTTTTCATATTTTTTATTTTAATGATTTGATTAAAAAATGCAAGTTTTTTTATGGTAAAATATTCTTACTTATTTATGGAGGTAAAAATGCTTACAGGACCTTTTTTAGATAGAAATTGGATAGGACAAAATCCTGATTTTAATTCGTCTGATATTATAATGCTCGGACTGCCTTTTGACGGCACTGTATCATACAGATCAGGCTCAAGATTTGCTCCTGAACAAATAAGGCTTGCGAGCTGGGGATTGGAAGATTATTCTCCGATATTTGACAAACATTTGGAAGATGTGAATTTTCATGATGCGGGTGATTTGGAATTCCCTCTTGGTAACACTTACAAATCTCTTGATTTAATAGAAAAGAATGTTGAAGAAATATATAAATATGGTAAAAGAGTTTTTGGTATAGGTGGAGAACATCTTGTAACTTTGCCTGAAATAAAAGCTGTTTCGCGATTTTATAAAGATTTTGCCGTAGTTCATTTTGATGCGCATACGGATTTGAGAGAAGAATATTTGGGCGAAGAAATGTCTCATTCTGCAGTTATCCGTCACGTTTCCAAGATTGTAGGGGCTGAAAATATTAAGCAAATCGGTATTCGTTCAGGCATGAAAGAAGAATGGGAATTTATGAAAGAGCATAATACTCTTATTTCTGAATATTCAGGGCTTGATGTATTTAAAAATAAAAAGATTTTTGTAACTGTTGATTTAGATGTTCTTGATCCTTCCGTTATGCCTGGTACAGGGACTCCTGAAAGCGGCGGTATGCAATTTAATGAACTTATCGGGTGGTTTAAGTATTTGAAAAATTTTGATATAATAGGTGCTGATGTTGTTGAACTTGCTCCTGATTACGATTCATCAGGTGTGTCAACAGCAGTGGCAACAAAAGTTATTAGAGAATTATTAATGATTATGTAGCTTTTCATTATAATTTTGTTAAAAAATTACCCGTGTAAGAGGTTGATATGGTATTAGACAGGATAAATTTTTTAAAAGATGAGATAAATAAAGCAAATTATAAGTATTATGTTGAGGATAATCCGTCTATAAGCGATTTTGAATATGACAAAATGTTTGCGGAACTTAAAAAACTGGAAAAAGAAAATCCATTGTTTATTTCTCCTGACAGCCCTACTCAAAGAGTTGGTTCCGTAAGTGAAAAATTCTTTCCGTACAAACATAAATATCGTCTTTACAGTTTGGACAATACTTATGATTATGAAGATTTAAAAGAATGGTATAAAAAAATAGTTAAGGAATACGGAGAACAAGAACTTGTATGTGAGCTTAAAATTGACGGTCTTGCAATGGCCTTAACATATGAAAATGGAGTTTTTGTCCGAGGAGTTACACGCGGAGACGGAATTACCGGAGAAGATATTACGAATAACTTGAAAACGGTAAAAGCAATTCCTTTAAAGCTTTTTGAACCGGTAAATGTTGAAGTTCGCGGTGAAGTTTATATGCCAAAAGAGTCTTTTGAAAAGTTGAATGAAGAAAATCTTAAAAACGGAGAAAAACTTTTTGCAAATCCGCGTAATGCTGCAGCAGGTTCAATCAGGCAGTTAGATTCTGCAGTTACTGCTAAAAGGGATTTGTCAATGTTTTGCTATACTGCTATTTTTACAGGTGATATTGAAAATCCGCCTAAGACTCATTATGAAAGTATTATGTATTTGAAAAAATTGGGATTTAAGGTTAATCCTAATATAAGACTTTGTAAAAATGCTGATGATGCAGTTGAATATTGTAAAGAATGGGATGAAAAACGGTTTTCACTTGATTATGCAACAGATGGGGTTGTTATAAAGGTAAATAATCTTCTTGTGCAGCAGGAAATTGGTTTTACTTCTCGTGCTCCGAAATGGGCTACGGCTTTTAAATTTCCTCCTGAAGAAGTTACAACAAAACTTTTATCTGTGGAAGAAAGTGTAGGAAAGACCGGTGCTATAACTCCGATTGCAATTCTTGAACCTGTTCAATTAGGGGGTAGTACTGTTTCACGAGCAAGTTTACATAATTTTGATGAGGTCGGAAGGTTAGATGTCAGAATAGGTGATAGAGTTTACATAAAGAAGGCTGCTGAAATTATTCCGAAAGTTGTAAAAGTTATTGAGGATGATGAACATTTTAATCTTCCTCAGTATTCGCCTCCTGAAAAATGTCCTTCTTGCCACAGTGAATTGCATATTCATGAAGGAGAAGTTAATTTATATTGCGATAATCCTGATTGTCCTGCAAAACGTTGTGCAAAAATTGAATATTGGGTTTCAAAAGATGCTATGGATATTGATAAAGTCGGACCTTCAATTATTGAGCAGCTTTATAAAAAAGGTTTTGCAAAAAGTCCTGTTGATTTATACAAACTTACAATGCAAGATTTTATGCAATTGGATTTGGTTAAGGAAAAGTCTGCGTTTAATATGTATAATGCAATTCAGGAAAGTAAAAATAAACCGTTATCTCGACTTTTGACAGCATTTACTATTAAAAATGTAGGTAAAGAAACAGCAGGAGTGCTGGCTAATGAGTTTGAAACTCTTGAAAATCTTATGAATGCTTCTGTTGACGATTTGTCAAAAGTTGAAGGTGTTGGAGAAATTATTGCAAAGGATATTTATGATTTCTTTAGAAATCCTGAGAATGTCGCAATGATAAATGAGCTTAAAGTGCTTGGGGTTGAACCTTTACCTCCTGTTCAGAATGTTTCTGATGAATTAAAAGGAAAAACTTTTGTATTAACAGGAACATTACAAAATATGACAAGGGATGAAGCTTCTGAAAAAATTAAGCAGATGGGCGGAAAGACCTCTTCATCTGTTTCTAAGAATACTTCATTTGTTATTGCGGGAGAGAATGCAGGATCAAAATTAGACAAAGCTCAAAAATTAGGTGTTATAATATTGACAGAAAATGATTTTCTTAACATGATAGGTTATGGAAAGTAGGATTTATGAAGAGAAAAACTAGAATTATACAAATATCAGGAATACGCGGGCTTTTTTTAGCAATATTTATTGTATCTTGTCTCGGAGCAGGATTTATTTTGTTCCCCGGAATTATTGCTATGAAAGCGTGGAATTTGGCGGCATCTTATATTGCGCTCCCTTTGATTAATGTTTATCAGGGGTTGCTTTTGTGGGCAATTGTAGCTATTTCAATATTTATTATAAATGACAGAAAAAAATTCCTGGTTGCTCTCAAAACCCCTGACAGATTGAGTGATAGTGAGATGAAATCTCTTTTGGAACGTATGAAAATTCAATCTCAGACTCATGCTATAAATTCAATGATACTAAAATCAGGTGAAATAAAATCTGCAGATAAAAAGATAGATAACTCTGAAGAAAAAACAGAAAAAGAAAAGGAGAATGTATGAAGAAGGTTTTGTTATCAATTACGGTACTAAGCTTGCTTTTAGGTTGTGCGTCTTTGTCAACGCAAGCTGTATCTGATGCCATTGAAAGAGGTTATATTTCCGTGAATACTTCTGCAAATACGGAATTAACTCCCGATATTGCAGATATTTCCATTGCAGTAAGAACTTATGACTCAAAATCTTTGCAAAAAGCTACTACTGAAAATAAAGAAATATCACAAAAGGTTTTATCTTCATTAAAAACTATGATTAATCCTTTGCAGGGAGATTATGTTAAAACAATGGATTTTAGCGCATCTCCTATATATTCATATTCAGGAAGTAAAAGAAATTTTGATAAGTATGAAGTATCAAATACTGTAATTATTCATACAAAATCTATAGAAAATGTAGGAGCAATGATTGATAAAGCTATATCTTTAGGAGCAACAAATGTTAATAATTTAGCCTTATCAGTATCAAATTATGATGATGAATGTAATGAATTACTTGTAACAGCTACAAAAAAAGCTCAAACACGTGCTAATTTGCTTGCAAAATCTGCATCAACAACTATTACCGGTGTTCGCTCAATGAATGTAAGTTGCAGCGCAAATAATTCAGTTACACCGCAATATCGTATGTTAGCAGCTAATTTTGACAGTGCTGAAATGTCACAGGCTAAAGAAGCTTCTACTTCAATTGAAAAAGGAATAGTAAAAATTTATGCAAATGTAAGTGCTACATTTTTTGTAAAATAATGAATACAGTTAATTTTATAATTATTGAATAAAATAATTTTACAAATTTTAAAAATCATCCCAATTTATGAGATGATTTTTTTCTAAATATGTTATGATTTTAAAAAAATTATGGAGGTTTGAATGTTAAGGTTTAATTGTCAAGAAAAATATGCTTTTACTCTTGCAGAGGTTCTGGTTACATTAGGTATTTTGGGTGTTGTGGCTGCTATGACGATGCCTACTTTAGTCGGGAATTATCAAAAAAGAGCTTATGTAACACAGTTAAGTAAAGTTTATAATGAACTTCAGCAAGCTGCTTTAAAATATAAAAATAATAAGAATGCCATAAATTTAAGAGAAGCCGGATTAACTTCTCAAGCTGAAATAAAAAACTTTTTATATGATAATTTTAAAGTAGTATCAGATTGTGGTTCTACTGTAAAAGAGCCCTGTTTTTCTTCAAAATATACTGATTTAAAAGGCAATTCTCATAATGCTAATGATTCTTGGGGAGCTGCTTCTAGTGTTACTTTGGCAAGTGGTGTGAGCATTATATTGGATTACCCTGCATATTATACAAAAACTGTTAACGGAGTTACCTCTTATCACGGGCATATGGTTATTGATGTTAATGGTATAAAAGGTCCAAATAAAGGCGGTAGAGATATATTTCTTGCAGAATTTTATGATGACGGTTCTATAGATGTTGAAGGTGCAACGCCTGAATGTAAAAATCAAGGAATCTGTGAAGGAAATAAAAGTTTAAAAGAAATCAGAGAAGCTTACTATAATGCTAATTGCAGAACTGCAAGATATGGAACAGGTTGTATCGGCAAAATTATAAATGATAACTGGGAAATGAATTATTAAAAATGAAATTACAGTTTTTAATTTATAATAAGGAACGATTTTACACTTCGTCCTGCACCGTCACCAACTGAAGTTACGCTGTATTTGTTAAGGTAATTCATAGATGTTGAACTCCCTCCATCAAAAGCCATAGCCCTATCCCAGCCAAGACTTTTTACATAATCATGTACTTCATACATGTCCATAGGGTGTTTGTCTGTTATTATTAAGATGTGTGCATCATCACCCTTTAAGCCTATTATTGTTCTTGCTGTTTTATGAAGAACTGAGCAGCTTTCTCTTATAACTTCACCGTCTTTTTTAGTTATAAATCCCTCTTCTTCCAACCTTAATTGCGGGTATATAAGCGGTCCGCCTTGAGCTGAGGTTATAATGTTGCAGCCGAAATCTACTGAGCTCTTATGAGGAACAATTTCATAATGAAATTTTCTGTTGTCACATTCAACTACCCTAAATTCTGTTCTATTGATAATTTTATCCAAATTTTTCATTAAATATGGGTTTCTTAAAAGATTTTCGTTAACCAAAGGGTCATCTACGGTATTTCTGTCGCTTACGATATATGATATTGATTTTTGATTTTCCGGATCGAAATACCCTGCATTAACCGTTAATTTTGCTTTTGCACGATTATGAGCTTCTTTGGCAGTAATTAGGCTTTCTGAACTTATAAATTTTACGTGACGTTTTATTTTATCACCTTTTAATACAATATGATATATTCCGTCATTGTATGTAACATCAATCGGCGGAACTCCCGCATTTACAATATTCACTGTGATAAGTAATGTTGTAATTAAAAATATTATTTTTTTCATAATTTATAAATCCTTTGATTTGTAAAAACCTATTATAGCACAAAGAAATGCAACCGGAGGGAATATTGCGGTTATTAAAGGAGGTAAAACCCCTTTTTCTGCCAAAAGATCGAAAAATGGCAGAGTTATATAGTATAAGAATATACAGCCTATTGCAATTGTAAATCCGACCAATCTTTGTTCTCTCGGTTTGCTAAAACCAAGCAATGCTCCCATTATTGCAAGAAGCACACATACAAATGGGTGGAAAAATCTTTGCAGATATTTATTCAGCATGTATCTGTATTCTTCATCAAGTCCTTCTTGTTTTAAAAGTTTTATATAGTTGTGTAAATCGTGATTGTTAATTTCACGTTCTTTTTTTACGGAATATGTCATAAGCGTGAAAGCATTTTTAGCTGATTCTCCTTGTAGAATATCCATTTTGGGTAATTTTTCTATTTCTAAAAATATGCCGTCATTTGAAATATTATATCTTGTTATATTGTATAATTCCCACTTGTCAGGGAAATTTTTTCCTGTTTTTGCGTAGTAAATATTTTGGAGTTGGTGAACATCTGAATATTCTTTAGGAGAAAAATCTAAAACTATAACATTATACATAGTATCTTTAGAAAATTTTGAAACAACAACTGCTATTGTGGGTACATTATTTTTATCTTTTTGAGTGTAAATATATTGTGTTGAAATATACCCGCCTTTTAAAGCAACAGCTTTATTAACAGAATATGGAATAAGCTTATCACATGTTACAAAACACATCCAAGTAACAATAAGACTTAATGCCAGAACAGGAGCTATAATTCTGTGGAATGAGAGTCCTACGGCTCTAAAAATTGTAAGTTCAGAATCTTTGCTCAGTTTATCGAACGTAAAAAGAGTACCAAGAAGCAATCCGACAGGAAATGCTTTCCCAAGAATTTTAGGCAGCTCATAAAATATAACAAGTATTGCTGTTTTAACCCCGAATTCTCCGGCTAATGTTTTTTTAATGGTATTTAAAAGCATTTCAGGAGCAATCCAAACAACAGTAAACAGTAGTATCGCAACAAAAGTTGCCATTAAAACCTGCGAAAAAATATATCTGTCATAAATAGTAATTTTTGGAAAAAGTTTCATTACAGAGCAAAATCCTTTCCTAAATAAAATTCTTTTGCCACAGGGTCATTTGCAACATCAACACTTTTCCCTTGAATCTTAATTTTTCCGTCAAAAATTACATAAGCTCTGTCTGTAATAGAAAGAGTTGCTTTAGGGTTGTGGTCTGTAATTAATACTCCCAAGCCTTTTTCTTTAGAAATTTTTCTAATATTATCTTTAATATCGCCGATTGCAATAGGGTCAATACCTGCAAATGGTTCGTCTAATAACATAAAATCAGGACTGGCTGCTAATGCACGCGCAATTTCTACTCTTCTTCTTTCTCCGCCGGAAAGTGAAACTGCAGCATAAGAACGTAATTTTAATATGCCAAATTCAGTTAAGAGTTCTTCTAACTTCTTTTTTTTCTCATTAACTGTAAGTTTGTCATTCATTTCCAAAACAAGTTTTATATTATCTTCAACAGATAATTTTCGGAAAATTGATGCTTCCTGCGGGAGATATCCTATACCTGCTTTTGCACGTTCATTCATCGGCCAAGCGGAAATATCTTCTCCATCAAGGAATATGTGTCCTTTATTTGGTTTTACAAGTCCAACTACCATATAAAATGTGGTAGTTTTTCCTGCTCCGTTTGGACCTAAAAGACAGACAACTTCACCTTTGTTTATATCAAAAGTAACGTCATTTACAACGCTTCTGTCTCCGTATATTTTTATAAGGTTTTTAGCTTCAATCCTCATTTCATACCCCTCAGTTTATAAAAACATTTTACTTGAAAAAAACTTATATTGCAATTTTTTAGTATATGAGTTTTTTTATTTTTGTTATAATATTTTTGGAAAAGAAAGGGACAGCTATGAAAGAAAGAATTGTTTCAGGAATGAGACCGACAGGGAAATTACATTTAGGACATTATCTTGGGGTTATTCAAAATTGGGTTAAATTACAACATGAGTATGACAGTTATTTTTTTGTAGCTGATTGGCACGCTCTTACAACTAAATATGATAAGACAGAAACTTTAAAAGATGATATTAAAGATGTTGTCATAGATTGGCTTTCTTGCGGAATTGACCCGAATATATCTACTGTTTATGTTCAATCATTAGTTCCGGAAATCGCTGAATTGAATATATATCTTGGTATGATTACACCGCAAAATTGGGTTGAACGTGATCCTTGTCTTAAAGATATGGCAAAAATTCTTAAAAATAAAGAAGGTACCTCTTCTCAAATAAATTACGGATTAATGGGGTATCCTGTTTTGATGAGTGCGGATATAATGATGTTTAATGCGACAGCTGTACCTGTCGGTATAGATCAGGTTGCTCATATTGAAATTACTCGTGATATTGCGCGTCGTTTTAATAATTTGTATAAAACGGAATTTTTTAATGAACCTAAACCGCTTCTTAATAATTGTTCATTAATATGCGGACTTGACGGAAATAAAATGGGAAAATCTTTCCATAATGATATTAAAATTTCAGATACAGAAGAAGTTACAGCTAAAAAAATAATGACTGCAATAACTGATAGAAGCAGAATGAGAAAAGATGATCCCGGACATCCTGATGAATGCGAAGTCGCATTTAAATACTGGCAAATTTTTGCTAATCAAGAACAGATTGAAACTGTAAGATGTGAATGCGAAAAAGGTATGCGCGGCTGCGCTGATTGTAAACGTCAATTAGGAGCTTTAGTGAATGAAAAATTTGCTCCTATAAGAGAAAAAAGACGTTATTATGAAGCGCATCCAAAAGAAGTTGAAGATATTATTATGCAAGGCTCACAGAAAGCCCGTATACAAGCTCAAAAAGTTCTCGCACAAGTTCGTGACTTAATGGGAATGTATTAAAAACATCAGGCCAGCACAAAAGATAAACGGAGTATTTGTGCCAGCCTGTAATCCGCGACTATGACTTAATTATGCGGGTATACAATTGTTTGATTTTAATTTTCAATAAAAAAGCCGTTATAAACGGCCAATCTCATATTTGGTAAAAGGTTAGTGTGTGTGTAGGAGAAAATAAAGAAAAAGAAAATGGTTTATATTTTCACTATGCCACATATAAAGATATCTATAACATATATTAAGTATATATTTTACAATTGTTAATACAGAAAATTTTTAGTAATAAAAAAAGATGACTTATATTGTCATCTTTTTAATATTCCTTTTCCTAATTTCCTATTGATTTATCTAACGACTTTTGATACAAAGTTTGCTATTTCAAAAAATGAATCTTTTACAAATTCTTTTGCTAAAGTTTTTATCGGTCTGTTTTCAATGACATCAAATACATAATATATTGGATCTCTTGAGTTATTAAAACGCATTCTTCTGTCTTTTTTTTCAAGATAATTGTAATCTTCTATATTAAATTCTTGTGAATTTCTTTTTTTTGTTCTGCGTCTTGTTAATGATCCGAATTGACCGTTGCCGCCGGTATTATTATTTAATTCATTTGTAGTTGGAAGCATTTTCTTTTCTCTCTCTTTATATATCTCTTACATATATATAAAGTATATAATGATAAAAAAATTGCTTTTTTAAACTGCATTTTGTAACGAAATGTTAAATAAATTTATTTGCATTTTGTTTTCCCGTTTATAGACAAATCATCGCAGTGCAAGTAGTCCATGTTGCCATTCATTATTACCCAGCCGGTACAATAGTGATAGCCTTTGCCGTTTTAACAATAGTTTTTAAATTGAGAATCATTTGTTCCGAGAGGATAAATTCTGTTTGGATTAAAGCCAAAGCAGAAAACATTTGGATTCCAGCTTCCTTTTTTGTCATGTGTAGGTTTGTTATCTACATGTACATATAGATTTCCACAATTTGCATTAGGGTTATCTTCTGTACATTTTGATGGTAAAAGCCACATCCCGACAATTGCTGTTCCATCAGGCATAATATAACCTTTATTTTGATAACCATCTTTTCCTGCCGTATTATGAATGGGTTCATAACCTGCTTTTTGCAAATATTTCCCAATAATATTAAAAAATTTGTCATATTGCTGAAGTGTTTCTTCTGTATGAATTTTTTCTCCATCTTCATCTTCTTCAGTTACAGAATCTTTTAACCCCCAGTTATCAATAGTACCATTTTCCAAAACAGCCATAGCGTAAGCTTGTGAAAATACGCTGTAAAACTTTTTGACTCGTGCAACGATTGCTTGTTCTCTGTAATTTTGAATGAGAGATGGCAAAGTTAAAGCTGCGACTACACCTATTATTCCCAGAGTAATTAAAACTTCTGCTAAAGTAAAGCCTTTTTTCATTTGCCTGCCTTTCTGTTTATTCTTACTTATCTGACTAATAAAAATTTTTATAATTGTAAGATAACATCTTACATATTTATAAATATTATTGATGCAAAATGAATTTATGTCAAGACTAGAACAACTAGGACAAAACATTAAAAAATATAGAAAAATGCAAAATTTATCACAAAATGCTTTTGCTGAAATGATAAATTTTTCAAGAGAACATCTTGCCTGTATTGAAACCGGCAAGGAGTATATCAGTTTAAGGAAATTATTTTTAATAGCTGATACTTTAGGAATTTCTCTTAAAGATTTAATAAACTTTGATTAATTTATTTCCCTAATTCAACTATATCACCTGTATTTTGGGTTAAATTTTTGCCCACTGCTTTTTCAAGTGATGCTTTAGCTGAATTATATTGGTATAATGCATCATAATAATTTAGTTGAGCTTGCTGATAATTAATTTGTGCATCCTTTAATTCTGTCGGATTTGCTTCTCCGACGCGGTATCTTCCGTATGAAAGCTCATAGTTTTCTTTTGCTTGTTTTACACCAAGCATTGCAACAGGCATTTGATTTTTCTTTTCTTCAAGGAGTAAGAATGCATTTTGAATTTCCAAATAAATCTGGTTTTGTGTATTTTTTGCATTTGCAAGTTCTTTATCATACAGGTATCTGGCTTCTTTGATTTCATTTTTTATTAACATACCGTTTACTGTCGGGAAATTTAAATAACCTCCGAAATTATAACCGTAATTTGATGCCCAGTTTTTACCGCCGATCTGAAATTGACCTTCAACGGAGAGTGTTGGAAAATAAGATTTTTTAGTAAGTTTAATTGTTTGGTTTGCGCTTTCTACTTTTAATTCTGCAAGTTTTAATTCCGGACGTGCTTCTCTTGCAATTTCAATGGCATCATTAAAAGTGATATCAATCGGTTGATAGTTCAGTCTTTCTTGAACGTTATATTTATCTATAAAAGGAACTCCCATAACATTATTTAATTTTGCTATTGCAAGGTTTACGGCATTGTCTGCCTGGATAAGCTGCAATTTTGCATTACTTAAGTTTACTTCTGCTATTGTGACGTCAACTTTCGGATTCATTCCTATTTCATAAAAAGCTTTTGCCTGATTATAAAACATTTCAAATTTTTTAACGGTATCTTCTGCTACTCGTTTATTTTCCATAGCATATAAAAGATTGTAATAAGAATCTTTAGTTTGGAAGATAATATCATTTATGGTTGCAGCGAGAGTGGTTTTGTTGGCTTCATAATCTAATCTTCTTATTGTTGCCTGATTTTGAGTTACCCCGAAATCGTATAGCATTTGTTGAAGGGTTATTTGCCCCAGTATATAATAGTTAAATGTTAAATTTCTTCCGAATACATCTGACAATTGTAATTGTCTAATTCTTGTATAGCCGGTTTGCCAACTGAATTGCGGGAAATAGTTAGACCAAACTTGCCTGATTCTTGTATCAGCTGCAAGTATATCGTGAAATGCCGCATTAATTTGGGGATTATTCCCGAGAGCAAGTTCTATACATTTGTCAAGTGTCATGTCGATATTTTTTTCGACAGAACCTTCTATTATAAAATCGGCATTCCCGTTTTGTTTTGGCAATACTGCATCTGCCGGAGGGTATTCTTTTTCATTAACTTCGTTTCCTATATCCTCTGCTGAAAATACATTAATACCGGTTAAACTAAATATTAAACTTAATATTATTATTTTTTTTAACATTTAATTATCCTTTTTTAGTTTTTTTGCTTTATTAGCGGTAAATACTTTAAAGTTTTCAACCATAACAAAAAACGCAGGAACTAAGAATGTTCCGATAAATGCAACAGCCATCATCCCGCCAAATACTGTCATACCTACGGAATTTCTGCTTGCTGCACCTGCACCTTTTGCAAATACCAATGGTAAAAGCCCTAAAATAAATGCAATATTTGTCATCATTACAGCTCTGAATCTTAATTTTGCAGCTTGCAGAGCTGATTCGTTTATTCCCATACCTGATTGGTGTGCATCTTTAGCAAATTCTATGATTAAGATAGCTTGTTTTGTGGATAATCCGATTAACATTACAAGCCCGATTTGAGAATAAAGGTCAAGTGAATATCCTGAAACATATTGGAAAAACAATGCTCCTACAAGTGCAACAGGAGATATCAAAAGTACAGCGATTGGCAGCATCCAGCTTTCATATAAACCTACAAGGAAGAGGTATATGAAAACAAGTGACATTGCAAGGATAGGTCCTATTTGTCCGCTTGATTCTTTTTCTTGTAAAGAACTTCCTGACCATGAATAACCCATATCTTTTGGTAAAATTTCATTGGAAAGTTTTTCCATAGTATTCATTGCTTGTCCTGAACTTACTCCGTTTCTGGCTTGGCCGTTAATTAATATTGAAGGATACATGTTAAATCTTGTTAAACTGTAAGGCCCTACAATATTGCTTACTTTAACGACAGATGACAATGGCACCATTTTACCTGAATTATTTTTTACATATATTTTATCTATGTCTGCAGGTTTTTCTCTAAATTCCGAATCTGCTTGAAGATAAACACGATATACACGACCGTATTTATTAAAGTCATTAACGTAAGATTTTCCGAAATATCCCGACAGAGCACTATATATTTCATTTATATCAATCCCTTGAGCAAGGGCTTTTCTCTCATCAACTTTTATCAAAAGTTGTGGTAAGTTTGCGGTAAATGATGTATAAACCATTTGGAAATCAGGACTTTTATTTGCTTCTGCAATAATTTTTTGAGCTTCATCATAAAGTTCCTGAGGGGTTCTGTCTCCTTTGTCTAAAAGCTGGTATTCAAAACCGCCGAACATACCCAACCCCGAAATTGACGGTGGTGAAAAAGATGCCACAGTTGCAGAAGGGTAATTGGCAAATTCTTTTTTAATTTTGCTCAATATACTCTGCATGGATTGATCTTTACTTTTTCTCTCAGACCAATTTTTTAACTGTGCAACAATAAGTGCTGTATTTTCGCCTGAATATCCGACAAGGTTAATTGTAGTATCAACTCCTGGAATTTCAAGAATTCTTGACTCAACTTCTTTTGCAACCATTTCGGTTCGTGAAGCTGAAGAGCCATCAGGAAGTTGGATTTGAGAAAATACCGCACCTTTATCTTCTGTTGGTAAAAAGCCTTTAGGGATTAACCAAAACATTACTGAGGTAAATATTATAACTACTGTATATAAAATTATTGTAAGTTTTGGTGAGTTAATAAATATTTTAACTCCTTCCAGATACTTATCTCTGATACCGTTGAACCAGTCATCAAATTTTTGTATAAATTCAAAATCAGCCTTTTCTTCTCCTGATTTTAAAATCATTGCACAAAGTGCAGGTGCAAGAGTAAGTGCAACAAGAGTTGAAAGACCTATTGATGATGCAATACAAAGTGCAAATTGTCTGAACATTTGACCTGTAATACCTGACATAAATGATACAGGAACAAATACTGCCATCAATACAAGAGAAGTTGCCAAAACTGCACCAAATACTTCTTCCATTGTAATTTCTGTAGCATCAACAGGTTTTTTGCCTTCTTGAATGTGCCTTTGAGTGTTTTCAAGTACAACAATAGCGTCATCAACAACCAAACCTACGGCAAGTACAAGTCCGAATAAGATAAGTAAGTTTATGGAAAAACCGAGAATATTCATAAATATAAATACCCCGATTAAGGAAACCGGTATTGCACAAAATGGAATTAATGCAGCTCTTGCACTCCCGAGAAACATATAAGTTACGATACCTACAAGTATAATTGCAAGACCGATTGCATTAATAACTTCTTTAATAGATTCTCTTACAAATTCAGTTTCATCACGTTGAATTTTGTATTCAATTCCTTGCGGAAAACTTTTGCTTAATTCTGCCATTTTCGCTCTGATTTTATTTGATAAATCGATTGCGTTAGCTTCAGGAAGCTGGCTTATTGATATAATAGCAGAATCTCTGCCGCCTATTCTTGAGAAATAAGAATAACTTTCAGCACCTAATTCTACTCTTGCAATATCTTTTAATCTTATTTGAGATCCGTCAGGTTTTGAACGTACAATTATATCTTCAAATTCTTCAACATCTTTTAAACGTCCTTTTGTTCTCATTGTAAGTTTAATAAGCTGTTTGTTTTTCATAGGTTCAACACCTAAATCGCCGGCCGGAACTTGAGTGTTTTGAGCTTGGATTGCTGCATTAACTTCTGAAACAGAAACCCCAAGGTTTGCCATTTTTCCCGCATCAAGCCATATTCTCATAGAATAATCTGATGATCCGAATACTGCAACTTTACCAATACCTTTGATACGTGCAAGCTCATCTTTAATATATATTGATGCATAATTGGCTACATATAATGAATCGTATGTATGTGTCGGCGAATTAACTGAAATCATCATTAAACCGGGACCGCCTGTTGATTTTTTTACAGATAATCCGTATCTTCTGACTTCTTCCGGCAAACGTGGCGTAACAAGTTGGAGCTGGTTTTGAACATTTACTACAGCCATATCAGGGTCTGAACCGATTTCAAAGTACAAAGTCAACTGATATTGACCATTCTGAGAAGTTGATGACATGTAAATCATATCTTCAACACCGTTTAATTGTGCTTCAACAGGCGCGGCAATTGTATCTTGAATAACATCAGAACTTGCACCTGCATAAGTTGCGGTAACTATTACCTGTGGTGGAGTAATTGAAGGGTATTCTTCCAGAGGAAGAGCTGTTATCATAAGCATACCGGCAAGCATAATTGCAAGTGATATTACAATTGCCAGTTTGGGGCGTTTTATAAATATATTTCCTTTATTTTCGTTATGCATCATATCCCTTTGCCTTGGAAGAACGAAAGTTAAGATATCAGAAATTTTTCTGACTCTTTATTTTCTTCTGTCCTTTTTTTATTTTGTTACTTTTTCTGTTTTTATTTTTTTCATTTCTTCTTCTGTTACAATTTTGACAGGTTTTCCGGGGACAACTTTTTGTAATCCTTCTGTTATAATTCTGTCACCTTTTTGTAATCCTTCGTTTATAACCCAATTGTCTCCGTTTTGTTCACCTATTTTTACATAAGTTAATTGCGGTAGATCGTTTTCATCGAGCTTATAAACATATTTACCTGCCTGATTTTCAAGTACTGCTGTTACAGGTGCTACCGGAACGTCAACAGGATTGTTTGAATATAATTTTACGGTAACAAATTCTCCATGAATAAGTTCATTGTTCGGATTTTGGAATGTAGCTCTCATTGTAACAGTACCGGTAGATTGATCAACTTTGTTGTCTTGAAAATCTTGAACCCCGTTTGTAGGATATTTTATTCCTCCGCTTAAAATGAGTTCAACTTTTCTGTTTTTATTGTTATCTTTGTCAGCATTAGCAAGGATTTGAAAATCATTTGAATCCAGAGGGAAAGTTACATATATTGGATTTGTACTGTTGATTGTTGTTAAAGCTCCGGAAGTCGGAGAAACATAGTTCCCAACTGTTACATTTATAATTCCGACTTTTCCGTCAACAGGGGATTTTACTTTTGTATAACTAAGACTTCTGTTTGCATCATTATAAGAAGCTTCCGCAGAAGCAAGCTGGGCTTTTAAAGCATCTCTGTTTGATAACATCTGATCATATTGAGCTTTGGCAATATAATCTTTTTTTACAAGCTCTGCAGCACGTGCAAGTTGTTTTTCTGCATAAACAAGTTGGGCTTTAAGGTTTTTTACATTAGCTCCTGCAACATTTGCTGCATTTGTATATTCTGTAGGTTCTATTAAGAATAAAATCTGACCCTGTTTTACATAATCACCTTCTTTGAAATAGCTTTTTTCCAAATAACCGGCAATACGTGCAAGAACATCAACTCTGTATTTTGAAACAACTCGTCCGGGAGCTTCAAAACTCATTATTACACTTTGAGTGTTGATTTCTTGAACGGTTACACTCGGGGCGGGTTTATTTTTCATTGATTTATTTTGCATAAAACTTGAAAATTTGGCATATCCAAATCTTAAAAGTATTGCTGCAATAATTATAGACAAAAATATTATAATATTTTTTTTCATTGTCTCTCCCTGTCTGATTTATAGAGTAAATATAATTTATTGTGTTGTTTTTGCAACACTTTTATTTTACTATTAAACATAAACAGGTGTCAATAAAATTCTTACAAAATTGTCCTGGTGTTTATATTAAAATTCTCTGTTTTTGTGAATGTCAGAAATAATATTTTTGATAAGATGAAGTTCTTGTATAGTTGAGGTTTGGATTAAATTATAAATATCATTTCTTAGTGTATCATTTTTTTTATTCTTAAGATTAAAAAATTCATTGATATCAATATCAAGAATTTCTGAAATTTTAATAAATGTTTCTATTGAAGGAAATGAGTTTCCGTTTTCAATTGTACACATGTGACGTGGAGAAATGTCAATTTTTTCAGAAAGTTCTTCTTGTGAAAGTCCACGTTCTTTCCTTATTTCTCAAGCTGTAACATTAAACGTTGCTCTTGATGAATGGAATTTCGCAGATTTATCAACTGACGATACTTATAGTTTACAAACAATGCTTAACAGCAGAATGAATGTTGTTAGAACTGAAACCGGTACTTTTGAAGATCCTAAAGGTGCAAAATATGAGGCTAAAATAGGCAAAGCGAATGCTGGACAAGGTGTTAATGCGGCTCAAGATACTACTGGTAACACTACTTTGTTTTTTAATGACGGTATTATGTTCACATATAAACCAGGTGATGCAACAGCATGTACACAAGCTGACGGTGCTACTGCTAAAATATGTTATGGTTTTATCGATGTTAACGGTATCAAAGCTCCTAACAGAATTGTTCAATGTGATGGTGGTAATACTGACGATGATTGTGAAATCAAAAACCCGACAGACGTTTATCCTGTTAAATTTTATGATCAAACAGTTTTACCAAACTCTGTTGCTGCCAGAGCTGTATTGTACAGCAAATAATAAAATTTTGTATATGAATAAATCGAATCTTTTTGTAGACCGGAAAATCTTTTCACGCCGGTCTTTTTTTTGTCCAATGCATATAGTCCAAAACCAAATTTAAAATTTATTAGAAGAATTATTCAAGTCATTCAAATACTCAAGCACTTTTCTTAGTGCTCTGCTGCGATGAGAAATTTCATTCTTTTCTTTTTCTGTCATTTCTGCCATAGTTTGTTTGTAGTCGGTATCTTTTGTAAGAAAAATCGGATCGTAGCCAAAGCCGTTTGCTCCTGATTGTTTTTCGGCAATTTGCCCGAAACATTCACCGCGTGTTTGGAATAAAATTTTTCCGTCTTTATCAACTAAAGTCATTGCGCAGACAAATTTTGCTTTTCTGTTTTTCTCATTTTTTAATACGTTTAATAATTTATCAATTCTTTTTTGAGGGGTTTTGTCATATCTTGCAGAGTAAATACCGGGAGCACCGTCAAGCACTTCTACACATAGTCCTGAATCATCTGCAAGTGAAATTTGTCCGCTTATTCTTGCAGCTTCTTGAGCTTTAATTAATGAATTTTCTTCAAAAGTTTTTCCGTTTTCAACTGGATTAAAATTTTCAGGAGGCAGAATAAATTCAATATCAGTTTTGCCTGCTATTTCTTTAATTTCCTGTAATTTATGAGAATTTCCTGTTGCAAAAACTATTTTCATTTTATTTCCCGAATCTTCTTTGGCGATTATGAAATTCTTCAATTGCAAGTATTAGTGAATTTTTATCGAATTCCGGCCAATATTGTTTTGTTATATATATTTCAGAATATGCAATTTGCCATAGAAGGTAATTTGATATTCTCATTTCTCCGCCTGTTCTTATAAGTAAATCAGGATCGGGAATATTTTTTGTATAAAGATTTTCAGATATTAAATCTTCAGTAATATCTTCGGGTTTCACTCCTTTTGCAATAATATTTTTTACGGCATATACAATTTCATCTCTTGAACCGTAGTTAAACGCGATTTGAAGATGTACACCTGTATTATTTTTTGTTGTTTCAACAGAATTAGCAAGAATTTTTTGAAGTTTGTCACTCAATTTTGAAATGTCACCGATAAAAGAAATAATAACTCCTTCTGAATGCATTTCTGCAAGCTCATTTGTAAGAGTAATTGCTAAAAGCTCCATTAAAAAATCAACTTCTTCTTTTTTTCTGTTCCAATTTTCGGTTGAAAATGCGTAAACTGTTAAATATTTGATTCCAAAATCTTTACAAGCACGTAATGTAGCTTTTAATGCATCTACACCTTTTTTGTGTCCCATTGCGGAAGGAAGATTTTTTTCTTTTGCCCATCTTCTGTTACCGTCCATAATTATTGCAATGTGCTGAAGATTAGTTTCTTTTACTGTTTGTGAGGTAATTAAATCTTTTTCTAAAGTTTTCATAATTTTAATTATATTGCAAATATGTAAAATATCAATAAATGAGTTTGTAAAAATATTTGTTTGTGTGATAATTTTCATGAGGCTAAAAATATAATAGCGATGTACACAATATAAAAAAGGAAAAGACAAAAATGGCAAGAAAAACTCCATTAGAAAAAATCAGAAACATTGGTATTGCCGCTCACATTGATGCCGGTAAAACCACTACAACTGAACGTATTTTGTTTTACACTGGTAAAACACATAAAATTGGTGAAACTCACGATGGTGCTGCTGTAACAGACTTTATGGAACAAGAAAAAGAACGTGGTATTACAATTCAGTCAGCTGCAGTAACTGCTGAATGGAAAGGTCACCAAATTAACATTATCGACACCCCGGGACACGTTGACTTTACAATTGAAGTTGAAAGATCTTTACGTGTATTAGATGGTGTTGTTGCAGTATTCTGTGCTGTAGGCGGTGTTCAATCTCAATCAGAAACTGTTTGGAGACAAGCTAACAGATACGAAGTTCCTCGTATGGTATTCGTTAACAAAATGGATAGAACAGGTGCTGATTTTTATAGAGTTGTTAATCAAATTAAAAACAGATTAGGAGCAAATGCTGTTCCTATCCAATTACCAATTGGATCAGAAGATAAATTTACAGGTTTAATTGATCTTATGACAATGAAAGCTGAAATTTATACAAATGATTTAGGTACTGATATTAGAGAAGAAGCTATTCCTGCTGATATGGCTGATAAAGCTAAAGAATACAGAGATGCTATGGTTGAAGCTATTGCAAGTGAAGACGATGCATTAATGGAAAAATATTTTGAAGATCCTGAATCAATAACAATAGATGAGTTAAAAGCAGTTTTAAGAAAAGCAGTTTGTGAAAATAAAATAGTTCCTGTAACTTGTGGTACTGCATTTAAAAACAAAGGTGTTCAATTATTATTAAACGCTGTTGTTGATTATATGCCATCACCTGTTGATGTAAAAGCTATTGAAGGAGAACTTGAAGACGGTACAAAAACTGAAAGACATTCATCAGATTCAGAACCATTTTCAGCACTTGCTTTTAAAGTTATGACAGACCCTTATGTAGGTCGTTTAACATTCTTAAGAGTTTATTCAGGTGTAATTAATTCTGGTTCTTATGTTCTAAATGCTACTAACGGCAAAAAAGAACGTATCGCAAGATTAGTTCGTATGTATGCTGATCAAAGACTTGAAGAACAAGAAGTTTATGCAGGTGACATTTGTGCAGCTGTAGGTTTGAAAGATACTACTACAGGTGATACATTATGTGATGAAAAAGCACCTATTATCTTAGAAAAAATGACTTTCCCAGAACCTGTTATTTCTGTTGCAATTGAACCAAAAACAAAAGCAGACCAAGATAAGATGGGTATTGCTCTTCAAAAACTTGCAGAAGAAGATCCTTCTTTCCGTGTTAAATCTGATACAGAAACAGGTCAGACAATTATTTCAGGTATGGGCGAACTTCACCTTGATATTATTGTTGACCGTATGCTTAGAGAATTTAAAGTAGAAGCTAACATCGGTAAACCGCAAGTTGCATACAGAGAAACTATCAGAGGTAATGCAGATCAGGATTCTAAATTTATCCGTCAGTCAGGTGGTAAAGGTCAATACGGACATGTTAAAGTTAAAATTTCTCCTGCTGAAGAAAATGCCGGATTTGTATTTGAAAATAAAATTGTTGGTGGTGCTATTCCTAAAGAATACATTGAACCTGCAAGAAAAGGTATGGAAGAAGCTTTAGAAGGCGGTATTTTAGCAGGCTTCCCGATGATTGATGTAAAAGTAGAACTTTATGATGGTTCATATCACGAAGTTGACTCTTCTGAAATGGCATTTAAAATCGCAGGTTCTATGGCAATAAAAGAAGGTTGTCGCAAAGCTCAACCTTGCATATTAGAACCTATGATGAAAGTTGAAATTGAAATTCCTGATGAATTTACAGGTACAATTATCGGAGATATTTCAAGAAGAAGAGGACGTGTTGAAGGTCAAGAACCTGTTGGTAATACAGGAAATGTTATTGTAAGAGCTCTTGTACCTCTTGCTAACATGTTCGGTTATGCAACTGATTTGAGATCAAATACTCAAGGACGCGGTACTTTCTCAATGGAATTTAATCATTATGAACAAGTCCCGCCGAACATTGAAAAAGAAATTATTGAAAAATCAGGCGCAAGCAAATCTTAATTTTTCTAACTTTTATATATGAAAAAATAAGCTCCTTAAATTTTTTAAGGAGCTTTTATTTTGTTATGTCTCTTCTCTTCTTATTTTAGTTATTAACCGAATGTCTTGAATGAATTTTCAACGTTTTTATCAACTACGTTTTTAACTGAATCATATTCTGTTTGTAATGCAGAATGTTCTGTATCAAGTTTTTTCAATTCAAGATCAAGTTTTTTGTCTTTATTTTCAAGGTCTGCCATGTCTTGATTATATTTTGTTTCTGCTGCAGCTATAGCTCTTTCATCTGAAACTTCTTGAATACAGTTGTCTTCAGATATTGTTGTTGATACAAATTCTTTATCTGTTGTTGAGTAGTATTCTAATCTTAAAGTTCCGTCTCTTAAAGCTTCTTCAAATGTTACATTATCTTTAAGCGGAGATTTTTGAACATTGCCTGCTGTGCCTGTTCCTATTGAGGCATATATATAATGTTCTGGATCGCTATTTGCTTTAGAGGCAGTAGTTGTATATGTAAAATATCCGTTTGATTGCATTTTGGTGAATATATTTTTGTAATATTTTAACGCAGCGGTATTATCTGCATTTGAAGCTGATTTATAGTCACTTAAATCATAATATTCATTATAAGCTTTTTGAGCATCTGTAAGACTTTCTTCTGTTCTCATAAAAACTTCTGTTATTGCCATTGCATAATCATATAAATCTCTTGATTCTTGGGTTGTTCCTTCATAATTTATAGGATTATAAACAAATTTACTTTCATCATATTGAATTGTAGATTTTGTTTCGTCAGAGAAAGTATCATAAGGTACTTTTGTACCTGTGGTTTTGTTATAATATCTTAATTCATAATCCTGATTATATTGTGTATAATCTGAATATGCATCATAATTTTCTTTGACCAAATTGCCGGTTCCGTCATCATAATAGTAACCTAATGTGCCAAGTTTAGTTGTTTCAGAAAAATCATCATAATCAATTACATTATTATCTGAATCAACATAACGTAAAGTATATTCCGGATTTCCGGTTATGGCTGTGCTGTAACTGTCGTTTTTATTATCATTATCTGAGTCTGTATCAAAAGGAATTATATTACCGTTTTTATCAACATACATTTCTTTATAAGAACTATTATTTTTTACATTGTTAGAATAACCGTCATATTCTGTTATAATAGTTCCATCAGCTTGTTCATAGCCTTTTTTGTATTTATCATTGCTTGTGATATCTGCTGAGTATGCATTAAAGCCGACTAAATTCCCTGTTGTTTTATCGAAGTATCTTAATTCATAATTTTGATTTTTTGCGATTTCGTCTGAATAAGCATCTTTGTTAATAGGATCTCCGTTTACGTCAAGAATATTTCCGTCTGCATCTGTTTTGTATAGAATATTTCCATCTTTATCGATAGGTTGTCCGTCTTCATTTAATAAAAGGTAGCTTGTATAACCGCTGCCAACGAATGAATAACCTTGGTTTTGTAAAATTGCGGCAATTTCATCAGCAGTTTTTCCTGCTGTATCTATTACATTTCCGTTTTTATCTAAATATTGTCCTTGTTCGTTAGTACTCCAAGTGTTGTTCCATTTAAATTCTTCTAAAAATCCGTCATGTTCTACATCACCGAGATTAATTCCAATTGTAGCAAAGTATTTATCCCAAGCTTCGTGGAGTTTTTTAGCTGCATTTGCTTTGTCAGTATCAGAAAGAGTTGCTGTATTTTGTACAGTCATGTCGGATTGTGAATATCCTAAATTAGCTAAAAATTGGTTGTAATTTCCGTTTGATTTTTTATATGCATTGGCAAGATCTTCTGTTACCAAAATTCTTCCTTTGGTATCAGTTACGATGTATTGTTTTGTATTTTCTGCCATTTGCAAACCTGTCATTAGGTTATAAGAAATATCGGAATATGTTGCTTCTGCACCGTTAAAGCCTGTTAATACGGTAAGTTTTGTAGCAGAAAGAGCTTCATTATATTCATTTGTAATTTGTTGAGTTTGATCTGCTAAACGTTGTTTTGAATAGGAAATACTCTGACCGCTGTTTTCATTATTGGTCAGTCTGGCTGTTATGCTTAATAGTCTAGCTTGTGATGCTGCCATTCCCATTTTTTTTACCCTTTCCGTAAATTTTGGTGTAAGCTTTCAGTTTGTTATCGGAAGCTGATTTCCTTTCAAATAGTTCCTTTAGTCATGTTTACGGCATAGTTATTGCAAATCTTTAAATTCTTATTTGAAAATGTTACAAAATGTTTACAAAATTTTTACAATTTTTTCATAAAAAAATCCCCTCTCTAATTATTAGGGAAGGGATTATTTTTTTTATTTGAAATTTATTTTACAGCTTCTTCGCATTCTGAGCAGATGCCGTTTGAATTAAGTTTTCTGTATTTCCAGCATCTTGAGCATTTTTCGCCTTCTGCTTTTGTTACCCAAATTGTATAACCATCTTCTGTATATTCATTTAATACATTTTCAGGTTTTTCATCTGTTACATATGCTTGAGAAGTTATAAATATATTACAAAGTTCATTTTCATTAGCTTTTAATATAGCATTATCATCTGTTTTTATATATACAGCTACTTCAAGTGAGCTTCCGACTTTTTTGTCAGCGCGCAGAGGCTCAATTGCTCTTGTAACTACTTCACGTGTTTTAAGAATTTTTGTAAAATCTTCTTCTAATTTTTCATTAGTCCACTGTGGATTTGGTTTAACCCAATTTGAAAGCAGTATGCTTTCTAGTCCGTTTTTCTGACATTCAGGAACGCTCATCCAAATATCTTCTGCTTGATGAGGCATAACTGGAACAAGCATTCTTACTAATGTTTGTAATGTTTCATATAAAACAGTTTGACAAGCTCTGCGTGACAAAGATTTTTTGCCTGCTGTGTATAATCTGTCTTTTACGATATCAAGATAGAACGAACTTAAATCAACCGCTGCAAAGTTCTGTAATTGTTGGAAATATTTGTAGAATTCGTAATTATCAAAAGCTTCGGTTACAGTTTCGATTAAGTGGTTTAATTTATGAAGAGCAAATTTATCTATTTCTTTTAAGTCTTCATAATTTACATAATCAGTTTTCGGATCGAAGTCAAATAGGTTTCCTACCAAAAATCTTGATGTATTTCTTGTTTTCTTAAATATTTCTGCAAGCTGTTTAATTATATTATTTCCGATTTTTGTATCATTTCTGTAATCAACAGATGCAGCCCATAGTCTTAGAATGTCAGCGCCGTATGTTTTGATGATTTCATCAGGTCTGATGTAATTCCCTAATGATTTTGACATTTTTCTGCCGTCTTCCCCGAATACAAAACCGTGGGTTAATACTGATTTATATGGGGCAATCCCTTGAGTTGCTACAGATGTTAAAAGAGATGACTGGAACCAGCCTCTGTGTTGGTCAGAACCTTCTAAATACATTTCAACAGGAGTTGTACCGAGAACATCTGAACGTTTATTTACAACCGCGCGCCAAGTGATACCAGAATCAAACCATACATCCATAATATCATTTTCTTTTTTGAAGCAATGAGTTTTACCGCATTTTGGGCATTTAAAACCTTCAGGTAACAATTCATCTGTGGAATATTTTACCCAGGCATCAGAACTTTCTTTTTCAAATATTTTAGCGACATTTTCAATTGTTTCGTCAGTAACAATTACTTCTCCGCAATCTTCGCAATAGAATACAGGAATTGGAACCCCCCAAGCACGTTGACGGGATATACACCAATCTGTTCTGCCTGCTACCATGTTAGAAATTCTTGCTTCTCCGCCTGCAGGAATCCATTTTACTTTTTTTATTTCTTCCAATGCTTTATCTCTGAATTTGTCAACTTTAACAAACCATTGAGGTGTAGCTCTGTATATTACCGGATTTTTACATCTCCAGCAATGCGGATAACTATGATTTATATCTTGAGATTTTAAAAGTGCGCCGCAATTTTGAAGTTTTTCAATAACAATTGAATTACCTTTATAATAAGGAACACCTTCCAAATCTTTATCTTTTACAGTATCTGTCCAAATTCCTTTGCTGTCTAATGGTGAAAATACTTCAATACCGTATTTGCATCCGACTTCATAGTCTTCAAGACCGTGTCCCGGAGCTGTGTGAACAGAACCTGTACCTGCATCTAATGTAACGTGTTCTCCCAAAATTATTGGAGATTTTCTGTCTACTAATGGATGATTTGTATTTAATAATTCTAAATCTTGTCCTATGCAAGATCCTAATACTTTAATGTCTTTTTCATCCCATTCAACATCAGCCAAAAAGCTTCCTAAAAGTTCTTGAGCAACAACATATATATCTTTATTATATTCAAAGAATGTATATTCAAATTTAGGGTGCATGCTTATTGCCATATTTGAAGGAATTGTCCAAGGAGTTGTTGTCCAAATAACACAATAAATATCCTGAGTACAAGAAGACAGGAAGTCAAGTTTATTATGTAATTTATTGGTGCTGTCTACATCAAATTTAAATCTTACATAAATTGATGTTGATGTATGATCTGCATATTCAACTTCAGCTTCTGCAAGTGCTGTTTCGCAAGATGCACACCAATAAACAGGTTTCAAACCCTTTTCAATATAACCTTTTTTATACATTTCTCCGAAAACTCGAACTTGTTCAGCTTCAAATTCCGGTGCGATAGTTAAATAAGGATTTTCCCAATCACCAAGAACTCCAAGGCGTTTGAATTCACTTTCTTGACCTTTTAAACTTGTATGAGCAAATTCTCTGCATTTTTGTCTTAGTTCATAAGGTGTTAATGCACTTCTTCCGCCTTTTATATTTTTTACAACTTTATTTTCAATAGGAAGTCCGTGTCCGTCATATCCCGGCACATAAGGGGTATAATATCCTGCTTGAGCTTTATATTTTAATAAAATATCTTTAAGGATTTTATTAAGAGCAGTTCCAACGTGAATTTTTTCGGAACTTAAATAAGGAGGTCCGTCGTGTAATATAAATTTATTTGCTTTATCACGGTTGTTTATAATTTTATTATAAATATCATGTTCTTCCCAGAATTTTTGAATTTCAAGTTCTCTGACAGTTGCATTAGCTCTCATTGCAAGAGATGTTTGAGGAAGATTTAAAGTATCTTTGTACTCTATTTTTGTACTTGTTTCGTTAGCCATAATAAATTATCCTTCTTTAAATTGTTCTATTGTTTTATGTAAATCGTTACCTAAACTTTCTTCTTTTGAAAGTCTTACAAATTCATTCATCTTGTCATAATCAAAAACGTTTTCCCAGCGGGCAATAACAACTGTTGCGACACAATTTCCTACAAGATTAATTGCCGTTCTTCCCATATCAAGGATTTGGTCTATTCCTAAAAGAATTGCAACCCCGAGAATTGGAATATTAAAACTGGCCAAAGTGCCTGCAAGAACTATTAGTGCAACACGCGGAGCGCCTGCAATACCTTTACTTGTAAGCATTAATGCAAGCATAATAATTATTTGCTGGTTTAAATCAAGATGTATCCCTACAATTTGGGAAGAAAATAATACGCCCATTGCAAGGTAAATTGTACTTCCGTCAAGGTTAAATGTGTACCCTGTAGGCATTACAAATCCTACAATATTTTTTGGAACACCAAAACGCTCCATAATTTCCATAGCTTTTGGAAATGCAGCTTCTGAACTTGCAGTTGTGAACGCTAATAATGCTGGTTCTTGAACAGCTCTCAGCAAGTTTCTGAATGAAATTTTTACTATTTTACAAGCAATAAAAAGTACGAGAAGTACAAATATTGCAAGTGCAAAATACATTGCACCTATTACTTTGAAATAACTTTTTAATACAGATAATCCGTTTGCACCGATTGTTGATGCAATAGCGCCAAATATCCCTAAAGGTGCAAAATACATAACATATTCGGTGAATTTGAACATTATTTGTGAAACGGAATTTAAAATATCAATAACAGGTTTTGCAGATTTCCCTACAGCTACCATTGCAAGAGCAAAGAATATTGAAAATACTACAATTTGTAATAAATTCCCTTGTGCCATTGCATCAATAATACTTGTCGGAAAAATACTTGTAACCATTTCACTAATTGATGTATGTGCTTGTGTTGCAGCCATAAGTCCGGCTTCCTGCATGTGTATTGCATGCGGGGTATTTCTTGTTACAAAACCTACGCCGGGTTGAAAAATATTTGCCATAGTCAGCCCGATTATTAAAGCTAAAGTTGTTACAACTTCAAAATAAATAATTGTTTTTAATCCTATTTTTCCAAGCCTTTTTGCATCACCATGTCCTGCAATTCCGACGACCAAAGTCGCAAATAACAAAGGGGCAATAATCATTTTTACCATTCTAAGAAATATTACGGCAAACGGTCTCATTTTAACCGCAAAATCAGGGGCAAAATGACCTACAATAATTCCTAAAATTAGCGCTAAAAATATCAGGGCTGTAAGTTTTGAATGTTTCAATTGTCTTTCCTCAAAAATATTATATTATAAACATGATTAACTGTATAATTCCTGTAACGTTTCGTAAAAGTTTTGTAACAGATTTTACCATGCTTTATTATTGTTGATGTAAAATTATAGAACAAGCATGTTAAATGAATTAAAATAAAAAATATAAGGGGAGGTTAATGTGACAGATTCCACATGTATGGATAAATTAGATTTATCCGAAAATGCGATTAAAGTTCTTGAAAAAAGATACTTAAAAAGAGATAAAGAGGGGAAATGTGTTGAAACACCTGCTGATATGTTCAGACGTGTATCTGATACTATTGCTGCGGGAGATTTAAAATTTGGAAAAACTCAGGCTGATGTTGATAAATTATCTGACAGATTTTATGAAGCTATAACTAACAGATATTTTATGCCTAATTCTCCGACTTTAATGAATGCAGGTCGTGAATTGGGACAATTAGCAGCTTGTTTCGTACTTCCTGTAGAAGATTCTCTTGAAGGTATTTTTGAAACTGTTAAAAATACTGCTTTAATTCATAAATCAGGTGGCGGTACAGGTTTTTCTTTCTCAAAATTAAGACCTAAAAACAGTGTTGTAAGATCGACTATGGGAGTATCTTCAGGGCCGGTTTCATTTATGGAAGTGTTTAATGCCGCAACTGAAGCTGTTAAACAAGGAGGCACAAGACGTGGCGCTAATATGGGAATCTTAAGAGTTGATCACCCTGATATTCTTGATTTCATTGAATGCAAAAGCGATAATAATAAATTGAATAACTTTAATATTTCTGTTGCAATTACTGATAAATTTATGGAAGCTTTGAAAAACGGAACAGATTATGAATTAATCAATCCGCAAAACAATACTGTTGCAGGGAAATTAAGTGCTAAAAAAGTATTCGATTTAATCGTTGACGGAGCTTGGAGAAACGGTGAACCGGGTATTATATTTATTGATAAAATGAATTCAGATAATCCTACTCCGCTTGTTGGTGAAATTGAATCCACAAATCCTTGCGGTGAAGTTCCTTTGTTGGCTTATGAAGCTTGTAACTTAGGTTCTATAAATTTAGGTAGAATGGTTGAAAACGGTTCAATTAATTGGGATTTACTTGCAAAAACAACAAGAACTGCTATAAGATTTTTGGATAACGTAATCGCAGTAAATAATTACCCTTTGCCTCAAATTTCTGAAATGGTTCAAAATAACAGAAAAATCGGTCTTGGTGTAATGGGTTGGGCTGACATGCTTATGAAACTCGGAATCTCTTATGCTTCAGCTGAAGGAACAAAATTGGCCGGTCAAGTTATGGAATTTATTGATTACGAATCAAAATGCGAATCAATTGAGCTTTCAAAAGAAAGAGGTAGATTTAATAATTTCAAAGGCAGTGTATATGAAAGACCAAATTATTTGTATAATAAATATAGAGGCAAATCTGCAGGTAAGATTTCTGATGACCAATGGAAACAATTGGATGAGGAAATTGCAAAAGTTGGAATAAGAAATGCAACAACAACTTGTATTGCTCCTACAGGTACAATATCTATGATTGCATCAGCTTCCGGTGGTGTTGAACCGTTGTTCGGTCTTGTATTTTCAAGATTGATTATGGACGGTACTGAAATGCTTGAAGTTAATCCTATATTCAAAGATTATGCTGTTGAACACGGATTCTATTCAGAATCTTTGATGAAAGAAATTGCAAAAACAGGTTCTGTTGCTCATGTTGACGGAGTTCCTGCTGATGCTAAACATATTTTTGTAACAGCTCATGATGTTTCTCCATACTGGCATGTAAAAATGCAGGCTGCATTCCAGCTTCATACAGATAATGCCGTATCAAAAACAGTTAACTTTGAAGAATATGCAACTCGCAAAGACATTGAAGAAGCTTATATTTTAGCTTATGAAAATAACTTAAAAGGAATAACTGTTTACAGAAATAATTCTCGTCAGTTCCAACCGATGAATTTAGATGACAAGAAAAAAACTGAGGAAGCTAAAAAAGCAGAAACAGTTGTTGAAGAAACTGTTGACTCTGAAGAGCCGACTGGTGAAATAAAAACAGTTAAATGTCCTGAATGCGGTAATGAAATTAAAATGGCAGAAGGTTGCTTTATCTGTTTAAAATGCGGATATTCCGGTTGTTCATAGGAGCGTAGCCGCTCCACCCGTCACCTTGAAAGTTAGTAAAACTTTTCAGGTCATTGTGAAAAAAGAGCGTAGCCGCTCTACCCGTGACTTGAAAGTTGGTAAAACTTTTTAGGTTCTTGTGAAAAAAAGAGCGTAGAAACTCTATCCAACACAAAGATAATAGATAAAATTTATAAAAAAGGTTTATCCGTTAAAAAGAGAGCTAAAATACTACCCCTAAAAAATAAGGGGTAGTATTTTTTGTAAATATTTGTTAATATATAATTAAAAATTAGCATTTTTTTTCTTTACGTGTTTTCATGAGTACAAAGTATGTGTGTAAATTTTGAAAGGTAAAAGCGTATGACAGACAACATGACAATCGGACCGTCTCTTGTAATTGGCGGTAACAAAGTCGAAATGACTCAAAAGGGGAAAATTCAGGTTACAAATTCTCAAGGTAAAGTAAATACTTTATCAAAAGATGAATTCAAAAAACAATTAATTAAAAATGAAGACAAAATTAGATCAGGCGAAGATTTTGAATTCAAAAAAGATAACAAAAATGCAAAAGCATCAGCAGGTGTTGCAGGACTTCTTGCAGCAGCTTATATCGGTTTAAGTGTTGCAGTTGGTAAAAAAGCATTGACAAGAGCTGTTCCAAAAGCCGGTGAAAAATTAGGCTTTATTGGAAATGTAAAAAATGTTTTTGTTGCAATCGGTGAAAGTGGTGTGAAACTTTGGAAAAGTATTTCAGGAACTGCTTCAAAACTTAAAGATAAATTTACCGGCAAATCAGAAAAAGCAGCAAGAAATGTTTTTGATGGCGAGAGGACTTCCAATGCTGTTTCAAATGACTTAAATGCAAGATTGACAAGCAAAGAAACTACTAGAGTTAAAAATTTAACTATTGCTAAAATGGCAGATGAAGATGCTAAATCTTTTGAAAAAAGAGTAATAGATTTAGATACAAAGCACAAACAAGTACAAAAAGAATATAATCAGGCTTTAGGTCTTAAAAAGGGTCAAAAAGATACAGTTGAAATTATTCCGAGAAAATATATGAAACCTGATGGAACTGTTATGACAGAAAAAGAACGTAAAGCGTTTGATGCAGCTCAAAAAGCAGCAGCGAGTGCTTCAAAAGCTGAAACTCCTAAGGTTGAAATTAAAGTAGATCCTAAAATGAAAGCTAAGTGGGAAGCAGCTCATCCTGAATTAAAAGAAACAAAATAATCGCGGTTTAAGATTGAAAATTTACACATAAAATAAAAAATCACTCCTAAAATATAGAGGAGTGATTTTTTTGTTGTATGATAATTTTATGAAAATTTCTGTTGTTACGGCAAGTTATAATTATCAAGATTACATAAAAGAAGCGATACAATCGGTGTTAAATCAAACATATCACGATTGGGAATTAATTATAGTTGATGATTGTTCTACTGATAATTCTGTAGAGGTTATAAAATCATACAAGGATGATAGAATAAAGTTATTTGTAAATGAAAAGAATTTAGGGCTTAAAGAAACAGTAAAGCGTGGGATTGAAAAAGCTTCAGGTGAATGGATTGTATTTTTAGAGAGTGATGATATTTTAACTTCTGATAATATTGAAAAAAAACTTGAAATCGTAAAAAAATATCCTGAAATTAATTTAATATTTAATGATTGTGAATTTTTTGGAGATGAAGAACGTGTAAAAAAAGTTGAAAATGATTTGAGAAAAACAAGAAAAATTTTAAGGGATAAAAAATATCCTGCAAATATGTTTTATAATTTTTATTTAAGTAACAAGATTTTTACATTTTCATCTGTTATGGCAAAACGTAATGATTTATTAAAAATAAATTTTGAAACTCCAATAGATGTTATTTTGGATTGGTGGTTATGGATACAGCTTTCTTATTTGGGTAAATTTTATTATATCCCTGAATATTTGACCAAGTGGCGTTTGCATAAGGAGAGTTATGTATTGCAATCGAGTTATTCATCGCCGGATCAATTCCAGATGAAAATATATATGGAAATATTTAAAAAACAAAAAAATTTATATATTTTATTGTTTATTTTATTTGAACAATTTATATGGCATTTACAGAAATTTCAACGCGCAATAAAACGATTAATCTTTAATAAAACTAAATAATTTGTTTATCAGAATTGCAAATATTTTTCTTATTGGGAACGGGAAATTTGCCAGAGTATCAAATACAAATTTTTTAATGCGGAATGGTGTTTTTTTTGAAATTTTTCTTGGGAGTTTTATTAAACCTTTTGGATAATCTTTTAGTAATAATTCATAATTTTCAATTGTTGTTGCATCATTATTTCTTAAATCAAATAATGATTTTTTGATAAACGGCATATTGTATTTTTCGATAATTTGTCGCCATTTAAGGATTGTTATATTGTTTATATTTTCATAAGCATTAATAAATGTTTTGTAAATAAAGTCGTTTTTAAGCAATAATTCTGTCAAACCAATTTCGTAGTTTGAGATAATCTGTTTTTTTGTATTTTGATGTTTAATAGATTGGATAAAATCAAAAAAGAAATTTTTTGTAAAAATATTTTTGTTAAATACAATAAAGTAACTTTGAATATGAGGACGTTTTACAAAACAATGTTGTAAGTTTTTTTTGTATCCAAAATTATTTTTTGTAATACCCCAAAAATCACAATTTTGGTCTTCCATTTTATCAAATACATTTTTCAGCGGATATAAAGGTCCGTAGCAGCTGTCGTTAGCAAAAATAAGTTCATCAAATTCATCGAGTTTTTCTTTAAGATATAAAAACCCTCTTTTGTATGAACCAAAGTCATATTCATCATGAAATTTCGCAATTATGTCAGGTGTAATTGTTTTAACTTTTTCAATTTCGTTATCTGAAAGTTCACAACAAGAAACAAAGACTATTGTGTCTGTGATTTTTTTCAGCTCTTTAAGATAATAAATTACGTAATCATCAACAATAGCATCTTTATCATAATGTGCGAATATTGCTGCTCTTTTCATAAGAGAATTATAACATGAATTTGTTATAAAATTTTGTAAAAAGATTTTTGGTAATTTTTGGTTGAATTGCAATAAAGTAGCAGAAATATTTTTTTATTAAAAATTTAAGTTCATTATCTATATTTAATGATTGGAGTTTTGTTCTAATGAGGTTTTTTTCAATAATTTCAATTGGATAGTTAGTATTTTTTTGTAAAATATTTTGCCAATCTTGAATTGTGGTCATATAATTTGCAGGATTCCTTAAGACGATACATTTTATAAATGGCATGTGAAAAAATCGTATAAGCGGTCGCCAAAAATAGATTAAAGTGTTACTAAATTGATTAAATGCCTTGATATAATAACTTGAAGAAAATCCTTTTGCGTGTAATAGTTCCGTTAATCCTATTTCGTAATTTATTATTATGTCATTTTTGTTATCGTAATGTTTTATTGAACTGATAAAATTTTGAAAAATTTCACTCATAAAAATATTTTGTTTAAATACTAAAAAGTAGCTTTGTAAATGTTCTCTTTTAATAAAGTTGTATCCATTGTGTTTTTTTATAATACCAAGACGATTTTTTGTAATACCCCAAAAATCACAATTTTGGTCTTCCATTTTATCAAATACATTTTTCAGCGGATATAAAGGTCCGTAGCAGCTGTCGTTAGCAAAAATAAGTTCATCAAATTCATCGAGTTTTTCTTTAAGATATAAAAACCCTCTTTTGTATGAACCAAAGTCATATTCATCATGAAATTTCGCAATTATGTCAGGTGTAATTGTTTTAACTTTTTCAATTTCGTTATCTGAAAGTTCACAGCAAGAAACGAAAACTATTGTGTCTGTGATTTTGTTCAGCTCTTTAAGATAATAAATTACATAATCATCAATAATAGCATCTTTATCATAATGTGCAAATATAACAGCTCTTTTCATAAATTTATTATAACATAAATTTTACCTTTAATTTACATTCCATCTGGTTTGTAGTATCATTCAATTATAGAATAATTAAAACGAGAGGGAATTATAAAAAATGCAAGTATCATTAAACTGGTTAAACGAATTTGTTGATTTATCAGATATAGAAGTTGAACAAATAGCTCATGAACTTACAATGAGCGGTTTGGAAGTTGAGGCTGTTGAAGAATTAAAACCTAAATTTACAAATATCAAAACGGTTAAAATTGAAAAAATAGATAACCATCCTAATTCTGACCATCTTCATCTTGTAACCGTTAATACATCAGACGGACTGAAAACTGTTGTATGCGGAGCTCAAAATATTAAAGAAGGTCAAATTGTTCCTTATGCATCTGTAGGTTCACAAGTATTGGACAGAAAAACCAGTGAAATGTTTACATTAACTCCTGCCGTAATCAGAGGGGTTGAATCTCAGGGGATGCTTTGCTCTGCAGATGAACTTGGTGTTTCTGAACGCGGTTATCAGGAAGAAGACGGTATCCTTATTTTAAATAGGATATTCCCTGATGTGAAAATCGGTCAAGATGTTGCAGATGTTTTAGCTTTTGAAAAAGATTATATTCTTTTTGTTGCACCAACTGCAAACAGAGGCGATCAAATGTCTGTTATCGGTATTGCCCGTGAATTGAGTGCAATATTTGACAAACCTTTAAAATTTTCTCCTCTTGAATGTACAAGAGATTTGTCAACTGATAAATTTAAGGTTGAAATTATTGATAATGATGTATGTAAATATTATTCACTCGGGATTTTGAAAAATATAAAAATTAAACCTTCACCTGACTGGATGCAAAAAAGATTGGTTGCATCTGGTGTTCGTGCCATTAATAATGCTGTTGATATTACAAATTATGTAATGTTAGAGTATGGAACTCCTTTCCATGCATTTGATTTGGACAAGCTTGACGGTTATATTTGTATCAGACGTGCAAAAGAGGGTGAAAAAATTATTACACTTGACGGTTCTGAAAGAATTTTGACGAATGACAGTGTTCTTATTGCAGATAAGGAAAAAGGCGTTTGTCTTGCAGGAGTATTTGGGGGAGAAAATTCTGAAATTGATGAAAATACTAAAAATGTTGCTCTTGAAGCAGCTTATTTCCCGTCAGCTACCACAAGAAAATCTTCAAGAAGTGTAGGTTATCGTTCGGAAGCTTCAGCTAGATTTGAAAGAGGTATTGATATCGAAGCTATAAAACCTGCTTTAATGCGTGCTATGCAGTTATTTACAGAGCTTGCGGATGCACAAATTGACGGCGTTGTAGAAGCAGGGAAAAATGAACTTCAACCGATTGAAATCACTTTAAGATATGCTCAGATTAAGAGAATGTTAGGATGTGAAATTGCTCCTAATAAATGTATTTCAATTTTGGAAAAATTAGGGTTTAAGAAACTTGGCGGAAATGATTTGGCCGCAAAATTTTTAGTACCTTCATTCAGAGCAGGTGATGTAACAAGAGAAATTGATTTGATAGAAGAAATTGCAAGAATTAACGGGTATGATAAAATTACTCCGACATTACCTAATAAAAATAGCACTGCAGAAATTTCTTTAGAAGAAAAAGTTATAAAAAAAGTAAATGAATTAATGCTTTCTGCAGGCATGGATGAAATTATAACAACATCGTTAATAGGAAAACCTTTATTAGATAAGTATATGCAAACCTATGATGATGAAAAAGCCGTAAAGGTTTTGAATTCAGCAAGTGATGAAAGTACAATGTTAAGGCAGAATATGGCTGCAAGTGTACTAAATTGTATGAAATACAATTATGATAACGGTCAGAAAACTCTTTGGGGATATGAAATAGGTAAAACTTATAAAATAGTTTCTCCGGCTGATGAAAAAAATACCGGAGTAAAAGAGACAAGGATTTTGGCAGGTGTAATGACCGGAGAAATTGAAAATTCAAAATGGCAGGTTAAAGCTCATACAGATTTTTATTCACTAAAAGGTGTTATAGAACAAATGTTTGATGAACTTGGAGTTACAAAAAGAATTAAATTAACTTCTTGTGAGAATATCGATTATATGCATCCTTATAGAAGTGCAAAAATTAATGTATTAGGCAAAAATCTTACTAATATCGGATATTTTGGACAAATTCACCCGCTGTTAAAAGACAAGTTGAAAATAAAAGGTCAAGATGTATTTATTTTTGAAATAGATCTTGATGAAATTATTTCTATTATAAAAGAACATACTCCAAGATATAAAAAACTTCCGCTATTCCCTGAAGTTCGCAGAGACTTGGCTTTTGTTATAAATGAAGAAGTAAGTTTTGATGATATTCAGAAGGTAATCAAAGGTGCTGTTCAGCAAAATATATTTAAGGGCAGTGAAGTTTTTGACGTATATCAAGGCGAAAATATTGAAAAAGGATTCAAGAGTCTTGCTTTCCGTATAAAAATGCAAGATGAAAATTCTACATTGACGGATGAAGTTATTGAACATCAGATGAATAATGTCCGTGCAAAACTTCAAAAAACTTATGCAGAGATTTCATTCAGAGAATAGTCATATAAAAAGTTATTTTCCCTTTTTTGCAGGTTATGGAAAATAGATAAAGTTTTTTATTTTAAATCAAAACCTGTGAAAGTATTGGAGGATTATTTAAGATGAAAAAATTTTTTCTTATATTTGCGCTACTTTTGTTAATGCCTGTAAGGGTTTTTTGTGCAGATAATATCGTCCCGCAATATGTAAGTATTGAAAATACTAATACATTTGGTCTTTATCAAGCCCCGAATGAAATTGTTTTGTATAAAGAGCCTTCTGAAACATCTACATTAATTCATAGCATTAGTTGGATAGGGGCTAAAATTTTTCCAGAGAGTGTAAAACCTCAAAATTTGTTTGTGGTGTATCTTCCTGATAAAAATTTAGCTTTTATGCCTGTTATAGATGAAACGGAAAATTGGGTTCAGGTAATATATGACAATTCTACAGGAGCAAAAGGCTGGATAAAAAAAGATGATCCTTATAGGTTTTATACTTGGGTAATGTTTTATAATATTTATGGAAGGAAATACGGTCTGAATTTATTAAAAGAAGCCCCTGCGGAAGCCAAAGATTTGCATTCTTCAACAGATGACAAATCTCAGATTGTTGGGACAATCAATATGCCTCAAAAGATAAATTTGAGTGTAATTCGTGGAAATTGGGCATTAGTAAGTGTAATGGATATCGACAAAACTCCGAAAACAGGTTATGTCAGATGGCGTTCAGATAACGGTGTAAAATATTATTTTCCTGCGATTAAATAAAAAATATACAATTGTTAGTGGCGGATAATCCTTTTATCTTTACAATCCGAAAAAAATACTCGACATTACGTTTTGTTTATAGTAGGATATGCTTACTTGCGAGATATAAATAGAAAAGGAGATATAAAATGCAGGTTATATTAAAAAAAGATGTTCAAAACCTAGGCGAAGCAGGTGACATCGTTAATGTAAAAGATGGTTACGCTAGAAATTTTTTACTTCCGCAATCAATTGCTGAAGTTGCAACTAAAGGCGCTTTGGAAAATAGAGAAAAGAATTTAGCAAGAATTAAAGCTAAACAAGAAAAATTACATGCTGAAGCTTTAGAAAAAGCTAAGAAAATCGAAGAATTTGCTAAACTTGAACTCTCAGCAAAAGCCGGTGAATCAGGCAAATTATTCGGAACTATTACTACTAAAAAATTGACTGAAGAATTGAAAGAAAAATCAGGTATTGAAGTAGACAGAAAAAATGTTTCTTTGAATGCTCCAATTAATAAAATTGGTGAATACACTATGTTAATTAAATTAACTTCTAAAGTTAAATGTGAATTGGCAGTTGTTGTTACAGCTTCAGAAATTCTAAAAGAGTCAGTTGAAGAAGTTGTAGAAGAAACTGAAGAATAGGCGGCAGATGACAGATACTTCTAAATTGATTCTTGGATGCTTAGCAATAGGTTCTTTGCCTCATACCAATTTAGAAGATGCTATGGAAGTTGTTAAAACGAATTTTAATAATATTCCGTTCTGGCCACAATTAAGCAAAATTAGTAAAAACGAAGACATGATTTTTCAATTTTTGGAAAATATGCCTTCGTTTTTTGTTGATGAAAAGTCCGGCAAATCTTATCTTGAAACTGAAAGTGATAAGTTTTTCGAGGATATGGAACAATTTTTCTGTGATTATGAAGAAATAATTACAGATATAAATTCTGATATTACTGACAAATATGCTATAAATTCATCCTTAGCTTTCCCTGAGTTTATAAAAATTATCGAAAATACAAAACCAAATTTTGCCAAAGGTCAAATTGTCGGGCCGTTTACACTTTCTACAACACTTGTTGATAAAATGGGTAAATGCGCATTTTATGATGAAACATTAAAAGAAATTATAATAAAAACATTGTCCTTAAAAGCTTTATGGCAAATAAAAAAGATTAAGGAAGCAAATTTGTCCACAGTTCCAATAATTTTTATTGATGAACCTTCTATTTCTCAGCTTGGGACATCTGCATATATTACTATTTCCAATGAAGAAGTTACAGAAATGATAAAAGAAATTTCGGATTTAATAAAGGAAAATGGTGCAATGAGTGCAATTCATTGCTGTGGAAAATGCGATTGGAATGTCCCTGTAAATGCTGGAGTTGATATTATTAATTTTGATGCTTACACATTTTCTCAAAATTTGAGTTTATTTAGTAAAAATATAGAGTCATATCTTATTCAAGGAAGAAAAATAGCTTGGGGTGTTGTTCCTACATTACGTCCCGAAATTTTGGAAAAAACCGATTTGAATGAAATGGTTTTAGTTTTTGAAAAAGCTGTTAAATATTTGACGAAAAAAGGTATTGATGAGAAAATTATTATAGAGAATTCACTTATTACACCGTCTTGTGGTGCGGGAGGTTTAAGTGAAGCTATGGCTGAAAAGGCTATGGTTTTAACAAAACAATTATCAGAAACTTTGAAAGAAAGGTATTTGATTTGACATACAAATTAGCTGTAACAGGGAAAAGCGGAAGCGGAAAAACTACTGTTGTAAAAGGTTTTTTAAGGGTTCTTCAAGAATATTTTCCGGAAAAATCTATTTTATTATTTGATAATGATTTGACAAGTGAGCTTGGTCATAGCTTTGGACTGGATATAAGAAATACAATTTATGGGATAAGAAGCGGTAAACATGAATATAAAACAGGTATTCCTGATGGGATGTCAAAACAGGAATTTGTAGAGTGGGCAATGGAGGATATAGTTGTATCACTTGATGATAATGTTGATATTATTGTATCTTGGTTTGTCGGCTCAAAAGATTGCCGTTGCCCTATAACCGGTCAAATAAATGATGCTGTTTTAAAGCTTATTGACAGATATGATATTGTAATTTTTGATTGCGAATTTGATTTGAAGTATTTAAATCAGCTTGTTGATACAGATATTGATACAACACTTATTATTGCAAACCCGACAGATGAAAGTGCTCATCTTGCAAAACGTATTGAAGAATTCAGTGCAAAATATGCTGCAGGAAATCAGCTTGGCGTCGTAATAAATAAAGCTGATGGCTCTGATTTGAATGCTTTGTATGAATTTTTAAAGCGTTATGACTTGGATATTCTTGGGGTGATTCCTGTTGATGCGGATTTGAAAACTCATGCAATGGATAAGGAATCAACTTTAATTCAAAATGCTATTAAACAGTTTTATTTCAGATTAAATCTTCCGCAATTGAAAGAGTAGGTAAAATGGCAGAAATTCTGGACGGGAAAAATTTAAGAGATAAAATATTTGAAAAATTAAAGATAAAAATAGAAAAAATGTCTTTAAAACCTACACTTGCAGTTGTTCTTGTCGGGGATAACCCTGCAAGTCAAATTTATGTTTGCAACAAGAAAAAGACTGCAGAAAAATTAGGGATAAATTCAGTTGTTATTGAATATCCGAATAATGTTTCAGAAGATGAGCTTCTTGAAAAAATACAGGAATTAAATAATGATAAAAATGTAACGGCCATTCTTGTTCAGCTTCCTTTACCTGAGCATATTGACAAATTTAAGGTAATAGATTCAATTTCTCCGAAAAAAGATGTTGACGGACTTACACCGTATAATCTCGGCAAACTTTTTGCGGGAGAAGAACCTTACGTTTATCCTTGTACTCCAAAAGGAATTTTACTTTTATTAGATGAATATAATATTGATATTGACGGAAAGCATGTAGTAGTTGTTGGACGTTCAAATCTGGTTGGTAAACCTGTTTCACAAATGTTGTTGAAAAGGAATGCCACTGTTACTATGTGTCACAGTCATTCAAAAAATCTTTCCGAAATAACAAAAACTGCTGATATTGTAGTGTCAGCAGTAGGGAAAAATGTTATAGGGGAAAAAATGTTAAAATCAAATTGTGTTGTTATAGATGTTGGTATTTATAAAGATGAGAATGGGAAAGTTCGCGGCGACGTAGATTTTGAAAATGTTTCTAAAATCGCCGCATATATTTCACCTGTACCGGGCGGAGTTGGCCCGATGACAATCGCATCACTGATGCTTAATACAGTCGAGCTTTTTGAAGCTAACTTGTAAAACTTGTTTAAGGTTATTGAAATTTTACTTTACTATTGACCTATAAGATTCAATGTACAGTAAGATTTAATATTGCTGTTAACAAGGTTCTTCAAACTTGAAATTTCGTTTTCCATTAAACTTATTTGCGAGTCTAATGAATCTTGTCGTGTCTCAAGATACGATTCTTCCTGTTGAAGTTGAATGTATGTAGGATCATCATCTACATCAATTTCAGCATCTTCTAATTCTTGTGCTCTGTAGCCCATTTGTTTTGTAATATAATTTGCTCTACTCATAACAAGAGTCTGTTCAAATTGCAGTTGGCTTTTCTGCAACGTGAATAAATTTTTCTGTGCATCAAGTGCTAAAAAAGTCATCTCATCTCTCCTTATATTTTTTTATCTCTTCTTACACATATAAAGTATTTTTAAATCCCTCAATTTCACAACTCATATATTTCGTTACATTACTTAACATAATAAAATCTTTTGATATGTAAAACAATAAAAAAAACCGGCAAAATGCCGGTTTTTTAAATATATATTTTGATAAAATAAAATTATCTTTTTGAGAATTGGAAACGTTTTCTTGCACGTTTGCGACCGTATTTTTTACGTTCTTTAACACGTGGGTCACGAGTTAGAAGTCCTTCTAAACGTAAAACGTTTTTGTATTCTTCATTTGCTTTAACCAATGCTCTTGAAATACCATGTCTGATAGCTCCGCATTGAGCAACAACACCGCCGCCTACTGCTTTTACTTTAACATCATATTTTTCTTGGTTATCTGTTAATACTAAAGGTCTGTATACTAACATTTCAATTGCAGGTCTGTTTCCGATATAATTTTTTAAAGTTTTACCGTTAACAAAAATTCTGCCTTTTCCTTTTACTAATTTTACAACCGCAATAGAGGTTTTTCTGCGGCCTGTTGCCATAATTTCTTTATCTGCCATTATTTAGCCTCCTTTTCAAGCACAATCGGTTTTTGTGCTGCATGCGGATGTTCAGACCCGTTGTATACTTTTAATTTTGTAAATTGAGTATCACCTAAAGTATTGTGTTGAAGCATTCCTTTTACTGCTTTTTCAATTAAAAGTCTTGCATCTTTTTCGCGTAATTCTTTTACGCTTGCACTCTTTAATCCACCAGGGAATCCTGTATGGTGATAATATATTTTGTCAGTTTCTTTTTTCCCTGAAACCAAAACTTTGTCAGCATTGATTACGATAACGAAATCACCTGTATCAACGTTTGGTGTATATTCAGGTTTATTTTTTCCTCTTAAAATATTAGCGACTCTGGTAGCTAATCTGCCAAGGATTTCTCCTTCTGCATCGATTAAGTACCATTTTCTTTCTACTTCCAGAGGTTTTGCTGAATATGTTTTCATGCTTATTCTCCATTTTACACCCGTTTTGAAGATTAAGTAATCAACTTTCACGGTGTTTCTTTTAGTATTCTACATTAATTAATGTCAACCCGTAAGGACTGACAGTTTGTCCCGCTTTAGTTCTGTCACAAGCTTCAATAACTTGTTTCATGTGTTCTGCGGAAAGATTATGCCCTTCAATTTCTAAAAGGGTTCCGACGATTGTTCTTACCATATTGTAAAGGAATCTATTCCCTGCAATATCTATAATTACTTTATCGCCGTCTTTTTTACATTCGGCTTTTGTTATTATACAGACTGTGCTCGGGTTTAGCGTTCCGGAACTTTTGAAACTCGAAAAATCATGTTCACCTAATAAATAATTTAGGGCTTTTTGCATTCTTTCAAGGTTGATATCAAATTTTATTCTCATTAAATCTCCGTCAAATGCATTTTTATATTTACGATTTATAAAAACGTATCTATAATATCTGCATTTTGCTGATTTTTGGGCATGAAAATTATCATCAACTTGTCTCAAATTACTGACTGAGATGTCTTTGGGTAAAATTTCATTTAGATGATAGATAAACTTTGAAGCAACAATCAGTTTATCAGTATTAAAATGAAATGTTTGCCCTATAGAATTAACACCTTTATCAGTTCTTCCGGAAAAGACTGTTTTTATGTGCCGATTATTATTTGCGGTATCACCGCTTATCAAAGTGCTGATTGCTTTTTCAAGTTCTCCTTGAATTGTCGGAGTATCTATTTCTTTGCCATTTTCAAATTGAATTTGGCTTCCGGCATAGTTTTTACCGATATATTGAACTTGAAGTGCGTAACGCATCAGGCTTATACCAACTGGATTAAAGCCATTTCAGATGCGTCACCGCGTCTTGGAGGCAATCTGAATATTCTTGTGTATCCGCCTTGACGGTCTGAATATTTTTTGCCGATTATTACGAAAAGTTTTCTTAATACTGTTTCTTCAGCCAATTTTTTATCAGCAGAAGGTGCTTCAAAAACTTCTCCTGTTGCTAAATCCATATATTTGCCTGTTTCTTTGTCAAATATAAATTTAGCTGCCTGACGGCGAGCGTGTAAATCGCCTCTTTTTGCAAGGGTGATAATTTCTTCAGCGTATGGTTTTAAAGCTTTTGCTCTTGCCATAGTTGTTTTGATTTCACCGTGCACAAAAAGTTCGGTTGCTAATGAACGCAACAAAGCATCTCTTTGATCCTTTGCTTTACCGAGCGTATTTTTTTTAGTTTGGTGTCTCATTGTTTTTATCCTTTATTTTTTGTAATTAATTTCAGTTTTTGAAAATATGGAGATAAGAAATAATTATTTCTTATCTCATATTATTCAATTAGCCTACTTCTTCTTCAGTTTCAGGATTTGGAGCCAAATCTAAACCAAAGTGGTGAAGTCTTTCAATTACTTCGTCAGAAGATTTCTTTCCGAAGTTTTTAATATTTAATAAATCATGTTCTGATTTTTTAAGTAATTCAGCCATTGAGTTAATGCTTGCACGTTTCAAGCAGTTATATGCTCTAACTGAAAGTTCCAATTCTTCAATAGTCATTGTTGGAGTGTTGGAATCATCTTCGATTTTTTCTTCAACAGTTGCTACAGGTGAAATTACAGGCTGACCTGTGATTGCTGCAATTTGCATAAAGTGGTCAATCAATAGATTTGATGCTTGACTTAATGCATTTGTTACATCAATTGATCCGTTAGACCAAATTTCAAGTGTTAATTTATCAAAGTCGATAGAATCACCAACACGTGTGCTTTCTACATTGTAGCTAACACGTTTAATAGGCATAAATGTTGCATCAATAGGAAGTACATCGATAGAAACTCCTTTTGAATCTCTTGGTACATCATGTGCAACATATCCTTTCCCTGTTTCAACAACTATGTCTGCGTGGAAGCTTCCGCCATCTGCAACTGTGCAAATTAACCAGTCCGGATTAACTACTTTAACTCCGGCAGGTAACTGAATATCACTTGCGAGTACTGCGCCTGGATGATCAACATCTATTCTTAAATGTTGAGGCTCTTTGGAATCAGTTTTTACAACCAATCCTTTAAGGTTAAGCATTACGTCAATAACATCTTCTAATACACCAGGAATTGCAGTGTATTCATGAGTGATACCTTCTATTCTTGCTGAAGTAACAGCAGTTCCTTCCAAACTTGAAAGAAGAACACGTCTTAAAGAGTTACCGATTGTTGTCCCAAACCCTTTTTCTAATGGTTCAATTACGAATTTACCGTATTGTGAACCGTCAGAACTTGTTGTTGTATTAACACATTTAATTTTTAATTCCATTTTTTAATCTCCTAGTTTATCTAACTATTTGTTTTTAGTTACAGATTGTATTCTGTTTTGCTCGCTCGCTTTTAATGAGGTTATTTTATTTTTATGTAAAATGTACACTCATCAGCTAACTTGAACTATTTAGAATAGTACTCGATTACAAGTTGTTCTTTAAAGTCAGGGTCTAATTCTTCTCTTTCTGGAATTCTGTCGAAAGTGATTTTTAGAGCTTCTTTATCAATTGTCATCCAAGCCGGTGCGCATGCCATATCAATCATTTCTGTAACGCTCTTTAAAAATGCTGAACTTTTTGATCTGATTGTTATTACATCACCTGCTTTTACAAGATATGAAGGGATGTCAACTTTTTTATCGTTAACAAGAACATGTCCGTGGTTTACGATTTGTCTTGTTTGTTTACGTGTAATACCTAAACCTGCTCTATATAGAACATTGTCTAATCTTGATTCAAGAAGTTGTAAAAGGATTGTACCTGTTACACCTTTTCTTCTTGCTGCTTCTTTGTAATATTTTGCAAATTGTTTTTCACTTACCAAATATGTAAATCTGATTTTTTGTTTTTCTGCTAAGTGAATTGCATATTCAGATAATTTCTTTCTTACAGCGCCGTGTTGACCTGATGCTGTTTGTCTCATTGATGAAGTTAATTTTCTGTTTGATAGATCTTTAACTTTTTTATTTCTGAATAATTTGTTGTTTGGTCCTGTGTATCTAGCCATTTTTTATTTTTCTCCTTTTCTTTTTGCAGGGCATCTATGGTTTACTTTTGGCTTATAAAGCAAGCCCCTGCATTACTTTAATTAAAATTATACACGTCTTTTCTTAGGTGGACGGCATCCGTTGTGAGGAATAGGTGTTACATCTTTGATTAATGTAATTTCCAAACCTGCAGCTTGGATTGCTCTGATTGCAGTTTCTCTTCCTGAACCAGGTCCTTTGATGTGTACTTCAACTTTTTTCATACCTTGATCAATTGATTTCTTAGCTACAAGTTCAGCTGCTGATTGAGCTGCAAAAGGAGTTCCTTTTCTTGCACCTTTGAAACCTGTGGCTCCTGCTGTTGCCCAAGCAATAGCATTACCTTGAGTATCTGTTGAAGTTACGATTGTATTGTTAAATGTTGATTGAATGTGTACAACACCTTGCAATACGTTCTTTTTTTCTTTTTTCTTAGTTTTTACTGGTCTTGCCATTTTTACTTT
>CALURI010000014.1 GCA_944323135.1 Candidatus Gastranaerophilales bacterium
ATCGCCAGCGGGAAACGGATAATCCGAGGCGTTCACCCACCTGCGAGACCACGCAGGCAACAAAATCACATCTGTATAGGGCTTTTTTATTGCTTCTTTTTCTATAATATGATACAATGGCAGTATGAAACAGAGTATTCAGGCAATTATTATTTCGGATTTATCAAATACTGTAGAAGTTTTAAAACTGTATTTGCAAGAATATGAGAAATTTTCCTTTTTAGCTTCTTGTTCTGATTTGAATAAAGCTTATAACGCTGTTAAAGAACTCGCGAAATCTCTTGTAATTGTTGATATTTCGGATTTTCAGGAACAGCGATTGAATTTTATTTCTAAAATAACTTCTGAATTTCCTGAATGTAAAGTTATTGCGTTATCTGATAAACCTGATGTAGATCTTGTTATAAGAACTATGAGAACAGGTGCATGTGATTTTATATCTATGCCTGTTATTAAAGAGGAATTTTTTAGCGTTCTTGAAAAAATTAGTGAAGATTTTGCTGATAATAAGGTTAAAAAATCGAAATGTCGTGTAATTACCGTATATTCAAATAAAGGTGGCGTCGGGAAAACTTCTATAGCAACGAATTTAGCTTTAGAACTTGCAAAAATTACTAAAGAAAATGTAGCTCTTATTGATTTGAATTTCCAACTTGGTGATGTAACAACATTTTTGGATTTAAAACCTTCTTTTAATATTTCTTATATGCTTCAAAATTTAGAAAAAATTAATGAAGATTTTCTTTTGTCTACTCTTGAAAAATATAAGGATACTTCTTTATATGTCCTTGCGGATCCGCCGTATTTTAAGCAGGTTGATAATGTTTCATCTAAAGATATAACAAGGCTTTTTAGTATTTTAAGGGATACTTTTTCTTATGTTATTGTTGATACTGCTGGTGGTTTTGATAACAAAGCTATGACTGCTTTAGAAAATTCAGATTTAATCTTTCTTGCTACAATTGTGAATTTACCTGCAATAAGAAATTGCCAGCGATGCCTTGAATTGTTTGATAAATTAGGATTTAGTGAAGATAAGGTTCAGGTTTTAATAAACAGATATATGGAAAATGATGAAATAAATGCTGAAGATGTTGAAGAAGTTTTAGGTAAAAATTTATATTGGAAAATTCCGAACAATTACTTTACTATGATGTCAGCAATAAATAAAGGTGTTCCAGTATCTTATGTTAATTCAGATTCTAATGTTGCTTTAAGTTTTAAAAATCTTGCGTTGTTGGTTTCTGATAGTGTATATCGTCAAAAGTTTACGAAAAAAATTGGAAAGGTATAGTAAATTGTTAGAGAAGGACAAATTAAGCAGCAGATTTATTAAAGTTGATGAAAATAATGTTGAAACTCAAAATAAACAACCAACAAGATTTATTTTAGAAAAATCGCAGGCGCTTCCTTTGCGATTGACACAAGTTGATAATAGTTTATCTGCAGATTCCGATATGCAGACAAATGAAGAAATACAAGATACTTCAGTTAATGATTTTTCTTTAGAGGAGATTGAAATTCGATTCAAAGAAGATTTAACAGAAAAAATAGATTCTATACCTGTTTGGTTTGATTATACTACTGAAAAGCAGCGTGATTTAGTAAAGAGTTTTGTCGATAATAAGTTATCATCTGAGAATATTGTTATTGGCTCTGAAGAAAAAGATTCGCTTATTGAAAAGCTTTTTACATCTGTTATTGGTTTTGGTCCTCTTGATTATTTTATTGCAAAAGATAATGTTGATGCAATTTTTGTTAACGGGATTAACAGTATTCATATTGAAATCGGCGGTAAGGTTTTGAATACGGAAATGTGCTTGAATGAAAAGCAGTTAAATTTTATACTTGGTAACATTTCTAATATGGGTGGGACTAAGTTTGATAATTCTAAAAATATATGGAATTTAAAACTAGATAACTTGTCTATAACTATTTTAATGCCGTCAATATCTAAATGCGGGGTAAATATTTCTATTAGAAAATTGATACCTTCTACTATGAACTCTTTAATTGAAAAAAATATGATGACAAAAGAAATCTTTGATTTTCTTGTTTCTGCTATTGATTCTAAGAAAAACATCGTTATTTCCGGAGAAATTAATTCCGGTAAGACAATGCTTGTTGATGCATTGATAAATTCAACATTATTAAATAAAAGAGTAGTTTTATTAGAAAAATTTTCTTCTATTTTGTCCTCCGGAAATATGTTAATGAAATTTATTTCAGATAGGTCATCTGAAGATTATTTTATGCTTACGTCTCATTTCTTAAAAATGGCTCCGGAGCATGTTATAGTTGATTTTAATTGTGCTTTACCTGAATTTTCTGAAATATCAGGAGGAATTTATACACTTAGAGCAGCTAATGTTGATTCTGCTATTTCAAAGCTTGTTGCAAGTTTTGCCAGTGAAGAACATTTATCAGATAAATATGCAAAGACAAAAGTATATTCAAACTATGATTATATTGTCCAGTTAAATAAGTGTTCCGATGGTATTAATCGTGTAACTTCAATAGTTGAGCTCACTCCGGCAAGAACAGCAGCTTTATCCGTAAAAGTTGTTGCAAAATTTGTTGATGGTAATTATGTCAGTGAGATTCCTCAGCCTTTGACTTCAATTAGAGCTGATTCTTTAATTTCTGAAGCAGGTTCTATGTCTGCCCGTTTTTCAGGCTTAAAATAAATATTTGTTGCGAATTTATTGAATTAAAGATATATTTTAGGTTTATAAAAAAAATTTTTGCTACTGCATCTTCTTAATGTATAATTTTATTATGGAAAGTAAATTGTTTAGAATTTCGTCAAAATATAAGCCTGCCGGCGATCAGCCAAAAGCTATAGAACAATTAGTAAAAGGGATTGAAGACGGCGATGATGCACAAACTCTTCTGGGGATAACAGGTTCAGGAAAGACATTTACGATAGCTAATGTTATTGAACGTGTTCAAAAGCCTACATTGATTATTGCTCATAATAAAACTTTAGCGGCTCAGTTATATAATGAATTTAAAGAATTATTTCCTGAAAATGCAGTTGAATATTTTATAAGTTATTATGATTATTATCAGCCTGAGGCTTATATTCCGAGAACTGATACTTTTATAGAAAAATCAGCTTCGATTAATGAAGAAATTGACAGATTAAGACATAATGCAACACGATGTCTGTATGAACGTAATGATGTTATTATTGTAGCTTCTGTAAGTTGTATTTATGGTTTAGGGCTTCCTGAAAATTATTTTAAAGGATCTGTTGAACTTAATGTAGGTGATGAAATTGCCAGAGATGATTTCTTAAAGCATCTTGTAAGCGTGCAATATACAAGAAATGATCTTGTTCTTGAACGTTCAACTTTCCGTGCAAGAGGTGATATTGTCGAAATTATGCCTGCTTATGAAAAAATTGTTACAAGGGTATACTTTTTCGGAGATGAAATTGAAAAAATTGTCAGAATTGATAACGTAACCGGTGAAATACTTGATAGCCCGCAAAAAGTTGTAATTTATCCTGCAGTGCATTATCTTTCTTATGATGAGAATGTTGATGAAACAATTTCTTTAATCCGTGAAGAATTACAGCAAAGGCTTGTAGAACTTCATAATCAAAATAAGCTTGTCGAAGCTCAAAGACTTGAGCAGCGTGTTAAATATGATATAGAAATGATTAAAGAGATGGGTTATTGTTCAGGGATTGAAAATTATTCAAGAATCATTGAACGCCGTCCGCCAGGTTCTGCGCCAGCAACACTTCTTGATTATTTTAGAGGCGATTTCTTAACTGTTATTGATGAATCTCATGTAACACTTCCGCAGCTTAAAGGGATGTATCACGGCGATTCTTCAAGAAAAAATACATTGATTGAATATGGCTTTCGGCTTCCTTGTGCCCGTGATAACAGGCCTCTTAAGAATGAAGAATTTTTTAAAAAAGTTCATCAAAAAATTTATATTTCAGCAACTCCTGCAGAATTTGAGCGTAAAACATCATCTCAACTTGTTGAACAAATTATCCGTCCGACAGGACTTGTTGATCCGAAAATTTCTGTACGTCCTATAGATTCCCAGATTAATGATTTAAAAGAAGAGATTAAAAAACGTGCAGAAAAAGATGAACGTGTTTTAATTACAACATTAACAAAGCGTATGGCTGAAGATTTAACAGATTTCTTTATTCAAGAAGGAATAAAAGTAAGATATTTACATAGCGAAATTCAATCTCTTGAGCGTGTCGAAATATTGAGAGATTTGCGCTTAGGAGAATTTGATGTCTTAATCGGCGTAAATCTGTTGAGGGAAGGCCTTGACATTCCTGAGGTTTCACTTGTAGCAATAATGGATGCAGATAAAGAAGGATTTTTACGCTCAGAAACAAGCTTAATTCAAACGATAGGACGTGCTGCTCGTAATGCGTGCGGAGAAGTTATAATGTATGCGGATAAAATCACTGAATCGATGGAAAAAGCTATATCAGAAACAGAAAGACGTCGTAAAATTCAACTTGAATATAACAAAAAGTACGGCATAATTCCTCAAACTATTAAAAAGCCGATTGAAAACAACTTATTATCTCTTGTTGCAAGTTATAGGGATTTGGAAGATATTGTTGCGGAAGAAATGGTTGATATGGGTATTGATAAGAAAGATTTGCCTAAACTTATTGACAAACTTGAAAAAGATATGCATAAAGCCGCAAAAATCCTTGATTTTGAACGTGCAGCAGAAATTCGTGACAAACTGAAAAAAATGCGTGAAATGTTGAATAATTAAATTATTTTGTCAGAATTTTCTTTAACTGCTATTGTTTCATAAGCGACTTGAGCAAGATAATGTCCGCACATTGCCAGATTAAATACAAGACACATACTCCAATAAAATGTAGCAATCGGATGCGGAATGCCAAAGAATACCCATACTATATAATTTACAGGTATAATAAGAATTGCATTTGCAATTAATATTTGCGGAATCATAAATAATACCGCTATAAGTATGTCCATACTGGAATCTGAAATTGCTTTCAGATTGTATGCGTCTACTATTTTGAATGTCCTTGCATAGCAAAGATAACCTGTTAATATTATTGAACCAAAAACACACCAAATTATTGTTTTAAATACTAATAATGTATTTAATTCGATTATATAATTTTCAATAAAATTGCAAATAAAATATGCTAATGTACAGTTAATTGCAATGGATGGCCCTAAAGCCACTGAGCCTTTTATCCCTGACCAAAAAATAGCAAAAATATTATAAGATGGTAATACAGAATCTTTACCATTACGTACATTAGTTGTACATTCGATTAAAAAACCGAAAAGAAGAAGGAATGTTATTATACTTACAGCCCAAAATGCGGAAAGCCCGTTTTTATCTGCATTTGAATATAAAATTGTACACAAAAAGACAGGTATTGCAAATATAAAATATTTGGTTAAAGCCCCGTGATCTTGAATAGCTTCTTCAAATGCGTCTTTAATAGATGCCATAATTTACTTCCCTCTCTATCTCTTATATATTTCAATATATCATGTTGTATTTAGAAAAACAATATTTTTATGGTATTACAATTGTAAATTTACTTCCTTTTTTAATTTCGCTTTCTATAAAAATTTCTCCTTTGTGTAATTTCACAAATTCTTTAGTTATTGCAAGCCCCAAACCTGTTGAATTATTTTGAATTTCTCCTGTTTGCTCATACTTTTTAAATATCTTTTTGAAATCTTTTTTTGCAATGCCAATACCGTTATCTTTCACATACAATTCTGTTTTCCCTTCTTTTGTACGTTTGCATGTAAGTTCTATAGTTCCATTTTCTTCAGTGTATTTTATTGCATTACTTAAAAGATTTAAAAGTATTTGTTGAAATTTTTGGTAATCAGCTATAATTTTGAAGTTTTTAATATTTGTTGAAAACTTAAGTTTTTTTTGTATTAAAAGCGGTTGTATAATATTGATTACCTCTTTTATGCAAGGTAATGTCTCAAATTTCTGTAAATTAAGTTTTAAAACTTTTGCTTCTATTTTAGATATATCTAATATTTCATTAACCATTTCTAAAAGTCTTAGGGCTGATATTTTTATATCATTTATGTATTCTTTCTGTTTATCTGTTAATTTCCCTGTAAATTCTCCGGATAAAATTTCTGAAAATCCGAGTATTGCATTTATTGGCGTCCTTAATTCGTGAGATATGTTTGATATAAATTCTGTTCTTTTGATATCTTTTTTATTGATTTTTAAATAACCTTCCCGGAGTTCTTGTATTTGCATTTTTGCGATATCTGACATTTCATAATCTTTTATAATATCGGATATTATTGTGGAACAAGTTTTGAATATTTTTTTGTCATTAATATCAAAAGAATCGCCCGTTATTATTATTTCTCCGTACGTTACATTTTTGAAATTTAATTTTTCTTTGAGAATTTTTTTATTTTTCGGGGGTAAGTCTGCATATTTTGCATTATAAATATATTCCGGTTTATTGGCATTATTATAAATTATGTATCCGCTGTCAAATTCTATAATTTGGCTTAACACATTAAATATATCTTCTTTAAAATTTTTAGAAGGTTTTATATTATAGAATTTAGTTAATTTTTCAAAAGCATCTTCAAAACGGTTCAAATCTTACTCCAAGTCCGATTTATCAATATAGCCGATATATTTTAGGTTTCTGTAAAAACCATCGTAGTCCAGTCCATATCCGATTAAAAATTTGTCATCCACTTCAAAGCCGTAATAATCTGGATCAACATCTGTTAATCGTGTAACTTTTTTATCAAGAAGTGAACAAAATTTTGTTGATTTTGTATGAAAATTACAGTTGATAAAATCGAGTAAAAATTTTGCGGTTAAGCCTGTATCAACAATGTCTTCTATTATTAAAACATTTTTTTCGTTCAAATCAGGTAATGCAATATTTACTGCATTAACTTTTCCGGATGTGGATGTTCCTCCGTTGTAGCTTGAAAGTCTTATAAATTCCAATTTTAAAGGCATTTTAAGATGTTTTACAAGATCAGCTGCAAACATTACAGCACCTTTTAGAACACATACAGCTATGACTTCTTCTTCCCCGTATAATTTGTTTAATTCATTGCCAATTTCTTTTATTCTTTCTTGTATCTGATTTTCATCAAATAATATTTTTAACTTATTTATATCCATAACCTAACCTCTTTTTAATGTTAACACATGTGTCGGTGCATTTACAACTTTTATTTTTTCACTGATTCCTAAGCCTGGAGCCCAGAGTATTTCATTATTTTGGCATAAAAATACTAGTTTGTCTTTTTCGTGAGCGGGAATTTTTTTCTCATTAAGATATTTTTTTAGTTTTTGACTTCCAATAAGTCCGAGCGGTTGAATTTTATCTCCATTTTCCCTGTGTCTTAGGATAAAATCAATGTTTTCAGTATTTATATAGGCTTTAAAATCTTTATCACTAGGATATTTTGATAATTGACCGCTAAAGGGTTCTATTGAAAATTCATAATCTTCAAATTTGTATTTCCCGCATTTTTTTATTTGAATTTGGGTATTTTTTTTCTCTTCTTTAGTGATAACTTCTGCTTTTGAAGTATTTACAAATAACCAGAGATTCTCGCTTAATGAAAACTTTTTCCCTGATTTTGAGTTTTTATTTTGTTCTATAAATTTTTGTATATTCTCAATTTTTTTTCTGTCGTATTCAATATTATTTTCAGCAAGTATTTTATAAATAAGTCTTTTTTGTTCATTTGGTGATGATTCTATAATATTTTTAGGAAGATAAGAATTTATAAGATTATTATCTTCAGCTGCAAGTTCAGAAAGTGAATTAAGTGCTTGAGTTACTTTTGGGTTAATCTCTTGTAAAATCGGAAGTATTTCTAGTCTAATCAAATTTCTTTTATATTTGGAATTAAAATTTGAGCTGTCAATATTGGGTGAAAGATTATTTTTTTTGATATATTCTTCTATTTCACATCTTTTGGTTTTTAAAAGTGGTCTGTAAAAAATATCACGATGTTCGCTAATTCCTTGTAGACCAATTGTGCCTGTACCTTTTATAATCCTGTATAGTACAGTCTCTGCGTTATCGTCAAAATTGTGTGCCGTAAATACAACTTCAGAATTGAATTTTTTTGCACATCTTCTAAAAAATTCATATCTGGCTTCTCTGGCAGCAGTTTCAGTCTTTTCAACTGAATCTGGTAAAATTTCTGAATAGTACGGAATGTTTCGTGTTTTTGCAAAATTCTCACAATTTTGAGCATCACTATTACTTTCACTACCGCGCCAATTATGGTTTAAGTGGACAGCAACAATATTTTTATTAAGTTTATAAAGAATATCTAAAAGGCACATTGAATCATAACCGCCTGAAAATGCAATGATAAATGTGCCTGATAAACTATATTTTTCTATAAATTTTTCAATTCTGTTACTAATCAATTAAGCCTCTTGGAATTTTTTCACTCCTTCTTTAATCTCAACAGCATCAACTCCAAGTTGTTCCAAAGCCTTCATCGCAAGAGAATCAGGCTCTGTTGTCAAAGCTAAAAGCATATGTGCCGATTCAATTTTTTCTTTATTATCTTTTTTCGCAAGTACCCAAGCTGTTTCCAGAACTCGTTTTGCTCGTTTGGTAAAAATAATCTCTCTATCATAATATTCATTACCAAAACCTATCATGTTTTCAACAATTGCTCTAGCATCTTTCATTGTAATTTCTAATTCAGCAAGAACTTGTCCGCCAATACCTGTGCCTTCGCCAATAATTCCGAGAAGAAACATCTCTGTCCCGACAATATTACGTCCTAATCGTCTTGCTTCTTCTTTAGCAAGCCTTAGAATTGTTAAAGTTTCAGGCATTTGCTTTTCAATAGGTTTGATAATACTATGTGCAAGATCATTATCCTGAATTTTTAATTCTTTTAATATTTCGTATGCAATCCCTCGTTTTGTTTTTAAAAGCCCCAGAACAATGTGTTCCGGTAAAACAACTGAAGATCCGAGTTCTTTTGCTGTTTGTAACGCAATATTCATTGTTGTAAATGCATTTGGCGTAAAGATAATTTGACGGCCTTCATACTCTGCTTGTCTTGATTGTATTTTTGCAAGTTTTTCTTCAAAATTTTCACTTGTAACACCATATTTAGCAAATATTTTAGTAAGTTCAGAGTCCTTATCTTCAAGAATTGAAGAAATTATCTGCTCAGTACCAAGTATTTCATAATTAGATGTTGATAATTTAGCTACGGCACGTTCAAAAACTTGTTCTGATTCTTTACTGTTAAAGATGTTATCTGTTTCTTTTGCTTTATTTTCTTCATTAGATTTATCTTCATCTATTTCTGGATGATAAAGACGTTTTATTTTTTTTTGTACAAGTTTTTCAAGAAGTGTTTTTGATTTATAGATATCAAAATTTAAATCTTCAAGAATTCTTACATTATTTGATTTTTTTTCTGAAATTACGGAAAGGAATAGATGTTCATATAAAATTGTTTGGTGCCCTGATTTGTTTGCTAAATCGAGAGTCTTTTTCAAAATTTCTTTATATTCATTATCAAACGGCAGGTTTGCCGGTTGAATATTTGTGCTAACAGCTAAAGGTATATATTTTTTTATTTCTTCCTCAAGTTTTTCATGAGTAATGTCATAAGATTTAAATATTTTAAGTGAAATACCTTTTGCTTCATCAAAAAGTGCAAGCAATAGATGCTCCGGAGCTACTTTTGCTGCTCCGGTATCTTTTGCAAGCTTTTGTGATGCACTTACTACATTTATTGCTTTTTCCGTAAATCTTTCAAACAAAATTTCTATTCCTCGTCTTCATCTTCTAAGCTTTCGACATATTCAGCAACTCTGTCGAATTCTTCGTCATCATCGATTGTTTCAAACAGATATTCATCTCCGTCTTTTGATAATCTCATAAGAACGACTTCATCACTTTCTTCATCTTCTACAGGTAATAAAAGAGCATATTCCTGTTCATCGACTTCAACAATATCGAATAGTTCAAATTTAATTACGTTGCCGTTTTCGTCAATTGTTTCAATTATTTGATCTTCATCTGCCATTTTTATTTTTCCTTTCTTTATTATGATAAATTAAATTTTAGCATCTTGCAAGATACTGTTCAAGTATAATACAAGCACTTTCAATATCAACCAGTCCTTTGTTTTTTCTGAAATCTATTTTTTTTGAACGTAAATTCTCTTCTGCAGTGTCTGATGTAAGCCTTTCATCTTCAAAAATTATTTCAATATTTTGAATTTTTGATGCAAAATCTTTACAATCTTTACCTTGATTGCCGAGTGTTCCGTCCATATTATACGGGATTCCGACTACGACTTTTTTTACATTATTTTCTTTTATTATTTTATTTATTTCTTCTAATGCTTTGTTTTCAGGCTCTCTTGGAATGCAAGAATGACCTTTTGCTAACACTAAAAGATAATCGCTTAGTGCAACTCCGATTCTTTTGGTTCCAATATCAAGTGCCATTACTTTATACATTATTTTACCCACATGTCTTCTATATCTTTGATACGTTCATTATTTTGTTGTGCAAAATAATATTCGTATATGCTTTTTCGTAATATATTTTTGAATAATTCTCTTATTAATTTTTTATCATTATATAAGTAATATAAATTTTGTGCAGCTTTTTCATCACCTGACAGATGCTTAAGCATAGAGCAAGTTAATATTCTGTTTGTCCAAACTCTGTATTCTTCAGGGAAAAATACTTTTTCAAGATTTTCATCAATATATTTTTCAAAGTCTTTAGATGGTATTAAATCAATATTTTTTATAAATTCTTCAAATTCATCACTATATGTGCTGTTTAAAAACCAATAGTCAGTGAAGTCATATTTTAAAACTTTCTCAAATTCTTCTTCTGAAAGCTTTTTTATATTGTAATTAAGTTTTGGTTGTTTAGATTCGATGTCGGCAAGTAAATTTCGCCAGCAGACATATTCGTATGGAATAATATGGTTAGACAATTTTTCTGCTTTTTCAAGAATCGCTTTTAATATTTCGGGCTCAAGATCAAGTGCTCTTTGACCTCTATAAAATCTTTCAATAATTGCATTACATTCAAATTGCGAAATTTCGTTAAATCCAAAACAGTCTCTAATGCCTTTGTAATCGTCGATTACTATTGCTACAAATTGAACTTTACCTGTTTTGTTAAGTCTTGATATTATAACAGCTTGGTTTCCATGCCCATCAGGGTAAGTTAGACAAAATTTGTGAGGCTTTGAATCTTTTAAGATATTTTTGTAAAATTTAAGGGAATTATCTTCTCTGATGCCTGCAAGTTTTAAAGTGGAAAGATTTTTTTTAATCGCAGGGCTGAGACTTTCATCAACAAAAGCTAAAGCGCTATTTAGAGCATGGTATGCGAGCTGGGATTTAGAATTACCTAATATTTCCAGTGCAGTTTTCCCTGTTTCTGTATATGGCATTGACAAAAATACCGGTATAAGCATGTTTGCCAGTTCATCTTTGTCATAATCATCTCCTAATGATTTTAAAAGAATAATTCTGTCATTTTCATCAAGAGAGCTTAAAAAATCAAGAAAATCAATTTGAACTTCAGGATTTGCTATTGCATTATCAAGAATTCTTTTAGTATCAGATTCTACAAGCTCGTCAGGATTTTCAAGGTATTTCCCGCATTCTTCGTATGACCAGTTTGCATCTATGTCTCTTAATAAATCAAGAGCAAAAATTTTTGCCTGATTTGAGCTCATTGAATTTTTTATTATATTCCATAGATGTTCGCTTAAATCGTAATCTTTACAGTATCTTAGAAGTAAAAATTTTAATAATGCAGTATTATGATTAGGGTTATTAATCTCTTTGAAAAGCAATTTTACAATTATTGTTTTATCTTTTTGCAAATCAAGTTTGTGAAAATGAACGGCATAATTTTCAAAATCATTAACGTCTTTCAGTGTGTCAAAGATTTTGTTGATTTCTGCTTTTATTTCAAATGGATTTAGCCCGTTAATATCCGTCATTTACGTGCCTTCCCCCAGAAAGCATCAAGTATTGCTTGTGCTTCTGCTGACGGCATTCTGTCATTCAAAATCAGATATTGGACAGCAATCATGGCACATTCTGAACATATATTAACTCCAGGACCCTGTACCATTTTTAAAACTTGCGTGTTAGGTCTGCCGCAAAAACTGCAATAAACTAGATCATCATTTTTTTGTTCTTGTTTATTTTCTGATGCTTTTTCCCGTTTTGCTCCTAATTTAACAACTTTGTCTTTAGACATAATTTACCCTCATATTTTTTATATTTGTAACTTTTGTTATAAAGATTTGCCAAATTTGTTTTGTTATTTTATAATAAAAATTACAAATAATTTTATGAGGTTGATTATAGCATGAAAAAAGCTTTTTTACTAGCAGTTATTTTGTTCATTTCTGTTGTGTCTACAGCTTGTATTAATAACTTTGCTGTTCAAGAGCTTAATAACAAAGCTAAAGATTTTATGGACAAAGGTGATTATGCTTCTGCTATTGAACGTTTAAAATCCAGTGTTGATTTGGACGGAAGCATTTTTGAAACTCGTTATAATCTTGCGGTTGCATATACAAAGGCTGAAGATTATGCGAATGCTGTTCAGGCTTATAATGATGCTATAAAATTAAATCCTGATTTCGCTGATGCTTATTATTCGCTTGCTGTTTGTGAAGAAAATCTTGCAAAAGACATTATTTCTGGTGATGTTATTGTTAATGACGATGATACAATTATAAAAGCTTCTGAAGTTCAGCAAGAAGAAGTTGATTCTGAATCTGTTTTAGAATTGAATTCTGGTAATAACAAACTATCTGATAACAGTAAAAAAATGCTCACTTCACTTTTGAATAATTCCATTTCCGATTACAGATTGTATTTGGACAAGAATGGTTCTAATGATGACAAAGAGTATATTGAAGATAAGGTAAAAGAGCTTGAGATGCTTTTTGCTAAATATACGGTTAAGTAGTTATGTTTCAATCCCCAGGTGATGTTGCTTTTAGTTGTTTTGGTTTTACTGTTTATTATTATGGTATAATCCTTGCTGTTGCAATTTTTATAGGTGTTTATACTTCTTATTTTCTTTATAAAAAATTTTATGATAGTGTAAATGCAAAAAAAATAATTGATTTTTCGCCGTTAATTATAATAATAGGTATTTTGGGGGCGCGTTTATATTATTGTTGTGTTAATTATTCTTATTATGTAAATCATCCGTTAGAGGTTTTTTATATCAGACAGGGTGGTTTGTCTATACATGGTATGATAATTATAGGTATTTTGTCGTTATATTATTTCTCAAGAATTTATAAACTTTCTTTTTTGAAATTAATTGATGTATTTTTGTGCGGGACTTCTTTAGGGCAGTGTATCGGAAGATGGGGAAACTTCTTTAATTCAGAAGCTTTTGGTACTCCGACTGATTTGCCTTGGAAATTATATATCCCGATTCAGCACAGACCGGTACAATTTATTGATTATCAGTATTTTCATCCGACTTTTTTGTATGAAAGTATTCTAGATTTAATTATTTTTATAATCCTTCTGTTATTGTTTAAAAAGTTGTCAAAGTATCCGGGAATTTTAGCTTGTACATATTTAATAATGTATTCTTTTGTTAGAATTTTTGTAGAGCATTTGCGGGTTGACAGTGTACTTAATATCAGCGGAATTCCTGTTGCGCAGATTATGTCTTTAGTGCTAATTATATTTGCAGTTATCTTCATGATTGTTATATTTTATAAAGATAAAAATTTGAAATATTGATTTAACCTTTTATTTATTTTTAAATTATTGTATGGAAAATAAATTACCCCAAAATAAAAAAGCACTTATATGGCTAAGCGGAGCACATTTTATTAATGATATTTATACAGGCGTTTTAAATCCAATTATGCCTTTTATTGCTGCAAAAATAAGTATTTCAATGGCAATAGCAACTGTTATATTAACTATTTCTCATATCTTTTCATCTTTGCTGCAGCCGTTATTTGGTTATTTTGCAGATAATATTGTTAAGCGTTCTTTTATATTTTGGGGTATATTCTTATCTTCAATATTTATTCCGCTCTCTGCTTTAGCTAATAATCCGTTTATACTTGTATTATTTATTATTATTGGAAGTATCGGATCAAGTCTTTTTCATCCGCAAGCTTTAGGGTTTGCGTCAAGATTTGCAAATAAAGAAAATGCCGGAAAGTCTATGGCTGTTTTTGTCGCTATGGGTACTTTGGGTTATTCCTGCGGACCTGTAGTTTCATCAGCCATTACTCAATTTTTAGGTATGCACAAAATGCCTTTAATGACAGTTTTAGGGCTAGTGTGGGCATTTTTAATGTTCAAATGTGTACCAAAGTTGTCATTGATGGAGCCTGTCATTTCTAAAATAGATTTTAAAACAGCTTTCAAAAGAATTTTAACGAATAGAAAATTAAATATTTTAAATGTTATTGCAATGCTTAAAACTATGATAATGTCTGCCTGTTTTATTTTGCTCCCGTTTTTGTGGAAAAATATGGGATACAAACCTTTTTATATAGGTATGGCATTATTTTTATTTATTTTTGCTGGTGGTATTGGCTCATTGATTAGCAGCTTTATTGAAAAAAGAATAGGTGCTGCTAATGTATTTTATATTTCAATGATATCAACTCTCCCGTTGATGATTTTGTTTATTTTGCTATGTTCTTCTCATCCGACATTGTCTTTGATAATTTTTATAGTTATGGGCTTTATAACTATGATGGCAACTCCTGTAACTATGATTATGGCTCAAAATGTTTTGCCTGAATACAAAAGCATAATTTCCGGTTTCATAAACGGATTTTCATGGGGTATAGTTGCAATTGTTATGTCTATGTTAGGTTTTGTAGCTGAAAAATTCGGTATTACGAATGTTCTTATCTTTGTAGCTGTAATTCCCGCAATTTGTTCTGTTCTTGTAAAAGAGTTATTTAAAAAAGAAAACGATTAAACTAAAATATTTAATGATTTGTTAACTTTATTGTTTTGTTGCTTTAAAGCCATTTTTTCTTGGAGATATGAAACATTATAAAGGAGCTTGTTGGTCAGTAAATCCAAACTTACTTTTTTATCCATTTTATTTAGCATACTTAAATCATGTTCACCGCCGAATGTATGTGAATTATTAACCCCATTAATCATGGAATTTGCTGCCTGCATTGAGGCTAACGATGCGTTATTCATTGTATTTAGTATGTTAAAACGTGCAATGGATGAAACTAACATTCCTAACTCCTGTGTACATCTCCTACCTTTAAAATTATATATCAATGCAAAATTAAAATCAAGTATTAATTTTTGTAACGAATTGGGTAATCTTTGAAATTCAACTTTGTTTATATACTTTATATATATAAGGTTATATAAACCGAGGATATTAAGAGAGAGTATTTTAAATAAGAGAGAGCAAATTAATTCCTATTCCTACCTTCCTAAAAACAAAATTTTTCCCCTTAAAAAGGGGATTTTTTTTGATAATAAAAAAGACCGTTTACTTAAAACGGCCTTTTTATTTGTATGAATAAAATAAAATTATTCACTTAATAATCCAATTTTATGGATTTTAATGAAGTTTGTACCTCCTACAAGGAGTTCAGGCACAGAACCTGTGATTACAACATAATCACCTTTTGCAAGTCCTAAGCCGGAAATAAGGAATTTGTCCAATTCAATTAATGATTTTTTATCAATTGAAGCTTGAAAGTCAACAGGTATTGGATAAACTCCTCTATATAATTTAATATCACGGCAAATATGTTTATGCGGACAGCAAGCAAAAATAGGAACGCTTAATTTAGCTTCTGCAAGCATAGATGCTGTAAATCCGCTTCCTGTTAATGCAATTGCGGCTTTAACATCCATTTTTCTTGTCATGTCTGCTATAGACATACCTATTGCCATTGCTTGTGAATCTTTTTCTTCTTCAATCATTTTTCTTGGGAATTTATTTTTTCTCATGAATGGAGAAGCTTCAACATTATCAGCAATTTTTTTCATCATAGCTACCGCTTCGACAGGATAAGCTCCTGCTGCAGTTTCTCCTGATAACATAATTGCATCAGTTCCGTCTAAAATAGCATTTGCAACGTCTGATGTTTCAGCACGTGTAGGAATTGGATTTTCAATCATGCTATCTAACATTTGAGTTGCTACAATTACAACTTTTCTTTTTGCATTCGCTTTTCTTATTATAGTTTTTTGAACTATAGGAACTTTTTCATTTGAAATTTCAATACCTAAATCGCCTCTAGCTACCATTATGCCGTCTGAAACTTCAATAATAGAATCAATATTTTCAACAGCTTGAGGCTTTTCAATTTTAGAAATTATTCTTGCAGTTGTATTGCCATGTTCGTGTAAAAGTTCTCTTAATTTAACTATATCTGAAGCCTGTCTTACAAATGATAAGCCAAGATAATCAATGTCATTATGAGCTGCAAATTCAACAAATTTAATATCTCTTTCTGTTAAAACATCAAGGCTTCCTTGTGAACCTGGAATGTTGATTCCTTTTCTTTGTTTTAGTAAGCCGTCTGTTAAAACTTCAGCAAAAATAACTTTGTCTTCAACTCTTTTAACTTCAAGTTGAATTTTTCCATCGTCAATCATGATTTTTTCGCCGGGAGTAACATCATCTGCCATGCCCTTATAGTCGACTGGTAAAATATCGCCTGTTATTTCCGGTTGATGACGGAATTTGAGAACTTCACCTTTATGAATTTCAATTGATTCAGGTAAATTTCCTATTCTGATTTTTGGCCCTTGTAAATCTAAAAGTACAGGTATCAAAGTTTTTTCTTCTTTTTCAATTTCTCTGATATAAGACAAATTTGTCTTATGCATTTCAACATCGCCATGTGAAGAATTTAATCTGAACATGGTTACGCCTGCTTTAAAAAGCTCTCTGATTTTTTCTTTAGATGACGTTGCAGGTCCAAGTGTTGCAACGATTTTGGTCATAGTGTAATTATCCATATTCTTCCTTTCTATATTGGGTAAAATTTTATAAAAATTGTAATTACATGTTTACAAAAAATAATACTTACGATATAATCATACACGAAAAAGGTTTACTAGTAAATATGAGGAATTAAAGATGAAAAAATTTGTTTCGGGGTTAATGGCACTATGTTTGTTGTCATTTAATGCAATTCCAGCATTAGCAGCCTCAATCGCGGATGTTGGTCAAAATTATTGGGCTAGCAAAGAAATTAATATTGTTGTTGATGACAATATTATGTCTCTTTCAGGTAATCGTTTTAATCCGGAAGGAGATATTTCAAGAGTTGAATTTGTTAATGCATTATTGAAAGTTTTGTCTGATGAAAATTTGAATGTTAGTATTTCAAATAAATTTTCAGATGTTTCAAGCTCAAATCCTAATTATGAAAATATTTTGCGTTCTCAACAGTTAGGACTTGTTTATGGTTATCCTGACGGTACTTTTAAACCTAATAAACCTGTTTTAAGATCAGAAGCTCAATCTGTTATCAGCCATATTACAAAAGATATGGATGCTGATAAATCTGTATTGAATCAATTTAAAGATGCTTCAGCTATTCCGGCTTGGGCTAAAAATGTTTATGCCAAAACAATTAATTACGGTATTTATGTAAATTATCCTGATTCAAGAGAATTGAGACCTAATGATAATTTATCAAGAGCAGAAGCTGCTGTTTTATTGGCAAGACTTAAAGAAAAATTGGATCTTGTTAAACAGCAATACTTAGGCACAACAAGAGTTGAGCATCTTGATGTTACAAGAAAAGCTCCTAATAATGAAGTAAAAGTTAACAATATTCAAAGTGTTATCGGTGAAGGTAACGTTTTAGTTGTTGCTTTTGATGAAAAATTTAAATCTGAAGACCATAAAGCAGGTGATATTGTTAATTTTGTAGCTAAAGAAGATATTTATACTGAAGAAGGAACTCTTATTGTTCCTGCAAATACTAAATTTGTCGCTCAGATAAATGAAATTAAAGATCCAAAATGGTTTAATAAAAATGCAAGAGTTTATCCTCAATTGCAAAAAATTATTTTCCCTGACGGAAAAGAAGCTGCATTTAACGCTAAACCATTTTCTAAAGATTATTCTTTAAAAGAAGGGCCTTGGATGACTACAGGTAAATTAGTATTATGTACTTTAACAGGTGGTGCAATCGGTACCGGTGCAGGTGTAGGCTTTGCATTTATTCCGAGCCCTGATGTTATTGGTACTGGTGTTGCAATCGGTTTACCTGTTGGTGCTGCTGTTGGTCTTGCAACAGGTCTTATTACTAAAGGTTTGCAATACCACGCTAAAGCAGGTGAAGAAGTTTATGTAATCTTGCTTGATGATGCTTCTTTATCAAGAATTTGTAAATAGTTATTTACATAATAAAAATTCAACTTTAGGAGGACTGCTTTCGGGCAGTCCTCTTTATTATTTATGATATAGTAATTTCTGTTTTAAAAGTTTAAGATATGTTTGTAGTAAACAATGTTTTACGTGTTTTAATAGTTTTTAAAATGGGAGTATGTTATGAAAAATTTGTTTATTTCTCTTGTATTAATTGGTGCTGTATCTTTTTCGGCGCAAGGAGCATTTGCTGCTTGGGAAGAGGTACAAGTACTAAACCCAATGCCTTATATATCTTATTTAAATCCTATGCCGTATGTTGAAACAGCTCAAAATAATACAAGTTTTAGCCTGAATCCTTTTACAGGTTTTAAAAATTGTAATAAGTGCAAAGTGAAAAAAGTTAAATGTGATGAATGCACAAAAATAAAAATTCAGCCTTGCCCAAATTGTAGAAAGGCATTTGCTGATGAAAATTGCAATACTTGTGACCAAATATATATAGAAACAATTCAGCCTAAATGTACATCTTGCGGTTATTAGACAGAAAAAGAGCCTTTTTTAAGGCTCTTTTTTAATATTCTACTATATTTTTAAGTGTATTAAATATATTATCTGTAATTTCTTGGATATATTCTTGAGATACCATCCCGTTAATAACTGCATCAGATATTTGATAGGCTGGTCTAATATATTGTTGTGCAGTTTTATTTACGTCCTGAAATTGTAAATCTGCAGCTTTGCCTGTTTTTCCTCTTAGTGCAGCTCTTTTGTACCATCTGTCTTTAATAACTTCAAGCGGTGTGTATACGTAAACTTTTACGTCCATAATATCTCTAAGGCCTTCATTTAGGACGTATAAACCTTCTGTTAAAACAACTTTTGCAGGCGTTTTTACATCACCGTTAGAGTCTGATACACAAGTTACAAAATCATATTTTGGAGAAGTTATTTCTTTACCTGTTTTTAATTTCATCAGGTGTTTTTTCATTAAATCCAAATCGATTGCATCAGGTGTATCAAAGCTAAAGCCTGTTTTAAACAGAGCTTCATAGCTTCCTGCTTCTAGTAATTCTTTAGATGTATCTTTATAATAATCGTCACAGCGTATAACCGTGTATATACCTTCTTTTTTCTCTTTAACACAAGCTTTTATTGTATTGTCCACAAAAACTGTTTTCCCGGAAGCACTTTCACCTGTTATTCCGATAAGAAAAGTTTTCTTTTTTTCTTGAACGACTTTTCTTGCAATATTTAAAATTAGATTTTCTGATGTTTTTAAGAAAAGCGGTTGTGTTTGAAGTTTATCTTCTTCAAGAATTTTTTTTAAAGACTCAACAATTTGCGATATAACTTCCATATCGCGTCTGCTTGAATAATAATCATAACTTGTTAGAAAATCTGTAGCCATTCTACTTCCCCTGTAATATTATAATATTTTACATTAAACTTATTTTATTTTGTAAAAATAATAAATTTTGTAACAATATTATTATTTTATTTAAAGAATGTTGCAAAATATACCGTTATGGGAATATGTGAAGTAGCCTTTAAAAGTAATATCAAAAATTGCGCACATAAAGTCTACGGGAGTAATTTATTTAAGGAGATTGCCATGTACCATGATGAGATTTTTGAAACAGCTCTAAGAGATGTTAGGGAAGAAAGTTACAAGGCATTGAAGGAAGAAATATCTTCAATGGAGTCTGCAATTGAACGATTTTTAAAAAACGTACTTGAATGTACAACAAGTCAATCCGAAAGGGATTTTAACATTTCATCTTTTTAAAAGTTTAGATAAAAAAAAGATTGCTTTTTAAAGCGATCTTTTTTTTATGCATAATTCATATTTGCAATGCTTTCAAGTTGATTTATGATTGGAGCATATTCACTTGTTTCTGCCTGTGCATATTGAGTTGAACTATTATCGTATTCATTTATTAGTGATTGTGTTTGATTAGTTGTTTTATTTTCTTCTATTGAATTTTCTCTTTGTGCAACAAGCTCTTTAAAGGCATTTAATGTTGTTTCATCATCAAAACCGCCTTCTTCTTGAACTTTTTGTGCACTAGCAAGTAGGAGTCCTTTTTGTGCTTCTTTTGTACTATCTGCTTTTTCTGCCAGTTTTTCTGCAGCTTTACTTTTTTCTTTATTTTTTTCTTCTGCATATAACTGTGCTTCTGTTTTATTTAAAGAATCTTTTTCATTTAGTGCGCTATCCATAATTTTTCCGGCGCCCCAGGTTGCAATTGCACCGCCGATTAAACCTCCGACAAATCCTATAACTGCTCCTGCAACATTTCCTATACCGGGTACTATTGTTCCTGCTACTGCACCTGCAGCAGCTGCACCTGCTGCATATCCAAGAACACTTGCTCCGACTTTTACTGAAGATTTTGCAAGTTGTTTGTTGCCTCTGTTGTTTGAATAGCCTTCTTGTCTTTCTTTTTCATCTATTTTATATGCTTTTATTATTTCAGGAATTTCAGTAATGCCTTCAACCGCAGCCATTATCCAACTGCCTTTTACCCCTTTTTTTGCAAGCTTAAGTGCAGTTGCTTTCTTTGAAGATTGCAAAACTTTGTTTTTAACTTTATAGACACCTGTTTTTGATTTTAGCCAGTGAGCAGCTTTTTCTCCTTTTGAAATATTCTTTATTGTACCATTTTGAATTGCTTCATTTAATTTTAAATCGCCTCTTCTGATTGCTTCTCTTATTTTTCTTAGTTGTTCTTTTAGCACTGCGCCTGTCATTTTTTTATCTTTTGCTTCTTGAATTAACCTTTTGGCTTCATCATAGAAGTTGCTTTTTATTTTTGAATTTTCGAATTTTAGGCGTTGTTTCTGACTTAGTTTTGTAACATCTGTATTTGGATCGTATTTTGGAAGTTCTTTCTCATAATTTATTAGATTTGTATATTGATTTTTGTTTTTTAATGTTTGGAATATGCTTTTATCATCTTTAAGATATGCAGTTTTATTATTCAAATTTTTCCATGCTTGAAAATAGTTTGTATTTGGTGTATTTTTCATTTCTTTGTATACTTGAAATGGTTTAGAGCCATATTTTATTGCTGCTGGAAAACCTATCATTAAAGGTATCCCCAATGCACTTGTAGTAGCAATTTCAGAAAACACGTTATTGTTTTGTGTTTTAAAATCTTGTACACCGTAGAGCCAATTTGCTAATATTAAATTCGCGTTTTGAGCAGAATTAATTTCTGTCATTTCCATTTCCCTTAAATATTTATAAATTCCCCGTATAATATATATAAAAATTTTTAGTTATAAAAATTGCCTTTTTGTAACAAATTGTAAAAAACGGCGATTTAATTCTTATCGCCGTTTTTTTTTAACATTGAAAGTTTAGATTATTCATTCCTGAAGTCATTGCCATAAAGTCTTGATCCATTGGGTTTGTCATAGCTTGAGAGTAAAGCATTTGTCTCATTGCCATTATTTGTTGCGGAGTCATTGTTGGTTGTGGAATATTAATTTGCGGCTGTACCATATTTGTTTGATAACCTAATCCTTGAGTAAATGGATTCATCCCATATTGTTGTGACATTTGTTGCTGAATTGCAGCTTGTTGTTTTGCAGCTTCTTCAGCTTCAGCTTTTTTCTCTGAGTGACTCTTACCTGTAAATTTACTCATTAACCAGTCACCTGCCATATATCCGACAAGACCGCCTACTATTGGGATTGGAATTAATGCTTGACCTATTGCAGCTCCTGCCATTCCTGCACCGAGTCTTAGCCCTGCTTTACCGGTTTCAACAATACCACCAACTAATCCTTCATCTTTAAATGCTGAAAATATATTAGGCAATTCTGTTACTGCAATTAATAATGTACCTATTAGAGGCATTCTTTTTCCAATACCGCTCATAGAACCTTTAAATTGAGACCAGAATTTTGAAATTCCTGTTTTTCCGGCTTTGTCAGCAAGCATTCCGCCTACTTTCCAGCCTTGAGCAACTTTATGCGGAAATGATTTAAGATTTGCCCAAGTACTTTGCCAAAAACCACCGTATTTATTTGTCATAAAACAATTATGAGCTTCTGCCTCTTTTGTCCCGTTTTTTATCCCAGACCAGACAGATTCTAAGTATGATTGATTGTTTATTTTCCGATTTTCGATTGTTTTTCGCATCGCTTGTGTAAATTTTTCGTTCCCTGTCCCTAAAACAAAGTCAGGGTATAATTTACCTGCGCGTTTTATGTACTTCCAACCTACTGATGCAATGGAACTTATTCCCATTTTTTACCTACCTATTTTTATAACCTACCTTAATTACATAAAAAATTTTTGTTCTTATAAATTGCTTTAAATTTCTTATTTGTTAAGATTTGTTAATATTTACAAACAGCTAAAAAAGTTGTATAATTGCTCTATGTATTGTGAAGACGGCAAAATTTTTATTGAAGATAATGATCAGTGCATGGACTGTAAAAATTATGCGGAAGGTGTTTCTTGCCCTTTGTTAACAGCTCTTGGACTTGGTGTTGTTTATCTTGAAGATAGCTTGACCGTTACAAATTGCGGATTTTTTGAAAAATTTGAAAGAAAATTACATATTGTGAGGAATAATGACACAGATAACATTGATTAACGGTGACGGAATAGGACCTGAAATTTCTGATTCAGTAATAAAAATTATTGAAGCTTCAGGTTTAAAAATTAGTTGGGATATTCAAACAGCAGGAGCAGATGTTATAGAACAAGAAGGAACCCCATTACCTGAGAGAGTTTTAAACTCAATTAAAAAAAATAAAGTTGCATTAAAAGCTCCTGTTACAACGCCTATTGGAAAAGGTTTCAGATCTGTTAATGTTCAGCTTAGAAAATCTTTAGATTTGTACGCAAATTTAAGACCTTGCAAGAATTTACCAAATGTGAAAACAAAATTTGAAAATGTTGATATTGTTGTTGTGAGAGAAAATACTGAAGATTTATATGCCGGTTTAGAAAGACAGGTTGATAAAGATACTGCAGAAAGTATTAAGGTTATTACACGTGATGCATCTGAGAGAATTTGTAAATTCGCATTTGATTATGCTGTCAAAAATGATAGGAAAGAGGTTTGTGTTGTAACTAAAGCTAATATCATGAAGCTTTCTGACGGATTGTTTTTAGATTGTTACAGACAAATTGCAGAAAATTATCCGCAAATTAAAAAACGCGAAATTCTTGTTGACAATTTATGTATGCAGCTTGTTCAAAACCCTTCACAGTTTGATGTTCTTGTTTTACCTAATTTATACGGAGATATTGTATCTGATTTGTGTGCTGGTTTAATTGGCGGCTTGGGAGTTGCACAAGGTGCTAATATTGGACTTGATTATGCTGTATTTGAACCTGTACACGGTTCCGCCCCAGATATAAAAGGTCAAAATAAGGCAAATCCGACGGCTTTACTACTTTCAGCTATTGAGATGCTTAAATATATTGGGGAAAATGAATATGCTGAAAAAATTGAAAAAGCTTTATTTAAAACTTTGTCCCAAAGTAAATTTACGTGTGATTTAGGCGGTGCTTTATCTACTTCTGAATTTACTGATGCTGTAATTCAAAATTTGTAGGATAAAGTTTTAGTCAATAAGCCCTAAATCTCTTAGAAATCTTGTGTTATCTGATAATTCAAGTAATTTTTCATCATCAGTCGGATCAATAACACCTTTAGAGAATAGCTCGTCCATAATTTTGTTATGAGAATCATTTTCAGGATCAGATAGAGCCAGTTTTGTGAAATTATTGATGTCACATTTACGCTCATACATATTAACAGCGGTTCTTGTTAATTTATCCAGAAATACGCTTTTTCTTCCCTCAAAATCTACATCAAGCGGATTTATGGCTGCGCACTTTTTTTTAGATTTTTCAGTATTAAGTTTTTGAGCTAATTTTTTAAACATCATATTTACACTAAATCCCCTTAATTTTTATTATACACTATTTGTCAAGAAAATCCACAATTCTTAACAATTATGTAAGTATATTTTTTTCTTGATTATAACTTTTATTTAAATTAAAATATCAATATAAATAAGTTGAGTATGAAAAGAGGTTTTGCCTCTGTTATTTTATAAAAGTTATAATAAAGCTAATAAAGGTGGTAAAAAATGCTTGATATCAAATTAATAAGAGAATGTCCAGATAAAGTTAATGAACTTTTGAAAAGAAGAAATCCTGAGCTTTCAATTAATGAAGTGTTAGAAATAGATGTTGAAAGAAGAAAAATCCAAGCTCAGGCAGATGAGCTTCGTGCAAGAAGAAAAAATGAATCTCAAAAAATTGGTTTGATGAAAAAAAATGGTGAAAACACTGATGCTATTCAAGAAGACGTTAGAAAACTCGGTGATGAAATAAAAGAATTAGAAGAAAAACAGACGGAACTTGATAATAAACAACGCGATATTTTACTTCATACTCCTAATATTCCGGATGAAACAACTCCAATTGGTCTATCGGAAGATGATAATGTTGAAGTTTATAAGTGTGGTGAACCAAGAAAATTTGACTTTGAATTTAAAGCTCATTGGGATTTATGCGAGGAAAAAGGACTTGTTGATTTCGAACGCGGTGTAAAAATTTCTCAAAGCAGATTTATTCTATATAGAGGAAAAGGTGCAAAATTAGAACGTGCTATAATAAACTTTTTCCTTGATTATCATACACAAGTTCAGGGGTATGAAGAAATTTTGCCGCCATTTATGGCAAATGCAGCTACTATGACAGGTACAGGACAGCTCCCTAAGTTTAAGGAAGATATGTATAAGTGTGTTGATGAAGATTTATACCTAATTCCGACTGCTGAAGTCCCTGTTACAAATATTTATTCTGGTGAAATATTATCAGAAGATGATTTACCAAAATATATGACAGCTTACACTCCGTGTTTCAGACGTGAATCAGGTTCTGCAGGTAAAGATACACGCGGACTTATTAGAGTTCACCAGTTTAATAAAGTTGAACTTGTTAAACTTTGTACTCCTGAAACTAGTAAAGATGAACATGAAAAATTAACAGAAGATGCTGAAAAGATGCTTCAATTGCTTGAACTCCCGTATCGTCGTGAAGCTTTATCAACAGGAGATATTGGTTTTTCTGCCAATAAATGTTGGGATTTGGAAGTTTGGATGCCATCTTACGGTGCATATAAAGAAATTTCAAGTTGCTCTAACTTTGGTGATTACCAAGCAAGACGGGCAAACATAAGATATCGTGATAAAGCTTCTGGAAAAACACAATTTGTTCATACAATTAACGGTTCCGGACTAGCTGTTGGCAGAACTTTTGCTGCTATTGTTGAAAATTATCAACAAGAAGACGGGACAATTGTTATTCCTGAAGTTTTAAGAAAATATACAGGATTTGATAAAATTTAAGATTTAAAATCATGAAAAAGCGCTCTTAATTTATTAAGAGCGCTTTTTTTATTGTTTTTATGAATTTATTTCATTTTGCTAAGAATATCATCGTAAGCTGTTGCTTCCATAGCTGCTATATTTTTAGCTTTTTTATCTGCTACAGTAACTAATTTTTCGATAAAGCCTACCGGCCCTTTAAATAGCTTTGTGAACGCATTTTCGGTGTAATTTTTAAAAAATTCATATCCTACGTCATTTTTTAAAGAGTATACATTAGCCGTAATTGTTTTGCCATCAGGCATAATCAACAGATTTATATCAACTTTATCATTTTTGTTTGCTTGTTCAATTAGTTGATTTAATTTTTCTATTTGTGGTTTTGTTTTAATTCTTGCTTTTAATGCTTTATTAACACTTTCATTTGAATGAATAGCCATCCCGAAATTTGTTGTATTAATTCTTTTATTATTTAAGTTTACTTGCATGATTTCTCCTTTATTTTTTAATATTAATACATATAAATACAAAATTTTGCTATTTAATTAATTTTAGATTATATTATTTTACATGAATAATTTTAATCCTAATAAATGTTATATTGAAAAAATCGATAATAGTAATATTGTTTCAGATTATACTCCTGTAAATTATTATTTTCAATTATTTTCTTCTTTTTTATATCTTTTAATATTATTTGATTTATTTTTTATTTCAAATAATTTTTTAAGCCATTCTGTTGGAGGAAATGGGATAAGATTTTTTTTATTGTATTATTTAGGTGTTCCGAATTTAAAAATTTTCTTGAACACATTATTTGTCAAAAAATTAAAAATTGATTTTACAAATGGTTTAATTTTTCTGAATAATAAGCCGCTTTCTATAGAAAGAGTCAGCAGTATTAATATTACAGAAATTTGTCCATATCATTATTCCTGGCGTTGGGGGCAGACTCAGGCGTTTAATTTATCATTCTATAAAAAATCAGTTATTACTCTAAAAACTGATTTTGGGGATATTAAATTTTATATTTGTTCTGAAAAAGCTTTGAATATGTTAATTAAACTTTTTGAAAAATTCGAAAAGGATTATTCTACCATGTATGATGAGCGCAGGTTGTGGTTTACTTTTTATTAAATTATTTTAAAAAATTTAAAAAAACATCATTTTGTGGAATAATATAATTAGTATAGTAATGGGAGTCTCAATGAGCGAATTTCCATTTGAATTGGATGATTTTCAAAAAGATGCCTGTCAATTTATTGATGAGGGTAAAAGTGTTGTTGTTTGTGCACCGACAGGGGCAGGAAAAACAGTTATAGCTCAACATGCTATTTTCCGTGCATTAAATGAAGGAACAAGAATTTTTTATACTACTCCTTTAAAAGCACTTTCTAATCAAAAATATTATGATTTTGGCGAACAGTACGGGTTAGATAAGGTAGGACTTTTAACCGGGGATACATCTATTAACCGGAATGCTCAAATAGTTGTTATGACAACTGAAGTCTTTAGAAATATGCTTTATGGCACTAATTTTGGTTCTGTTAAAGATAATTTGAAAGATGTAAAATATGTTGTTTTGGATGAAGTTCATTATATGAATGATGAGCAGCGCGGTACTGTTTGGGAAGAAAGTATTATTTATTGTCCTACAAATGTACAAATAATTGCCCTTTCTGCAACTGTTGCGAATGCTCAAGAGCTTACTGATTGGATTAATACAGTTCATTCAAAAACCGAACTTGTTGATACTGATTTTAGGCCTGTGCCTTTAAGGTTTTTTTATTTTGACAGCTCACAGCCTGATAAATTGCTCCCTTTATTAACACCCAGCGGTCAGCTTAATAAAAAAATTAAGCCAGAAAAAAGAGTTTTTGGACGTAAATTGCAAAATAAAAAATCTTATGTAAAAGATGTAATAAGAAATTTGCAGAAAAATGATATGCTGCCGGCAATTTATTTTACATTTTCACGTAAAAAATGTGATGAACAAATGGAAAAATGTGCTTCCCTTGATTTGATTACAAAAGGGGAAAGAGCTCAAATTCGTCAATTTATAGATGAATATATTGCTGAAAACCCTCATTTGTATAACAATAAACATATAGAATATTTGTTATGTGGTGTTGCATCTCATCATGCAGGACTTTTACCTGCTTGGAAAAATTTAGTTGAAAAACTTTTTCAAAAAGGGCTTATAAAAGTTGTGTTTGCCACAGAAACTCTTGCAGCAGGAATAAATATGCCTGCACGTTCAACTGTTATCAGCTCTACAAGTAAACGAACTGATTCAGGTCACCGGATGCTTACTGCAAGTGAATTTTTACAAATGTCAGGTCGCGCAGGAAGACGCGGTATGGATGAAGTCGGATATGTAACAATTGTGGGTACTCAATTCCAATCCCCTGAAGAAGTTGCTGAATTAGTCTTGAGTGATGCAAATCCTCTTGAAAGCCGTTTTTCTCCAAGTTATTCTATGGTGCTTAATCTTTTACAGCGTTTTAGTTTGGAAGAAGCTAAAGAATTAATCCTAAAAAGTTTTGGTTATTTTTCATCCGGTTCAAGATTGCAGCCGCTTATAAAAATGAAAGAGCAAATTGAAAATGAAATTAATTCACGTGAATTTATTTGTCCTTATAAATTGTGTACTGATAAATTGCATGAGTATGATAAATTAAGACATATTTATGTTCAAAACAGACAGACTTATAAGAAAATTTGTAAGCAAGAACGTTCTAAAAATAGACCTCTTTCTCCGGAAGCTGTTAAATTCGGTCATGAAACCAAAGCAATGCTGGAAAAAATGCATTCTTTTAAATGTGACTCTTGTAAATTGTACAAAAAACATTCCAAAAATGTTGAGGTATTGGCTCGTTTTTCTATTAGAATTAATAAGCTTGATAAAGAAATTGAAAAACAAAGAGATATATTTTGGAACAAGTTTTTGGCTCATAGAAGCGTTTTAATTGATATGGACTATTTAAGAGATGATTACCCTACAGAACAAGGGATAACAACTTCACAAATCCGCTCAGAAAATGAATTATTTATTGCAGAGATTATATTTTCTCATGTTTTGGATAATTTAACTCCATCACAATTGGCTGCTGTAATTTGTGCAATTACAACTGAAGATTTGCGTATTGATGTTCCTTATCTGCCAATATCTGAACCTGTCAGAAAAACTTTAAATTTAATAAGAAATATAAGGCGTAAACTTGAAAAAGTTCAAAGCAGATATTCTGTTGAAGCTCCTATGTATATCAATCCTTATTTTAGTTCCTTGATTGAATTGTGGGTTGAAGGTGCTGAATGGGAGTCAATAACAGAACAGATTGATATGGGAGAGGGGGATATTGTACGTTCATTTAAGCGTGTTGTTGATGTGTTAAGACAGTTTACAACGATAGATAATGTGCCGGAGGCTCTTGTTTTCACCGCTCGCGATGCTATTGACAAGATTCAGCGTGAGCCTGTCGATATAGATTAATTTCCTCTAATTTAACTGCTTATGAAAATTCCTTCAATAAATACTCTAATAACAAATTTGCCTGAGAAATTAATTCCTCTGCTTACAGCTGTTTCTTGTGCAGTTCCTTTAAAATGCGCAGATTCAACTATTAAAAGCATAAGTAAATGCCCAAATACATTTGTATCTGTTTTAAATAAACCGAATTTGAAAGATCTTGATGGCTTAAGGATAATAAAATCAGTAAATTTTAGAGGCGGAGTGTCATACTTATTTGATTCTCCCTCTGTAAAGATTTTGAAAAAACGTATTAAACGGCCTGACAGTCTTATAAATTATATTGCACCGATTGAAAATAAGAATAATGTTTACTTGGAACCATTTGGAATGTTTTCTGCTGACAGGCAATCAGGTAATATTGTGCGTCCACATTTAGGGTTGGATATTTTTGTTTCTCCTTATTCCAGAAAGCCTAAAGAACCTGTTTTGATTAGTGCTCCAATTGATGGTGTGGTGATTTCTCATAAACGGGCAAGAAAAGATGATAATATAATTTCTAATTCTATTACTATGCTTGGAGTAGACGGAAGAAGATATGCGTTTGACCATTTAGCTCGTTCTTCTGATTATGAGGATTCAATTCCTCTTCCTGTTGTCGGAACTATTTTGAATAAAGGCGATAAAATAGGTTATGTGGTTCAACTGGTGAAACTACAATGTGGCACTTACATTTTGTTGTTATGACCGACGAGCAGTTAGAAAAACAACAAAATAGTGAATATTGGAAAAATCTTGAAAATATTAGTGGTTACTGCAAACTTACAGGGCAAGTTAATCCTTTAGATGAAAAATCTGCTGGCCCTATTGCAAAAATTTTGAGAAAATATCGTATACAAAAATAAGACTTTAGTGTAAAAAATACTATATTAAGTTTTGTAAACCCCTTGATACAAAAGGGATTGAAGTATTTGTTAAAATATGTTACAATAGTAGTAGGAAGATCCTGATAAATGGTTTATTAAAAAAATCAGGTTTCCGATGAGTGTTATTCCCCACCCCACTCTTAAATCAAAAAGGTATCCGGTTACTTAACTATAGAGGTGACATTATGGATACGTTGATTTATAATGCTGAAAATTATGAGTTGAGAAAATTAGCAGGTATTGCTGTTAATATTTCTATAATAGGGGTATTAGTTTTGTGTCAGGCGCTTATGCCGATTCAAGCCAGTAATACAAGGGTTGCACATATTACAGCGCCTGACTTTGATACAGGACAAATAAAGACTAAAATACTTAATCGGATTTCTCCTGAAGAGCGTCAGAAAAATTTTGATAATTTAATAAAGCAAAAATATCCCAAAGCGCTTATAACAGATGTAACCGGCGGGGTAAAGCATATAAAACTTACAAAATATTATAATGGGCGGCCTGTAAGAATAAATGTTGTAGAAGTTGATATGAAACTTGCAGAAAATTTTGAGTTAACTCCCGCACTATCTTCAGGTACAACTCTTAAAAGTAGAAGGACTATTTCAACAATTGCAAAAAATAATAATGCTATAGTAGCATTAAACGGTACATATTTTAAACCCCAAACGGGTGTTCCTCTCGGAACTTTGATGATTAATGAAAAAATGTACACAGGTCCTATCTATGACAGAGTTGCTCTTGGTATTTTTGATGACGGCTTTGATATTGCAAGGATTAGTCTTGATGCAGCAATTAAAGGCAGCGGGCAGACAATAAAAGTAAATAATATTAATCAGCCGAGAATGCTGTCAACTCACGTTTTAGTTTATACTCGTGAATGGGGTAATTATTCTCCTGCTGCGCCTAAATATGGTGCAGGATTACAAGTTATTGATAACAAGATTACTAAAGCTTCGGCAAATGCATTAGAAATCCCTGAAAATGGATATGTTATTTCAGGCCCAAAAAGTATTTTATATGCACTGTTAGACAAAAAAGATGCTGAATTAACAGTAAAAACAATCCCTGAATGGAAGGGCGTTAAACATATTATAAGCGGTGGCCCCTACCTTGTAAAAAATGGTGAAGTTTTTGTTGATATGACAGCTCAAAAGCTTCAAGCAATAGGCGGCAGAAACCCAAGAAGTGCTATTGGTTATACTGCTGATAACAATATAATTCTGGTTGCAGTCGACGGCAGAGAAGGCAGCTCTATAGGAATGACTTTAATGGAACTTGCAAACTTTATGCAATCAATTGGTTGTATCGGAGCTATTAACCTTGATGGCGGTGGTTCAACTGTTATGTATGTTAATGGTAAAGTCGTTAATAACCCTCAAACCGTCGGTGGAATACCGCTTTCAAACGCAATAGTTTTATCAAAAACTGAAATATAGACCCAACTTCTTCTCATAATCTTTTAACATTGCACCATCCTGCGTCTCTGGCAGGATTTTTTTTGTTTTATTATCTGCTAATGTTTTGGTCAATTATGTCAGATACCCAAGGAATATAACTATATTTCCCTATGAATGAAGTTATCGCAAGATATATTAATAATAAGTAAATAAAAGATTGTATCAGTGAATAATCAAACACTAAAGGCATATTAAGCCAAAATGTAATTTGAGCAACTATTTGATTGATTATTGGTATAAAACTTAAAAGATTTGAAAGCCAGCCAACAAATATCGAAAGTATTGCAAATCCTAAAGAAATAAATATTGATTGAAATATATGGTATTGCAAAAATGGTTTTAATCGCGCTTTTGTAAATAAACCAATAATAAGCCAAATAAAACCTACCATACCCATAGTAAGATAAGTAAGCGCTGCAACAATTCTTTCTATCATAAACGGGGTATCTTCACGCATTTATACAGCCTCACCTTTTCGCTTTTTGTCGATATATTCATCAAGTAGTTGTGTATAAACAAGTCTATATTCATCATTTTCAGGTGCAATGTTAATTGAAGCTCTGTATGACGCGATTGCTTCTTCAATTTCACCTTTAAGATAATGTGCATTTCCAAGAAGCATATAAGTTTGAGCGCTGTTTGGCTTTATATGCAATGCTTTTTTATACAAATCCATTGCCAAATCAAGATGATTAAAGTTTGTATATAGGTTTGCAAGGAGAATTTGTGCATCAATTTCTTTGGGCTTAATCTGTTCTGCTTTTTTATACATTTCAACAGCCATATCATATTCCCCAAATTCAGAAAGTGAAATTGCATAGCAGATATATGCTTTGTAGTTATCTCCTTCCATTTTTAAAGCTTTTTCAAAGTAATTATAGGCTTTTTCACGCTCTTTCATTAAAGTTAAAGTATTACCGATACAGATGCATACAATTTTGTTATCAGGATTAAGTACAAAAACTTTTTTGTACAATTCTAGTGCTGTTTCGTAATCAAAAAGTTTGAAACAAACATTACCCATATCAACTAATGCCGTAATGTTTTCCGGATCAAGTGATAATGCTTTTTCATAGTATGCTTTTGATTCAATGTAATCCTCATTATCTTGATATAATAGAGCAATTGCATTATATATTTCAGGGTTTGTTGAATTTAAATCAATAGCCCTGTTGTAATAAAATAAAGCTTTTGGGAAATTTTTCCATTCAGCAAAAACATTACCGATATTATAGTAAATTAAGAAATTTTTAGGGTTAATTTCTAATGCCCTGTTATAATAAGACAATGATTTTCTAAAATCTTTTTCATAAAACCACATTGTGCCCATTCCGACTAAAGCCTGTACATCATCAGGTTTTATTGCCAAAAGGCTGTCTAATACTGACATTACTTTATCATAATCTTCAATTTGAAGATATAATTCAGATAATCTGTGGTAATTCTCTACATTTGTAGGTTCTTTGGCCATAGCCATAACCAATTCATTAATTTTTTTATCTATCTCTTCTTTGTTCATAATACCTTTATTCTACACGATTTTTAATATTTTGCAATAGTATTTAGAATTGTTACGTTTAATTTCTAATATTGTTTATATTCTTCGGATATGTTTTTCCATTCTTCTTCCGGTATACTGAATGCATTACTCCAGAATTTTTCAATAGCATACATTTCACGTTCTTCTTTGTGTAAAATATGAACAACAACATCGCCGTAGTCAAGTAAATTCCAACGATTTTTTGCATCATTTTCCATACGCATAGGAGTGCGTGAAAAAAGTTCTTTAATTCTGTCTTTTGTATTATCCATTAATGCTTTAACTTGCGGTGTAGAGTCGCCTGTAACAATAACAAAATAATCTGCAAGAGATGATACGTTACTTATGTTTAAAATTGTTATATCTTTTCCAAGTTTGTCATCTAATGTTCGTGCAATTATACAGGCAAGTTTTTTTGAATCCAATTCATCTGTCATTGTATTTTCCTCATTTATCTTTAAGCATAGCATATAAAGTGTTAGATGCAATAAAACACAAAAATATTTACGATAAAAGAAGTGTTTTATAGTTCTTCAATTTGATTTACTCTGCGTTCATGCCTTCCGCCTTCAAATTCAGATTTAAGCCAAGTATCAACAATTTCAAGTGCAATGCATTCGCCGGTAATGCGTTCTCCAAGACAGAGAATATTTGAATTGTTGTGTGCTCTTGTTGCTTTTGCGCTGAATGTATCTGTGCAGTGAGCAGCTCTTATTCCTTTAACTTTATTAGCGGCAATTGACATACCAATACCAGTTCCGCAAATTAATATTCCGCGTTGAGCTTCCCCATTGATGATTTTTTCAGCAGCTTTTCTGGCTATTACAGGATAATCACAAGAATCTGTACTATATGTTCCGATATCTATATAATCTATATTATTATTTTTTAAGTATTCAATGATTTTATTTTTATAATTAAATCCGCCGTGATCTGAACCTACTACTATTTTCATAAAAACCTCTTCTTTTATTATACAAATATATTTTTTTTATTGCAATATTGAAATATAAATAAACCAAGAGTTATACTCTTGGTTTATTTTAATGTCTCATTAATCCGCCTAATCCGGAATAACCACCGGTACTGTATTTGTTTGAATCATTGTTATTAATTGAACTTAAATAACTGTTTACTTGTTTTGTAAGTTCATCGAAACTGTTGGCTGTAATAGTTTTCCCGACTTTACCTTGTCTTGTAGATATTGTAGAAACGTAGGTTGAATATTTACCATTATTATAAGTAACTTTCTTATCAGGATTGTTATTATTCCAATTTTCTACTTTTGCTTGATCTTTATATTTTTCAGGACTTATATTCCTTACAGTGCCTGTTCCGTTATTCTGTGTAGTTTTACTTGTTGTAGTTCTAGTTTGAGTGTTCTTTACAGTATTATCATTTTGTGTTTCTTTTTTGGTGCTTCCAATGCCTAGACCGGCTAAATTTAAATCGCTTGGTTGTAGCAATTGTCCGTCTTTTAAAATGTATTGTTGAGTTGTTATTTGTACAGCATTACCTGTTGCATTATTAACAGCTCCAGTCAGTGAGTAAACAGGATAATCTACACCTTTGTAATTAACTGTTGTACCCTCATTTTTATATGTATATGTATTAATATTATCTTTTATACTAACTGTACCATCAGCATTAACTGTTACAGTCCCTGTAATATCAGCTTTATTGCCTAAATTTTCATCATGAACTTTATTAAATTCAGCTGCTAACTGTTTAGTTTTAGCTATTTCTTCATTTTCCTTTTGTTGCTTAACAGAAATTTCCGGTTCTGGTTTAGTTTCAGGTTTTACTTCAGGTTTTTCTTCTTTTTCAACTTCTTTTTTATTATTACTGTCACCAGCACCCTCAACGGAACCTCCACCGCCGCCAAGACCTAATGCACCTAAAATAGTTCCGACAACTCCGAGACCTGTCCCAATACCCAGTGTCCATTTCTCAAAATTTGATAGACCAGGGTCGTGGTATCCAAAGTCTCTGATAATACCACCACGCATAGGCATAGCACCATAATTATTGATTACTATATTATTAGTCAATACATTAGCTCGACCCATACCTCTTTTTTGACCGGCTTTCATGTTATATGTTAATGATTGTCTGCCTCCTGCGTGGAAGCCTGTTACATCCCATGCCATGATGTATCTCCGTTTTCTTTATACTCTCTTATATATATAAAGTATATATCTATTTATATATTGCTATTTTTTACTTCTATTCTTTACAAAAGTTTACAATCAATATATCTATTATATATATGCCCGATAATAGCTTTTGTTTATCAGGCTCTTTAAAATATTGTTAGATTTATGTTTATTACAAATAAAGCGTAGAAATTTTATAATAATTTCTACGCTTTAAAGTTTTATATCTTATTTAGTTATTGGTACTTATTTTGTATAATTTTGTTGTATTCGTTTTCAGACATTAAATGATTTTGGAGTACATATTCTTTGGATAATTTTTTATCACCTTTTATAAATGCATCTTTTAATTCTGACATTTTTTTGTTTGTCTTTTGAATTTCACCTTCTTGTGTAATTTTTTGTTTAGAGTCTTCCATTAATGATTTAATTCCGAATTGTGAAACTCCATTTGCATTTATAGTGTCACCTGAACTTGGGTTTTTAATTTTTTTACCTGTAATTTGGGTATTGTATTCATTTTGTGCAACATTTAGCTCTTGCTGCTCTTGTTCTGTATAAAATCTATTTATTATTGTATCTATTGTGTCTCCGTCATGAACTATTGCTCTGACATTATATTTTATATTGCCGTTTTGATCTTCATAAACTTCTGAGATATGATTTTTTACGTATGCTTGTTCTGAAGCATCTAGTTTATCAAATCCTTCGACGTTATTTAACAATTGATCAATTGTTTTAGGTTTTGTTTCCTCTGTTGTTTGAGTTTTACCTGTTTTGTCTGTAGTGTCTGTCTTATTTGCTTCATTTGTTTTTTCTGTTTCTGTTTTCTTGTTAACACAGTCACATTTTGCATTTTCAATATTATCTACTTGTTTTTGAAGAGATTTAACCTCTTTTTCTATATTTTTTAGTCTTGAGCTTATTGAATCATTATTATTAGGTTGGTCATATAATGGATAAGAGTTATTTTGATAATATTGATTAGACACAGTCTGTTGATATCTGTTATAACCAAACAGATTTGATAACAAGCTCATGCCTGCCATAAAGCCAAACATTCTGTTAAGTCCGCCACCAAAACAGTTGTGGTTTACAAAGATTGGTCTGTGCATTCCGCCAAGCATTGGACCGCATCCGTAATTATTTATTATAACTCTGTTTGATCCACCCCAGAAGGTTCGTGGTCCGCCTAGGAATCTGTAAAATGTTTCCATAGTACTGCTCCATTTTTATACTCTTTGATATATAAAGTATATATTTATTAAATAATTGCTTAATTTTAAAGAAATAATGTAATAAAACTTAATAATATATTTTAAATATCAAGCCCGCCTGAAATTGATAATGAACTGACCTGTTTAAGTGAGGGGTAATCATCTAATTTCTTATTTTTAATAAAATCTATAGCTTCATTTCTTGCTATTTCAAGAATTTTTGCATCTCTTACAATGTCGGAAATAATTAAATCAGGTAAGCCGCTTTGCCTTGTTCCTAAAAATTCTCCGGGGCCTCTCAGTTGTAAATCTTTTTCGGCTATAACAAAACCGTCATTTGTCTGAGTCATAATATTTAAACGTTCACGTGTTTCTTGTGATTTTGTAGAAGTATGTAAGATACAATATGATTGAAGGTGACTTCTTCCGACTCTTCCTCTTAGCTGGTGTAATTGCGAAAGTCCGAAACGTTCAGCATTTTCTATCAGCATAACTGTTGCATTCGGGACATCAACTCCAACTTCTACAACAGTTGTTGATACTAATATGTCATATTTTTTATCTTTAAAGTCAGACATTACTTTATCTTTTTCATCATTTTTTAATTTACCGTGTAATAGTCCGATTTTGAATTGCGGGAATACCTCATTTTGCAATCTTTCTGCCTCAATTGTTGCAGCTTTTGCAGATAGAGTTTCACTTTCTTCGATTAACGGGTAAATAACGTATGCCTGTCTGCCTACTTCTATTTCATGCTTTATTAAATCATATACACCTTTATGAGAAGTGACAAGTGATGTTTTAATCGGTTTTCGCCCCTTGGGGAGTTCATCTATTACAGTAAGATCTAAATCGCCATGTACAGTCAAAGCTAATGTTCTAGGTATCGGAGTTGCAGTCATTGTTAAAATTTGAGGATTTTGAGATTTTTTCTTAAGTACATTTCTTTGTTTTACTCCAAATCTATGCTGTTCATCGACAACGATTGCTCCGAGATTATTAAAATCTACGCCCTCTTGAATGAGAGCATGTGTTCCTACCGCAATATTCATTTGTCCGTTTAATAAATCAGTTCTGAATTTTTCTCTGACTTTTTTACTTTGACTGCCAAGAAATAATCCAACACTTATTCCCATTGGTGTAAGCCAGTGCTGAAGGTTATTATAATGCTGTTGAGCCAAAATTTCAGTAGGTGCCATTAGCGCCCCCTGATATCCGTTTTCAACACCAGCAAGAAGCATAATTGTTGCAACAACTGTTTTTCCGCTTCCTACATCTCCTTGTAGCAGTCTTGCCATAGGTATGTCTGAATTTAAGTCATGCAATATTTCATTTACTGCGCGTTTTTGTCCTCCTGTCAGTTCAAACGGAAGATTTTCTATAAATTGTTTTACAATTCCATTTTCTTTGATTTTCAAAGCTAGAGCAGAATGATTATGCGCATTTTGTTCTCTTAGATTTACAAGTTTCAATTGAATTAAGAAGAGTTCCTCAAAAATAAGAGAAAACCTGGCCTGTTCTAAAAGTTCCATGCTTTCAGGAAAATGAATTTGTTCAACAGCTATTTTTTTATCTAAAATTCCAAATTTTTCTCTTATAAAATCAGGCAAAACATTTTCTATTTCATTCTTGTAAGTTTGAATTGCATTAAAAATTGCGCGACGTAAAACTTTTATGCTTAAATCCTCGCAGACACTATATATTGGGACTATTCTTGCAAGATTAAGGTTAGAATTTTTATCTTCAAGAAATTCTCCCGTCATTATGGAATAATTTGGCTTATCAAATGTAAATTTGCCATCATAGCTGCTGTGTTTTACTTTTCCGGAAAGCATAATTCCTGCATTTACAGGAAATTGAGATTTTATTCTTTCCAGCATAAATCGATTTGCTTTAGCTTGAAAAAAACTTAAATCAAGTTTCCCGCTCTCATCAGCAACAGAAACTTTTACAACGGCAAGGTTGTTTTTTGTGTTAAAGGCTGAAACTGATTTGATATACCCGAATACTGTTGTTGTTATACCTTCTTTTAAATCTCGAATTAGAGTTCTTGACGAATAATCAATATGCTTTTTGGGGAAATACATGATTAAGTCTTGAACTGTATAAATGCCAAGTTTGTTTAATTTGTACGCAATTTTAGGACCTACACCTTTCATGTACATTACGTCAGTGTCTTTAGCCGGTTTAAGTTTAGAATTTTTTAAAACTTGTTCATTCTGTTTTTGCGATGTTTCTGATTTAAGAATTTTTATGAGTCTATCTATGCTTTTTCTTCGTTCATTAATTCCTGCAAATGGGTAATGCTCAAATATTTCTGCAAGAACAGCCCATTTTGGATTTTTTTTAGAAAGCTTGTAATATCTTTTTGCTTCATTTTTGATAAAAGTTGAAAAAGCCTGAGTTTTTCCGTGAATATCAATATATTTATATTGTATTTCTATTTCAATCGCTTTTTTTAATTGTTCAAGATTATCAATCACTTATGCGTAAAACCTCATAAATATCCATTTTTTTAGCTTTCCCGCGAATTGTGACATCTGCTATTTTTATTACATCTGCTATATCACTAACGTATGAATATGTTGAACTGCTTATGAGTAAATTTGTTTTATAAACTTTGTTGTAACTTTCAATACGGCTTGCAAGATTTACTGTGTCACCAATTACAGTGTATTCAAGTCTTTTTTCTGAACCGATATTTCCGACAAATGCTTCTCCTGTGTTAATACCTATACCTATTTCAATTTTAGGTTTACCTTCAAAGAGCCATTTATCCTGAAGTTGATCAACTTTTTTCAACATATCACAAGCACATTTTACTGCATTTTGCGGGTGGTTGATGTCTTGTATGGGTTCTCCGAAAATTGCCATGACAGCATCACCTATAAATTTATTTATAACTCCGTTATATTTTGTAATAATAGGTTCTATTTCAGAAAAGTATTCATTTAATATGACAGAAACTTCTTCAGCAGTCATTTTCTCGCTCATGCTTGTGAAACCTCTGATATCTGCAAACAAAACAGTTACATTAGCTTTTTTCCCGCCTAATTTTATGTCATCAATATTTTGAACAACATTTTTCATAATATCTTGGGAAAGATATTTGCCCATAGCATTTTTAATTTTTTCTTTGTTTCTGCCCTCAAGAATAAATCTGTATGAGTAAGCAAAAATCATGGTGCTTAATTGTGCGGCAATAGGGGTTATAACATAAGGAATGAGATTATTTTTAAAGCATAGAATACATATCATTAAATATAAAATTGCAATTGCTATAAGTATAATTAATGATGGAATAAATGCTAAAAATCTTATAACAGTAAATGTTAATATGCATAAGAATGCTATTATTGTGATATTTTGCCATAGTGAAAATTTTACAAAAAATTCATTATTTAAAAAGTTGTCGAGAATTGTTGCTTGAATATCAACTCCAGGATGTTTCAATGAAATCGAAGTTTCCAGAACATCTTCAACACCAAGAGCATTTGCCCCGACAAGAATTATTTTATTATTAAATTCAGACGGGTTAATAATAGGTTTTTTCCCATCATTCAAAAGTCTATTTGAATTTATTATGTCTATTGCTGAATAGCTTTTGTGTGAAACATCTGAATTTGGAAGCTGTTCACAGAATTTTATATTATGTTTTATATCACCGTTTTTCTTAAATACAGGAATTTTTAAGCCCGTTTTATCAACAATTATATATTTATTTGTTAAAGTTATTTTTTCTGTATCATTTGCGAGCAAATATGCTCTGAGTGGCAATGACGGGTAAAAATTGTCATTATAACTTATCAAATCTGTTGCTTCTCTTAAAACTCCGTCAATTGGGTTTAGGGTAAGGTTTACAGAACCAGTATACTTTTGTGCATTAAAATACGCCTCCGGAAACACCGTTAAACTTTTATATAAACTGTGTCTTGAATTGTTTCTTGTCCTTAAATCCTTTAAATCTATTGAAAATTTTCTATGAAACTGATCATCATATTTGTTCCCTAGTTCGCTATTTTTATAATCAGAGCTTAAAGCCATATAACCGCCGATAAAATTATTTGCCTTTGAAACGGTATTAAAAAAGTAATTGTCAGATTCAGGAGTTCGTTCTTTATCTAAGCTGTTTAAAATAGAATCAAATACCAAGACCTTAGCATTTGTGTATTTGTTAAAATATTCAAATATTTCTCCGTATAGAGAACGAGCCCAAGGCCATCTGTAACTTTCAAGGGATTTGTCATCAATTATAATGAGCGAGATATCTTTTGAACCTTTCATTGTAGCGTGAGTTGAATTTATTATTGCATCGTAAATCGCATTTTCCCAAAAATTGATTGATACAAAAGCTATAATTATTACTAAAAATATATGTAGTAATATTGTCTTTAAAAAGAATCCCTCTATTTTAAATATTTTCATTTCCAATTATCCCTTTATTTTATGATATAATAAATTTTGAAAAAAGGATAGTTTATGAAAGAAAATTTAATTAAATTTTTATCGGAAGAAAAAATTCTTCCAATACTCAGAAATAAAGATGCCGGCAAAGTAATAGATTCGGCAAAAGCCTTGATTGATGGCGGGATTAAAGTTATTGAAATAAATATTGAAAACCCTTCGATTTATAGTGCGGTTGAAGAAATTTCAAAATATGCGACTGTATGTGCAGGAGGTATTATAACATCTATGCAGGCTGAAGCAGCTATATTATCAGGTGCAAAAATTTTATCTTCACCAATATTTTCTATGAATCTTGTAAAAATATCAAAAGATAAAGAAATACCTTTTATTGCAGGTTCATCTACTGCAAATGAAGCTTATAACGCTTGGAAAGCACGTATCCCTTTAATTAAGATATACCCGATAACAGCTATGGGCGGTGCTATGTATATTGAAGATTTATTAAGACCAATGCCGTTTTTAAATGTTTTACCGCTTGGTAATGTAAAATTAGATGAGATACATACATATATCGAAGCAGGTGCAAAAGTTGTAGGTATTGGTAGAGATTTTTATGATGGTTATTCTTTAAATGAAATAACTAAGCGTGCGAAACGTGTTATAAATGAATTGAAAGGTCTGTAATGTTTGAAAAATTAGATATAATTACTATAGGTGAGAGTTTAGTTGAATTATCAACAAATGCGAAAATGTCTGATGCTGAATGTTTATACAAATATTACGGAGGAGATGCTCTTGCCGCTGCGATTTCTGCTTTACGTATGGGATCTAAAGTCGGATTTATAACTCGTGTAGGGAATGATCCTTTCAAAGACTACCTTATAGATTCTTGGCATAAAGAAGGACTTGATATTTCTCAAGTTAAACTTTCTGCTGAGGCAAACGGTGTATATATTATTTCAAGACCTTCCGGTTCAGAAAAAGAATTAGCTGTTTACAGGAAAAAAATTGCACCTTCAAAATTGTCTATTGATGATATCAACGTTGATTATATTAAAAGTGCCTCTGTGATTTATGCATCAGGAGTTACGCAATCACTTTCTCCTTCAGCTTCGGAAGCTGTTGAATTTGCTTTTAAAACCGCAAAAGAAAATGGAATTAAAACAGCCTACGATCCAAATTATCATGCTGTTTTAACAACTATTGAAGATGCAAAAGAGGCTTTTTTCAGATTAAGTTCTAATATTGATATTTTATTTATGAATTCAAAGTCTGATTCTGTAAATATTTTAAATATTGATTCCCATGAAAATATTATAAAGCGACTGTGGGACATGGGAATTCCTACTGTTGTTTTGAAATCTGAAGAAAAACAAGGATATTATACCGGAAGTAACGGAAAAATTAATTTTACAGAATTTTATACTAACAATTGTGTAGATACAACTTGCTCCGGTGATGCATTTAATGGCGGATTTTTGCATGCTATAACTCACGGTTTTACAGAATTTGAAGCTTCTAAATTCGCTTCAATTGTTGCAGGTATCCAAACTCAAAGTATTGGGGCTATTAAATCAATCCCTTATAAAGATGAAGTATATTCTATATACAGAGGGCATGATGAGTAAAATCTCTATTTCAGGTTATTACGGGTTCAAAAATTTCGGAGATGAAGCTATATTAGATGTTCTCACAGAACATTTAAAATCTCTTGATTGTAGTGATATTACGGTTTTTTCTTCTGATGTTGATTACACTAAAGATAAATTAAATATTAACGCTGTTAAAAGATTTGATATAGCAAAAGTTATACAAACAATTAGTAATTCTGATATTTTAATTTCAGGCGGCGGAAGCCTTTTACAAGATGTAACAAGTTTAAAAAGTCTTATTTATTATTCATTTATTATTGCAATAGGAATTTTATTGAATAAAAAGGTAATAATTTTTGCTCAAGGAATTGGTCCATTAAATTCAAGTATTGCAAAGTTTATTGTAAAAAATCTTTTGAAATATTGCACTTATGTTTCAGTTCGTGATGAAAACAGTTTTAATTTGCTTGAAAGTTTTGGGGTTGAATCTGATTTAGTCTGTGATCCGATTTATTCTCTTGAGGTAAAGGATAGAATTTCTGATGGCAGCATTGGAATTCAACTCCGTGAATTTAAGACTATGAATTACGAGTTGTTACAAAAGCTTGCTTTACTTGTAATAAACAAGTTTGCAGATAAAAAGGTGAAAATTTTTTCTCTCCAAAAATCTCAGGATTATGAACTTTCCAAGAAATTTGAATTAATTTTAAAATCATTTAATCCTGAAATTAATGTTGAAATTATAGAAGATGATATTATTAATAATATCTCTACTCTTGAATATCTTTTTGCCATGAGATTTCATGCAATACTTGTTGCATTAAAATACGGCATAAAAACTTGCGCAATTAATTATGACATAAAAGTTGAAAAACTTGCTGCAGATGCAAAAATCCCTCTTATTTCTATGGATGCTCATGAAAATTTTGAGGAAATTTTTGATAAAACTCAATCCTTAATCCCTGATAATTTAGTACAATTTACAGCTTCTAAAACTTTTGATTGGTCGAAAATCGATAGATTTATTTAATTCTATTCTTCGTCATCTTTTTTACCGAACAATTGTTCATAATTTTTTCGTACGGTTGTATCGAACAGATTTTTATTTGAGTCAACCATTTTTGTTGACCAATTTGCAAAGTCATCAGATGTAATTACGCCATCAAGATCTTTTTTGGATTCTCCTGAAGTATCTGTATCAAATGTAGCAAATCCTGCAGCCATTTCTTTCCAATCAACTTTATTATCACCGTTTTGGTCTAATTTTGAAAAGGCAACTTGTCCTAATTTAGTTGCTTCGCTTTTTTCATCTGCGTCAGCACTTGATGATAATCCGTTCTTTATTTCATAATTAACAAATTCATCAATAGTAATTTCTCCGTCCTTATTGCCGACAGATTTATCGATATCTGCTAAATATGATTTACTTAAGTTACTGACATCTTTTATATACTCTTTTTCGTTTTTTACGTGCGAAATAGTAAATGATTTGTTTTCAACTGCTTCGCCATTTTTGTCAATCATTTCTGATGTTGCTTTATTAAAAGCAGCACCTTTTGTTGTATCTTGATTTTTATCGATATCTCCGGCATATTCATTATTGGTCTTTTTCAAATTTGAAATTTGCTGTTGTTGTTGCTGCATCATCATTGTAGATAAGCTGTTCATTTGTGCTTGTTGAGCTAATGATTGCCCCCACTGAAAAGCTAATGCATTTCCGTATTGAGTATTCATAGCATTATAAGCATTATATGGGTTGAAAACGCCAACACCAAGAGGATTTGCCATTGAGTTGTACATTGGATTCATCATGCCGCTCATTCCACAGCCACAGCCAAATCTAAAAATACTTCTGCCTAAATTAGAACTTGCCCTTAATGTATAACTCGTTATTGCAGTTTGTGTTAATCCTGAACCCAGTTTGGTCATTGCATCGCTTATATTTGTCCAGTTTACCATTATACTCTCCAAGATTATTTGCTATATATATAAAGTATATATTAATATAAAAATTGCTATATTTATTACTTTATATATATCTTATACCCTTATGGAGAGCTGATTTAGCAATAATTTAATATTTCTTAATAAAAAAAGAACTCTATAAAGAGCTCTTTTAAAAACTTGCCCTGGGCCAGACTTGAACTGGCACTGGATTTAACTCCAACCGGATTTTAAGTCCGACGCGTCTACCGATTCCGCCACCAGGGCTTATTAAATTTTATTTACTGATAATCAAATCTGAATTGTTAGCTTATTCTCCCTATCCAGAGCTAATTTCAGCATATCTATCTTAAAACAAATAATTTTTTATGTCAAGAATTTATTTTTGAGAAAATTGTTCTATATATTCAGACAATTCATTTATCTTAGATTGAAAAGAATTATTCAATCTTGTTATCTCTGCTTTAATTAGATTTGTGTTTTTAAGTGAAATTTTACCAAACAACGCAGGATAACTTATATTTTTTAAAAATAGGTCTTTAAAATTTATGATATCATTGTAATCATCACTATCCATAATATTAGAAGTTTCTGCCATATCAATGAATAGATTTCCAAGACAAGTTTTAGCTTTTAAAATTTTATTAGAATTGATTAATTTTTGGATTTTTTGAAGATACGTAAGTATAATTTCATAATTATGCTTTATTTTTCTTTTTTTATCAGGTAAAAATTTCCTAAAGTAATTAATAGTTTGATTATATCCTGATTCAATAAGTTCAATTCTCTTATTTTCAGATATGTTAAAGTCAACAACCACAATATCTCCTGTGTTAAGGACAATATAGTCAAATTTATCTTTGTTTATATATAAATTTGTAATAAAAGATGTTGACATAGCAGTCATACAGCTATAAACCGCATTTGCATAACTTATCCCTGAGATATCGTTTGTATCGTTATTATCATAAAAACCTTCAAGTCTGAATTCTAAAATTCTTTCCTCTTTTGAAAGAATATTTTTTGATAATTTCCACATCGGCCAGCTTTTTTGAAGGTCACCGTCTACCAAAAGTGTTTTATTATATTCAATTGGTTTCATAAGTCCGGGCATACAGCATGAAATTCTGATTGCTGAAGCTATTTCATAATCAGGTGTTTCAAATTTTGAAAACTCTTTGCATTCAAAGTTTGACAAGTTAGTAGTAATTACAACAAGAGTTTTTTCTATATCTTTGAAAGTTACTGCCCTATTAGCACCTTTTTTGTATTTGTCGCCGTAAAATTTCTTTTCAATTAATTCTCGAACCCACTCTAAAAATACTTCGCCTTTACTCAAAGCAAATATAGGACCTATGCCGATAGAAATATCTTTAAATAATTCAAAATTAACTTTAATAAATACTTCTTTTAATTCTTGCGCATTATAGCCAACAGCTAAAAGTGCTGCAATAATCGATCCGACAGATGAACCTGCAAAAGTCTGAGTGTTTATGCCAAGTTCTTCCATTGCTTTAATAGCACCAATATATGATACTCCTCGTATTGCTCCGCCACCAAATAAACATGCATATTTAAAACTATTATTCATATTTTGTATTATACTATAATTTAAAATTTATGTCTGTATTAAATAGTGTATTTTTATAATAATTTATATCATTGCTTGGCTGTTTAAAGTTTTTGTTAGAGTTTTTTTGCGGTAAAAATACTCCAAAATTATTACTTTCATAAACAACTTTCCATTCTTTTGAATTTTTTAATTTATCATAAACCGGATACATTTTTTCGATAATCATAACATCAGGGGGAAAATTTTTTAAAACAAAATCCCAATTTGGATATGCTAAGAAAAACTCTTTTAACATTGGAACCATATAATCATAATAGACTTCTTCATATCGTCCATCCATAAATATACGATTATTGGGATAAAGTTTATATGAAACATAGCTACCAAAACCAAAATTAGTTAATATATTGCCTTTTATATTATTTATTTTTATAAATTCAACTTCCTTAACCGGATAAATATCAATTCCCGCTGGAACCGAAAAGTTCTTTGCTGTTAGCGCAAATAGTGAGATAAATAAAAGTGTTGCATATATAGATTTATCTTTCCATTTTGGAAATTCTATGTTTTTTATCAAATTGTAAAAATCTTCATATATAAAGCATACGGAAGTTATTGCAAAGAATGGTAAAAGTTTTACATGCTCGATTGAAAGATATAATGTTGCAAAAAGTACAATAAGTTTAACTTTATCAGCTTTTAAATACCATTCTTTTAAAGATTCAAGCTTTATTTTCTTAAATATACAAATTGCTTCAACTATTATTGATGCAAACATAAATATTTTAAATTCAATTTGTTTGAACAGATAATATTTAGAGAAAAGCCCCCACCATTCTACAATATAAGGTCTTTGCATTGTATTTGCCATAAAAAGAAATTTTATGTAATTGTATCCCCAAGGGTTGATAAAAAGTACCGGAAGAGATATCAAAAGAGTAATTATATATTTTGCAAAAGGTTTCTTATTTAAAAATTCACCTAAAGCATACATTGCAATAAGTCCCAGCCCGGCTACTACTCCACCGTGAACATTATTCCAAAATACTATCAGAAAAGGTATAAGAAATAAAAGTTTATTGCTGCCATGCCTTACTTTCTCTAAGATGTATATAAAAATTGTGAATAAGAGAAAACTAAACATGTGACATCTGATAGGATTGTTTAAATTTGGCATAACAGCCATAAGAGCAAAAAAGTAAAATAATATATTATAAGGTAAGATATTTGTTCTTAATTTTACCACTTTAGAAGCTGTAAAAAATATTGCAAAAAGCATTAATGCTTGAAATATAATTAAGCTGTATGCTCCGAAAAATTTAAGTACCAGATAAAAAATTACACCTGAGCCCCATTCATGATCCCACCAAGTATGTACAGGAGTGTAGGATAAAAAATCAGTTTTTAAAACATGCCCGCCGTCGACAACTCCCATACCTGCAATTAGTCTTGCCCACAAATCAAAATCAAAATTATTAGCTGTTGTAGAAAATGCCAGAATCAGCAAGAACAATGTTATATAAAATAGTACTGCTTTCTTATTCATAAATACTATTTTAGCATAAATATATTAAAAATCCCGCTTGTTGCGGGATTTTTAATATAAAATTTATACATATATAAACTTAAGCTGCAACTGAACCTTCAATTTCTCTAATCAAGTATTCTGCAACCCATTCAAAATCTTTATTATTTTGAGCAGCTTTTTTTAAATATTTAACGGAAGCATTGCCAATTCTAATCAAAGTCATTGCAACAACACCTCTTTTAATACCTCTTACAACTTGCAATTCATCAACAAGTTGCGGTAAAGCTGAAGTTCCGATATTTACTAGTTCATTTTCCAATTCATTTTTTGTTGTGTTATCTGCATTTTCTAATTTTGAAAGAATTTCATTAATTGTTTCCATTATAATAATCTCCATTTATCTTTTCTATATTCTGATTATAAACTAAAAAATATATAAACCTTGATTTCCTTACATAATCTTTATATGTATAAAGATTTTATAAAATATGCGAAATCAAGGTTTATTTTCAGATTTTAGACAAATATAAAAGTTGTTTTTAACTATATATTTTAAAGGTTCTTTCTACGTTTTTATCAATTGCTGTTTTTATTGATTCATATTCTGTTTCTAGTGAATTGTGTTCAGTATCGATATTTTTTAACTCTAAGTCATACATTTTATCTTTGTTTTCAATTTTATTCATGGCTGCATTATATTCTGCTTCAGCAATTGTAACAGCTTCACTATTTGTTTGTTCTGTTATATCGCTGCAATTAGTGTATGTTATTGTGTTCCATGCTTGTTTTGAATCAACTTGTTCAAGCGTAACAAGACCACTTTCAAACGCAAATTGAATCCATTCTGTACTTGAGGCCAATCCGTCTTGTAATGTCTTATAGCCGCCCTCTTGCATTCTTGTAAACAAATTTGTATACCATTGTGCCTTAGCATCACCGTTTTCATTATATGAATCGGTTACATTGCTACTATCAATCCAAGCTACTTTTGGTTCGCCGTATGTATTCATTACACGATCTAAAGTTATTACTTCATATATATTTTTGAATGCTAAATATTCATCACTTGTCGGATCTAAAGTATTGCGTACTCGCTGCCATAAATCATCAGGGTCTTGAAGCATACTGAATAGGACAGAATTATTCCCGTTAAATGTTGTTCCAAAAATTGTTTTATAAAGAGTCTGTGCTGCTGAACAGCAAGCTGAATATTCTCTGTAATTTGAATCTCCTTCTTTAGGGGTAAATTGTTCAATATCCCAAACTGTATAAATTGCTTTAGAGAGTACTTCTAAAACGTTATCTGCAACATTTAGCATTGTTTCAATATCTGGTTTAGTTTTTTCTGATATTTCTATTGATGTAGGAGCTGTTGGAGGTGTATCTTTTAATCCGTTAAGAATATTTGCAGGGATTTCAACTGTTGTTGCATCTTCACCTTCACCAATTGTAAAACTATAATTTGATGCACCTGCGGAATATGCTGCACTTTTACTTCCAATCAACTTACCTATTTCACTTGTATCAATTTCAGTATCACCATTTTCTTTTTCAACGGTAGTACCTTCTGTATTATAAGCTGATAATGTAAATCCTGAGCCTACACTAATTACATAGTTGTAAACAGGATTTCCTGAATCATCTTTAATTAAAGAGTATGTACCATCGCCATTATCTTCTGTGTCAACAGCAATATATAATTTGTTTGTAGCTGAATCATATTTATATATGTATTGGCTTGTGCTATTCCCACTTTCATCAACGGTTCCAAAATCTTGATAGGTTTTTATACCATTTCCGCTTTCTTCGACTTGTTCTTTTAAATTTTCAAAGTACTTGGTTCCTTCTGAATTCGAATAATCATCAGCTACGTTTAAGAAATTTTTTATATTGTTTAGCAATGTTTTACATTCTTCAACTGTTGGCGCAGTAATTGAAGTATCTGATTTAGATTTTTCGAAATTTTCTTTATATGTTTTAACTGTATTTTGTAAGTCTTCTAATTTTAATCCTGCGGTAGCATTATCACTTGTAGTTACTATAGTTTCAAGTTTATTTGACATTACACTTGCAATAGTGGCACAATATGCATCATATTTTTCATTGAAACTTGACAATGCACTTGAATAATTATAATAATCTGCGGAGGATATTGTATTAAAATAGCCTGCATAAATTTCAGTTGTGACATTGCCGTTTCCGTCGGTTTTTGTTAAAGTTCCGCCAAAATACATGGCTTCTAATTCTTCTGCAGTATAACCTGTTGAAAGATATTCATACTCAGAAGATACGCTTCCATCAGGATTCGTAACAGATACTAAATTCCCTGTATTATATGCTATTGTTCCGTCTCCAAAATCATAACTGCTTTCTAGATTATCAAAATATGTAGTAGATTGTTCTAATCCATAAAAGCCTAAAAATTTATTTAAATCACCATTTGCTGCTTTAAAATTCTTTGCATCAGTTTCAGATACAAGAACTTGACCTGATGAATTAGAAATAGCATATTGGTTGTTATACGGGTTAAACGCTGTTAACGAATTAAAAGTTAATTGCTGGTAATTTGCATTGTTATCAGCATCATAATTTGTAAACATCAATTGAGCATCATTTAAAGCTTGAACATAAGCATCGCTAACTTGAGCACTTTGAGTTGCAAGTCTCATCTTATCATTATTGATAAGTTGAGCTCTCAACTCGTTATCAGACATACGAGATGTTATTGATAATAATCTTGCTTGTCCGGCTGCCATTCCCATAGTGTTGACGCTTTACCCTTTCAATTTTCCTTAGTAACTTTCACTATGGTTTAACGGCTTTTATATTGTATTTCTTTAATAATTTAATAAAAATGTTACAAATATGTTACAATTTTAAAAGGGATTTTTGCAGGTGTAAAAGTTGTTTTTCTGAAGTCCCTAATCCGCAAAGAAGCATTGTTGATATATCATTTGTTTTTTCATCTTCAATATTAAATTTGTTAAAAAGTATGTCTGACAATTCATTACCGCTAAGATTATCTTTCTTTATTAAAATTTTTGTAATATCGTCGCCTCCAAATTCAACATTTTTGACTATACTTTTCATATTTTTAATTTCTGAAATAAGTTTTTTTATTTTTTTTCTTCCTTTTAAAGAGTTGAGATAATTAATGTTTGCTTCAATAGTTGCTAAAATTGGATATGAAGGGGATGTTGTATTAATCATTGAAATAGCTCTTTCGGCATCTATATCACAATTTACATGCAAAAGAGCAGTAGGGTTAAGTCCTCCAGCTGTTTTATGAAGTGATTGAATAGTAAAATCTGCAATATTAACTGCACTTTGAGGAAGTTCATCAGAAAACGGGTACAACGCTCCATGAGCCTCATCTACAATTAAATAGGCATTATTTTTCTTACAAATTTGTTTTAAAGCTATAATATCAGATACAATGCCTTCGTAGCTCGGAGAAGTTACAATAACAGCTTTTATCCCTTTTATATCAATTATATCAGGAGTTGTTTTGTCAGGGATTCCCCAATCTTTTATATTTGGTAAATCATAAAAAATAGGTTCGCAACCTGCAAGTATAACTGCATTTTTATGGCATTGATGAGCATTTCTCCATATTAAAACTTTATCACCTTTATTTGTGCAAGCCAAAACTGAAGCTATTATTCCGCTGGTAGAACCATTTGTTAAAAAATAGGTATAATTGGTATTATAAATTTCGGCAGCACGTTTTTGCGCATTATAAAGTGCTTTTTGCGGATTATGGGCATCTGTTTCCGAAATATCAGATTTATAGAATTGCCTGAATTTATTAAAAATAAAAAATTTTTGCCCGTGAGAAGGCGTCGTAAACAAGTATTTTCTGTTACGTTTACGAAATAATTTTATAAGGCTCATTAAAATACTCCAATTTATATATATTTTGGAATTAAAAACAATTATTTATTTTGAATTTCGATACTTCTTTTAGTGCAAAATTGCGTTAAAGTCATTTTATCTTTGCTTGAAGTGTATTCAAATCTTCCTGAAACTGTATATCCGCCATTTTCTCTTTTTTCAATTCTTATTGGACTAAATTTACAGTTTATAGACTGTTTTTCAGATAGCGGAAGAACAATTGTATATTCTTTTTCAATGTTAATATTTTCATCTGTTCTGAATTTCATACCGCCGGCAGATATATCAAGCGTTGTAATTTTAAGAACATTATTTTCATCTTTTAAATCAAGGTCATAAACATATTTAATACGTGTATATTGACGTCTTTGCAAGAATTTATGTTTAGCAGGGTTTGCAATTTTTACCCTTTTCCCTTCAATACTTTCGGGATATGAATCAAAATACAATGTTCCATGTGTAGTTTGTGTATAAAATTCACAATAATTGTGTCTTAACATTCCCTCAGGTTCATAAACTAATTCAATAGTAAAATATTTAGGCTCAACTTCTACAATTGTACCTTTATTTGCACATTTAAAATTTGAAGGAACCAAAGTAATTCTTCTGTTTTTTTCAATTAATTCTCTCATAATATCCTCATTTTGATATTTATTATAAGATAATATTCTGTTTTTGTCCATAAATCAATATGTCTTAATATTTTTTCCTATGGTAGAGTTCTAAAATATTTTGGATCGTTTAAAGCTTTATTTGCGCAAGCTATGCCATTAATCTTAGAATTTGAGTCTTTTGAACAATAGCTATTTCCCGGATAACTTGTCCCATCTGCACCCATTGGAAGCAGTCTTCCATCTGATACCAGCTCAAACGTAAAAAGATCATAACCAAATTTGTTGGGTCCTTTCTTTTTGCCATTTATGTCAATTGAGATAAAAATTTGATGTGAAGTTTGTGAATTTGGAGTCTCTATCATTACAAGCATTCCGTTTTGCAGTACGAATTGTCCATCATCAAATATGTTTGTATATAAAGGTCCATTGGTATACGTTTTATATGTTAAGTCATTATAATAATCGGTATCTTTACTGGTGTTAGATGCCCTTAACATGCATAAAGATGGATCAGGGGACATTATTCAGCAATCATATAAAATTTTAAAGTATTTTATATATTTATTTTTTTACAAACAATTGATAAATTATTCATATGAATAAGAAATTATTAGGCAAAAGATTTAGAGAGATAAGAAAAAAATTAGGTTATACACAAGAAAAATTTGGAGAAATAGCAGGAATCGAGCCCCAATCAATCAGCAAGATTGAATCAGGTAAAAATTTCCCGCTGCTTAGCAATTTAGAAAAAATAGCAAATAAATTAAACATTGATTTAAGCGATTTTTTATATATGAACACAAACATGATGAAGTTGAACTAAAAAAATATTAAATAGTGTATTCGATGAACTGTCATTCGAAGATAAACAAAAAGCTGTAAAATTAATATTAGCGTTAAAACTTTAAAATACTAATCAAAATGATTAGTTTATAAGCATACAGGAGAGTTTTTATTTTAGAAAAATACTTATTTCCGGCAATGTTTAGAGTCTGAAAAATTTGTATTATATAAATGTAAATCCTCAACTCTTCTGATTGCTCAGTATTTGCTCCTCAATATATAAGGGGAGCTTTTTTTTAATAATAAAAAAGACTGCTAAAATAACTAGCAGTCTTTTCTATAAAATAATGATTATTATTTATTCTTTAAGAAATGATTCATAATTTCTTGCCAACAAATGTGTTTTTACCTGATTAATTAAATCCAGCGCAACACCAACCATGATTATTAAAGATGTTGCTCCAATCCCTTGAATTGTTTTGATATTGGTTACATAACTTGCAAGAGACGGAACAAGTGCTATAATACCAAGTCCCATAGCTCCAATAAATGTTGTTTTGGTTAAAATCTTATCAAGAGCTTCTGCCGTTGGTCTGCCCGGCTTAACACCAGGTATAGATGAACCGTATTTCTTTAAATTATCAGCGATATCTTTTGGCTGCATATTCGGCATAATTGAAGCATAAAAGAAAGTTAATGCAACAATTAATAAGAAATATAAAACATAATATGTAATGCCGTCAGGACTTAAAACCTGATTTAAATGGATTACAATATTTTTTACAGCCTCGCTTTTGAAATTAGCCTGCCCAACAAGACTTAAAATAGTTGAAGGGAAAAGCAAAATTGCAATAGCAAAGATAATCGGCATAACACCGCCCGGATTAAGTTTAAACGGAATAAATGAATTCATGCCGCCATAAACTTTATTCCCGACCTGTCTTTTTGGATTAACAATAATAACTTTTCTTACTGCTTCTTGCATAATTACAATGAAAACCATTGCTGCAAAAAATATAAGAAGTAATACTGCCAATCCTAATTGCATCATCGAATTATTCGCTACAATTTGAGCTGTTCTTGAGGCATAAATAGGAATTCCTGATAAGATACCGATAAAGATAATTAAAGATCCGCCGTTACCGATACCTTTTTCTGTAATCAGTTCAGAAATCCACATTACAAGAACAGAACCTGCTGTTAATACAACAATTGAACTTATAAAGAACATTATCGGATTAACATTAGGCAATACTGCACCGGGTAAATGATGCAAGTATAACATAAAGATTAAGGACTGAAACACAGCTAATACAACGGTAAAAATACGTGTATACTGTGACAGTTTCCTTCTGCCGGCTTCTCCTTCTTCTTTCTGTAATTTTTCCAAAGAAGGAATAACAACAGAAACAAGCTGGATAATAATTGATGAAGTAATATAAGGTCCGATGCCCAATGCAAATATTGAAACTTTTCCAAGAGCACCACCGGAAAATAAATCTAAAAATCCGATTATATTATTTCCTTGAGCAATGTTTTGGAAAATCTGGTTATTAATCCCAAATAAAGGCATTTGCACACCAAATCTGAATGCTGCAATCATCAGGAATGTAAAAATTATTTTTTCTTTCAATCCTGATGCCTGCCACATTGACATTAAATCATCAGTTGTAGGCATTCTCATTTTTTGTGCCATTATACTAACTCAACCTTTCCGCCTGCTTTTTCAATTTTTTCTTTAGCTGATGGTGTTACATAACAAGCTTTTACAGTAATAGCATCTTTTAATTCACCGTTACCTAAAACTCTTAAACCAACGCAATTTTTGTCAACTCTGCCTGCTTCTTTAAGAATTTCTAAAGAAACTTCTTTCATACCGTATTGAGCAATTCTGCCAACATTAATTTCAGCATATTGAAGTTGGTTTATAAGTTTAAAGCCTTTTAATTTAGGCATTTGTCTGTAACCTGGCATTTGACCGCCTTCAAAACCTCTTTTAGCAGAGCTTCCAGAACGTTGTCCTTCACCGTTATGACCGCGGCAAGATGTTTTACCTCTGCCTGATGAACGACCTCTGCCTACTCTTTTGATTTTATGTGTTGAACCTTCTGCAGGTTTCAAATCTTCTAATGTAATTGTCATTTTTTTATTTCCTTTCTTATTACTCGCTTTCGCTTACGCAATATCAGAAGCTCTTAAGCCATTATATCAAGAAAGTCAAACCTGTTAAATAATTAAACTTGCCCTCTTGAGTTCATGACTTTTTGACTTCTTACTCTACTATTTCAACTAAATGAGGAACTTTATTTACCATACCTAAAATAGTTGCACTGTTGTAGTGTTCTACAACCTGATTTTGTTTTTTTAATCCTAAACCTGCAACAACTTTGCGTTGTTGTTCAGAAGCACCTATTAAGCTTCTTACAAGTTTAATTTTTATTTGTTTTAATTCTGTTTTTGCCATTTTTATTATCCTTTTTAAATTTATTTTTTCTCTAAA
>CALURI010000015.1 GCA_944323135.1 Candidatus Gastranaerophilales bacterium
TGTTTAACATTTTAAATTTATTTTGCCCGAAATAATCAAACTATCTGTAAAATATAATCAAACCATGTGTTCTTTTATAGTATTGTAATTTAACGGGACATTTTATCTGCACGCATAAAAAGATTATTCGGCAAAGTTGGCTTTGTGTTTGACCTTTGGTAGTCGGAAGTAATCGTTTTACATGTTAAAAAACGGTCTTTTACTGGTCATCATTGTCCGATTACTGTCCAAGAATTGTCTTAAATTTTTTAATTTAAAGCCAGTATTATAGCCTATTTAGCCCTCATAATTATATGCCCAGTGCTATTTTTTTAATAGTTTTCCAAATAGTATTTTATTAGACAGCTATGTCTTCTTTTGGACTTATTACTTTTGAATTGTATTTCTGCTGAAAAAATGCAATACCTAATGTTAATGGACCAACTCTTCCTAAAAACATTGTAGCTATCAAAATAATTTTTGCCCAATCAGATAATTCAGATGTTATTCCCAAACTTAATCCAACTGTGCCTAATGCAGATGTTGTTTCAAAACATAACTCTAAAAAAGAGTGAGTATCAAAAAAACAAACTAGTGTTGTACTGACTGCCAAAAGTAAGACATACGTTGTCGCATTTGCAACAGCCGTCATAACTCTATTGGGAGGGATTTTTTTCTTAAAAAAAGTTATATTATCTGGATGACCGTCTTTTACACTGCCAATTACACCTAACAATGCTGAAATAGTTGTAGTTTTTATACCGCCACCTGTACCTGAAGGGGAGGCTCCTATTATCATAACAAAAATCATAACAAACAATACTGCATTGGATAAATTAGCAAGATTTATACTATTAAATCCTGCAGTTGTAGATGCCGAAGCAATTTGAAAAAAAGCTTCTAGTATAGAAGAATTCATATCTAACGCGTAAATTGTAGTTCCAATGATACAAATTAACAAAGTTATTAATATAATTATTTTTGAGGTTAAAGTAATTTCTTTTTTTTCACCCTTTATACATTTATAAATATCCATTGGAACGATAAATCCGATAGATCCTAAATAGCATAATATTGCAATTGTAATACATATTACAGCATTGTTTTGATACTCCATAAGACTGTCCGAATAAAGGCTAAATCCTGCAGTTGCAAAAGCAGATACCGAATGAAAAAATCCGGACCAAAGCGGAGTATCTACTCCCAAGTGTTTAAATTGAAAAAATAATATAATAGCTCCTAAAAGTTCAATTATAAATGTGTATACAATCACGTTTTTTATAAAAGATTTAATATTAAAATTTTCCGGTAATGTAAATTCTGCAGATAAGATTCGTATACGCTGCGTTGAGATATTATCACTTCTGGAGAGAATAAAAAATGAAGTTAATGTCATATAACCAATCGCTCCCAATTGGATTAAACATAATAAAACTACATGTCCAAAAGTGGTATATATATCTGAAATACCTGCAGTTGATAATCCTGTTGTAGATAATGCGGACACTATATTAAATAAATTATCAATTAATGATACATGTGTTTTTTGTGCAATTGGTAATGATATGAAGATCAATCCAATAATTACATATGTTAAAAAACCTAAAAATATTTTGGTTGTTGGATTATGAGTTTTATTCATTATCCTAAATCTCCATTAAGTTCATCTTTTTTTGTCCCAACACAATATCCAGGAATTATGTGTGCAAGCGGAATTATCTTGGATACTTTCTTTGCTATATCTGTACCTGTTGTAGCTAATGATGTAGTTAGGCAAACATTATCAACCTGTTGAATATAATCTTGCCAGCCTAATTTACGAGTATTATCATCATTGAATATTGCTCCATTTACTTTCCCTGAAATTTTATTACCCAAAACAATTCCTGCTAACAAACTGCCTAGGCCAAAAGCAAATTGAATAGGTTTTGTTATGGGAGGAAAATGGTATTTGTTGTTTAAAAATTTATTAAGTCTGATACCGGCTTCTACAAAGATTGTTGGAATAATATAATTGCCTAATAATTGTGTAGAACTTTCTTTAATTTTAGCTTTTGTATTATCACTATCTGTTATTATTCCTGCCACCAAGCCTCCTGCAACAGATGATGATGCTATTTTAATTACATCTTTTCCGTTTAATTCTACATTTTTTAAATTCTTTACAAGTTGTTTCACACTTTTAGTAGAAATATGTCTTGTAAAAATATCTGATTTTAGATTATGCTTTTTTAATACATTACTAAGTCCCATTGAAACACCAACAATACTGCCAGTTAATGATAAAAATTTATTTACTGTATTGGTTTTATGTCTTTTATATATGGGGTGATTATAATTTTCTATATTTATTGCTATCATTTGTGGTTACTTTTAATTAAGAAAAATCTTTTTGTAATTGTCTATTCTTTACATGGATATTTTAAATTTAAAAATTGTATTTTCAAGATTCCAAAAGAAATCTTAATGCTAAATTAACACAGAATAAAAAATATTAATTCTATTTTGATATAATTTCGTGTTATAAAAGAAATATGCAAATAGATTCAAGTATTCAATGTAAAGTTAATAAAGAACATATTTTGGTTTGTTTATCTGGCTCTCCGTCAAATATCAAAGTTGTTAAAGCTGCTTGTGCTATGACTAAGGTTTTTGATGCAAATTTTACTGCTCTTTTTATAGAAACGTCCCAAGCTAAGAATATGACACAGTCAGATAAAAAACGCTTAGAAGATAATATAGAATTTGCAAAAGAAAATAATGCAAAAATTGTAACTATAAATGGAGATGATATTGCTTTTCTTGTCTCTCAATACGCACAAAAAAGTAATGTTACAAAGATTTTAATTGGTCGTTCAGGTTATAAATCAACAAAACTTTTTTCACCTCCTAATATTGTTGATAAAATTATCACATTAACACCAAATGTTGAAATTTATATTATTCCAGACAAAGTTCAAAAACCATATATTGGTCAAAATCAAATAAAAACTAAAAATAATTTGTTTAAAATATTATCATTAAAAGAAATTATAAAATCTATTTTAATAATTCTTGTGGCAACATTAATATCTAAAATTTTAAATTTATACAATATTAATGATGCTAATATTATTCTTATTTATATTATGGCTGTTCTTTTGACAGCTTATACAACAGGAAGCCGAATATATAGTATTCTAGCTTCAATATTGACAGTTTTTGTTTTTAATTTCTTTTTTGTAAAACCGTATTATAGTCTGACGGCTTATATTTCAGATTATTATATTACATTTTTAATAATGTTTTTAGTTGCATTTTGGGGTAGTTCTATTGCTCAAAAAGTCAAAGAACAATCAAGACTATCATCATTAAAGGCTTATAGAACTGAAATAATGCTGGAAATGAGTCAAAAATTGCAACAAAGTCAAAGTATTGATGATATAACAAAAGTAACCATATCTCAGATTAAAAAATTAATATTAGATAATATAGAATTATTTAATGTGAAATCAGACGGAAACATAAATATTCCTTCTGATTATCCTAATGCCGAACGTATAAAGTCGTTATGTCAAAAGCCGGAAGATATATTTGAAATTGATGGAAAGACTTATTTGCCGATAAGGAATTTAAATAATGTTTTTGCGATTGTTGTTCTAAATAAAACTAATATAAGTGAATTTGAAAAGAATCTATTAATAGCAATGTTAAGAGAAGTTGCTCTTGCATATGAAAAAGAAGAAATTTCACAAGCTAAAAATGAATTATTTATGAAAAATAAACAAGAAGAGCTTCGTTCAACTCTATTAAGAGGTATTTCACATGATTTAAGAACGCCGTTAACCAGTATTTCAGGTTTTGCTGAAATTTTAATAAATAATACAAGTTTGTTATCAGAAGACAAAAAGCAAGAAATTTATACAAATATTTATGATGATTCAATATGGCTTCTAAATTTAGTAGAAAATTTACTTTCTATTACTCGTTTTGATAAAAATGAAATAAAGATAAAAAAAGAGGAGGAATATTTTTCTGATATTTTTACAGATGTAATTTCTCATTTAGGAAGAAAAAAAGAAAATTTTAATATAGTTATAGATTTGGAGGATGAAATGTTAAGTGCTTTAATGGATGGAAGATTAATTGCGCAAGTTATCTTTAATTTGGTAGATAATGCAATGAAATATTCTCCAATTTCAACTAATATAATAATTGGAGCAAGAATGATTGGTAAAGATGTTGAAGTATATGTAGCAGATGAAGGGCAAGGTATTCCTGACGCAGAAAAAGATAAAATATGTGAAATGTTTTACACTATAAAAAATGCATCAATTGATGGAAGACGCGGTTTGGGGCTAGGTTTAGCTCTTTGTAAATCAATAATTGCTGCCCATGGTGGAGTTTTAGAAATAAAAAATAATGTACCTAATGGCACAATATTTTCTTTTACTATAAACAGAGGTGATAATAATGAGTGAAAATAATGCAAAAGGCACTATATTAGTTATAGAAGATGATAAAGTTATACAAAATTTAATTGGTACGACTTTAGAAATATTTAATTATAACTATCAAATTGCATCTAATGCTACTCAAGGTATTTTAAAAGCTACATCATATAATCCGGATGTAATAATTTTAGATTTGGGGTTACCGGATATGGATGGAATTGAAGTTATAAAGAAAATTCGCTCATTTTCTCTTATTCCAATAATAATTGTTAGTGCACGGATTGAAAATGAAGATAAAATTTTAGCTCTTGATGAGGGAGCTGATGATTATTTAACAAAACCTTTTAATACAGAGGAACTTCTTGCGCGTATAAGGGTAACAATGCGTCATACAAATATTTCTAAAAATGTTCATGAAGAAAATAATTCTATATTTGTTAACGGGGATTTAAAAATAGATTATGTTAAAGGTTGTACTTACATAAAAGAAGAAGAAATTCATTTGACTGCTATTGAATACAAGCTATTATGTTTATTTGCGAAAAATGTCGGAAAAGTTTTGACTCATAATTATATAAAAAAGGAAATTTGGCTAGATGATAATGGCAGTGATTCGCAATTATCACTAAGAGTTTTTGTAACTAATTTGAGAAAAAAATTGAAAAATACTGATTATATAAAGACTCATATAGGTATTGGTTATAGAATGTTACAAATTTAAGTTTATTTACATTTTAATTATCGAAAATTATTGCAATATATGTTATATTAATCTTTAAATGTAATAAAAAATTAAGAACGAAAAATGTTACAAATTATAAAATGGGAGGTGGACGTTTTTTAGTCTAGCCAATTTTTTAAGTCCAAAAATTGTTTATTAAAAATTATTTTTAGAAAATGGATTAAATTTCCCTAAGGATTATTCTATTAGATTTTAATATGATCTATAAAGTATAACAAAATTTTTAGATTTGAGTTTTTTGTTTTAGAATTTTATCAGATAGTTTATTTATTTCTTTTAAGTTTAAATTTAATATTTTTTTTTGAATTCTATCTTGAATTTTTTTGATATTTTCAAATATATCTAAGATTTGTGTAGTTGCAAATTTTTTATCAACTAATTTTTTTAATTTTAGTGATTCTGGAATTATGTTAATTAATTCTTTGTCTGATAGGTTTGTGAAATTATAAGAAGGGTTATTTCTTTTTGCAATATTTTTTAAAATTTTTAATGTTGCACCTATTCGGGCTTTATCGTTATTGGGGATATACCTAATTTCAAATTTTTTTTGTCCATTAATTGATGCACTCATTTTATGCATTTTTCCTACTTCGTCTTTAATAATTATTGTATCTTTAGAACCATCATTTAGTATTATGTTTAGTGATTTAACAAGAGTTCTGAGATCTTGGACAGCATACATTTTTTTAGATGCTTCATTGAGAGATTTTATTAAAGGTTCTGTTGGTATAAATTTAGCTCCAAATGATATGTTATTATATTGTTGCATTTTATTTCCCATTTATTAGATAATAATTTATCTATATATATAAATTGAGAAAAAATTTTTTTTGCTAATTTGATATATTTTTAAGATTTTTATATGTTAGTTTCATAAAAAAAAGGAAGGGAGTGCTTTGTCTCTTTTCATTCTAAATGAATCACAAATAGTATTTTTATTCTTAAATAAATGTTTTATTGCAGATGCTTTTTGTACCTAAAATTTTTTGATGTTTTTCAAGAATTTTATATAATTCTGCCGCTTTATGTATAGCATCTAGGTTTTTTAAATTACTCCTTATTTTTCAGAATTATTAATTTTTTTAGATATTTTAATTATAAAAATACAGGATGATAATCATCCTGTATTTTTATATGGGACCGGAGGGATTCGAACCCACGACCAAGGGATTATGAGTCCCCTGCGCTACCGCTGCGCCACAGTCCCAAATTTATTCTGGTGTTAAACCTATAACGGTAGCTACATTACTTTTCATTACTAACAAATAAATCTTTTAATCATTTGTTCAGCAGTGTGCTTTAGGTTCATGATATTTAAATTTCAAACTATGTTAAATTTAGCATTAAAAACATAAAAAATCAAGTCCCTAAACTTGCATTGATTCTCCATTATTGTCTATAACATTAAAGTAATTCAAATGACTATCAGTAGAACCTCCATGCTCTCTATAAATTAATTTAAATTTGAATGGAGTAACGAATAGCACCATTTTTTTGAGCAAGATTTTTTCAATTGACTTTAATGTTTTTATATTTTAATTTCATAAAAAAGAAAGGGGCTCTTCGCCCCTTTCCATTCTAAATGAACCAAAAACAGTATTTTTAACTGTTATTTATATTATAACGTATATTGTTGATATTTTCAAGTCATTTTGTAACTGTAAGTTAGTTTTATTTATTTATTTATTGCTTCTGCAGTAATGTTTTTATGCATTTCATTAAGCATAGATTTAATTTGTTTATAGAATTTTGAATTTGTTTTCCCAATTGATATAACAAGGATTAATTTATCAGAATTTTCAATATTTTTTACAAATTCATTTGAAATATCTGCTTTAATGAAATTTATATTTCTAATATTTTCAAATTTTGATAAAATATTTTTTGGAATATCTTCAAACGTTACAATACTTATGCATTTATAAGTATTAGCCAATAATAAAAGTTTTAAATCAGAAAAATCTTCTTCTAAATTGTAAATAATATTATCTCCAAGCATTGAATATGTGAGTTTTTTATCAGTATTTTCAGCAAAAATTACAGCGAATAATGAAGCTATAAATCCAAACACAATTCCTAATAAGATATTTATTAAAAGTTTTGGAGAGGAATATTCAAAATCTCTTAATTTTTGAGGTTCTTTAAGCACGAGTACTTTTGAAGAATCAGACATTTCATCAACCATCTTTGCCCATTCAAGTTTAGATGATAAAGCTGCAACTTTTTCAGCTTCTTCAGTTACAGCAGCACGTGATTTTTGACCTTGAAGAACTTGACCTTTAAGATTTGCCATTGCTTGTTGAGCTGATTTTGAAAAAGCACTCATTGCAGAAATCCCGCTTGATGTGGCTAATGCTTGTTCCGGTAGCCCGCTAGAGCTGTTTAATTTTGAATTTAAGGCCTTTTTAGCTTTATTGTATTCAGCTTCAATAACTTTTTTGTCTGATTTTGATTTTTCGCTATTGAGTTGTTTGTGTAATTCTACATAGTTGTTAATAATAGAATTTACTACATTATACGCAAGTTCAGGATCTTTTGATTTATATTCAATTGTAATAACATTGGTACCTTTTTTGTTTTCAAATGATATATTTTTCTTTAAAAAAGCTGCGGTTGAGATGTATTCACCTTCTTTTTTATTAGGTAAAATTCCCCATTTCTTTTTGTAAACAAGATTATTTTCTCTGATAACTTTATCTATAACAAGCGGAGATTGCATTAATTCAAGTTCATTAGTCAAAGTGCCTCCACCTCCGGACATAAGTGCAGCCATTCCTCCGCCGACACCACCGAGTTCTTCAATAGCATAAGGATTAATTTCCATCATATTTGTATTATTTGCTTTGTTTATGTATAAATCTGAATCGACTTTGTATTTTTTTGGAGAAATAAAGGTTAATATAATAAAACAAAATAAAATAACAAAAAATATTTTAGAAATCAAAAATTTTCTGCTCCATAGTGCGAAAAAGATTTTTTTAAAATCAATTGTTAATTCTTCATCGAGTTCTTGATTATAATTGCAATTTTCCATTATTGGCTCCTTATGTTAAATTATTATTTAATTTTAACATAAAATAAATTATTATATAATATAAACTGAATATTTTTATTATATAATTATTAAATGTTTAATCTTAAGTATAATTTTCTTGTAATAATACAAATAATAGTTGGAATATTAAATTCTGTTCTTATTATGAGGGTATTTGGAGTTTCTGCATATTCTGATGCATATTTGTTGGCAATTTCTATATTTTCGGTCTTTTGTTTAATTTTACTTATGCCAATAGATCAATTTATGCAATTTTATAATGAGTTAAAAGTAAAGTCTTTAAAAAAATCTCATGATTTTTATAATTGTGCATTGGTTTTTTCTTTTTTTGCCGGAATTATTTGTTGTTTAATTTTTCATTTTGGTCTAAATATTATTATAAAACTTTTTACTTTGGATATTGATTCTCAAAGATTTGAAATTTTGAAGCATTTGTTGTCCATATTAACTTGTGGACTAGTGTTTTATCCTATTAACGGTGTAAACGAACGTCTTTTAAATGCGGAGATGAGATTTTCAATTCCTTACATGTTGGTTATAATCCCTAATTTATTGGTTGTTTTAGTTCAAATTTTAATGATGATTAATCATTATATAAATATTTATTACCTTGCTTATGCACAGGCATTAGGTTTATTTTTTGTATCTTTATTTGGTTCGATTTATATTTCAAAAACGCTAATTCGTTTTAAGTTTGTCGGTTGGCAGGATTATATGACCAAATTTATAAAAAACAGTATGATTATGCAGTTCGGTAACAGTTTTTGGTCTATGACTATTCCTGTTATTTTTAACAACTTTTTAGTAACATTCCCACAGGGTTATGTTTCTTATTTTTATTATGCAAGGAAAATTTTAGATATTGCAAATAATTTTTCTATTGGCCCATCTAAGAATATTCTTCGTTCAAAGATTTCAAAATTTGTATCTAAATCAGATGTTGAATCAATAAAAAAAGTTTCTAAATCATTTTTATTGTGGGGTGGTTTAGTGTTTTTAGTAACAGTTGTTGTTGCATATTTTGTACAAGGACCTGTTATTACCTTGATTACATCAAATAAGTTAACTCCTTTGGATTTGAAGATGATATCTTTGTTATTTTTAAGTTTGAGTCCTTGGTATTTTATTATTTTTTTAGAGACACCTTATGTATGTGTAAATGTACAATCAAAGAAAGCAAAGACAGTACTATTTATTAATCTTTCATTTCTAATTATATTTGCTTCTCTTTTACCTCTTTTTAGACAAAGTATTGGAATTTATGCAATTGCTGTTTCGTTAATATTGGCACAAATTATAAATTTAATTTCTCATACATATGTAGCAAATAGTATTATAGATAAAATGGATAAATAATTTTTATTTTTTCTAATTTGTTTTTATAAAACGATATGGTTTTACTATCAGATATTTTCCTATTGGTCTGATAATTGACAAGTATACTCCTAACAGATGGTATTTGTCCATTTGAAGATATCTTTTCCCTAGTTTATATCCGTTCATTTTTTCGACTGTTTTTTTATCAAAATCTTTATAGAGTTCAAGTATTTGCTTAATAAAATTAATATATTCTTGTTTCTGTTGTGTAAAATATAGATTAGAACAGATATTTATTAATAAATAAAAAAAGCGATTGACAGAATGTAACTTTAATAATTTATTCGTTGTAAGATTATTATTAATATAATTAATGCATTTTACTATTTTAGAGAATGTAGAGTATTTGTTTTGTTTAATCTTGTCCATTCCGGCTGTTAAAGAATTTTCCCTTGAAACAGTATAATTATATAGGTAGTCTTCTATTATTAAAATTTGAGGGTTTATTTCTAGACAATAAAATAAAAAGATACTATCTTCTCCATAATTTAGATTTTTAGGGAATTTAATATTATTTGATTGTATAATATTTCTTTTATAAAGTTTATCCCAACATAGAATTTTCATATATTTAAATGTTTCTTCTATTTTGTCATAAAAGAAATATGGTTTGTTTTTAATTTTATTGGAAGGGTAAAAAAGAGTATCTTTAACCAAAGTATTTGCTTTTATTAGGTTTCTTTGAAAAGATATTAAATCAACATTTGTTTCTATTGCTTTTTGGTATAATATTTCACATGCATTAAGTTCTAAATAATCATCACCATCGACAAACATAATATAATCACCAGATGCTGCTTGAATGCCGGTATTTCTTGCAATAGAAACTCCTTCATTTTTTTTATCAATGATTTTTATTCTATTATCCTGTTCAGCAAGTTTTTGAAGAATTTTTATAGTATTATCAGTAGAACCATCATTTACACAGATTATCTCAATATCTTTTAGTGTTTGTTGAGTTAGCGAATTAACACATTTTCTTACATAATCTTCAAGGTTATAAAATGTAGCAATTATTGATATTTTAATCTTTTTCATGTTGCAATTCCTTTAGTAATTTGTTTTTTCTTATTTTATCAGCAATAGGTGATATAAAAATATGTATAAAAAATAAATAGAAAAATTTGTTTTTTCTATAAAATACATCTGGATGTAGTTTTTGGTATTTTTCTTTTAATTTAGTAAACTGTTTTTCTATGTCATTTTTTTGTTGCTTTTCCTTACGTAATTCTTCTTTTATTTTGATCAAAATTTGTTTTCTTTGATTATCTAAATTTTTATTGATCATTTCATAGTTAATACTTTGTGTATTGTTAAAATTTTCAAGAAAATCTTGAAAATTTTTGTAAATGGGGATATTAACATTTAATTTTTTAAATATTGAACTGAATCTTGTTGTATCACATTTATTTTTTAAACAAATTACAGGACGATTGAAAATTATTGCAAAGGCTACACAATGAAATGAATCAGTTACAATAAATTTAGAATCTCTGATAGATTTGAGCCAATTTTCAACAGATTTGTTATTATTTGTTTCCTTATATGGTGCTAACTGGTTTCCATAGAATTGATTAACTTTCAAATTATATTTTTCTTGCAGGTATTTTATTGTATTTGTGGTATCTTCATTTGGGTATAATACATAGCTCATTATACTATTTTCATAGTTATTTGTTTTTGTATTTTCTATCAATTTTTCATAATCTTGTTTTTTTAAGAAAAATACAGGATCCATAAACCATTCTGCATCAATATTGAATTTTTCTTTTAGTTTTTGTTTTGATATATCTTCTCTTGTTGATATAAAATCAAATCTTTTGAATAACAGTTCCAAATCTTGCATAATTTCAGGTTCTTCTTCAAAGTTCCAAGATCCAAAAGAACCAGATATAATCATTTTTTTTGTTGATGAGTCCGCAAAATCAAGTAAGCTTTGATATGTTAGGCCTTTCATATCTTTATAGCTAAGTTGATTATCCGCACCGACTATAATAGTATCTGAGAGTTTGTTCAAATTTTCAAAGTCTTTATTCACAAGGCATAAATCAGTTTTTTCTGCATATTTTTTGTTGAATTTTTTCGCATAGCCAATAGACATTCCATTGTTTATATATCTTGCTGAAAATCCAAGTTTTTTGATACTTTCTTTTAAAGCGTAAGCTGTGAGAATTGAACCATAATTTTTCCAAGCAAACCAGGTTAATAGTAAACAATCAACTTTATTTGTTGGTTTATGAATAAATAATTTAATTATATTTTTTATAAATTTTGGAGTATGCTCTTTGATTTTATAGTAAAAATATTTCCATCCGAGATTTTTTTTGAAGAGTTTGTCCATTTTTTCATATCCAAATTTTTCATAAATAGCCAGGTATTGTTTACTTGTATCATTTAGTTTAATAGGATATCTAAGAGGTCCATTATATTTTTTTAGTTTTGTTATATCAATATTTTCTATAATTAAATTTTCTTTTATTTTTCCAAGAATTTCTTTTCCTTTATTAGTGTTTATTAAAACTAGTGATATACCCTTGTCTTTATCAAGAGTTCCTCCATTTTGTTTTAATAAATTGGGATATTCAATTTCTATACCCCAGCAATCAGCTATTGTAATATCTGAAATTCTATTTAGTCCTGTAAATTGGCAGTTATAGCAGCTTTCGCGATGAATACCTCCATTTATAAAAAGATTAAAATAAGAAGAAGTAGTTTGATATATTATTTTTTCTTTTAATTTATTTTTTTTTGTTTTGTATAAAACTGTAAATCCGGTAGTACTCCAACCAAAAATTTTTTTATTTCTGAATTTAAAATTTACTATTTCTAAAAGATTTTTTTTATTTTCTAAAAACTTCACATAACTATTAAATAATTTTAAAGAGGGCACACCTTCACAACTAAGGTCAACTGTTAATAAATTATTATAATCTTTATTTAGGAATGCTTTTAATCCAGCTATTTGACATGGCGTTCCAGAAAAAAGAACTAATCGATTTTGTTTAAGAAATTGTTTTGCTTCTTTATATGTGTTTTTTATATTACTTTGTACATATTTTGAGCCTTGCAGTTTATATAAATCTTTTTCATCATCTATATATATGTGTTTAACGTCAAATTCATTGTTTATTTTTTCCATTGTGCAACCAAATACAACCCCATTGTTTGATAGGATATATTTTGCAATTTGGGCAAACATGCCACCGGATGAAGATTTTTTAGTGAGAGCATAATTTTTTGATTGTAGTGCAATAGTTTTTGATGGAAAGTTTTTTGTAATTGTGTCTATATTTTGACATACTATCTCACAAAGATGACAATTTATGCATTTTTCTTCATCTATTGATGGGTATAGAAAACCTTGTTCATCTTCTTTCATTTTAATCGCATTTTTAGGGCATATGTTTTCGCATGCTCCACAAGATGTACATAATATTGGATTTGTATTTTTACCTATACTCATTAGTTTTCTTTCATATAAAATATTTTTTGAAATTGTTTATATATTATTGCATAACATATTCCAATTATTATACTAAATAAAATTTTAGCATAAAAAGGGAAAATTAAATGTCTTTGATTGTAAAGTGCTAGCAGTAATGTATCTATTAAATAAATTTCTAGGGATATTTTACCAAGATAATTGAGTGAAGCTAAAATAAACTTAAATATATATGTATTTATGTATGTGCTAATTTCTGCAAAAAACATAGTGAGTGCTGGGGCTAAAATAATAAAAGGATATCTAATTAGTCCATATGTGAATTTTTCTTCTTTAAGAAATAAAAACATTATTACTAAACTTAAAAAGGCGAAAATTCCTCCAATATAAAAAATATTTTTTGTTCTGTCTGTGATTTTGTAATTATTACAATAATAGAATCCAAAGATAAGTCCAAGAATATATATAGGAAGTCGTAAAGTGGCTATTAAAATAGAAGTCCCCCAATATGGAATAGAAAGAAAAATAGGTATAAATAAAAATATTAAGATATTTTTTAGACTATAACAATGTTTTTTAATTATATTAACTAATATTGGAGAAATAAAATAAAACATGCATATTGCAGATATATACCAAAAACCATATGGGGGTTTAGACAATGTTGGTACCCAAAAATCTTGTTGGGTTAAATATCCAATTGCTTGGTGAAATGTTAAATTATTTGATGAAAAAATATAAAGTATTGTTATAGGTAGGACTGGCAACAATCTTTTTATTCTTCTTTTATAAAAAGATATTTCGTCATTATTATTATTTAGAGAGTAATATATTCCAAATCCAGATAAAAATAAAAATATATCAACTCCGCCAAAACCAATAGAAAATAAAGGAAATTTAATAAATAAAGGTAGATTTTGAGGCTGTGAATGATAGAAAACTATCCATAGTATAGCTATTCCCATAACTAGATTTCTATTCTTACTAATAAGAAAAAGTATATTATTTTTATTTTGCATAAATATATTTCCTTAAAAAATTTATAAAATTTTTTATTTTATTACCTCTTTTAATTGTTTCGCAATATTTTCGATAGAAAATCTTTTAACATTTTGTTGTCCAAGAAAAATTAGTTCATTTCTTCTTGGTTCGTTATTTATTAGGGATTCTAATTTCTTTGCAATTGATTTTGAATCAGTACTGCAAAATTCAGCACCGTTCCCTGCAACTTCTCTGAATACTGGGATGTCAGAACACAGCACTGGACAATTTGAATATTGAGCTTCGATTATAGGTATACCAAAACCTTCATATAATGATGGAAATACATATAATAATGCATTCTTGTATAATGATGGTAAATCCTCATCTGGAATATAACCAGTAAAAATTATATTATGGTGTTTGGTTAATTTTTCTCTATCTTCATTTCCCATACCTCCAACAAGTATAAGTTTTAGTTCTGGATATTTATCTGAAATACTCTCAAACGCTTTAATCAGTTCTGGAATATTTTTATTTTGGTTTAATGTAGCAACTGATAAGATATATTTTTTTTCTGATAAATTGTATTTATTTATAAAAGATTTATCAACTTTAAAATTAATAAAATTAGAAGATATGGAATTATATACAACTTTTATTTTATCAGAATTTATATAAAAATATTTTAATAGTTCTTTTTTTACAGTATCTGATACGGCTATAATTATATCAGCTTTCTTTATTGCATTATAGAATCTTCTAAAGAAAAGAGTTCTTCCAATTTTAGTTGCTTGATTTGGGTATAAAAATAATCTTATATCGTGTATAACTGTAATATATTTACTTTTTTTTAATTTTATAAAAGGTAGAAAAAAATTTGTTGAAATTAGTAAAATTTCTTCTTTTATCATTAATAATTTAAATATAAAGATGAAGTTATACCAAAATATATAAGCAAAATTTTTTATGTATGAATTGAAAGAAAAAATTTTTAAAAAGTTTTTAGAAAAATTTTTATAATTGAGATTTAATTCATTCAAAGCTTTTTCTACTATAATAGTATATTGCCCAATTCCTGTTTTATTTAGTAAAGCACATTCTTCTTCTATTATAATTGTTTTAGACATTAATCTTAAGCCTCATAATTTATTTCGTAATACTAATTTATAATTCATATTATAATAAAAATATATATTTTTTTGTTTTTATTGCTAAGTTTTTAACGGTGTTAAAGCCTATATTAATTAAGTTTTTTATAATTTACAAATATTATTGTTACGTCCATATTAATCCTTTTATTTTAAACCTATAAATATTTTTATTTTTGGACAATAGTTTTCTATGAATTTTGATATTACTATAGGTAGTAACATCCCAGTTAAAAAAATTATTATAAAAGAACTATTGTATGAAAAATATCCTAATTTATATATACATCTACTAAGAGATAAACCAAACCAATGTAATAAGTATATTTGATAATAATATCCATCTATTATCCCATATAAAAATTTATTATTACAATTAACTGCTCTTTCTGCAACAAAGAAAATTACTAATATACCTAATAAGGCTGCTAAAAATTTATAAAAAGAAGTTGGATTATAGAAATTTAATATCATAGAAATTGTATATAAAATAAAAAACAATAATGTAGATTTAGGTGAGATAATTTTTTTAAAAGGTTCCCAATATTTTGAGATTATCATTCCTAAAATAAAATATACATAATAATGTAAACAACTATTTATGCATAATAAATCATTAGCAATATTAACTGGTCTAAAAATATTTATAAGCAATGTTGTAATTAATAAAATATGTAATAAAGCAAAATGTTTTTTTATAAATGGATATAGTAATTTAGAAAAAAGTAGCATAAAAAATATAGCATATAAAAACCAAAAATAAGGTATAGGTCCATCCCAAGGATACAAAAACATTTTTAATAGGTAGGATTGTTCATGTACTATAAATTTTGAGAAAAATAGATTTTTTATTATGTATGCTAAAATATTTAATAATACAAATGGAATAAAAAATCTTGAAAATTTTTTCTTTAAGAATTTTATTAGCGAAATTTCTTTATAAGTATATACGAATAGAAATCCTGAAATGAGAAATAATAGAGGAACATGGATGGAATAAATTATTTTGTTAAGTAAAAAATTCCATTTAAATTGGTGTAGCAAGTCCATATTAGGTGAAGAATGACCTAATACGACAAGGCTAATTGCAAAACTTTGTAAAAATGTAATGATATTATTATGTTTTTTCATGTTTAATCCTGTTAATATAATAATTTGTTACTGTTAATATAAATCCTATTATTACCCAAGTATATGAATCATTTAACAGTGAAGAATAGAAAGTTGATAATATATAAGTGATTAAAAAAATCTGAAAACTAGATATTAAAATTTTTGCTTTCCCATAAAGCATTGGAATTAATTTATGTAAAATAATGATTTCTTTAACGATAAAATAATAAAATAAATATGTTCCAATAATTCCAGTTTCAGAAAAAATTTTAATAAAAATAGTTGATGCTGGATTTGTTTTATTCAACAATACAAATATTTCTAGCTCTTTAGTTAATGGTATAGAAGAATGTGATAATTGTTCGGCTATCAAATATGACATATTACCATAACCAACTCCTAAGAATAAATGTTGAAGTCCCATTTTTATTGCATTTATAATAGTAATAATTCTGGTTGCCAAAGAAGGTTCTACCATAATAAAATCTTCAAAACTGTTTATATTTTGAATTACAAGAAAAATTCTATTTAAATATGTACTAGACAAATCAATTTTAGTAAAAATTAATAATATTACAGAAATTAATGATAAGAATAATATAGATATTGGAATAAAATGTCTTATTATTTTTTTATATTCTTGTCTAATAATTAGAAAATAAATAGTTGTAAAAATAATATTAAATATTAAAAAAATCGGAGATTGCGTTAATATTAAAGAAATCCACATAAATGGGATAATTGTTCTTTTGGTTACTATATTTATTAGATTATTTTTAAATATTTTATATTTTGATAATGTCCATTCATATACTATTGGGGATACAACAAAAATAAAATAGCCAAGAAATGATGGCTCATCAAATATGGAACGAGCTCTAGGTAAATTCCCAATCATTACTCTTGATATTTCAGTAGAGTTTAACATTAATAATCTTTTATTACTTAAAATTGTAATTACTTCTTTCAATATTGGAATATCAAAATAAAAAATAAGAAAATCCAGAATTCCTAATAAAAAGACAAACCAGAAAAATAAATATAAAAAACGAGTAAAAGTTTTTATATTTATGTATTTAGGTACTATAAATAAAGGCAATATACAAGGTAACATAACAGAGCAAATAAGACCGCCAAGTGTTCCGGTAATAAAACCTCCAATAAAAAACTTACCTTTTATAATTGAAAAAATGATTGTTATGAATGCCCATATAAAAAATAAAACTAAATATTTAAAAGGAGTTTGCTTATAATAATATAATAAAGTCCTTATTAATTTTTTGTTATAAAAAATGAGTAAAATGCAGAATATAAATAAAATAGCAGGAATATACACCGGTATAAATTGAGTACCTATAATAAAACAAAAGGATGGTAACATTAACAATACAAGTGCTATAAAAATTATATATTTTAAATTAATTTTCATTAGATAAAATTCCTTTTTTATATATTTTTAATATTTTTTCTGCTATATTATTCCAATTAAAAATTGCCAATTGGTTTTTTTGTTTTTCATGTAATGTTAATCTTATGTTTTTATCTATTAATATTTGATAAAGTTGTTCAACTGTATTAAATATATTTTCAGGATTAAAGTATAAACATCCTTTCCCACCAACTTCAGGTAAAGAAGCTGCATTTGAAGATAATATTGGAATTCTGTATTCCATGGCTTCTAATAGTGGGATACCAAAACCCTCATACAAAGAAGGGAAAACAAAACAACTAGCATTTTTGTATAAGACAGGTAATGCATCATTCTTAACATATCCTAAATATTTAATGTCTTGTTTATATGGTGATGTATTAATAGCGTCTAAAAAGTCATTCGTTTTTAATTGTATACCACCAGCAATTACTAATAAATGAGGAATTTTATATTTTTCTTTTATTTTATTAAATATATCTATTAAAATTGTCATATTTTTATGTGGACGAATAACAGAAACGCTAAGTATATAAGGTTTATCTATATCTAATTGTTTTAGAGAAATATTAGAACTTGTAGTTTTATCTTTTCTTGTATCTAAAGATTGACCGATAACTTCAATTTTGTCTGAATTAATTTGAGGATAATATTTAAGTATTTCTGATTTTGTAAAATTAGAAATAGCAATTACTCTATATGCTTTTTTTAAAGTATATGTGAGCTCTTTTTTCATATACTCATAATATTTATGCATATCTTCATATTCTGGATATTTTTCATGATAAAAAAAACCTCCTAAATCATGAATGGTAACTACTGATTTTGTAAAAAATATTCTTGGAATATAGTTACAAAAATGATGAACTAGATTTAAATTTAACAGTAAACAATAAAGATTTAATAATGAATTTTCGGTTATAATTCTCAAAATGGAATTATTTGTATTAATAGGAAATACAATTATTTTTAAATTTTTAAAAGTTAAATTTTTAAAAATTTCTTTTGTATTTTCTCCTACAAATAAATAATAATAATTGTTATTATCATTTAATAAAATAGCCTTAACTATATTATATATATAAGTTTCAACACCACCAGTTTTACTTTTTAATCCTAAAGCATTTAAACCAATTTTCATTTATTTAATCCTTTTTGAATACACTTTAACCCAAAATTACCCCAAATTAAGGTTAACCAAAAAGCTTTTTGAATGAAATTATATTTTCCCCAAAAATGTTTTTTAAAGAATTTTTCCATTGACTGTGTAAAAATAAAAATACTTTTAATTTTTATTTTTTTTGTTGTTACTCCTCCGATATGGGTTACAATAGCATTTGGATTATATACTATTTCTTTTTCGGCTTCTTTTGTTCTAATTCCCCAATCAGTTTCTTCTTGGTACATAAAAAATTGTTCGTCCATTCCGCCAATCTTTTCAAATAATGCTTTTTTTACCATCATACAACATCCGGATAATGCCCAACAATTTTGAATTTGGTTTCTATCTAAATGCCATAAAGCATAACCGTTAAAATACTCATTTTTAGGAAAAGTTTTTGCCAAACCTATTAAATGAAACAAAGTATCTTTAGGATATGGTTTCCCTCTAAAACAAGGCTGTTGAAAACTGCCATCAGAATTTAACACTTTTGGGCCAACCATTCCAACTTCAGAATTTTCATCTAAATAATCACTTAGTATTTTTACAACATTGTTATGTAATATAACATCTGGATTTAATATTAAGAAATTTCTTCCTTTAGCAATTTTCATTGCTTGATTATTTGCTTTTGCAAAACCTAGGTTTTCATCACTTTTGATTATGCTAAAATGTTCTTTATTCTCTAAAATATTTTCAATGTATTTAAAACTTTCCTCATTTTTATCAGAATTATTGTCAACAAGTATTACTTCGTAACTAATATTTTGAGTTTTTTGTTCTAAAGATTCAATAGTTTCTTGTAAATATTTTCCCGCATTCCAATTGACAATAATTATTGAAACATCAAAGTTTTTATCCATGTCTGCCTCCGAGAGCCAAAAATACTGCTTTTACAAGAATTCCGATTTCCCATAGCAAATTTTTGTGTTTCAAATAATACAAATCATATTGTAGTTTTTCTGAAACATCATCAGCTAAAACACAATGTCCTTGATTTATCTGTGCCCAGCCTGTCCAGCCTGTTTTTACCCACATACGACAAGAATAATATGGAATTTCTTTGGAATAGATTTTTACTAAATCTTCCCATTCTGTACGAGGGCCTACTATTGACATTTCTCCTTTCAAAATATTTATCATTTGCGGAATTTCATCAAAACGAGCTTTTCTTACAAATTTGCAAAAAGGGATGACTCTACTATCTTCATCTTGAGGTTCTGTATGTCCAATTTGACCTGCTTTGGGAACATAGTCATTTGCATACATTGTTCTTAATTTATATGCTTTAAATATTTTTCCGTCTTTACCTACTCTGTTTTGAGTATAAATTGCATTGCCACCGTCTGTTAATTTTACTCTAATCCCTATATACAAAAGTATTGGTGATGTGACGATAAGTATTATTAAAGCTGCGATTATGTCATATGCCCGTTTACAAAAATCATATATTTTAGAGCGATTTTTCATATAATCATAAAATAGCCAATTTATAGACATTCTGTCTATAAAATATTTCCCTGTAACCATTTCATAAAATTCCGGCATTTTATAAATTTTTATGTTATTTGGAATACTATTGACCATTTTGGTTAAAAATGTTTCTTCCATTCGCCTTTTTATTGCGACAATTACAATATCAATTTTTTTGTCTTTTATAATTTCATCTAATTCATAAATCTTTGAAAATACAGGTATGTTTGTATCATTAATAATTGTATCTTCTTCGTCGTACTCGACAAAGCCTAAAACTTCCATTCTCAATGCTTTTTTAGCTATTATTTCATCTGCTATAAGTTTTGCATTAGAATTTGATCCGATTATTAATACATTTTTAATTCTTTTTATATTGAATAGATAATAATGAAAACATCTTCTGTAAATTCGCAAAATAATATAGATTGTTAATAGGTTAAACAAAATAAATTCAAAAGATTTAATATCTTGGTTAAATGTAAGGAGTAATATTGTTGCAGGAATTTGGGAGAATACAACTCCTTCAAAAAGAAGATAAGAGTTTTTTAATGTTGAATTAAATTCTCTGATTTTATAATTGTCTTTTAAAAAAAGAACGGCTATTCCGGTTAATGTCGTTAAAAGCACAGTAATATCCATGAATTCAAACGGTAAATTAAAATGATTGAACCAGTAAACAGTGGATAGTACCAATGTAATTAAATCAAACAAAAACATTATTAAAATTGATTTTGATAATGTGTTATTAAACATTATTGCTCCAAGCTGTATTTTTTTATTTTACTATAAACAAAAAAGAATAAATATAGACGTTTGATTATATTTTTAAATATTTTAATTATTAGAAATATAATTTTAAATATAATTTTTATAATTTTTTAAAACTTGGATATACAAGCATAATAAAAAATATCCTAAAATATAAGCCCCAAGTACATCTGTAGGATTATGAACTCCAAGCCATATTCTGCTTAAACCTACAAATATTACCCAAAAAATTGATATTGTAATTAATGAAAATTTTAATTTTTTATTTTTACAAAACTTATTAATATGCCAAATTACCATACCCCATAAGCAGAATGTAACTAAACTGTGACTTGAGACATAACTAAAACTGTCAGGATTAATTGTAGTAATTTGAAAATCTAATGGTGGTCTGTCCCTTTTTATAATAGGTTTTATAATACAATTGAGTAAAAATGTAATTAGCGGGATTGAATATAGAAATATTAAATTTACCCATAATCTTTTTTTTATAAAAAATATTCCAAAACTTATTAGCGGGATAACTATCATTATCCAATAAAGTATGCAATCCGGAAGCATTGGAATCCATAAAGGTAAAAAAGATAATTTGTACTGTAAAAATATAATAAAGCTCCTGTCCCATTGAGTTATTATGGGACAAGAGATTATTAAAACCGTAAGTATTATAAATAAAATTAGTAATGAAAATATTTTTTTCATATTATTTTCCGCAGCAAGCACAATTCCCGCTACATGTATTTTTTAAACTTGTTTGAGGTTTTTCTTTTGAACAGAAGTGATCTCTATCTACATAATATTCTCCTTCAAGAGGGAATATTGTCATCCAAAGATTCTCTCTCCAATCTTTATCAAGAATTTCTTTTACATCTTTGGAATATTTATCAATTTTTGATGTGATTTCAGGATTTGTTAAATATGCTGCGGCATTTTCATGAGTTTCATAAGGTTTGAATTCCTGATAATATTTTCTCAAAACTTCAGGTCTGTCAACAATCATACAAGGTCTTAGCATATTACCGTCTTCATAAGGAATACCGTCTCTTATTGCGCGCATAAACGGTGCGGCCAGAGCTTCTGTCAAAGTACAATCTTTAAGGTTATGTGTAGCTAAATGTACAAATGTACAAGGCTCAACATCTCCTCTTGGATTTACGTGAATATATTGTCTGCCTCCTGCAATACAGCCCATCATTTCAGGCCCATCTCCCCAGAAATCTACTGTCATCATAGGTAATGTATTTCTTGCATTATAAACCGCTTTTAAAATTTGTTGTCTTTGTTGAGCATTAGGTACCATACTTACATCAGGGCTGTCTCCTACAGGTACGTAATGGAAAAACCATGCCCATAAAACTCCTTTATCTGATAACATTTTCATAAATTCATCAGATGTTACTTCATCACAATTTTGACTTGTTGCTGTGATACTTGCTCCAAAGAAAATGCCAGCTTTTTTAAGCATATCCATTTTTTCCATAACCATATCAAAACAACCTTCTCCACGAACGGCATCTGTATTTTCTTTCAAACCGCCTATTGAGAACATTGGTTGTACGTTACCTAATTTTTTCAATTTTTCAACTGTTTTTTCTGTTATTAAAGATCCGTTTGTAAATGTTATAAATGTACAGTCATTAAATTCTTCTGCTAGTTCTAAAAATTCTTTTCTTGCAAAAGGTTCCCCGCCTACAACAGGGAAAATATGGATACCCATTACATCACGAGCTTCTGTGAATATTTCTCTCCATTTTTCTTTTGTTAAATCTTCTTTTACGTCATATTCATGCGCCCAGCAGCCCTTGCAATTGAAGTTACAACGTTTTGTAATACTTGCAAGCAATACCGTAGGCGGGAAAAATCCGTTCTTTTTATTAAATTCAGAGCGTTTTCTCAAATTATCACCGTAATATCCGTTTACAAAGAAGTTTTTAATCCATTTGTTTCTGCAATTAGGATCTAATTCCGTTAAAATCTTTTTCCACCAGTATAAATGCGGATGTTCTGATTTAAAAAGCCATTGCATTCTTCTGGCATGGTTTATTCCGCCTTTGGATCCGGATATTTTTTCAAAGATTTTTGCAAGGTTTATCAATTTTTCTTTGCTGAAATTGTGCCCTAAATAGTTCAGTAACATATCTATGGCAATATCATTAAATCTTAGTTTTAATTTATCAAATTTCCCCATTGAATTTGATTGCCAAACTGTGGATTGTTTTTCTACTCTCATTTCAAATGCTCCTTATTATCATACAATTATAACCCAAACATATTAATTCTTATTAAAATTATAGACATGTTGCTAACTTATATTAACCGTGTAATAATCAATTTATGGAAAATGTACTTGTAATTAATAACCCTAACGCCGGGAGGAAAAATGCTGCAAAATATAAAAAATTAATTATACAATTTTTATTAAGAAAAAATTGCAGTTTTAAAACTATTGAAATCAGTAAATTGTCAAGTACTGATTTTCAGAATTTTGATACTATTTTGGCAGTCGGCGGTGATGGGACAATAAATAAGATTATTCCGTATATTGTGAATACAGATAAAGTGTTAGGCATAATTCCATGCGGAACCGCAAATTTGCTTGCTGCAAAATTAAATATCCCGTCTAATCCGAAAAAAGCATTAAAGGTTTTAGATAATTGTAATGTTAAAAATATTGATATATTAAAAGTTCAAAACAAATATTCTATTTTAAGAACAGGTCTTGGATATGATTCAGATATAATTTGCAAAACTCCCCAATCACTAAAAAATAAATTTGGTTACTTCGCATATTTTTTAGCGGGTATTTTATTTGCGCTAAGATTAAGACAAAGAAAATATAATATTTTATTTAAAGATAAAAAATTATCAATTTTAGCAACTTGCATAATTGTAGCTAATGCCGGCAATATGTTTAAGAATTTAGTTTCTATTTCAAATAATTGCAATCTTGAAGATGGAAAATTTGACGTTTTTATTTTAAAAGTCAGCAATCCTGTTACTTTTTTTATTGAATTTTTAGGGATAATTTTTAATTATAAAATTTCAAATTTCAAAGCTATGTATTTTCAAGCTTCTAATCTTTTGATAAAAAATGATTTTATAACCGGACATATTGACGGAGAAAAACAAAAATTTAAAGACGATATTGAAATAAATATCGTCCCTAAATCTGTTAAAGTTTTTGGTAATTAATTTTTACCATTTATTAATTGCGAATGCCATAACAATAATTGATGCTATACCTTTCAGTGTATCACAAACAGGTGTAATCCAGTCATTGCCCGCAATTCTTCTTGGAACAACAATTGTATCTCCCGGTTCAATATTGCTGTGATTAGAAATTTTTTCGGCACGTCCGTTGACAGATACTTTGTATAATCTGAATTTGTTTGCGTTTGGAGTATATCCGCCAACTTCTTTTATGTAATATTTTGCGTTTGAACCTTTTTTATATACAAATGATTGCTCGTTGTATACTTCACCAATTACGCTTACGTGATTTGAAGTCCTTGGAATATAAATATCATCACCGTCTTGAACTTCGATGTTATCTAAATCTTTTATTTTATTTAAATCATTGCTTTTGATATTTAATGCAATTTGCCCGTTATATTTGTTTGCAATCGTTAAATCATCTGCTTTCAACATTTCAAGCATTTGCATTTTTGACTCTTGATCACCTTCTGAGGGTTTGTATGCACTTGCCATTCTGCCTTCTATAAGTTTTATGTCGCGTTCGTTATTTTTATGAGCAAGTTCAACTTGTTTCCCTTGAAGATTTGTTCTTTTGAAAATAACACCTCTCAAATCAGCTTCTGAAGTTAGTCCGCCTGCCATTTCAATCATATCTTTTAGTCGTTTACCTTCAACAAATGTAAAAACACCGGGTTTTTTAACAAAGCCTGAAACCTTTACGGTTTTCATAACTTCGTTGCCGCGTAAAGTCCTGAAAAATATTTTATCTTCTGGCATGATTGGAATTGATTTAATTCTGTCTGAATTAATCATAATATCATAGAGATAATATACTTCAGTTGTTCCGTCTTGTCTTGAGATTTCAACAGCTATATTTTCTGCAGGAATTAATTTATTTGAATTTGCTGTGCCTGCAGCCAGTTGTACATCGTTTTCTTCTACGGAACCTTTATATGATATTTCGGGTTCTTTTGAGTCTTCTGGAACTTTTTTGTCAACGTCTGATTCCAAAAATTGAATATCAGTCATTACATCATTTAACATCATATTTGCAGTATATGTTAAATGTTTGGGAATATTTATACATCCGTAAACATCGACAAATTGTGAATTTGTGTTTTTATATACATTAATTATGTCTTTCGGTTGTAACACCGGATCATTCATTCCCGCAAAAAATTCTTTTAAAAATACAGGAATAGTTTCTATTGAATTATCTTTTCCTGAAATTCTTCTGATTACTGCTTGATTTATGAAAGTTTCTTCGAGTAATTCGTCTTCACTTTTCAAAATATCTGATAATCTCATTCCTTCTTTATATGCATAAGTTGCGGGATGTTTAACATTCCCTTGAATTGTTACGATATTTTCTGCGGTATTATATAATTCTCTGAATTCAACAGCATCACCGCTTTTTAGTTTAGTATTTTTAGCTTCGCTCCAGGCAATATTTTCAGCTGTACGTTGTTTTGAATTTGCATCAAAACCTGTTAATGTTACTTCTGTTACTTGTGTTGCAGGTAAAAGACCTCCTGCAAAAGTTATAATTTTTTGTAAATTTTCACCGCTTTTAATTTCGTAGATACCCGGTACTGTAACCCCATTTTTTATTGCGACAACATCTCCGATTTTATCTACAAAGATTTTATCATTTGGTCTTAATATAATTCCGTCATCGTTGCCTGAAAACAGAGCTTTATAGATATCAACATTTTTTGATTTGTTATTGGATGTGTATGTGATGTTTCTTAAAGTACCTGTCTTTTTAACCCCGCCGGCTGCATTTAAGGCATCAAGTACAGAGGAATTATTGCCTACAAGAATTTTGCCGGGTCTGTTTACTTGACCATATACAAATACTGAAAATTCTTGTCCTGATGCAACTGTTAATTTTACTTTGATACTTTTATATTTTTGTGAAGCTAATCTGTTTGCTTCATTTTCAACTTCGCTTATTGTTCTGTTTTCTGCTTTTACAAGGCCTACTCCTTGAATAAATATGGAACCTTTTGAATCTACTTCTGTTTTAGTATTAGGATTCAATAAATTTGCTCCTGATATAGTCATAACATCAATGGAGTCTCCATATAAATATACATTGACTTTTTCACCGATGCTTAATTTATAATTGCTGTCAAATTTGCCTGCTGTTCCGTTTACAGATGAAGTTGTTGATGTAAACAAATCATAGCCTATTTGTTGTAACGGAGTTCCTGTAATTTCACTTTCTTTCCCGTTAAATAATTTTTCAATAGGGCTTAATTCAAATGCCAGTTGATTTGTTTGCAAAGATGTTTGGTAATTATTACTAAATGCATTTGTATTTAATTCTGTTTCTTCATTTTGTACTTGTTTTAATTTTGAAGATAAATTTTGAGTTTGTACTGATTGATATTGGTTGTTCATTTGTGATGTTGAGTTATTTATTTGAGCAGAATTATTTATTGTTGCTGCAAATGTTGCTGTCTCTGAACAGAATGTAATTAATAATAATAGTGCAATTATTTTTTTCATATAATCCCTTTTAATTTTTATGTTTCTTTATAAATTTTTAGATATTTACAATTTTTATGTAATAGCAATTTCCATCAAAGATTTTATTGCAGGCCATTCAAGTTTCCACAAGCCTGAAGCGTCAAGTGCATAATTCCCTACACAGGCGAGCTTGCAGTCTTTACATTTATTTACTGTTTCAATAAACAGTGGATCTTTTATTACATCTTTTAATGGTCTGTTTCTTACGCTTATAAATGGTTTTCTGTCATAGCAGCGTAACATATCACCGTTTGAATAGATTACTGTTGCAATACGAGGCCAATGACATTCGTAATAAGTTTTCTTATTAATTATGTAATCCATAAAGTAATATGAATTTCTAATCGGGTAACCGTTTTTCTTTAACTCTTTTATTTTTATAAACATATCGGCAAGCTGTTCATTTTCAAGCTCTGTTTCTACAACATTTTGAGCTTCTTCAGGTCTTGATGCAGCTTTATTTACCGTAAAATACAATAAAATATCAGCATCTTTACAATATTGAGCAACTTCTTTTATTTGTTCAAAATTAGTTTGGGTTGATACTGTACAGCATACGTAAATTCTCATTTTGGGAGAATGAATTTTATGATATTCAATGCCGGACATTACTTTATCGCAAATTCCCGGCATGTGTCTGATATCATCGTGGGCTTTGCCTATTGCATCTAATGATACAAACATTAAATCAGTATATTTTGCAAAATCAGGGTTTGATTCTAAATACCAGCCGTTAGTTGCAATTTTTGTATAAAGACCTGCATCATGTGATGCTTTGCAAATTTGTGCGAAATCTTCTCTTAATAAGGGTTCTCCTCCCCACAAAATGCTGTCCATATAACCAATTTGTCCTGCTTCCGTAAGAAGTCTTACAATTTCTTCAGTCGGCATATCATCATTGCCTTTTTTAGATTTCCAAAAACAGAAGTCGCAATCACAATTACATTTGCTTGTAACCATCAGTGAAAAGCATAAAGGTTTAGGTGTTTTTGAAAGTCTGCTTGCAATACATTCTAATGCCCCGCCTGCAAGATGTCTGTAATATTTTAGGCGTTCGAAAGTCATTTCATTTCTTGATTTTGTAATCATCAATATCCCCTCTCAGCTATTTATAAATTCAAGACTATCATAAACAAATTATTGGAACAAAAAATATTACCCAAATGGATAATATTTTTACATTAATTATTAATTTTTTTTAATTGTTTCCTTTTAATCAAATCTATAAAAGCTTCAATTCTTGTTATATAACCGGCTTTGCCTGTTTGTTCGTCAAGTACCAAAGAAAGAGTTGGAATATCTTCTTCTCTGCTGACTTTTGGCAAGATATTTTGAGCTACAATTTCAGGCATGCAAGAAAATGGTGAAATATGAATGATTCCATCTATCCCATGTTTTGCAGCATAAACTGTATCTCCGATTGTTTCTATACATTCTCCGCCGATTGCGCGTTTCATATATTTTTTTGCATATTTGACGGATCTTTCTCTATGAGATTCTTTGTGATAAAAAATTGAAGGTTTTAATACATGTTCAAGCCAATCCCCAAACATAATCTGTCTTTGAACTTCTACTCCCATATCTCCAAGTTCTTTTTCAATATTTTGGTTGGTATAAGGATCCAAAAGTACAAAAAATTCTCCTATAAGGTAAACAATCGGAACTTTTTTATTTGTATCTATCGGGATTTTTTTAAAATCTTCTATTATCCTTTGTTTTAATTTTTTTGCTTCCCATACAGAATTTGTTTCATCAGTTATTTCAAGCCATTTATTATAACATTTTTCGGCATCACCTTTATGTAGTTCTCTTGGTCTTGTATAAAAAAGCAAACGTTCTGCAGTGTCAATTGCAAAAAATTTGTTAAAACCCAGACTAAAACCTTTATAATAACACCAGGGATTTATGCAATGAGTTACATGCCAAAAAGCGTGAAGTGTCTGTTTCATTTTACTTTTATACATATCAAAAATAACCATGTCGAATTTATAGCCCATTGATTTTAGAGTTTTTTGAGCCATTTTTGTGTAATTCCCGAGTCTGCAAGAACCAGGAGCTTGAAACATCATAAGAGTATTAGCACCTTGTTCTAAAGCCATAATATAATTCGCCAGATTTAATTTGTATGGAAGACAAATCCCTTCAATACTTTTTCTTACTCCTATTTCTAATGTTTCATTACTGTTAGGAGGAGGTATTACAACTTCTGCTCCTAAAGATAGTAAAAGAGCTTTTAATGGGATATCAATTCTACCCATTCGCGGCCAGGCAATAATCCTTTGTTTTGTCGGAATTTTATTTTCCATTTTAACATTTTCTGTTTTGTCATTCATAAAAAATATCCTATCACAAATTTATTTTACCAGTATTGGGTTTGAGTATATCCAAGGATTATTTTTATATTTTGCTTCAAATCTGTATTTGCCGAATTTTTCAATTTTTAACTTAATTTGGTCTGATATCGCAGAATAAAAATGTTCTCCATTTCTTAGAATTTTTATAGAAGCTTTTTGGAAAAGATTTATATATAAATATGTATTTTCTGTGAAATTTACACTTTCTCCGCAGCAGGCTTGTTCAATATCATTTTTAATCATAAATACCGGAAGATTTTTTGATTTTGAATACATTTTATTTACAATTATATTTTTTCCGTATTTTATTGAATTTAAGATGTTTTCTTTTGCTTCTTCAAAATTATCCGGTAATTTATTATTAAGAATTAAAATATTGTTTAATGTTTTAAAACAGTATTCATAGGGGAAAATTTTTATGGGAATAATATATTTGGTAACTTTTAACGCGTGAGCATCAACTCCTGCTATTGCCGGAACAATTTTGGTATTTTTTATATTTAAATCATCCCACCAAATAAGAGTTTTTGCATTTGGGCCTTTTATCAGTTTATGTCTGAAAAAATAAGCATAAGCTATTTTTAAAATATTTGTATCATCATAATTATCAGCCCAGTCAGAAAACCAATTCCATATTTCTAAACCGTCTGCATTTATTGATTTATCCAGCCATTTTATTGGTTTTGCTTTATTTCTTCTTTTATCTGATTCATCAGGGTGGGTGACAAAACCAAAACCGCCTTGATGTTTTACGGCTTCTATATAAGTTTTTGGATTTTCAGAAGGTTTTACTTCATTTTTAATATTCAATGCTAAATAATGATTATTATATTGGGGAGATATTTCTTCTCCTACTATTACGTAAACCCCGTTGTAAATCCCCTCTTTTATTTCCATTTTATTATGGTCTGAAATTATGATCCAAAAAAGTCCTGCTTTTTTTGCAGCTTTTGTTATTTCATCAATATTACCTGTGCCGTCTGAATATTCGGAATGTATATGTATGGCTCCGGAATATAAAAATAATTTGTTTTTTAATTTTTGTTTATTCATATCAAAAATTATTTCATAGATCCTGTTAAAATTTTGTTATTGTTAATTTCGACAATTTCAGTAATCTGTTTTGTGATTTTATGTGAATTTTTGTCAATAAGTCTTCTTTTCTTTCTCATTAACATATCAATAAAAGCTTCCAATCTTGTAACAAAACCGGCTTCCCCTGTATGTTCATCAATTGTCAAATGAATTAAGGGCATGCCTTTTTCTTTACAATGATATGTCATTTCATCTACCATTAATGAATCAGGTCCGCAGCCGAATGCTGACAGAGCAATTATGCCATCAACTTTATTATTTAATAAATAATATGCCGCAGTTCCCGTTAATTCTAATTCATTGGCCCAGTATTGAATTTCTCCCAAAGCTTTAATAGATGAAATAGCTTTTTCACGGGAAACGTTTATTGATGTATAAACTTTTACATCCATTTTTTCCAATTTTTTTATAAGGTTCATTGAAATCCTATCATCAAAAAGATTATACCCATGAGCCATAATTACAACAGATAATGGTTTTACAATTTCAACTGTATTTTTAATTAATTTTCCTTCAATTGCATTTTTAAGAGCTTCTTGATAACAAATTCCGGATTGAGTCATTTTACAAAATCTGTTATATGTTTCCCACCCGGCATTAATTGCATTTTTAATACGAATAGAATCTTTAATTTCAAAAGCATTTGCAATTTGTGTACAAAAGTTTTTAAAATCTATATTTTCAGTTTTATCAAGGGTTGGTTCTATCATTGTAAAATCACGATTAATTACATTTCTTATAATTTCTGGCAACCCTCTTATCTTGCTGCAATTATTAATTTTATAATCTGTAGATTGAATTGATGGTACAAAAATTACGTTGCAGCCTTTATCAAGTAAATTTATTATGTGGCCGGCAAAAACTTTTACAGGTAAACAGGTATCGGATACTACATATTTACACCCTTCATTTATGATTTTTGTTGTAGTTTTGTCAGATAAAATTATTTTTATCCCTAGTGATTTAAAAAATCCATAATAAAAAGGGTAACTATTATAATATGAAATTGCTCTTGGTATTCCTATTTTTTTATTAAAAAAAGAATTATTCATTGTAAATTGTTAAATATTACCTATTAATTAAAAAAACTTCTCACATAAAGTATACAACAAGCAAGTAAAAATAAAATACTTTTTGTAAAATATAGCTATTAATATAAAATTGGTAAATGTTAAATAATCTGTGGTAATTCTTTTATATAAAGGTAAGGTGCTCATCAGCAATAGTTATTTTATTTTAAATATTAAGAAAAATTATTATTATAAAAAAGAATTTGTTTATTTGTGTTAATATTGTTTTGTAAAATAAGAAGTAATAATTTATATATTAACTAATTAAAATTTATTAAAGAGGTTAGGGATTGTCCATATCGGAAAAGTTAGAAATTTTTATAATTACATTTAACAGAGCTAAAAAACTTCAAAATGTTCTAAGTCAAATTTTTATGGAAAATTCTCCAGTTAAAAATTTTGATATAACTGTCATTGATAATAATTCAACTGATTTTACAGAAGATGTTGTATCTAAATTCCAGGCTTTAAACAGTAATTTGAAGTATGAAAAAAATAAATATAATATAGGTGGAAATGCAAATATTGTAAAAGCTTTTTATAAAGCGAATAAAGATTATGTATGGATTCTTGCAGATAATGATGATTTATGCTGGGATGGCTGGGAACAAGTTGAACAGTTTATAAAAGAAGATTCTGATGCTGTTGTTGTTGCAACGTATGAATGTCCAAAATATGATATTGCTCAATTATATGATCAAATGACATTTTTACCGGGTGTTATTTATAAAACAAATAATATTGATGATACTGTTATGGGGAATATGGAATTTAATATTTCAAATATGTTCCCTCATCTTGCACTGGCTTCAAAATTGATAAATGAAAATAAAAAGATTTCAATTGTAGATAATGCGATTGTCTTAGTCAGAGATAATTGTGATGAAAACGGTAAATACGTTTATACAAGAGGTTATAAATCTGATGATGTTCATCCGTTGCAAAAAGGGATGAATTGGATTAGCGGTTATGCAAATTCTTTATATTTGATAAAAGATAAAAAAATTAGAAATTATATTATTTCGCATAATCGGTATTGTACAGAATTGAATTCTGCAAAAGTTTTATTTTGGTTAAAAAAAGAACCTGAACAAAATTTATATAATTATTTATGTGTTTTTGCAGTCCTTTCATTTTGTGATAAATTAAGGTTTATATTAAGTTTGATTTTTTATTATTCTTTATACAGAATTATTTATATCAGTAAAAGAGAACGTTTTAATGATATAAATAAAATATTATCTGTACAGTTTGATTTAAGACTTTTCTCATTTATAAAAATTAAAATATTTAAAATAAATAAAAATATAGAAGGAGTATATTAATGAAAGTTGTAATACTTGCAGGTGGCTTAGGGACAAGATTATCTGAAGAAACAAGATTGATGCCAAAACCAATGGTTGCAATTGGTGGCAAACCTATATTGTGGCATATTATGAAATCATATTCTTATTATGGATTTAATGATTTTATAATATTGACAGGTTATAAATCTCACGTGATTAAAGATTATTTTGTCCACTATTATCAGCAATATTCAGACATTACAGTAGATATGCTGAATAATACTGTTGATATTCACAGAATAGAAACAGAACCTTGGAAGGTTACAATGTTGTATACCGGATTAGATACAATGACCGGCAGCCGTATCAAAAAAGCTCAGGAATATATTGGGAATGAAAGGTTTTTGTTGACTTATGGTGATGGTGTTTCTGATGTAAATATAAAAGAGCTTGTTAAATATCACGAAAACAAAGGAAAGTATTTAACAATGACTGCAGTTCAACCATCAGGTAAATTTGGAGCTTTAAATCTTTCATCTTCAAATGATGTATTATCATTTAAAGAAAAACCGAAAGGAGATGGAGCTTGGGTTAATGGAGGTTTCTTTGTTTGTGAACCGGAAATATTTGATTATATTGATGGATCGCATAATAAAGTTATTTTTGAACGTGAACCGCTGGAAAATCTTGCTCAAGACAGACAATTATGTGCATATAAGCATGACGGATTCTGGAAACCTATGGATACATTGAAGGATAAAATTGATTTGACTGCAATGTGGGAAGAGGGGAATGCTCCTTGGGCAAAATGGTTAAATAAAAAAGAGGTGGTAAATGTTTAATAATATTTATAAGGGCAAAAAAGTTTTTTTAACAGGGCATACAGGGTTTAAAGGTAGTTGGCTTGCTCTATGGTTGACTTCAATGGGTGCAGATGTCTGCGGATATTCATTAGCACCTAATACTCAGCCGTCTATGTTCGAAGAACTTGACATAGAAAATAAAATATCAAAATCTGTAATCGGTAATATTTTAGATAGCGGCAAATTAGAGCAGGCTATGATAGAATTTCAACCGGATATAGTTTTTCATTTAGCGGCACAGCCTCTTGTAAGATTGTCTTATGCAGAACCGCTTTTGACATATCAGACAAATGTTATAGGGACTTTAAATGTTTTAATTGCAGCTGAAAAATGTAAGTCAGTTAAAGCTTTTGTTAATATAACTACAGATAAATGTTATGAAAATAAAGAAATTAACAGAGGATATAGAGAAGATGAACCTATGGGCGGATATGATATGTATTCATCATCAAAGGGCTGTGTAGAAATCATGTCTTCATCATTCAGACGTTCATTTTTGCAAGGCGAAGAAGGTTACGCAATGGCGACTGCCAGAGCAGGAAATGTAATTGGCGGTGGTGATTGGGCTTTAGATAGATTAATCCCTGACTGTGTCAGATATATTAATTCCGGACTGAAAATAGAAATAAGAAATCCGATTGCAGTCAGACCTTGGCAGCATGTATTAGAACCTTTATCCGGATATTTACTTTTAGGACAAAAACTTTTGGAAGAAGGTAAAAAATTTGCAGAAGGTTTTAACTTTGGACCAAATGAAGAAAGTGTTTTAAAGGTTGCAGAAGTTGCCCAAATGGTTGTAGATAATTATGGTAAGGGAGAAGTTGTTGTTCATAAAAAAGATAATTTGCACGAGGCTAATCTTCTTATGTTGAATATTGAAAAAGCTGAAAAAGTTTTAGGCTGGACACCAACTTATACTGCAGAAGTTGCAATTGCCAAAACAGTTGATTGGTATAAACATTTTTATGCAAAAGATGCAGATATGTATGAATACACATTGAAACAAATACAAGAATATGAGGGAAATATAAAATGGAACAAGAATTACGCAATAAAGTAAAAGACGCAGCAAAAGAATATTACAACGCTATATATGGCAAAAAAAGAGAATTTGATTATATTCCGCCAAGCGGAAAGCTTTTGGGAGAAGAAGAATTATTAAATATGATTGATGCTTCTTTAGATATGTGGTTAACTGCTGGAAGATTTAATAAAGAATTTGAATCAAAATTCGCGAAATATTTGGGTGTCAAATTTGCACTTTCAACTAATTCAGGCTCAAGTGCTAATTTGTTAGCATTTTCTGCTTTGACTTCCCATAAATTGGGTGATAGAGCATTGAAAAAAGGTGATGAAGTTATTTCTGTTGCAGCTGGGTTTCCAACTACAATAAATCCTATTATTCAACATGGTATGGTTCCTGTGTTTGTTGATTGTGAGATAGGAACTTATAATATTGACGCAGATAAAATAGAAGAAGCAATTACTCCTAAAACAAAAGCTATATTCTTGGCTCATACATTAGGAAATAGTTATGATTTAGATAAGATAATGTCACTTGCGGAAAAATATAATCTTTGGGTAATTGAGGATAGCTGCGATGCGTTAGGCGGAGAATATAAAGGCAAGAAAATCGGTACAATCGGTCATATCGGAACATTTAGTTTTTATCCTGCTCACCATTTAACAATGGGAGAAGGCGGTGCTGTTGTAACAAATGATCCGCAATTGTATAAGATTATAATGTCATTTAGAGATTGGGGCAGAGATTGTTGTTGTCCTCCCGGACGTGATGGCGTTTGCGGAAAGAGATTTTCTCAACAGCTTGGAAATCTTCCGTTTGGGTATGACCACAAATATACTTATTCTCATATCGGATTTAATTTAAAAATTACTGATTGGCAAGCAGCTTTAGGTTGTTCTCAAATTGATAAATTAGATAGATTTATTGGTATAAGAACTCATAATGCGGCTCGTTTGACTGAAAAATTATCTAAAATGAGTGAATATTTAATTCTTCCAAAAATCAATAATGGTGTAAAACCTTCTTGGTTTGGCTATTTGATTTCGGTAAAAGAAAATGCACCATTTACAAAACAAGAAATGGTTGAGTATTTGGAAAGTCATAAAGTTGGTACACGTCAATTGTTTGCAGGTAATATTTTGAGACAGCCTATGATTGTAGATAATGATGTTAATTTAAGAATTGGCAATTCAAATTTGATAAATTCAAAAGAATTGACAGATGAACATTATAAATTGTTACCTAATACAGACTTTATTATGAATAATACTTTCTGGGTCGGTACATTCCCTGCATTAGGAGACGAAGAAATCGATAGAATTGCGGGAACTATTATTGAATTTATTAATAATAAAGTATCTAATGCTTGTGTTGTTGCAGGGAAATAGGTGGTAAAATAATGGGAAATTCAATACTAAGTGAGATAAGAAAAACTATCGTAAAAATGGTGCATAAAGCGTGTGTATCACATGTCGGTGCTGCAATGAGTGTAGTTGATATATTGTATACTTTGTACTTTGATGTCGCAAATATTAGTAAGGACAATATCAATTCACCTGATAGAGATATAATTATATTGAGTAAAGGACATTCAAGTGCAGCTTTATACTCTGTTTTATATCATAAAGGTTTTTTGTCAAAAGATTACATTGAAAATTATTCAATTGATGGCGGCTCTTTACCTTGTCATATTGATAAAGAAAAGTCTCCGTTTTTTGAAGTTTCTTCAGGATCATTGGGACATGGACCTTCTTTGGGTGCTGGTTTTGCATTAGCAAAAAAAATGGATAAAAATTCAGGAAGAGTCTTTGTGATATGCGGGGATGGAGAGTGTAACGAGGGCTCAGTATGGGAAGCTTTGATGTTTGCTTCTACACACAAACTTGATAATTTTGTATTTATTGTTGATTATAACAAATTTCAAGGTTTCGGAGCTACCAATGAGGTTATAAACCAATCAAATATTGCAGAAAGGGTAAAGTCTTTTGGGTTTGATACTTTAGTTATTGACGGGAATAATCTTGATGAATTAAAAACAGCATTGAATCACAAGAGTGATAGACCTGTTGCAATTATTGCTGATACAACAAAAGGTAAGGGTGTGTCATTTATGGAAAACAGACTTGAATGGCATTACAAATCACCTAATGATGAACAGTTAGAAATTGCATTAGCTGAAATTGAGGAGAAATATTAATGAGAAAGACTTTTATAAATACATTAATAGAGCTTGCAAGGAAAGATAAAGATATTGTATTAATTACTCCTGATATGGGCTTTTCTGTATTAGAACCGTTTTTTGAGGAATTTCCGGAACGTTCTATAAATTGTGGAATTGCCGAACAAAATGCTATTTCATTAGCGGCAGGATTGGCTTTGGCCGGTAAAAAACCTTATGTTTATACAATTATCCCATTTCTTGTGGAAAGAGCATTTGAACAAGTCCGTTTAGATGTAGCTTATATGTGTACAAATGTTAAATTAATAGGTATTGGTGCAGGTTTTACATATGGCGCGGCTGGAGCAACTCACCATGCGATTGAAGATATTTCTTTGATGAGAAGTTTACCTAATATGACCGTGTGTTGTCCGGGGGATAACAATGAGGCTGAACAACTTGTTCGTCAGTCTATTGAAACTATAGGACCGATGTATATAAGAATAGGTCGTCACAACAGAGGTGTTTTTGATAATAACAAAATTGAGATAGGAAAGGCTTCTGTAATAAAAGAAGGAAAGGGTATTGCTGTAATTTCAACAAGCAATATGCTACCTGATGCTGCAGGTTATTGTAAAAAATTGGAAGCAGAAGGTAGAAACCCTTATTTTATAAGTATGCATACCGTAAAACCTATCGATAAGACTATTATTGAAAAATTGGTAAATGATGGAGTTGAAATTCATACACTTGAAGAACATAGTATAATCGGCGGTTTAGGAAGTGCTGTTGCAGAAGTAATTGCAGAAAGCGGTAAAGGAGTTAAATTCAAAAGAATAGGAATTCCTGATACATTTTCACACTATATAGGTAGTCAAAAATACATTAAAGAACAATTCGGTTTATACTTTGGTGAGGAATATTAAAGCATGAAGCTATTAAGATACGATAAAATTGGAGATAGAAGATGCTTTAAAATATTTGGATTTATAAAAATTTCTTTCCATAAAAGAAAGAAGTATATAGATGGTTTAAAAGTAATCAATCTAGGAAAAAATAATATATTCAAGCATAAATCAAGTAATCAAGTAAGCTGCAAAAATAGCTTGATCATTATTAAGGGTAGCAATAATAGTATTGAAATTGGAGAAAATATAAATTTAATTAATACCCATATAGAAATATGGGGTGATAATGTTGTTGTCAACATTGGAAATAATTGTTTATTCAATAAAGTTTATGGTGTTTTTTGTGGAAGTCATGCTCCTGAAGATAAAATTACAGTAAATATAGGTAATAATTTTTTTAATACTGAGGATTTACAAATATTTGTTGGTGGTGGTAAAAATACAAGTTTAGAAATTGGTGATAATTGCTTATTTTCGCGTAGGATATCCATTTATGCACATGATGGTCATAAAATTTATGATAAAGGGACTGTGAATTTAATTAATAAGCCAAAGAATTCTCTGAAAATAGGTAATCATGTATGGATTTGTCATGGTGTAAATATTTTAAAAGGGAGCTGTATTCCAAATAATACAGTAGTTGGAGCAGGAAGTGTAGTCACAAAAATATTTACGGAAGAAAATACATCTATTGGAGGCAATCCTGCTCGTGTTATAAAGAGAAAGATTGATTGGGAGAGATAAAAAAATGAAAAATATATTATTAACAGGATCCGGAGGATTTATCGGTTCTCATATAAAGGAAGCTTTAGCTGGTAAGTTCAATTTATTTATTCCAAGAAGTTTTCAGCTAAATTTGTTGGACAAAGATGCTGTAAAAAAATATGTCGAAGATAATAGTATAGAATTTATTATACATTCTGCATCTTGCGGAGTGAGAATTTCTCCTGAAGCAACAATTGATGAAGTCGCAAAACCTAATATTGAAATGTTTACAAATCTTGCAGATTTAACATCAAAAGATTGTCCAATGATTACAATAGGTTCCGGTGCAGAGTATGATAAAAGTCGTCCGCTTTGTAAAATTAACGAAAGCGATTTTGGCAAATCTATTCCAAAAGATCCTTATGGATATTCAAAATATCTTATTTCAAAAATGATAGAAGAAAGGGAAAATATCTTAAATCTTAGAGTGTTTGGAATTTACGGTTCAGGAGAGGACAAATCAAGAGTTACGTCTTGTATTGTAAATTCAAACAAAGCCAAAGAACCTATTGTATTAAATCAAAATGTAAAATTTGATTTTCTATACATAGATGATTTTTGTAAGATTGTAGAGTATTTTGTTAATAATCCTACAGATGAAAAATTTATTAATGTTACCCCAACAAAGAGTATTGAAATTCTTGATTTGGCAAAAATTGTAAATAGTTTTTCTAATTATAAATCTGAAATTATAGTAAAAAATCCTGGTATGAATAAAGAATACACAGGAGATAACACAAAATTGTTGAGTATTATAAAAGATTTTGCATTTACATCTTATGAAGATGGAATGAAAAATTTTTATAAACAAATATAGGATTTTTATTTGGAGCTAAGAATTGTGAATTATATGGAAGGATTAAAGAGAAAAAATTTAGATTATATTGATTATTTTAGAGCGGTAGCAATTATTTTTATTGTTGCGGGGCATACTTTAGTTTGGGGCAAAAGTACAATGTTGGAGTTTAATACTCTGTTATTTGCAGGTGGAACTTATTTTTTTGTATTTATTGCCGGATTTTTATTTCAGTATTTATCTTATAAATTTGATGTAAAAACGTATTTTAAAAAAAAATTATTAAATGTCATATGCCCATTTTTAGTTACTTTATTGCCTGTGTCGTTTTTATATGCATATCAAAATATAGATAATTGGGCTTTTCAACAAGCTAGTTTTGGAGTTCGTTTTTTTGCAGTTACTATTGGTGGATATATAGTTAATGGTCCAGTTTGGTTTATTGGTATGATAGCTATAATGTTTTTATTTTCTCCTTTATTTTTGGCATCAAGGAAAAATAAAAAAATTCATATAACACTTTTGTTGTCTTCTTTAATTTTATGTTTAATTATTCCAAGATATTCAAGTGTGAATATGTTTATAGGTTTTAATCCTTATGAATCTTCTGTTTGGAAAATCCTTTTTCTAAATTTATCATATTACATAAAGATTTTTTTACATTTTGTTTTTATTTATCTATTTGGTATGGAAGTTTGTGTATTAATAAATAAATACTATGATAAAATCAAAGCAAATTTAAAATCAATTTTTCAAATTTCGTTATTTTTATATATATATTCCATTTTATAACTCAATTATTTATTTTTAAAACAACAAACAACATACAATTTATTTCAAAATTTATAGAAACTGTTGTTCTTTTAAGTGGATTGATGTTGTCAGAAGATAAAATAAAAAATAATAAAATTTTGGATAAATCTTTAAAATTTGTTGCAAAATATTCTTTTGGGATATTCTTTATTCATTACTATATAATTAACTATGCTTATTTTCATACGATATATACTCAGCGTAACTGTCGTAATTACTTGTTTATAGGTAAAAATACTTTAGCTTGTTGTTTGTCTTCGATAGAATTATTTATTGTAACATTTTTTGGCAGTATATTATTTTTGTTTATTGTAAAATTAATTTTAAATAAAATAGGTATAAAAAATACAAGAATATTTATAGGAGTGTAATATTAAATGGATTTGATAAAAGATTTAGATAACATTACGAACAAGTATGTAAATTATATTAGGTATTGGTTTGATAGAGGACAATACTCTTTTGATATGCATGAAAAGTGGTTTGGAAGGGAAAATTTAAATTTATTTAATGGTGATATTGAAAATAAATATAAAAACTTAATTAGGGGCTTGGATTCAAAAAGTATAGATATAATAGATAGAATAATATTTAGAATTCAGGAATATTTTAGAACCGGAAGTCCTTATTTTACTATGTCTGATGAAGAAAGAACTGAGTTTTTGGATTTACATAAACATTTGTATTCCAAAATTTTAAAACTTTCAGAAAATGTATATTATTGGAACGGATATAATCTGCCGGTAAATGCTTTTGAACCAAATGTGTTTTATCATAAATATTATCTGCCTGAAATTTCAAATAAAAAACAAATAAAAAATAAAAACATAATAGATGTAGGAGGTTATGTTGGGGATTCAGCTTTGGTATTCTCAAAGTTTACCAATAAAAAAGTTTATACATTTGAACCGACTTCATTCTTGTATGATAGTATTTTAAAAACAATTCAATTAAACAAATTACAAAATGTAGTTCCTGTTAAAAAAGGTTTGGGCTCAAATATTTCGAAAAAGGATATTTATATAGCATCCTTTGGTGGTTCAACTTTTGTTGATAGAAAGTGTTACGAAAATAATCAAAAAGAAACAGTTGAAATCACAACTCTTGATGATTTTGTAGAAAATAATAATATTAAAGTAGGGCTAATAAAAGTTGATATTGAGGGTGCAGAACAGGAATTCTTAAAAGGTGCAATAAATACTATTAAAAAGCAAAAACCTGTTTTGTTGATTAGTATTTATCATAATTTTGATGACTTTTTTAATATTAAACCTTTAATAGAAAGTTGGGATCTAGGGTATAAATTTAAGATTATGAAACCAATAAACGGTCAAGTTTATACTGAAACGATATTGATAGCTGAAAGGGATAGAAAATGGACTATAAGAATTTAGATGTATTTGTTTTAACATATAATCGTGCTGAATATTTGCGAGTAATGCTTGAAAGCCTTTGTACGCAAATAGCAAAAGGGTTTAATATAAAAGTTTTAAATAATTGTAGTACAGATAATACTTTAGAGGTTATCGAAGAAATCAAGAAAAAATACCCTGATAGAAATATATCTGTAATTACTCATGAAAAGAATTTGGGTAATGTTGGTAATTTCAAAAGATCTCAGGAACTTGCAGAAAATGAGTATACTGCGATATTTCATGATGACGATGCTATTCATCCTGAGTACATTGAAACCGCAATGAAAATATTTGAAGAAAATCCTGATGTAGTTATGTGTTCTGGCAGCCTGTGGGGGGTATATAATGTAAGTAATGATGATTGGGATATATTATATAAAGATTATTATAAGTATAATAAAGATGATGGAATTTATTATAATTTATTGATAAACAGACCTACTTTTGCTTCAAATATTTATAAAACGAAAATTTATAAGGAAATTGAATATCATCCTGAACTGTATGGAAAATTGCATGACATTATATTTATGTTAGATATAAATAGGCTTGGTGCAGTTGCTTTTATAATCGGTACTTGTATAAGATGGCGTCAAAGTGCTAATAATGATTCAAATAATTTATCAACTGGTCCATTTCCGGATGAAATTGCAAATATAATTAACAGAATTGCTTATTTGAATAAAAAACATAGTTTTTTAGGTAAAGCTTTATTATGGAACTTCGCATATTTTTTATATCGTTGGAGTATTTTAAAGCGTTTTGAATCTTGGGAAGAATTTACAAAGAGGTTGATTAAAAAAACAGATAAAGAGGCTGCATTTTCAAAATTAGAAGTATTTTTATATAGTAAAAAATGGTATATTAAAATATTTAAAAAATTAATAAAAAAACGGGCAAAATATTATAAGAAGAAATTATATAGGAATTATGACAGTCGATTCTAAATTATTATCAATTTGTATTCCTACATATAATGGTGGAAAATATATTCAAAATAATATTGATATTATTATTAGGCAAATAAAAGAATATAATTTGTTAGGTGTAGAAATTATAGTATCTGATAATTGCTCTACTGATAATATGAGTGATATTATGGCAGAATATCAGAAAAAATACCCTGATATTATTCGCTATAACTGTAATGATGTGAATGTTGGCTACGACAAAAATGTTATGAAATGTTGTGAGTTAGCTCAAGGAAAGTTTATTCATTTATTTGGCGATGATGATTTATATTCCCCAAACGGTTTAAAAAGATTATATGATATTTTAGCCAAGAATGAAGATTTATCTATACTTGTTTTATCTAATTATTATTTAAGAGATGATGATTATCATGGCTTAATTTTATCCAGAAAATCTGAAAATGAAAAATACATATTAGAAGACAAAATATATTTAAATGATTCAGATAATTTTATAATAGATATTGAAGATAGAGCTTGGCCTAACACTAATCTTGTTTTTAGAAAAGAATATTTTAGGCAAATTCCTAATCTTGAAAATTTTTATAAAAAAGATTGGATTCATTTATATATTCTTCTTTATATAGCTAAAAAATGGCCTAATTGTTATTTGTTTGCAGATAAATATCCGATTGTAATTAATCGTGTAGGGGTTCAAAGTTGGTTGAATAATATTGATGGTCCTAGAATTTATTTTAATAATTTGTGGGTTTATAGTTTTGCCAATAAGTTGGGGTATTCTGAAAAAGTTTTTGATTGGTATCGTAAAACTTTGTTAAGTGAATATATTAAAAATATAACGTTTAGACGTTCGAATAATTTTTTTATAAATATATGGTATATTATAAAATATTTTAGATATTGGAATGATTTACCAGATTTTTATGCAAAATTTATAATGAAATATTTAAAACCTGTGGAAACTATATTTTCAATCAAAAATGAAAAAACTCTTTCGAAAAAATGTAAAATTTTAACAATATTAGGATTTAGATTTTGTTTAAAAGAATATAGCAAACCTGTATTAGTACTGCTAAATAAATTAAAAAAAACTGATATAATATTAATTCAAAATCAGAAAGGTAATTTAAAACAGTTTATTAAAGGTGATTTATATATTGAATTGTCAGAAATTTTGAGAAATCTTCCTCAGGGTGTGTCTATTCCGGAAAAATTTAATAAAAGAATAACGAGATTAAAAAATAAAAAATTGATACCTTATTCATATTATTTATTTGATTGTATGGAAATTCAAAAATTTATAAATATAAATTGATAAAAATAGAAATTAATACTAATAGCTATATTCAAAAATATTTAAGGATATTAATTTAATATTTATGATAAAATAGTCAATGTAATATTTAAGGGTAGTATAATGACTAATAAATCTGATTTATTAAATATAAATGTAGAAGCACCTATAAATATTGTTATCCCAATGGCAGGAGCTGGTAGCCGTTTTGCTGTTGAAGGGTATGATGTTCCTAAACCGTTTATAGAATTTAGCGGGAAGATGATGATTGAACATGTTCTTGAAAGTTTTAAGTTAATAAATTCAAATATCATTTTAGTGCTTCAAGAAAAATTCTTAAAAGATGAAGAATGTCAATTAAAATATTTAAAGGAAAAATATATTTTAGAATATGTAACTGTTCCAAAATTGACAATGGGAGCTGCGATTACTGCTTTGGCTGCACATAAGTCGATAAAGCCCGAATATGATATTATTTTTGCGGATTCAGATAATATATTTGATTGTTTTGATGTATGTAATTTTATTTCAAATATAAGAGATAGAAAATTAGACGGGGCATTATTAACAATAAATTCTGAAAATCCCTGCTTTTCTTATGCAAGTGTTGATAAAGACGGGTATTTAATAGAGACAAAAGAAAAATCAGTTATTTCAAATCATGCAATTTGCGGGATGTATTATTTTAGAAATGTTGAATTATTTAAAGATGCGGTAATAGATCTTGTTGTTGCAAATGATTTACAAAAAGGCGAATTTTATATGTCAGGAGTTTATAATCATTTAAAGAAATTAAATGGTAAAATAGGGGTTTTTGATATAAAACATTTTGATTGTGTGGGAACTCCGGAACAATTAAAGGAATATATCGGGAGGGATTTTGCAAAAGTTTAATAATATTCTGCTTTTTGGTGGAGAAACAAAAAATGAAAATATGCCTGTCGGTTTTTATTCCTCTCTTGCATTGTTACCATTAAGAGGAAAACCTGTTATTTGGTGGCAGTTAAATAACTTAAAAAAATATGGTATGGATAAGTTTATAATTGCGGTATGCAGTAATAATTTTAAACTTATTGATTATATAAAAAATATTTTAATAGAGAATTTTAATATTGAATTAGTGCTTGTAAGCAGTAAAAAAAATATTTTGAGCTCTTTAAAATATTCACTTCAAAAAGCTGATTTAAGTTTGCCTACAAGAGTTGTATTAGGTGATACTTTAATCCCTGAAAGTATTAATGATGAAACAGATGTACTTTTTACTTCTAAAGATATAATTACTTCTGATAGTTGGTGTTTGGTAGAAAAAGATTCTAAAAATTATGTAACAGAATTTTTTGATAAACAGAAAAATCTTGATTTAACTAATAAAGAAGTACTTGTTGGATATTATGCATTTTCAGATACTAAGTATCTTTTAAATTGTTGTGTGAAATCAAGATTAATGTTAAAAAAAGAAATATCTACAGCTCTTAAAACTTATCAGGAACGTTATAGATTAAAAGCTGTATTAATAAATGATTGGTATGATTTAGGACATACTTCAGGTTTAATAAAGTCTAAAAATCTTTTATTTAACGCAAGATGTTTTAATTCAATTTCTGTTGATACTGAAAGGGGTTTATTAATAAAAACAAGTACAAAAATTCAGAAATTGGAAGATGAGGCTTTGTGGTATGAAAATATTCCTGATGAATTGAAGATATTCTCTCCTCGTTTAATAAGTTTTGAAAAGGATAATAATATCGCTAAATTAGTTCAGGAATTGTACGGGTATCAATCATTGCAGGAACTTTATTTGTCAGGTGCCGTAAATATTGAAGATTGGCATTATATAATTGAAAGACTTCTATCTTTACATAAAAGATTTGAAAATTATAAATCAGATGTTGATAAAAGTGCATTAAAATGGTTATATTTTGACAAAACAAAAGAAAGATTGCAGGATTTGCGAAATCAAAATCATTATTGGATTAAAAAATTAGACAATGAGTTTGAGTATATAAACGGTAAACAATATAAAGGGATTGCAACTTTAATTTCAGGTATAGAAGATGTTTGTAATAAATTAAGCCAAAATGGGACATTTACAGTTATTCATGGTGATTATTGTTTTTCCAATATATTATTTGATTCAAACAATTACGTTTTTAAATTGATAGATCCTCGCGGAAGGCTTAATGGCGAACCAACAATTTTTGGGGATCCGAGATATGATATTGCTAAATTAAGACACAGTGTTGTCGGGTTGTATGATTTTATTGTTCAAGACATGTTTAAAATTGAAGAAACTGAATCAAGATTTAATTATAAAATTTTATCCAGTGCAGATTATGATGTGTTAGGAAAAATATTCGATAAATTGGTACAAGACAACGGTTTTGATAATGAAGAAATAAAATTTATTGAAGGTTTATTATTTTTATCAATGATTCCTTTACATAAAGATAATGTTCAGCGTCAAAAAATGTTTTATATAAAAGCATTGGAATTATTAAATGAAACAGTAAAACAAACAAAATGGGATAAAGAAAAAGATGACAGAGAAAAAGCTTCGTATATGTATTGATTTAGACGGTACGATATGTACTATAAAAAAGCCGGGTGAAAGTTACGCTGATGTTAAAGTTATGCCCGGAGCAAAGGAATTTATAGACAGTTTGAAAGCTGATGGGCATACAATAATTATCAATACTGCCAGAAATATGCAGACTCAAGGGCATAATGTCGGTAAAGTAATGAAAAATATCGGCAAGATTACTCTTGATTGGCTGGATGAAAATGAAATTCAATATGATGAGATATTTTTTGGCAAACCAAATGCAGATATTACGATAGATGACAGAGTAATAAAGTTTGAAAGCTGGCAGAAAATGGATAAAGAAGATGTTTTAAAGCAAGCTAAGGACAGATAATTTAAAGTTTTTATTTTATTTTCTGTTTATAATATTATTATTTTAATATATAATAAAAAGAAACTATCTTTTTTAGAATACGTAAATTGATTAAGTGAGTTAAGTAGGATATGCAAATTTCAAGCAAAGATTTGTCTGTTGTTGTACAAGGAGCTGTAAGTTCCTTAGAGACTTCTTTGTGTTTGAAAAGTGTTAGAAAGTATTTGCCGGAAGCTCAAATTATACTTTCAACTTGGAAGGGTTCAGATGTTTCTCAATATGATGGTTTGTATGATGAACTTGTTTTAAGTGACGATCCAGGAGCTGTAATATTTGATATTAAAGATAAAAAAACGAACAGTTTAAACAGAATTCTTGTATCAAGCCGTAACGGAATAGAAAAAACAGAAAGACCCTATGTATTAAGAATAAGAACGGATTTAGTACTAAAAAATGATAATCTTTTAAGGTTATATGATAATTTCAAGGTTAGGAATAAGGAAAAATCTCTTTTCAAACAAAGAATTTTTGCCTATGATATTTTTTCTTTAAAATTTAATGTATGTAAAAATAAAACGCAATCTCTTTTATTTCATATTTCTGATTGGTGTTATTTTGGTTTACAGGAAGATATTAAAGAGTTATTTAATGTTGCTGAAGTTAAGGAACCCGAATTTTCAGAGTATTTTAAAACTCATCAAAAATTATCAGATGATATTTATATTTCAAGAATGTGGAAAATGTCTCCTGAACAATATTTTACTTATAGTAATGCTTTGAAAGTTTTTAAGAATTTAAAATTTGAAAATTATCTGGATGTTAATGCGGAAAATATTAAAATTTCAGAAGACTTTATAATAAATAATTTTAGAATATTTGCTCCTGAAGAATGGGGAATTTATTCTCTCAAAAAACAATATAAAAGAACGAATATGGAAGCAAGAAATTTGTTTTCTTATTATTCTTATTTAACTCAGAAAAAAGATTATAAAAAATACTGTGATTCTTCAATTGAAATAAAGGATGTAGAATTTTTTGAAAAATTATATGAAATTAAATATTTTGAACAGTTGAGAAAACATTTTGTATTGATAAGAGTAGTAAGTCCAGAGAAAAAAATATTTGAAATTTTTTCTTTACTTTTATATTTATTCAAATTTTTATATACATTATTTATGGAGGTATTATGCAAAAAGAAAAAATAACATCAGATGAAATTAGTGTTGTTATACAAGGACCTGTGCATAAAATCCGAACTAAGCAATGTATAGACAGTGTGAGAAAATTTTTGCCGCAAGCCGAAATTATTTTATCTACTTGGGAAGATACAGATGTAGATGGGTTGGATTATGATATTTTGATAATGAGTAAAGACCCTGGTGGTATACTTCAAAAAAACTTTAAAAATAAAAAGATGTATGGGAATTTAAACCGTATGATTACATCTACTAATTCCGGAATTGAAAAAGCTTCAAGAAAATATATTTTAAAACTTCGATCTGATATGATTATTGATAGTACAAATTTTTTGAATATGTTTTTTGAATTTCCAAACAGATGTGAGCAATACAAATTGTTTGAAAAACGAATATTAGCATCAACATTATTTTCAAAGTTTGCGGAAGTAAAACACGGAAAACGTCAAGAGATTGCTTTTCATATTTCTGACTGGTGGTTTTTCGGATTAAGTTGCGATATTAAAAAATATTTGTTAGCATCTCAACTTGTAGAGGAACCGTATTTTTCAAATTATTTTGAGTATCCTGAGAATAAAGATAAAAAATCGGTTTATATAAAATTTTCCTGGCGTTTTTCTCCTGAACAGTATTTGGGGTATTCCTGTTTTTCAAAATACTTTCCGGATGTAAGAATGGAAGATTGTTCTGATGTGTCTGATAGTATAAATAAAAAGTCACAGATTTGCCTTGCTAATAATTTTATTTTCTTAGAATATAAGCAATCAGGGATAAGAAACTTGAAAATGGCTTGTAGTAAATATGAACCATTCAGCGGAGAACAATATTTGGATTTATATAATTTTTATAATTTTGAAATGCAATACAGCAAATATTGCGATTTTTCTTATGTTCCGAAATCTCAGAGTATTTTGTTTAAAGATAAAAAAGCAGGACTAAAAATTCTTCGTTTTTATAAGCATTTGTATAAATTGTTTGATGAACAAGTTGCTAAAAAAGAAAAATTTGAACAGTTTTTTATTGGAATTCCGGTATCTGCTTTATCTCTTATACCTGTGTTGTTTAGAATTTTGAGATGTAAGTAGATTGATTGTTAAATATTTATGCTTTTTAAAACATTTTGCAGGCTAGTAGCAGATTCTTTTAACCTTTTTGCTTCTTCATCATTAAGTTGTATCGGAACCAGTGTTTCAACGCCGTTTTTGCCGACAATTGCCGGCATGCTTAATGAAATATTTGAGATATCGTATTCTCCATGCATCATTGAAGATATCGGAAGGATTGATTTTTCATCTCTGACAATCGCTTCACAAATTCGTTTTACAGACATTGCAATACCGTAATATGTTGCTTTCTTCCTTGAAATGATTTCATAGGCGCTGTTTTTTACTTTTAGAGCAATTTCATCCGTATCTTTTTCGTGATTAAAATGTCCTCGCATTTCACAAAATTTATTAAGTGGAATTCCTGAAACATTTGCGCTGCTGTATGCAGCAATTTCACTATCTCCATGTTCTCCTATGATAAATGCGTGAACACTTCTGCTATCAACATTAAGATGTTCTCCGATTGAGTATTTTAATCTTGCGGTATCAAGAACAGTACCTGAACCTATTACTCTGTTTTCAGGTAACCCGCTTAATTTAACGGCGACAGTTGTTAAAATATCAACAGGGTTAGATACGATAATTAATATCCCTTTGAAATCTCTCTGTTTAATTTCAGGCAGAATTGTTTTAAATATTTCAACGTTTTTATGTACTAAATCAAGTCTGGTTTCTCCGGGTTTTTGGTTTGCGCCAGCGGTAATAATTACAATTGAAGCATTTTCAATGTCATCATAATTCCCTGCATATATTTTCATTGGCTTTGCAAAAGGAATTCCGTGACTAATATCCAAAGCTTCTCCTTCCGCTCTTCCATAATCAGCATCAATCATTGCAATTTCTGAAAATAAACCGCTTTGCATTAAACTAAAAACACAAGCAGAGCCAACAAAACCACAGCCTATCATTACAGCTTTTCTAAAATTTAAACAATTCAAACATTTGTTATCCATATTTTTATTCCTTATTAATTTCTTGATTAACAGTAATTTTTATACAGATTTAATAAAATTTCAATTATCCAAATTGTTAAATATTTAAAATTTTAATTATTTAATAATTTTTTATATTTATTAATTATTTTTTTATCTTCATCACCGATTAACAAAAGATCCATATAATCAATTTTATTTGTAGTTATTTCTTTAATTTGTATGAGTTAAAATAGTCCAAATTATTTTTGTGTAGAAATTTTCATTATATCCTAATACTTGTTATTACAAATTTAGAGAATATTTTCTTTGCTATTTAAATTAATATAATATTGGTTGTTTTTTTATCATTTCAATCCACTGTTCAAGAGAAACTTCGGTCAAATACATATTCGGTGAAAAATCAACTAGTGTAGCTCCGCCATTTTTGTAATAATCATTCAAAAAATGCTCTAATGTTGCGGACCAATTGATAACGACTTTTTTATTATTGTCACGTTCGAGAAAGATATATTTTGAATTCTCTCGTGGTGATTTTTGATTTAAACTTGAAAATTCTTGTAAAATTTTTGTTGAATCTTCAAGTGGTCTTTTCGCATCAGGTAGTCT
>CALURI010000016.1 GCA_944323135.1 Candidatus Gastranaerophilales bacterium
ATAGGAGTATTTTGCATACCCTTACAACGGACAGAATTGCCCTTTAATATTTTATTCATACTTTCACTCCTTTTTTTACTATTATAAACGATTTTTATACAAGTTTCAAGTTATATTTTAAATTCAAACTTCATTAAACGTCCTGAAATGTGCCTTACAAACTTCCTTTAATTTTTCTTTACCATATTTTTTAATAAATTCAGCCGCAACAGTTTTAACTAATCCTGAACAACCCTTTTGAAAAGTTATCCCGTATGTTTTTTCCATATCTTGCATCTTTTGAACAAATGTTGCACGAGCAAGAACAGAAGCTGCTGCAACAGCAATATCACTTTCCGCCTTACACATTTGCTCTAAACGAATATTACGTCCATTTTTCATTAATGCAGATTTTATTAGTGCTTCATCTCCAAATTTGTCTGAAAGTGCGTACTCACAAGATGAACTGTTTAATATATTTTCAATAGCTCTTGCATGCCCCCAGGCAAGAAGTTTATTCAAATTTTTTATATTTGCATAAAGTTCATTATATTTTGAATTTGAGATTGCAATTATTGAATGCGGGGCTCTTTTTTTTATTTCTACAGCCATTGCAAGCATTTTTTTATCAGTAAGCTTCTTGCTGTCTTTAATCCCCAATTCTTTAAAATATTCTGCATTTTCTTCATTTACCAGAACACCTGCAATTACAAGAGGTCCAAAAAAATCTCCTTTTCCGGATTCATCTGTTCCGATATGTGAAATAAATTTTTCCATAATGCTCCTTATCTGATTTCCTGCGGTACAGCCAAAGGAATCGGAGCAGAAGTCGGTTTTTGTGCTGGCACAACAGCAGGTTTAGGTGCAGCCGGAGTTGGAGCTTGAGATGGCTGAGATTGTGTTGTTTGTTGAGAAGAATGAACAGCTGTTGTCTTTGATTGTTGCTCTATTTTTTTTACAGATTCAGGCAATACAGGCTCTTCATTAAGGTTAATGGTTTCTTTTTCTGTAGCTTCACTCTCTTTTTGCTGATTATTTTCACCAACGACTTTTGAACCTTTTATACTTCCAAATGGCATTAGTTCAACAATAGGGTAATTAAAGTCAGCCTTACCATAAGGTTCTGTAGCAACCTTCATAACATCTTTCCAAATCAAAGCCGGAACAGTACCACCTTGAATAGATTTGTTCATAACTGTATTATCATCATTTCCGACCCATACACCTGCAACAACATTTGGAGTATACCCCATAAAATATGCATCTTTATTATCATCAGTTGTTCCGGTTTTTCCTGCAGCAGGTTTTCCGATATTTGCAGCACGCCCTGTTCCGTTAGAAATAACCATTTTCATCATAGCGGTCATTTCTGCGGCAGTATTAACACTTAATTGATGAGAAAATTTAGTTTTTGGAGCTCTATATACAACCTTTCCGCGAGATGTTTCAACACGTTCTATTGCATAAGGCTGAACAACATATCCTCCATTTGCAAATGCACCATACGCTCTTGTAAATTCAAATAATTTTACTCCATTTGAACCTAAAGCAATTGTATAATCATATTCAAGTGGAGTTTCAATTCCTAAAATACGGGCAGTTTGTATAACCGGTCGAATTCCGACTTCCTTAATCAATCTTGCTGCACAAACATTTGAAGATACCATTAATGCGGTATAAACAGGGATATTACCTCTGTATTTATTTCCGTAATTATGAGGAGACCATTGTCCAATTGTAATTGGTCTGTCTTCAATCATATCATTAGGACTAATCCCTTTTTCCATAGCTGCGGCATACACAATTGGTTTGAAAGACGATCCTGGAGGTCTTACAGCTTGTGTAACTCTGTCATACTGACTTTTTGTATAATCTTTCCCGCCGGAATAAACAAGGATTTTTCCGTCAATAGGACTAAATGCAAAAACAGCGGCCTGATTTTTATCGCCTGAAAGCCCCCAATTTTTTAAATTCCTTAAAATTGCTTCATTTGTAGTTTTTTGAGCTTTATAATTCAATGTTGTTACAACTTTATAACCACCTTGCGAAATTTCTGTTTCATCAAATCCTAATTTTTCAAGTTCTTTCATTACATAATCGCAAAAATACGGAGCTTTATTTGTCGTATAGTACTGTGGAACTTTTGCAAGATGAACTTTTTCTCCTTTAGCCTTTTCATATTCATCTGTCGTAATATATCTCATCTTGTACATTCTTGTAAGCACTTGATTACGGCGTTTTACTGCAAGATCCATATTATTAAAAGGATTATAAACAGAAGGAGCCTGAGGCAAACCGGCAATCAATGCAAGTTCCGCAAGATCACAGTCTTTTAAGTGTTTATCAAAATAAATCTGAGCAGCACCTTCAACACCATAAGCGCCAGCACCAAGATAAACATTATTCATATACATTTCTAAAATTTGATCTTTAGAAATTGTTTTTTCAATTCTTGCTGCGATAAACAGTTCTTTTAATTTTCTGTCAAAAGTTCTTTCATTATTCAAAAACAAAACTCTTGCAAGCTGCTGAGTAATTGTACTGGCACCTTGAACTACATGACCTGCAAGAACATTTTGAACAATTGAACGAGCTAATCCGACGATATCATAACCATGATGACGATAGAAATTTTTATCCTCAGTTGCAATAAGTGCTTTTTTCAGATTTTCAGGAATATCTTTAAGTTCTATTTTTTCATAAGTATACGCAGTAAATGTTTTTATTATTTCGTCATCTGATGAATAAATTTTTGTAACGATATTAGGTTTAAATTCTTCTAAATTATTGATTGGGGGGAGAGAAGAAAGATATAGCTCCAAAGACGCAACACCCGCAAGAGCACAAGCGCAAAATAATATAAACATAAATTTCAATGTTGAAAAAAATCCATTATCTTTTTTAGATTTCTTGGAAATATTTGCCTTTGCCATTTCTTTAGCTGTATAATTTCGTTTTACATAATATTTTGACATGAATGCTCCCTCATCAACTATATAATATTAATATAAAATAAATTTCTTGGCAAATATGCTATACTAATTTTATGAATATTACTGATTTTCTATTTGTTATAATAAATGAAATACGCTCATATTTTGTCCCTGAAAAGGTAACTTATGAAATAACAGGGGAATGTAAAAAATGCGGAAAATGCTGTAATTATATGTATAGTTATGACACGTACACAGAAAAAGAATTTAAAATAATGCAATTTCTTTTTCCTGCATATAAAAGATTTTATATAAAAGGGAAAGATGAAGAAGGAAATCTTATTTTTGCCTGTAAACTTGTAACAAAAGAAGGCTTATGTTCAGACTATAAACACCGACTGGCAATGTGCAGAAAATATCCGGCAAGAAAAATAAATTATCCGGCTAAACTTCATGAAGGCTGCGGATACAAAGTTAACATTAAAAGTTTTGAAGATTATTTAAATCCTAAAAAATAATAAAAAAACGGACTATTAAAAAGCCCGTTTTTTTTAAAATTATACATATTGTTTTGCAATCTGTAATGCAGCGGATGCAGCAATTCCATAAGGTCCCATAGTACTTAAAACACCCGATGCAAGATTTGCATAATTACCAAACGTACTTCCGGAAGAATTGTTTGCAGCATAAGCCTGAGCATTATATGAATTTCCGGATGAGCTGTTAGAATTTGATGCAGATGCATAATTCAATATATTTGAGTTCATCATATTTTGAACATCTTGCAAGAAACCTATATAAGTGTATCTTTGTGCTAATTCATTACTAATTAATTCATCTCTTTTGGCTAAAACATCTTGAGCAAGATTATTTATTGATTCAGCCCTATTTTCTTCTATAGAATTTAAGTTATCCATAAACACAGAGTTGTCGAAATTTCCAAAACGTGAAGCAATATCCGTTTTTAAATCACTCAACATAGGTTCATAAATATTATTTATAATTTTTTGCCCGTTCAATGTATAAGCTTCAAGCTGAGATTGTAAATTATTTTTTGTATCTTCATCAAAAACATTAACATTTGAAAGAGAATCCGCAAAAGATTTTTGCACGTAATCATAAGCTCTTTTCTCATCATCAGACATATTATAATCAGTAATTACATTATTCTTCTTTTTATATGTAGTAGCTTTTGTTTGACCGTTAATATTAATCGTTCCTGATGAAAAAGAAGGGTATTTAGACGATTTTCCCATTTTTGTTCCTTTCCGAACAAAAATTAATGAATTTTTAAGGCGTTGATATAATATTATATCATATCTGTTTAAAATCTGTAAAGTAATTTTTGTTTGAGCTATAATAAATGTATGGAAAACTTGGATAACATAAATGAACTTATAAATTCTAAAAAATATGAAGAAGCTAAAAAAGAACTTGAAAAGCTTATTCATAATGATGAAAAAGATGTTGAGGCTTTGAAACTTCTTGGATTATGTCATATAAATCTAAATGAATATAAAGAAGGTCAAGCAGTTTTTGAAACAGTTGTAAAATACAAAGATGATGCAACAAGCTGGTTTTATCTTGCCAGTTGTTATGATAATCTTGATGATTATCTGCATGCAATTTCTGCTTATGAAGAAGTTTTGAGATTAAGAAGCAGTTATATTGATGCATATAAAAATCTTGCAATTGTTTATGTAAAAAATAAAGAACCGCAAAAAGCAGTTGATACTGCATTAAAAGCTTTAGATTACGTACAAGATGATTACACAGTTTATTATATTGCAGGAACTGCCTGTATGTCTTTGAAAAAATTTGACATGGCAGTTGAATATCTTGAAAAAGCATTAAATTTAAATCCTGAACATTCACAACTTTATAACAATCTTGGTACTTGTTACGTAACAATAGGCAATCTTGATAAAGCATACCTTAATTTTACGAAAGCAAGTGAACTTGACCCTGAAAATTCAATAACATATTTTAACATCGGTTCAATCCTGCAATTACAAAATAAGCATAAAGAAGCCTGCGAATTTTTTAAAAAAGCATATTCTATTGAAGCCCAAGACAATTATCTTGTAGCTCTTGCACTTTCTGAAGTCAAATCAAATCAAATGGAAGAAGCAATTAAACATTACAAAATTCTTGCTTCAAACTACCCTTCCAAACCAAATTTTCAATACAATTTGGCATGCTGCTATGATGCTGTCGGGGACTATACAAGTGCAATTACAATTCTTGCGCAGCTTGTTCTCGTTAATCCGAAATCTGTTTCAATGCTCAGAAAACTTGCAAGTATATATGTAAAAATTAATCAATTTGCAAATGCAAAAGTCCTTTATGAAAAAATTCTTATACAAGGAAACGTTACCCCTGAAATATATTATGAATTTGCTCATTTGTGCGTAAAAACAAATGACATGGACAAAGCCGAAAAAATCTTGAAAAAAGTTGTGGATTTAAACCCTGAATTTGCAATGGCACACAAGGATTTAGGTGTATTGTATTTGAGTAAAAGATTGTTTGATTATGCGCAAGATGAATTCAACAAAGCATTAAAAATAGAACCTGAGAATTTTGATATTCTTTTTGAATATGCAAATTATCTTCACGCAACAACTGATTTTGCACAAGCGGATGAATATTATCAAAAAGCATTAAAAATTAATCCGGAAGATGCTGATGCATTAGGTTTTTCAGCTTTAAACAAAATTCATTTAAATGAACTTGATAAAGCATACGAACAAATTACACATGCAATAGAACATGCCCCTAATAATTCTTTTATGTATTTTATTGCAGGTAAAATAAAGTATCTTCAAAATATGTTTGAAGATGGAAAAATGTATTTTGTTAAATCGTATGAACTTGAAAAAACTCATGACTGTGAGCACATGCTCGGCTTATGCTACTACGAACTCGGCGATTATGAACAGGCAAACGGAATATTCAAACACATGCTTGAAAAAAATCCGTTAAATGTTAACCTGCTTTTAAATAGTGCACATTGTTATGAAAAATTAGGGAAAAAAGACAAAGCTCTTGAAGTTTTAGATAAAATTGTTGATACATTCCCGGAATGTGAAGAAGCTCAAGAAATGATTAGAAAAATTTCCTAGCAAAAAAAATTTTTTTTATGTTTTTTGTAAATGGTTAAATAAACAGAGGGGTAAAAAATGCATATTGAAAAAATTTCATTTTCGGCATCAAACATTGGAGTAAAAACACACAAAACTAAAACAACAGAAAGTGAGTATAAAAACGAAAATACTCAAAAAAACAACAAATCCAAATATATAATTGGAACAGCAGTTGGTATTGCAGCCTTAACAGGTATGGTCATTGCAGGTCGTAAAGGATATCTTGGAGAAAAGGTGCAAAATATTCTTGGCAAAGGAATAAAAAAATCAAAAGAAATACAAAATAAAGTTAATATTGCACAACAAAATGAACCAGTACCAGTAAAACAACCAGTAGAAACAAAAGAAATTATAAAAAACACTCATCAAAAAACAAAGGATATTATAAAAGACGGTAAAAAAATAGGAGTTGAAATACAAGAATACAAAAATGATAATTTAATCTGCACAATTACAAAAACATTTGACGATAATCAAAATATTAATATCATAAATGAAAAATATACTAATGGACGAAACATAGAAATCAAAAGAATAAAAGTTAACCACAATGATAAAGATTATACCGTTTGGAAATATTTTGAAATGCCCGAAAAAGGCTCCAGCAAATCAATGAACTTTAAACTTGATGAAAATAATGATTACACATTTGATTTAATTTGCGTATATCCGAATGAAATTGAAGCAATCAAACAAAAATTAACAGATAACGGTATTAAATTAGGAAAATGTTTAACAAATTTATAACTATTAAATAATTTTCATAAGGTTTTTGTTTAATCTTGATAAAATTTCTAAAGTATTTTTCATTGGATTTTTTGTAATACTGTTTATATCAGCTTCAAAATTCTCAGGAATTTTTTTGCAATATAACTTTGTATATTGAACAAGTCTTTTTTCACCAGGGTGTAATACTTTATTAGCGGCAAACAATGTATCAAAATAACTTGCGACAAAAGCACTTATTCTATGATTAAGACTCACAAAATCTTCTCTTTTCAAAGCTTTCTGAACCTGTTCATAGAACGATGCGGAAATTTTATTTTTTAATAAAGGTAAATTATTATTGATAATATTTTTCGATAATTGTTCAGGGTATTCTCCGCTAACTTTTGTTTGCAAATTTTTATACCAACCATCAGGATCATAAAGGCTCTGTGAATTTTTTACATTAAAAACAAAACAAGTTGAATAACCAACAGAAGGTTGATGCTTTACCCAAGTATTTTCAATACTTTTTTCAATCCATTCTCTTGAACGGTACATTACATCAAATTGGGTACCTGAATTTTTTAAAATCCATTCATCTCCCGGTCCAAAAAATTGATTATTTATTTCAAATTTATCGGCATATTTCTTTGCAATTTCAGTTCTTTTTTCTAAATCTATATTCTTATCAGAATATATATAAATATCATAATCCGAATAGATATCAGCACTTTTTGCTGTTCTGGAACCCCCGACAGCAATAGCTTTTACTTCCGGAATATTTGCAAAATTATTAATTATAGGACCTATTACTTTCATAAAATTATAATATTATAAAAAAACAAAAAAAAGCCAAATTATAAGATACATTGGCTTTTTTTTGAAAAAAACTTCTAGTTATCCCTTTTAATATCCTATTTGAATCCCAAAATTCTATACTAAGCCCAAAACTTTTTTATACCAAGAGAATGTTTCAACTTCAATACCATTGAAAGTTGTTTTTAAGCATTGGTTTTTCAAGTAATTTTCAAATTCGTCATTAAATTTAGATTTAGTTGTTTTGTCCTTTGTTGTTTTAGAAGCTAACACCGTCATAGACCTACTCCTTTTTGTTTTTTTTAGTTACCCCATATATAATTCATGTTAAAATTATAACACATCTTGACAAATTTTTCTAGTGACTCCAATTTAAGAAATCATCAAAATTTGCACCCTGTATGTAAAACTTTGATGTAAATTTTTGTAAATAATTTAGGATACAATATAGACATTTGAATAATAACTGTTTTTAAAAATAATTTCAATAAGCTAAACGGGTAATTTTATTTATACATAAAAAAATAATATCAGCTTAAAAAACTGATATTATTTTTTAAATTAAATTTCATATTTATTTTAAATTCCATAAAAATCTTTGCATTTTTTCTTTAAAATTTAATTTTCTAAACTCTCCTTTTTGCACTGATTCAATTTCAAAGGATTCAGGCTGGACGGTTCTTGCAAACTTTATATCAGGTTCTCCAAACAACATAACATAAGATGCTTTATAACCCTTTGGAATTTTTAAATAATCAGCCAATTCCGGCATTGCCAAAATACAAAACTCTGCTAATCCGCACCAGCAAGTTCCTAAATTCATACTCTGAGCATAAAGTTCAAAATAACTTAATGCAATCATAGGATCAACATTAGAACAAGGTGCATTGACAGGCGTTGATACAACTACCAAATGCGGAGCTCCCCTAAATATTATATCTTCACCGTTTAAAAAAGCATTCGCATATTTACTGAATTTACTGGCTATTGCTTTAACAGGTTTTTTGGTCAATGCGTCAAGGATTTTTTTATTTACATGAGAACGAAATTCATTCATTACTTCAATATCATCAATAAATGCAAAATGAAGTTGATGAAAATTACGACCGGTAGGGACATATTTCAACATATTTTTTAATTTATCCATTTTAGCTTGGGGTAAATTTTCCTGTTTATAGTGCCTGTAACTCCTTCTTGATTTTATTAAATTTAAAATCATTTCAGGATTCTGAAAATAAATTTTATCAGAATCTTCAGGTTTTTTACCGCATACAGAAATAGCACCTACAGGACAAACCGCAAGACAATGCTGACATTTAAAACATCTTTTTTCATCTATTTCTGGGAATTTATCATCATTAAATTGTAATGCTTTTGCAGAACAGTCTTTTATACAAAGCCCGCAATGAATGCATTTCTCCTTGTCTACTTCAAACATAATTTTTACCGCCTTCCTAAATAATAAATTTTACTTTTTTTATTATACAAGAAAAATTATTAATGCTATAATTGTGTGTATGAAAAAAGTCTTAATACTTATTTTAATATTACTTATTTGCCCTGCAAGTTTTGCTGAAAAGAAAGTTGAAAAAATTTCACTACAAGAAGCTTTGGATATTGCAATAGACAACAATATCGATTATCAGGCATCGAAAATGAATATTGATAAAGCAATCAATTCTGTCAAAGCCGCAAACAGGCTTCAAAACCCCGAAATAAACACTTTCTTCAATATCGGTAATATCGGACGTGGGAACCCGCAAACTGCAGGATTAAGCGAAAAAATAGAAGTTGCAAAACGCGATGCAAGAAAAAAACTGGCGCAATCAAATCTGGAACTTGAAAAACAAAATCTTGATTATGTAAAGTTTGATTTAAAAATGGATGTTCGAGAAGCGTATGTAAACCTTGTTGCAGCAAAAGAAATTTTAATCGTACTTGAACAAAGACGAAAATTATTAAATGACCTTTTGGCAATAGCAAAAAAACGTGTTGCAGCAAATGAAGTTGAAGAAATTGATGTTATACAATCAGAAATAGCTCTTGATCAACTGGTAATTCAAGTAAACACGCAAAAAGCCAACGTAAAAAGTGCAATGTATAAATTTAACAAAGCAATTAATGCAAATAATACAAGTGATATACAATATGATGCAGAAGATGATAATTTCTCGGATAAAGAAGACTTTATTGCTCTTTTAAGTCCTAAACCTCTTGCCAAACTGCCTTCATTTGACTCAATAAAAGAAAGCTCACTTAATAACAGATTTGATATAAAAATTGCAAAACAACAAATCGATGTTGCTAAAAAAAATCTGGTTTACGTAAGCCGTCAAAGAGTACCTGATATTGAGCTTCAAGGCGGTTACGGGTTTATGACTCGCGGAATGAGCGAAACAGGAGCTTACACAGACGGAGCATACGCGGGAGCAAGTATAGTAAATATACCTCTATTTTACAACTACACACCTGAAATTCAAAATGCAAAAACAGAAGTTAATCAAGCAGAACTTCATTACATATCGGTAAAAAATAAAGCAATAAATGATTTAAACAGTGCTTATGAAAAATTTGTAACAGCAAAAATTAATTTGAATTATTATAATGATAATCTTATAAAAAATTCAAAAGATATGATAAGAGTTGCACAAAAAAACTATGCAAACGGTAAAGCTTCTTTAACAACACTTATTGTAATGGAACAATCATACAGATCAATAGTTGCAGGATATACTTATGCACTTGCTGATTATTATAACTGCTGGATTGAATTTTTAAGAGAAGTTAATTCCGAAAAATTTGACTTAGAAGAAGAAAGTATATAAAAAGAAAGAAAATTATGTCTAAACTGGAAAAAATAATAAAAGTAGCACGTGGAATTGAAAAAGCAGATTTAGTAATAAAAAATGCAAATATAATAAACGTTTTATCCGAAGAAATTCACAAATGTGATATTGCAATTTCTGACGGAATAATCACAGGACTCGGAAAAGATTATAAGGGGAAAAAAGAAATCAATATAAATGGAGCTTATGTATCTCCGGCATTTATTGACGGCCATGTTCACCTTGAAAGTTCAATGCTGTTGCCTCATGAATTTGCGAAAGCAGTTGTTCCATGCGGGACTACAACAGTTATTACAGATCCGCATGAAATTTCAAATGTTTTAGGTTTACACGGAATAAGTTATATGCATGAAGCTGTTAAAAATCTTCCGCTTAACGTTTATACAATGCTACCTTCTTGCGTCCCTGCAACTCCTTATGAAACATCAGGTTTTGATCTTAACAGTTATGACCTTGCTCTTTTAATCGACAGTCCCTGGGTTCTTGGGATAGCTGAAATGATGAATTATTCAGGGCTTTTAAACTTAGATAAAAACGTACTTGCAAAATTGGATCTTGCAAAATCTAAAGGAAAAAGAATTGACGGTCATTCACCGTTTTTGAGTGGGAAAGATTTATGTGCTTATGTCGCAAGCGGTGTAAGATCAGATCATGAATGCACTACACCAAAAGAAGCAATAGAAAAAATACGTCTTGGCATGTATATTATGATTAGAGAAGGTACAGCAGCTAAAGATTTAAATGCTCTTATACCTGTTTTAAAAGAAAACAATACACGAAAATGTATGTTTGTTACTGATGATAGACACCCAAAAGATTTAAAAGTTCATATTAATGACATGGTAAGACGGGCAGTTGCTGCGGGTGTTGATGTTATAAAAGCGGTTCAAATAGGGAGTTTGAATACTGCAGAATATTTCGGGCTTAAAAATCAAGGGGCAATAGCTCCGGGATATAAAGCAGATTTACTTATTTTACCTGATTTGAAAAGCTTTAAACCTGATATTGTTATAAAAGACGGTAAAATCGTTGCCGAAAAAGGAGAACTTTTAAAAGCTTTTACTAAATTTGAAAAACCGTCTGTCAGAAGCTCAATAAATGTTCATTGGATAGAAAAAAAAGATTTTAAAATTAAAGGAACTTCTAAATTTGTAAATACAATTGAAATTATTCCTCACCAACTTGTTACAAAATCTTCAGTATGTGAAGCAAAATTTGAAAATGGATTTTTAAACAGCAACATTGAAACTGACACACTTAAGATTCTTGTTATGGAACGCCATCGTGCAACCGGAAATATAGGTAAGGGTTTTGTAAAAGGTTTTAACCTCAAATCCGGAGCCATTGCATCAACAGTTGCACACGATTCACATAATATGATTATTATAGGTACAAATGATTTTGATATGTATACTGCAGCAGTTGAACTTGTTAAAATGCAAGGCGGGAAAATTGTTGTTAAAGACGGAAAAATAATTTCAAAATTACCGCTTCCTATTGCAGGTTTAATTTCAGACAAAGATTTTGAATATGTGGTCAAACAATGTGAAGAATTAAATAAAGCCGTAAAAGATTTAGGATGTACATTAGATGATCCATTTATGACTATGAGCTTTTTATCATTACCTGTAATACCTGAATTAAAAATTACAGATAAGGGATTGTTTAGTACTAAAAAATGGAATTTCGTAAAAATTAATCCTGAAAATGTTTTAATTAACTAAAAAAAATACCATCTTAGATAGATGGTATTTTTATTTTTATATTTTATTCATCGATTGTTGTTGTCGATATATTTTGGATTGTTTGGGCAATCGGTTGATCTTTTTCTAACAAGCTTAAGTATAATAATTTATTCGCTGTTGCTTGATCAAGATCTATAAACTTACCGCCGGCTTTAACATCACTTGCTGATACAATTTTAACGTTTGCATTAATTTCCAAATCGCCGTATGTTAAATGTACAGGGACTATGTCACCGACTTTTAATTTTTTATTATGTTTCAAAGATACACCGCCTCTTGATATATCTGATATTGCTACAACATCTTCAGTTGATTCAAATGTTATCAAGTTTTGGTTTTGTTCTGCATCAAATCTTATAAATTGACGTTTATCTATTGAATCCACTCTATCGCTTACGACACGTTGTTTGTATAACTGTGCGCCTAAATCAGGTGGTACAGGTATTGGATCTGGATCTGGATCTATATCTATATCCGTGTCAGTATCATTATCAGTATCATTGTCTGTATCTATATCAGTATCATTGTCATTGTCTGTATCTGTATCAGTATCCATATCGGTATCGGTATCGTCATCTGTGTCATTATCTGTATCGGTATCCATATCCGTATCACTGTCTACATCTGTATCAGAATCTGTATCGGTATCGTTATCTATATCATTATCCGTATCATTATCTGTATCAGTATCATCATCTGTGTCAGTATCGTTATCCGTATCCATATCCGTATCGGTATCGTTATCCGTATCATTATCTGTATCGGTATCCATATCGGTATCACTGTCTACATCTGTATCAGAATCTGTATCGGTATCGTTATCTATATCTGTATCCGTATCATTATCTGTATCAGTATCATCATCTGTATCTGTATCGTTATCCGTATCCATATCCGTATCGGTATCATTATCCGTATCATTATCTGTATCGGTATCCATATCGGTATCACTGTCTACATCTGTATCAGAATCTGTATCGGTATCGTTATCAGTATCAGTATCAATATCAGTATCTGTATCTGTATCTGTATCAGTGTCGTTATCGGTATCGACAACTTCTTCATCATCTTCAGGTACAACTAGGTTATCGTCATCATTTTCATCGCCCTGTTCATCAGTTGTAGGATTATCTACATAATCTCCATCTTCATCTTTTACACCGTCATAACCGTCATCTGTACCTTGTGAACTGCCACCATAATAATAGTTACGTTCATCTTCTTCTTTACCGATTGCGGTAACATCTTCAGGTCTTACGGCTTTACCTCTGATAGATATAGGGGTTTCCGGATCATTTGCATTTTTGAACGCATTTGTAGTATCATCTTTTATTACAGTTGAAGGATTGAATCTTAAAGGCTCAGAATCTGCAACTTCACCTCTATGTTTACCCAGATTAAAGTAATAGCCGCCGGCATAAGCATTATCTGCAATAAGTGTTACATCCTGTTCATGAGCAGGTCTGCCTTGGCCTTGACCTCTTATCGTACCATTTTTAATTACGATAGTTGAATCAGCAGCATCATCTGGATAAGAATTATGACCTAAATCAAGAGCTGTAATTACTGCTTTATCAGGGTGAATATCGCTTCCAGGTCCAAAATAATCATTTGTATAAGTATCATAAGACGGAGCTTCACCAAGATGATCAATATAAATTGCAGGACCACGTGTAGTCAATTTTACTTGATTTGCTGCAGTTGTTTCTCTTATATATGTATTACCTGAAAATTCTGCATTTACAGAGCCTTCGCGAGAAATCAAAGCACCGACATTTGTATCAAGTTTATCTCCGTTATCGGCATCCATACCTTTAACATTAATATCACCTATAGCAAGCATATCAACGCCATTAGTTGAATTATTTTTATAATCTATTACATGGTGTCCATCAGAAGGATCATCGTATGCAATTTGAACATTTGCACCATTCTGTCTGAAAGTTAATGCATTATTTGTATCACCAATTTTTCCGCTTGCAATTATCGAAATACCTTTACCTTCAATATTAGGTTTTGATGAATCTTTAGAGGCATTAATAATATTATAAGCAGCACTTCCTCTTGTTGATGAATCAGCCAGAACTGTTGTTCTTCCTTCTGATGAAATCTGATTAACCTTTAAATCTTTATTAATACTTGCGATATTTGCAGATGAATTTGTACCTGTACTTATAGCAGAAACTATACCGTCTACAGCTATATTTAAAGATTTATTCAAATCTCTTTGAGCTTCCCAAATACCTGTATAATTACCGTCTTGATTGCCTAAATCAGTTCCGATAGAACCGTTTACAACACCTATATTTAAATCAGCACCATCTGTTGTGTTTATTAATACATTATCAACACCATTGTTAAGTAAGTTTCCGTCACTTACTAATATGTTAACCTTAGCATTAGAGTTAATATTATTATCAACAGAAGCATGACCAATCTTCATGTCAGAATTATAATTAACAAATGAAACATCAGCTGCAGAATTATTAATATTAACTCTGCCTTGAATATCCATACCTCCGGATGCTCTGTTAAAAACTTGTAAAGAAGAACCGTTTGAATTTATAATTCCTGTATTGTTAACAAGAAGTTTTCCTGAACCAGAAGTATTTTCAAATATAGCAGCACCGGTATTATTAGTAATTTGTCCGCCTTGAACAAGTAAACCGCCATTACCGCTATTTGTCATTTTAAGATCACCGGTATTTGTTACATTACCGGTTACATTCAAAGTTCCAGTTTTATTTGTAAAAGTTGCATTACCATTATTAGTAACACTGCCGCCAACTAAAAGTCCGTTTGTACCTGTTTCATTAGTAGCAATTAAAGTTCCTTCATTATTAACAGTTCCGTTCAAAGCAAGTTTTGTACCGGAACCATTATTAATAAATGTCATAGTACCTTTATTTTTAACAACGCCGGTATTACCAACAAGTAATTCTCCTGCTGAATTTGTAACAGTTAAATTTCCGTTAGGGTTGGAAACTTCACCGGCAATATTAACTCCTGATGCACCTGTATTATTTATGGTTATATCACCTTTACCATAATTTCTTACCATTGCACCTTGAGCAACAGAAGTTCCGGTAACAGATTTAATTGTAATGTTACCGTTATTATTAACAAATGTATTACCTGAACCCATGTTATCAACATTAACAAGAGATTCAAACAATTGAGTAGCTGCAGCATCACCTGTTAAAGCTTCAGTGTGATTATTACCAAGTCCTGCAACAACAAGACCGTTAACATTAACCTGCCCGCCCTGCATAGTTACATCACCACGAGCAGCAACTTTACCGTCAATAGTAATTGCGCCTGAATCATTTCCATAAGCCAAACTTGATGTATCTAAAGTTTTGTCAGTAAACACTGCAGTATTTTTTGTATAATCATACTTCGTAGGAACTATTACAGATGTACCTTCAGGATCGTCAGCATCATAAGATACATCCCAATCTGTAATATAATATTGATGATTTTGTGGCAAATTTAAATTTTTAGTTAAAGCATCATAAGAACTTTGGGTAGGTGCTAGAACTGATAAATTTCCAACATTCAAAACACCTGATGCACCGACAACCATACCACCCGGTGATATAAACATTAAATTTCCGTCAGATTTTAATGGACCGTTAAGACTTTGCAAAGCATTAACAATACCATTAATATTAACGCCTTGATTAACAAGTGCTATAAATGTATTGATATCACCTGATTTATTTCCTAATGTTAAATCATTACCTGTACCTGATTGATATTGATTTAAATAATTATAAATAAAATTTAATACATCGCCTTGTGACAAATTAATTTGATCAAATTGTTTAAAACCTGTTTGTCCATTTACTGCATCAGGTCTTATATTCCAAGTTCCGTTTGTAGTAGAACCAGTGTTTGATTGAATAGGATTTCCGGCTCCATCTGTAATAGTTGAAGCCAATACTTGATATGTCAATGATTGCTGCATTATAAGTAACAAACTTAATAAAAATGCAACTACTCTTTTTTTATTTATTCCCAGTGTCTTCATAATTGGCCTCAATTTTCTTTTCCTTGCACGTAAACACTTTATATTACATGTATATAAACGGTTTAAAATACAAAATCTTTACCGTTTTTTATAAAATATTTACAAAAATTTATATTTTTCAAAAAGGTAGGAAGAAATATCTTCCTGACCTTTTTATGAACTTATAGTACCTTGAGCTTTAACAAGCTTTTTACCTTTCGGATTGACATTTACACCTGCAACGTTACCTCGAACGCCCTCAGGGATTGTTTTATAAACTTCTTTATAGTTATCTACCGGAATTAATTTTTTACCGTTAACTTCTAAGTCTCTATATAAATAGAAGTTGTGATTTGACATCTCACCGTTAATTTTACCTTTATAAGCTTTAGCAAAATCTCTTGCACTTACAGGAGTACCGTCTTCATATTTATACAAAACATGATATGCTGCAGGTCCTTGCCATCTGACAGCAGGGAATGCTTCAACATCTTCTCCGACTTCCATTTGACAACTTCTTGTTTCAACTGTCGTAAATTGCGGAATTTCAAGAGAAAGTTTTTCTTCACTTTGTTCTGTATTAGATACTTCTTTTGTCAAAGCAAAAACATCATCAACATTACGTCCTCGTTCATGGACTCCGCCCATTGAAGCTAAACCTGTTGCAGCACCGCCTATAGCGCCTAAAATACCTGCATTTTTAGCATTATCAAGATATTTATTATCAGTACCACTATATTTTTGACCTTCAGCCTTAACTTGTCCGCTATATTCTTGACCTTCAACATTTGCAGACCAGTCTTGACCTTTAACGGTTATATCTTTATTAACAGTTTGAGAAAATTCTTCTCCGTTTACCTCATATTTAAATGTTGTTTTATCATGAATTACGCGATCTTCTGTAGTTCCGGAAATAACTCTATCATCAGTTTTTCCTGAATATGATACAAATTGAGAAGCTGTAGTACCGGCAACTGATAAAGGCCCTGACAATAAAGACCCTAAACCTCCGGTAGCAATACCAATTGCAGCTCCAAGACCGGCATTTTTCAATACATGTAACAATCGTTTGCCTGCTGTTGTGTTTTTATCAACACTATATCCGGCAGATTCGACCATATCTCTTAGGGAATTTAATTCTCTGTTACCGATTTTATTATTTGAATTACCGATTATATTTTCAAATTTTAATGTTCCTGTTTCACCATAAGGAGAAGGAAGTTTCATATCTAAAATGCTTCGACCTTCTTGAAGTGTCATATTCAAATCTTTCAAGAAATTTTCTTTAGCATTTTTGTCATTGCCGAACAGAACTTCCATTTCAGCATCTGTTGCTCTTGAAGGATCACAACATATACCCATAAATGTCTTCCATTTATCTTCACTGAATTTAAAATATCTTTCTTTACCATTAATATTAGCTTTAAAGTAACCGTTATCTTCGTCTACTTTAAATTGACTCGGATCGGTAATTTCATCACAAAGCATTGTAGGACAAGCTTTTACCAGATCACGTCCTTTTTTACCGATATCGGTATGAATTTTACCATCTTCTGCGGCATCTTTTCTTGCATCTTTTGAAAAATGTACTGTTGTATTAGGTACATCTTGTTGTACTTGCTGGTTTTTAACGTAATCTTTGGCTTGTTCTTTGGCAAAATATTCATCATCTTTTGCTATTTCATCAGGAGTTCTGGCTTTCATAACATCTGAAGTTGCCATTAATCTTAATAATGTATTCGGTTCATATCCGCTGGCTTTTGCCATACTGATAAGAGCACCTTTTTTCTTTAATTCTGGTGTTAATTTTTCATAACTGTCAGGAATCCCAATAACATTTGATTCTTTTAAAGCATCCATAATTTTTTGTTGATCTTCTGCATTGGTAGAATTTTGAATATCATTAACCAATACATTTAATTCATCTCTGTCTTTAGGATCCGCATATTTATTTATATACATTTGTACAACATCAGCATCATCTCGCTGAATTTTTTTCTCTTTTGTTCCGCCGATTGTCGTTTTATATTCCAACATATCAGCCATCTTTTTATCTATTTGTTTATTATACTTTCTTTCTGCAATATATAAATCAATTGCATCTCTTTTTGCAGGATCGGCAGTTGCCGCCATTTTTGCATATTCTTTTTCTGCATTTTCTTGAAGTTGTTTGCGATCTTTTCTACTTTCTCGTAAATTGGCAGGAACATCAAGAATATTTTCCTTTGTTGTTGTAGTTGTTGTTAAATCTGCTTCAACTGTAGCTGATCTTGCATCTGATTTTTCATAAGTGGTTTCACCTATTTTATTATCTAATGTAGAACGCAAAGCTTCTTCATTTTTTACGGCATAACGTCTTTCTGATACAGGATTTTCAGCAATAGAACCATCTTTTCCTAATTTATCAATAATTTCAGGAGCTGATTCTTCTGTAAACTGAACATATTTATCTGCATTAGGATCAACGAAATTTTCTTTATGCTGTTCTGCAAATGCTTTTAAAGCGTCATTTAATGCTGCTTTATTTGCATTATCAAAATTTATATTACCGTCTTTATCTAATGATAAATTTTTCTGTTCACTTAAAAATTGTATAAATTCTGCTTTTAAATTATCGTCAGAAAGTCCCATTCTTTCTATAAGCATTGAAGACGGGACTGAATATAATTTTGCAGGCTGACCGACAATTTCACCTTTTGGTGGTTGAGTTGTTTTTTCAACAGCAGTTCCAACGACAGGTTTTTCTACTGCCCTTGTTTGCTGAACCGGCGCATTACCATTAACTGCGGAAGCTCCGCCTGCCACTTCTGCAGCGACAGGTTTTTTCACAAAACAACTTTCAGAGAAATATTGATCATTGCCGATATATTCTCCTTTTTCGTTTTGTGAAATTATACCTTGATCAATCAAATTCTGTAATTGATTTGCACCAATTTGAGATACGTAATTAGGGTCTAGTAATGCACACATATTCAAATCCTTTCTTCAATTGCTCTTGCTTTATATAAGCATACGAACAATTTGCTTTTATACTTCTCTATGTCCATGTAAAAAAATTTTTTAACCAAAAATTGCGTCATTTCTAATAATTTCTACAATCTTTTTTTTAAAATACTGATTTTACAAGGTTTTAGAGATATATACCTTCTTTACATTTCTTAATATAAATATATATGTCATATATATTATATTAATTTTTTGTTCCGGAATTTTTTTCCGAAAAGTACACACTCCTTATATAGAGCTTTTACCACATGGGGTTACGGAAAATTTTACTTAAAACTTTAATATTTTATAAAATATGTTACATTTATTTACAAATTTGTACTAAAATACTGATGAGGAAAGATATGACAGAGATTTTTGAAAAACTTGCAAAATCCGAATTCAGAAGTAAATTTAATCTTAAGCAAAAGGACAAGGATTATATTAAGCAAAAAGGATTAGATACTATAAGACGTCATGCCTGTGATTTTATTTCAAAAAGGCTTGCACCTGCAGTTATCGCAAATGACGGAAAGCAAACGCCAATGAAGGGACATCCTGTATTTATTGCTCAACATGCCACAGCAACTTGCTGCAGAGGTTGTTTATACAAATGGCACAGAATAGAAAAAGGTACTGAACTTACCGCCTCGCAGAGGGAATATGTCGTAAATATAATTATGGAATGGATAAAAAGGCAATTAAAATCTTAGAGGAATTTTGGAACGATTAACCGTTTTCTTTTCATAACCGAAATTGGAAAGCATACGGCAAGTGCTTGTATAAAATATACTTTCATCTAATGTCGGACCTATATTAATGCAATTCACAGTTTTTTTCAGGAATTTATATTCAATATAAGGGATAAAAAGTCCGTTTTTCTCACAAATTTTTGTTTTTTCAGCGAAATTTGCCCCGAAATTATTGATAAAAATAATTCTGTATTCTTTTTCATCTTTAAAATGAGGATTTTTAAAGAACAAACTTATTACACTTAAAATATCAATTAGTTCGAAAACGGTGTCAACAAGTTTATCTTGATTTTTAGGATGTTTAATAGCTTTTTCATATTGCTTGTTCCATTTATCAAAAATAAGCTTCAACACGGTTATTTGTTTTTTTCTGTCATATATAATATTGCCATACACAGAATTAAAACCGATTTTAATCATATCTGCAATCAAATCTTTTTTGCAAAAACCTATATTATAACCTGTATAATTTTGACCTTTTGCATAATTATTCCAAAGAGTAAGATTGTCACCTTCAGTTGAAAAAGAAATAGTATAATACTCATATTTATACCCGAAATCATTCGAACCGTTTATTATATTAGTATATTTGGAATAAAAATGTTCTTTAATTTTAGAGAACAATTTTTGATTAAGTTCAGGCATCTCATCAATAAGATTAAAAATAAGCTTATAAGAATATGTAACTTCTTCTTTATCATTAAGATACAGAGCGTTTGAAAAACGGATTATACCAGATTCAAGAATACTGAGTAATTTTTCGGGTTTTGTATAATGATATAAAATACTATTTGAACCATCATCAAGAATTTTTCTTACTTTCGGGATTTTTTCAAGCAAACTGTCATAATCTATCATTTTTAAAACACTCCAAAATAATATTATTCTTTATATTCTAATTATAACATATTTTTCGATAAATTTATCCCTCAAAAAATCATAAAGCTGTTTTAATTCGTACTTTTTTAGTATAATATTGTATGTAAAATTTATTACGAAAGAAAGAGGTTATTATGTTAACTAAAAATTCAAATGTAACAGTAAAATTCACAGGCATCGATTTCAGTGAATATTCATCTAAAGTCGCTGAATTTGTAAATGAATTTTCATCTCGTGCAAACAAACAAGGTCAATTCTTAAACTGGGTAAATTTACCTCAGGAACAAGCTAAAAGAGTTGACGAAATTTATGCACTTGCAGATAAATTGAAATCTCAAACAGGTGCTAAAAAACTTAGCGTAATGGGTATCGGCGGTTCAAAACACACTGTTGAACACATGTTATCAATCAATGGTCTAAATATTTGCCATGATTCAGTAGAATTTTATTCTGATGTTGATTCCGCAAGTTTAGAAAGATTTTTATACAGATTGGAAAATGATGTAACAACATCAAATTTCTTAATTGCTTCAAAATCAGGCTCAACATTTGAAACAAAAGACGGATTTTTAAGAGTTTTAGATATGTTAATTGATGCATACAAAGCTCAAGGAAAATCTCAAGAAGATGCTGAAAAATCAGCTCACAAACACTTTATTGCCGTAACTGATAAAAATGCAGAAAAAAGTGAACTTAGAAGAACATCAAATGAAAAAGGTTGGCTTGGCGACTTATTTATTCACGATGACGTAGGCGGACGTTTTTCAGCATTTGATGATCACGCTTTATTCACACTTGCTTATGCAGGGATGAAAAAAGAAGATATGGTAAAAATGCTAAATGCAGCACAAGATGTTTCAACAGAATCTTTAACAGCTGATTTAGATATTAACGATGCATTGAAAGAAGGTATTTTCTGGGCACACGCTAAAATGAACGGTATTTCAGCATCAGTTCATCAATATATGGGTTCAATTTTTGAAAACACAGTATATTGGAATGCTCAAATGCAAAATGAATCTGTCAAAGATACTTTAAAACAGATTGCAAAAGTTCCTGATGCAATGCACCATTCAGCAGAAGCTCATTTTAACCCTGCAAACAAATTTGCATTTGCACTAACTGTTCCTCAAGATAACGGCGTATGCAGAGAAAATGCTGAAAGCTATATTGAAGCATTAACAAAATCTTACACTTCAACAGGTGCATTCTTCTTAGAAACTGTAAAAACTCATAAAATGGGCTTAACTCCTGAAGCAGCAGGAACACTAACTCAATTAAGAGCATTTGCAACAGTTTACCAAGAAATCGTTGAAACAATTATGGGCAATAAATCATTCCCAGAAGTTCTTGACAGTGTACTTCAACCACACGTAGAATTCTACAAAAAGAATTTGAAAGGCGGAGTTGTAGTTCCGGGCAGAATTTCTCTTTAATTAAATATATAAATTCATTTTTAATTGCGGATTAACAAAAATAGGTTAATCCGCAATTATATTATTGCAATTTGAACATCAATATCTTGGATAATCTTGTGGAATCTGCCAGTTGTTAAAATACAAATATGCAGCACACAACAATCCTTCAGAGTGATTTTTACAATTTGACTTCATCACATCAAGACTCATTCCTGTACCATATAACCACAAGCCAGCGTGCGAAATGTCATGCCTATTATTTTCTTTAAATACACCTTTAGTTATTGTAACTACAAAAATATCTTTACCATACATATTTGGTCTGCGTTTGCCATTAGTGTCTATATAAAAATGTGCATGCTCCGACTGATTTTGGAAAGCCAGCAAAGTACCATCAACTAATTTTACCTTTGCATAACTATTACTTTTAATTACTTGCCTGCTATCATTCCCGTTTAGATAGTAAATTGTACCGCTGTCATTCCAACATGCTGATGTTTGATTCACTTCACAATTTTCCGTAATACTAAGATATGGTACAAAATATTTATTAAAAAAATCTTTAGTTGATAAATTCCAGTCCCAATTTTCAATTTCACCGTAATCAAGTTCTCCCATTTTATATACCTGATTTAATACTGAATAAGTTTTTTTAAACGATTAACAGATTCGATCATTTTGTGATGCGAGATTAAGGAAGGCAAAGTCAACACTGCCAGCACTACAATTATACCAATAGTTATTAAAACTTCGGCTAAAGTAAACGCCGATTTGTATTGGTTTGATTTAATAGTTCTATTGGAAGGAAGAAACAGAGATAAATAGAAATCTTGTATCATAAAAACCTCTTTTTTTATTATCTTTTATATAAATATATTACTTTTAATTTCCTGTTAATATATAAAAATTACTCTTATCATTATTAAAAAAGGCTTATATGAGTTTAAAAAAAATTTTTGCAGAAAATTTAAAAAAAATAAGAAAACAAAGAGGGCTTACACAAGAAGGATTAGCTGAACTTGTAAATGTTGCACCACGGCATATTTCTTTTATTGAAACAGCAAAAAGCTTTCCTTCCTGCGAATTGCTTGAAAGGCTGAGTAAAGTTTTAAACACAAGTTTTAGTGAATTTTTTGACTGTAATAATGAAATATCAAGAGAAGAAATTTTAGAACAAATTTATAATATTACTTCAAGATTAGATGATAAAAAGCTAAAATATATTTACAAAATGGTAAGTGAATTATAAATTCTCAAACACATATTTAATTGATGTGATATTATTTTTATATGAATACAAATTTCAATTTTCTGAAAAAAATTGACAAAAACCTATTTCAAATAATTAATGAAGCCGAAGAACTATACAGAGATGAATATTTTGAGCAATGTATGGGGCAGACAAGACGTTTTGGAGAAAACGTCTGCAAAAAAGTGCTGGGTAAAAATCGCACTGTCGAAAAAACTTATGATGATATGCTTGCAACTCTTAAAGACTGTTCAAACGGTAATATTCAAGAACAAGAGTTTATTACGGATTTATATTTTCTAAAAAAACATGGCAACAATGCAGTTCATTCATCTTCCGTAAAAAAAGACGGTATAACAGCTCTTGAATGTCTTAAAAGAGCATTTGAAATTGCAATCAATTATGCAGTCTACAACAAAAACGCAAGCACTGATATATTAAAACTTCACTATGATACAGAGCTTCTTGTAACAGGGAAAAAAGCTAAAAAAAGCCTTACAGAAAAATACACAGAAGCTAAAACAAAAACCTCCACAAAAGAAAAAACATCAACAAAATCCAAGAAGCAAACCCAGACAAAGTTGAAAAAACAATCTTCTGTTATGGTCTGCAAAACTCATAAAAAAAGAATTTCATTTTACTGGATTTTTACAGGAGTATCACTCGTAATTTCAGCACTCATAATGCTAGTATTATTTATATCATTACACATAAAATAAAAATTAACCGCCCGCAAACTACAAAATATCTAAAGGATCAACATCAACAACCATTTTTATATCTTTGGGCAAACTTATTTTATTCAAAAATCCTGAAATAAATTGATGACCTTTCATATCAAGTTTATTTTTAATAAGGATTTGAAAGCGATACTGACCATTTATTCTTTCAATAACACAAGGAGTCGGACCAAGAACTTCCAACCGTTCGGAAATTCCAAACTTTTCAATCATCATACACAGACGCAAAGCAATTTCTTGTGCAGATTTTTCAGCCCGGAAGTTATTAACAGAGCTTAAAACCAACCTTATAATCTGGCTAAAAGGCGGGTAATCAAATTCATTACGTGCAGCAATTTCAGTTTCATAAAATTCTGTATAATTTTGGGATTTTGCGCTTTCAAGTGCATAAAAATCAGGGTTATAAGTTTGGAACAAAACCTTCCCTGCAAATTCTCCTCTCCCTGCACGGCCCGCTACCTGCGTAAGCAGTTGAAAACCTCTTTCTGACGCTCTAAAGTCAGGCAAATTAAAGCTTGCATCTGCTGAAATTACTCCGACAAGCGTTACATTTGGGTTATCCAAACCTTTTGCAATCATTTGAGTTCCGACCAAAATATCAATATCGCCTTTTTGGAATTTTTCCAACAATCTTATATGTTCACCCTTACGGACTAAAATATCACTATCTATACGTTCAACATTATTTTCAGGGAAAATATCTTTTACATATTGTTCAATTTTTTGAGTTCCCGTACCGCTGTTTTTGAAAGCATCAGAACCGCATTCTGGACATACATCAGGGAAATATTCACTATGGTTACAGTAATGACATTTGAGCATCTGATCTTTAGAATGCCAAATCATCGGAATAGCACAATTAGGACATTCAATCACATGTCCGCATGCCTGACATTGGGTAAATGTCGAAAATCCTCGTCGATTTATTAATAAAATTACCTGCTGTCCTTTTGCAAGAGTTTCTTTGATTTCTGTCTGCAAAGGAATTGAAATAACATTTTTATAAGCAGCTCTTCCATGTTCTTGCATATTAATAACAGTAACAGGCGGAACTTTTGCATCATTGTATCTTTTTTTTAGTTCAAAAAGATTACCTGAATTAACAGCTCGGTAATATGTTGAAATATCAGGAGTTGCAGAACCTAAAAGAAGCGGACAATTATGAAATTTTGCAAGCTTTCTCGCGACAATTCTTGCATCATATCGCGGAGCAGGAGTAGTCTGCTTATAAGCCCCTTCGTGTTCTTCATCAATAATTATTAAACCAATATTTTTTAAAGGTGCAAAAACAGCAGAACGAGCACCTGCAAGAATTTTTATCTCATCTTTATAAAGTTTCTGCCAAACATCATATCGCTCGCCGTCTGATATACTGCTGTGCCAGATTGCGACATCTTTCGTTCCAAATTTTTTGGCAAGACGTTTTGTTAATTGTGATGCAAGCGCAATTTCAGGAGCTAAGAAAAGAACGTTTTTTCCTGCTTTAATCGTATCATCTATGAGTTTAAAATAAACTTCTGTCTTTCCGGATGCTGTAACACCATGTAATAAAATTTCAGGAGGTTTATTACTATTATCAATTTGTTTTTCTTCTGAAATCAGCTCATTTTGCTGCTCCCCGCCGGACAGATGACAGGGGGTCAGTCTATTTTCAAAGCTATGCACTAATTTATTTTCAATAACTTTCTCACCTTGTTGCCCACTTGCCATCTGAACTTCTATAATTCTTTTAATGCCTTCATAAACTTTTTCTTGATCGCCTGAAAGTTCAAATAAAGCTTCTCTTTCAGTAATCTGCAAAATATCAAGCGGATTTCGGTATAATTCTTCTTGAATAAGTTTTACGCAACCTGATTGCTCAAGTTTTTTTATAGTAGCCCTTGTTGTTTTTGCGTATTTTTCAAATAAAATAAGAGGCATTTTCCCCGATTTTTCAAGCAATTCTAAAACTTGAATTTGTCTTTTTGTTGCACCCTCATATTTTACAAATTCCACTAACTGTTCTGTTTTTGAAGCCTTTTCAATTAACTTCATAGGGATTGCAGCATTCAAAACCGTTACCAAATCACAGCAATAATAATTTGCAACCCATTCAAGCAACTTCAAATAATCAATTGAAAAAAGCGAAGTTTCATCAAGAATTTTACTAATTTTTTTAACCTTGAAATCACCTGGCAAATAATCAGAAAATCCTACACAAAAAGCATTAATCAGCCCCTGTCTGCCAAAAGGGACAAGCAAAGCTTGTCCGATTTGAATTTTATCCTTCATATCATCAGGGATTAAATAACTGAATGTCTTAACCCCCAAACCTTTTATATTAACAAGTGCTGATGCGTATTTACTCAAAATTTCTCCTTGAATATAAAAACGTAAATCTATATAAAATCAGATTTATTCTTCAGCCATGAATTCTTTTCTTGCATCTTGAATAGCTTCTTCCAACAAATCAAGCTGTTCGGGAGTAAAAGTTACACCTTTTTTTGTAGGAAGCCAAGTTGCGCCATCATCAGTTGTATAAAATATTCTCATATTTAAATAACTTTTTCCCTTATATTCGCTAATAGAAATCTGTAATTGTTCAGTGTCACTTCTTTCAATAGCTGCTAAAAGTTTTGCATCTGCCATATTTTCTCTCCTTATTAACTAATCCATATTAATCTTATCACAGAAAAATTTTTTTATGATAAAGTTAATTTAAAAATAAGGAGAAAATTTTATGATAAAAGTAGCAGTTTGCGGAGCATTAGGGAAAATGGGAAAAGAAGTTGTTGAAGCTGTTACAACTTGCCCCGATACGGAACTTGTTGCTCAAATTGATATTGCAGGAGCAGAATTTAAAACGATTGAAGAAGCTCATAAAAAATGTCAAATTGATATTTTAGTAGATTTTACACAACCAAAATCAATTTTTGAAAACGCAAAATACTGTTTAAATAACGGAATAAAAATTGTAATAGGTACAACAGGTCTTAAAGATGATGAAATAGAATATTTGAAAAAACTTTCCAAAGAAAAAAATACAGGATGTTTAATCGCTCCAAACTTTTCAACAGGTGCGGTTCTATTAATGATGTTTGCACGCCAAGCTTCAAAATACTTCGATAATGCAGAAATTATAGAACTTCACCACAATCAAAAGAAAGACGCACCATCAGGAACAGCAATTAAAACAGCATCAATGATGTCAGAAGTTAAAGACGATTTTGCAAAAAACAATTGTCCGGAAACAGAAACAATAGAAGGTGCAAGAGGTGGAAATTCATATTCCAATATCCATATACATTCTGTCAGAATGCCAGGATATATCGCATCACAAGAAGTAATTTTCGGTTCATCAGGTCAAATTATGACAATCCGTCACGATTCAATGGACAGAAAATGTTATATGCAAGGCGTCTTGCTTGCGATAAAACATGTTGCCGAAAAAAACGACTTTGTCTATGGACTTGACAATATCATGTAAATCGTAAATAATAAACATGTCGGGAAAATCAGGAGGCGAAAGTTATGAATATGAGAGCATTTAGAATTGCCCCCCCCCCGCAAAACTCTTTTGGAATAAGGGGGTAGCAGGTTTTACTTTAGCAGAAGTATTAATTACTTTAGGTATTATTGGTGTTGTTGCGGCAATGACAATGCCAAGCTTAATTGCAAATTACAGAAGCAAAGTTGCAGTAACTCAATTAAAAAAAATGTATTCTGTAATGTCACAAGCATTGTTGTTTACAGTACAACAAGATGGTGATTATTCATCATTAAATGAAATTCAAGATAACGATTCAATATCTATACAGACATGGTACAAAACAGCTTTGAAACCATATATTAAAATTACCAATGAATGCTTTGACAATAAACCCGGTTGTTGGACAGATGAAAGAACAAAATATTTAAATGGTAATTCTCTCAATTATCATAACGGCATTGGAACAAATATTGTAGTATTTAATACTATTGATGGTTATTCCGTAAATTTAGATGCTTCAACCCACAATGGAAGTGGTGTTTTAAAAGTATATGTTGATATAAACGGTAAAAAACTCCCTAATACTTTAGGTAAAGATATTTATATATTTGAATTTTCAGACAAAGGATTTATACCTGCCGGACACGATAAATCTGATGAAGAAATTAATGCTGATTGCAGCAAAAACGGAAACGGTTATTATTGTTTTGAAAAAATCATGCGTAACGGCTGGGAAATTGATAAAGAAAACTTATGGTAGTTAAATTTCTTTACATAAGCTTAACCTCTCGATGTATTTGTGTTTATATATATTAATACAAATTTGGGGAGGAAACATGAGAAAACCAAATATCGCAATTTTAGGTGCAACAGGCGTTGTAGGCAGAGAAATTACAAAAATTATTGATGAATTAGGAATTGAATTTAACGAAATAAAATTCCTATCAAGTGCAAAATCCGCAGGTAAAAAATTGGAATTTCAAGGAAAAACCTACACTGTTGAAGAAGCAAAACCTGAAAGTTTTGACGGTGTTAATATAGTTTTAGCTTCTGCAGGAGCTTCCACATCTAAAATATTTGCACCCGAAATAGTAAAAAGAGGCGGTGTTTTGGTTGACAATTCATCAGCTTTCAGAATGGAAAAAGATGTTCCGCTTGTAATTGCTTATGTAAACGATGAAGATTTAAGAAAACATAAAGGAATTATTGCTAATCCGAATTGTTCAACATCACAATTAATGCTCGTTTTAAAACCGTTAATTGATAAAAATCCCATGAAAAGATTAATTGTATCAACATATCAAGCCGTTTCAGGTGCAGGATTAGCGGCAATAAATGAATTAACAGATAACACAAAAGCAACTTTGGCAAATGAAGAATTTGAAAATAAATGTTTCAAAAAACCGATTTCCTTCAACGTAATTCCGCAAATTGACGTATTCTTGGACAACGGTTATACAAAAGAAGAAATGAAAGTTGTAAATGAAACTAAAAAGATTCTTCATCTTCCTCAAGATTTACCTATTTCCTGTACAGCGGCACGAGTTCCTGTTTATAACGGGCATTCAGAAGCAGTTGACATTGAATTTGAAAATCCGATTACTCCTGATGAAGTTCGTGAAATATTGGGAAATTCATTCGGAGTAAAAGTTATTGATAATCCGGATAATTTTGAATATCCGACAACAAGAGATGCCTCAGGTGTTGATCCTGTATTTGTCGGGAGAATTAGAAAAAATCTTGCCTTCAATAACGGAATTTCTTTATGGTGTGTTGCAGATAATTTAAGAATAGGAGCAGCACTAAACACAGTCAGAATTTGTAAAAAACTTATCGAAATGGATTTATACTAAATGAAAATATCAAAATTAACAATTACTCCTCTTTCTAAAGGCTGGGCACAAACAGTTATAGAAAACCCCTCAACCGAAAGAGCTCAAAATCTAATTAAAGACAGATTAAATTCAGGTTTCCCTGATTATAATCGAAAACCAAGAGTATACAGAAGAATTCCAAAATTTTTAAAAGGATTTGTTAATCCTGCAACAAAAATAGGAGAAAGCAAACTTTTAAAAGACATTTAACATTTGTTAACAAAATATAAATATTCACGCAATTTTTTTGCCTTTAAAATTTTTATAATTATAGGGAAAATATTGGGGGATATTACAATGAAAAAAAATGAAAGAAAACAAGAACAAAAGGTACAAAAAGATACCGTAAAAAAATTTGAGGAATTAAAAAAAGATATTGATGTACCGAGATTAACATCAGATTATTTGGAACAAACATTACAGATAGCATAAAAAAGACCGCTAATGCGGTCTTTTTTATGAAATATTAATTTATTTAAATATTACCCACTAAGGTTGTATTCAAAATAATTTTTTTAATGTATAATATATATACTTAAGATATCTTGTTGAGAAGAAATTTTACTAACCCCGGATTAACGGATATTTAAGACAATAAATTTATTAAACGGTTACCTGATATTGGGGATTTTAACCAGACTTTAGAAAGGTAAATTTTTTTTATGAATGAAAAACAAATACAAAATGGGAACGAAGAAAAAAATATTCAAAATGAATACGCAGAGTTAAACGGCATAAAAGTAAACCACAAAGATTTTGAAATGCCTCGTTCAACATTTGAAATGTTGGAACAAACCTGCCAAATAGCTTAAATATACAATTATAAATATTTTTTATTAAAACTTATCATAAAACGCAATTTTAAATTTGTTTCTTCTTTACAAAATAAAAGGAGAAAATAAAATGAAAATTCTTGGAAAATTTGATAAAATCCCAACACGTTATGATGACATCCAAAAAGATATTCTTGAAGCTAGGCTTAAAAAATATTACAATCAAAAATCACCGAAAATAAAAGAAGGTACATACAAACTCGGGGAAGTTTGCAGTAATGTTCTTGGGAAAATTCTAAATGAATTAGGCTAAAAAATTTTTATCCGAATTAATAAAAGTTTTAATATTACTTTTTGTTAAAACCTAACGATTTTCTTGCCTGTTTTTGGTACAATATGTTTTAAGAGAACAGGGATATGTTAGTAAAAAGAAAAGATATTAAAACATTAATAGATGTTATTCATCATTCGGGTAAAACAGTCGTAACAACAAACGGATGTTTTGATATTTTGCATATCGGTCATGTAAGATATCTCGAAAAAACAAAATCTTTTGCTGATTATTTAATTGTTTTGTTAAACTCTGATAAATCCGTAAAAAGTATAAAAGGTCCAACACGTCCAATTAATAATGAAAATGACCGCGCTGAAATATTAAGTGCTTTGAGATGTGTAGATTATGTGGTATTATTTGATGAAGATAGTCCTCGTGCTCTTTTGGATGAAATAAAACCTGATGTTTATACAAAAGGGGCAGATTATACTATGGAAACTCTTCCGGAAGCAGATATTATGAAAAAAAACGGGATCAGAGTAGAATTCATTGATTTTGTAGAAGGCAAATCCACTACAAAAACAATTGAAAAAATGCAAAAAGCATAGGAGTTCATAAAAAAGGAGAAATAATTATGAGCGGATATGTTTATATAGTTTTTGACAAACCTGATGAAAATTTAATAATAGGCATAACATCAAATCTTTTAATGCATATGCATGAAATTAAAAATAAAATTAACGATATTTATAAAAATGAATTTTCGACAAATAAACTTGCTTATTATGAAAATTATGATGACATTGCAGAAGCAATTATCAGAAAAAAAGAATTAGAAAAACTAACAAAAGAAGATTTAATATCAATGATAACTCTGAATAATCCTAACTGGAATGACTTACACAGTACAATTTTAAAAGTTTGGAATGATGCAGCAAATCTTCACGAAAAAAATAAAATAATTAAACACAAAGGAGAGAATATATGAAAACCTTTACATTGGAAGAAATTACACAATTAACAGGTGGTATGCTTACAAAAGCACAAGATGTAAAAATTACAAACATTGCACCGCCATTGCTGTCTGATGAAACTACTCTTGCGTTAGCACTTGGAGAAGAAGAAATTGCAAACCTTACAAAATCAAAAGCAAAAGCTGCTCTTGTACCATTAGGTGTTCAAATTGACGGATTGACAACAATAGAAGTTGAAAGGCCGAGATTAGCAATGATGAAACTCCTAAACCTTTTCTATTCAGCACCAAGAGTTTATAAAGGGGTTCACCCAACAGCAGTTGTTGATGAAACAGCAAAATTAGGAACAAATGTTGAAATAGGTCCGAATGTTGTAATTTCTCATGATGCAGTTATCGGCGACAATACAAAAATTGCTGCAAATTCATATATCGGCGGTAATGTAAAAATCGGTAAAAACTGCTTCTTCCACGCAAATGTAAATATCGGTGACAGAGTACAAGTTGGGGATGATGTAATTTTACATCACGGAGTATCTCTTGGAGCTGACGGTTTCAGCTTTGTAACAGAAAACCCTGATAACATTGAACAAGCGAGAAAAGACGGAGAAATTAAAGAGACAAATACAAAACATGTAATCTTTAAAATTCCATCAATAGGTTCAGTAGTTATAGGCAATAATGTTGAAATCGGTGCAAATACAACAATTGACAGAGGAACAATTGAAAATACAACAATCGGCAATAACACAAAAATTGATGACCTGGTAATGATAGGTCATAACTGTAAAATTGGCGAAGGTTGTTTAATTGTATCTCAAGTTGGTATTGCAGGAAGCTGCGTAATCGGCGACAGAGTAGTTATTGCAGGACAAGCAGGACTTGCAGACCATATTGAAATAGGTTCTGACACGATTATTACCGCAAAAGCAGGTGTTACAAAATCATTCCCTGAAAAATCAATTGTTGTTGGTATTCCAGCAATGCCGAGAAAAGATTTCATTAAACAACTTAAAACAATGAAAGATGCTCAGGAAATTTTTGCGAAATTCAGAAAATATGAACCGCTTTTAAAAGAATTTGAGGACAATATTAATCATGACCACAATTCTTAAGGAAACATCTATTTCAGGTAACGGTTTAATGAAAAATAAACCGTGCACTGTCAATTTTTTTCCGTCCAAGACAGGTAAAATACGTTATTTTGTCAAAGGCGGAGAACCTTTTGATGCTTGTTTAGACAATGTTCTTGCAACAGATCATTGTGTAGTTCTCGGCGATAACAAATCAAAAGTCATGTTAACAGAACATCTAACTGCAGCCCTTGCATTCTGCGGGATTGACAGTATTGATATTTGTATGGATGAAATGGAAGTTCCTGCACTTGACGGAAGTTCTAAAAAATGGGTAGAACTTTTTGAAAAAGCCGGAATTGAAAAACACTTGTTTGAAAAACCTAAACATTATACAGTATCAGAACCTGTGTATTACTTAAACGGTAAAACAAGTCTTGTAATTTTACCGGCAGACGAACTTTATATATCTTATGCCGTAAATTATGACCATCAGGATTTGACAAGGCGGTGGGCTGCTTATAATTCAAAAAATAAACAAGAAATTATTGAAGCCAGAACTTTTGGATTTTACAAGGATTTAAGAAAATTCCAAATGCTTGGTTTTGCACAAGGTGTTACGATAGAGAATACTTTGGGTTTAAAAGAAGATGGATACACATCAGACCTACGCTCGGATAACGAACCTTTAAAACACAAGATTTTAGACTTAATCGGCGATTTATATTTAACAGGAATAAACCCGTTAAATATGAAATGCCAAATTCTTGCAAAAGAAGCAGGACATGCTGTCCACATTAAAACAGCAAAGATGTTAAAAGATAAATTAATTGAATGCAAATAAGGAGAGTAAATATGACAGAAGAAATTAAAGAAGAAGTTTTGCAATTTGACACAATGCAAATTATGGAAATGATACCTCATCGTTATCCGTTTTTACTTGTTGACAGAATTACAGAATGTGTACCCGGCAAATATGCTAAAGGTTACAAAAACATGACAATGAATGAACAATTCTTCCAAGGGCATTTCCCAAATAATCCAATTATGCCTGGAGTTTTACAATTAGAAGCAATGGCACAATGTTCAGCACCTGTTTTGATGACAATGCCTGAATTTAAAGGTAAATTAACTCTTTATGCAGGAATTGACGGTGTCAGATTTAAAAATATCGTAAGACCAGGTGACAGATTTGATATGGAAATTGAACTTACAAAAGTAAAAGGTCCTGTCTGCAAAGCTCACGGAACTGGTAAAGTTGACGGAAAAATCTGTGTTGAAGCAGATATGACATTTGCATTAAAATAATAATTATTATTTTAATCTTATAACTATAAAAAGCAGGTTTGTTAACCTGCTTTTTATAGCAAAAAAATTTTTTTACAGTTTTTTACCCATCAGGAGAAAATAAAATTATGCAAATTCCAAAAATTACCCCATACAATATTAATAATACAAACATTCAACACAATATTAAAAAACAACTCCAAAACTTTAGTAATAACAATATAGCTCAGACAAAATCTTATCTTCCGACTACTGCCCAATATTTGTCATTTACCGGAGGTTACAGTCTTGACCTTGCAAAAACAATAGAAAGATTAGATATTCTTGCACAAAAAAAATCAAACCTTTACCCGCCAAATATCAGAGAATGGGCAGGAATGATTTTGGAAAGCGGAAATAAAGAAGGAGAAACTTTAATTGATATTCATAAAAAGTTCTATTCCAGCTTAAAAGAATGTTTTTCTTTGAAAGAAGTAAAAGAAAAATTTCCTGAATTTAAGGACGTATTATCGGAAAATGACGTAAAATTTAGTAAAAACACTATTTTTGACAGCATCAAAAAAGGTGAAATAGAAATTTTTGACCCTGAAGAAGATTTGTCACTTCAGCTTTTAAAATTATATTGGGGAGAAGGATTTTCTCTTAACGACCTAAAAAAATATACAAATGGAACAGATTTGTACCACACAATAAGAAAACTTCATATTCCGACAGTTGACAGAGATTACGGACATATCTTAAAATTTTCGGATCCGCAATATAATGAACGTCTTACTCGTGAAATAACAGAAAAACGTCTTGCTGCATTAGACAGAAAAGCTCAAATTGAACAAGGCGAACCTGTATATATAAAACGTGGTCCTCTTTCTGCCGAACACAAACAAAAAATATCGGAAGGGTTAAAAAAATACTACGAAGAAAATCCTGAACGTGTTTATAACATGTCCGAAAGACAAAAAGAATTTTATCATAACAACCCTGAAAAAGCAGAGGAATTAAGAAGGGTTTTAAATAAAGCTTGGAACATCTTTGGAGCTGATAAAATTAAATCGGCACTTTCTGCTTTTATGAAAAAAAACGGAGAAAATAATTTTAAAATCGGAACAGATCCGACCAATTTATCTCAAAGACAAATGACAATATTAAAAAGCTTTTGGCAAGCAAATGAATGGGCAAGAAAATCATTTTCAAAAAACATGAAATACGCTTGGAAAAAGGTAAAAGAAGAAAATGAAATGTCATTTATTATAAACATAACTCCCGCAAGATTTCAAAAGAAATTTTTCAAATGGGCAAAAGAAAATAATATAGACACATCTGATTTAGATTTTAAAATGACATATTACCCACATAAAAATGAATTAAATGACATCAACAGAGAAAAATTAAGTAAATATACAAGAATATTTATAGATGAGAATTATTCTCCTGATAACAATGAAAGTTCAAAAATGGCAAATACATATTATCTTGCTATTATTAATTCTTTAATAGAAGTAAAAAAAGATTTGGTAAATAAACCTTCTAAAATAAAAAAAGAATTATACACAATGCTTCAATTTACAGCATTGCCATCATTGTTTGAAAGAGATATGTCTTGTAAAGTATTAGATGCACAAGAAGCACAAAATGTTTATTCTTTTTTAATAAGAACTTGCGCAGAATACCATAATCAAACAGTTTTTGATATTTTTGAACGAAATTTAAATAAAGCTTACGATTACCTTGATGAGAATTGGAAAAACGGAACTCCAATACCATTACCTTATGATACAAAAAAATTATTTGAATTTTAGATTCACGTATTAAATTAATATTAAAATATAGAGAATTCCTCGGCTTTGTACTATAATAATTTTTATAGTTAAAGAAAAGAGAGGAAATTATGATAGACAAAACCGCAATTATACATCCGACAGCTAAAATTGCTGATGATGCAATTATAGGACCTTATGTTGTTATCGGTGAAAATGTTACAATCGGGCACAGAACAAGAATTATTTCAAATGCACACATTGAATTCGCAGAAATTGGCGATGATTGTACAATTTCTCCATTTGCAACAATTGGTTCAGAACCTCAAGATTTGGGTTATAAAGGAGAACCGACAAAAGTTGTAATCGGTGACGGCACAATTATTAAAGAAAATGTTACTGTTCACAGAGGTGCAGCTTGCGGTGACTTTACAACAAGAATCGGTAAAAAATGTTTACTAATGGTAGGTTCTCACGTTGCACATAACTGCGTTCTAGCTGATGAAGTTATTTTAGCAAACCTTGTAACTTTAGGCGGACATGTTCATGTCGGTTTTGGCGCATTTGTTGGCGGAATGAGTGTATTCCACCAAAATATAAGAATTGGTGATATGGCAATCATTAGCGGATTTTCTGCTTCTCGTCAAGATATTCTGCCATACTCAAAAGGAGAAGGAAGACCGCCTGTTCCACGCGGACTAAACGTAATCGCAATGAAACGCAGAGGGGTTTCTCAAGAAATCAGAACAGCTACAAACGAAGCTTTCAAGCTTTTAATTTCTGAAGAATATAATACAACTCAAGCAATTGAAAAAATTAAAGCAGAAATTCCTATGAATGAATACATTGAAAAAATGATTGAATTTATCCAAACATCTAAACGCGGCGTACTTTTAAAAACTCACAAATCAGGCCACGAATCATTACAAGACGAATAAGCGTAGCCGCTTAACCCACCACACAGGAGTTGGTAAAAAACTTACTAAGTCTTAGCTAAAGTAAGCGTAGCCGCTTAACCCACCACACAGGAGTTGGTAAAAAACTTATTTAGTATTAGCTAAAGTAAGCGTAGCCGCTTAACCCACCACACAGGAGTTGGTAAAAAACTTATTTAGTATTAGCTAAAGTAAGCGTAGCCGCTTAACCCACCATACAGGAGTTGGTAAAAAACTTATTTATTCTTAGCTAAAATAAGCATAAGCTTGAACTTCATTACACAAATAAATTTCATAGGAGACATCATGCAAAAAACAATCTGGGAAAAATATGCAGAAGTTCTTGTTGATTATTCAACTAACGTGCAAAAAGGCGATCTTGTACAAATAAGGGCTACAAGTATTTACGCAAAAGATTTGGTAAAAGCTGTTTATAAACGTGTTATCCAAAAAGGTGCTCACCCGATTTTAAGAACATCTTTTGAAGATATGTCTGATATTTTTATCAAATACGCTTCAGATGAACAGCTTGACTACATAGACCCGATTGTAAAACTTGAATATGAAAAAGTTGATAAATTCATATCAATAGGTGCTCCTATGAACACAAAAAATATGGCACGGGCAGATATGAAAAAACTTGCAAGACGTTCAAAAGCATCTCAAGGGTTGTCAAAACTACTTATGGACAGAACCGCAAGAGGGGAAGCTTCTTGGGTTGTTGCAGATGTTCCGACTCATGCTCTTGCACAGGAAGCCAAAATGTCATTTGATGAATATTCGGAATTTTTGTTTAATTCTTGCTACTTAAATTTAGAAGATCCTGTTGCTAAACTAAAAGAGCTTGATGAAAAACAAACCAAATGGGCAAATTATCTAAATAACGTCAAAAAAATCAGAATTACAGGTGAAAAAACAGATATAACATTTAATATTGAAGGCAGGAAATGGATTAGCTGTTCCGGAATAAATAATTATCCTGACGGAGAAGTTTTCACATCTCCGGTTGAAAATGATATTAACGGAGAAATTTACTTTGATTTCCCGCAAAACTATCGAGGTAATTCTGCGACAGGAGTACATTTATGGATTGAAAACGGTCAAATTGTAAAATTTGATGCTGAAACAGGCCGAGATTTTCTTGAAGCAATGCTTAACACAGATGATGGCTCTAAAGGCATAGGCGAAATTGCAATCGGTACAAATGACGAAATTCAAGAAATCACAGGCAATATTCTATTTGATGAAAAAATAGGCGGAGCAATCCACATGGCAGTCGGGGCATCTTATCCTGAAACAGGCGGAAAAAATATTTCAGGCGTTCACTGGGATATGATTAAAAATATGAAGTATAATTCCGCAATATACGCTGATGACAAACTGATTTATGAAAACGGAAAATTTCTTATATGATAATCAGAAAATTTTTAACTGACGATATAAAAGAAGCATCAAAGATATCACATCTTGTCTGGGGTGATTTGTATAAATCTGAAAATCTTGATTTGCAGAAATTCATTTATGATTTCACTCTTGAATACTATTATTTGAACAAAGATTTTTCCTTTGCACTGGATGAAAAAGGTTTGTGCGGATTACTTTTTGCCTCATTAAAAACTGATAAAAATTCAGTACTTAATGACTACAAAAATAAAATCCAATCATTAAACGAAAATGATAAACAAAAAGCTTTAAATCTCATTGAATACGTTGAAAACACAGGTAAAGAAGTTAAAAAAGTTATGAGCGATAACGATTTTGTCCTTGGACTTTTTATAAGCACGCAAAAAGGCGGAGGGAAAATGTTATTGTCACAACTTTATAAAACAGCGATTGATAACAAAATAAAAAATATTTATCTTTGGACTGATACAACATGTAATTTTAATTACTATCAAAAAAATAATTTTACACTCGTTAAACAATTTGAATGTAATGTAAATAATAAGAATATTACTACTCTAATTTTTAAAAAAGAAATAAAAAAAATAAAGGAATAATCATGATAAAAGTTACACCGGATATGACATCAACTGTGGCAAAAAGATTAACCAAATTGAAATCTGATATTACATTATCAGTCCTATCAGGCAATTATAAAGATTTTAAAACTGCAATGAAAGAACACGCTAAATTAGCAGTAGATAACTTTGAACTTTCAAAAGCAATTAAACAACCAAGCATTTCAGTCCCTCTATTTTCAAAAGCAGGATTAAGAATGGCAAAAGTTTGGGCACTAAACCTTTTCAGAGTAAAAACTCCTGAAGAAAAACTTTTGAAAAAAATGTGTAAACAAGAACAATTGAAACAACAAGCTCAAAAGTACATGAAAAATGTTTAATCAGGCTCATACCTGAACAAATCATTAGGGGTGCAATCAAGCGCAAAACAAAGTTTGTTCAAAGTTTCAAACTCTATACCTTTAGTTTTGTCATTATATATATTATATAAAGTTTTTCTACTAATACCAGTCAGAGTTACTATTTCATGTGGCTTAATTCTTTTATAGCCCATTATTGTGGATAAACGATTTTTAATCATATATAAATGTTACTCTATATGATTATTAAAGCACCCATTTGAGAAAAATAATGCCCACTTGGGTAATATACAACTCATTATTATTAATGTATATTAATATAGGAGGTTGAAGAATGATTGATGAAAGAGAAAAAACTATCGGGATTATTGAAAGTGCTGCTGTTGAACTAAAAAATTTACTTGATATTGCTCAAACTTTTACTGACGGAAAATCTGATAATACTGACATAAAAGAAATTGATTTTTGTTTATCAAAAAGGAAGAGCATATTTCTAAACTTAACAACCTTTTTAAAAACGGGAATATTGAAAAACTCCTTAATCACTGATTTATAATATCAATTTAAAACTCAAAGTTTCAACTATTGTTTGAATATTTATATTTAAACGAAATTCTTTTTTTGCTGTCTCTATCGCTTTTATATCAGAAATAAGTTTTATTTTTAAAGACATATTATCAAGATTAGATTTCAAAAGCGCTTCAATATAATTTTGCATCTGAGTAAAAACTTCTAAAGGGTCAACCATTTTTGTAATATCTAAAATTTTGTCGTTGAAATCAAGGACTTCATTTCGTTCCAATTCCAAATACCCGTCCATCGCATCTTTGACTAATGCAAAATCCCTGTCTTCCTCTTGCATAGAGGGAACATAAAAACATTGAGCACGAGAAACAACTGTTGTTATCATGTCGGATTTATCTTTGGTTAAGAATATAAACGTTGTATTAGAAGGCGGTTCTTCAAACGTTTTCAAAAGCGCATTTGCAGCATCTGCTTGAAAATTTAATTGATTTAATCCTTGAACATTTCCCTCTTTATCTTTGTCGCAAAAAATTAAAACTCTATGATAATCAGAGGTTACAAGCAAATCATTTTTAATCATTCTTGCCTGATCAATTGAAATTACTGTTTTGGAATTATCATCAGAGGGTTTGTTATCAACTTTTGAAATTGTCAAAACAGCGGGGTGATTATTTTCTCTAATCCATTTGCAATTCAAACATTGACAAGTATCTGTATGATTACCCGTGCAATTCAACATTCTTGCGACCTCAAGCGCCAAATCATATTGAGCCTGAATATCAGAACCATAGAATAAAATACAATGAGAAATTTGTCTGTTTTGTGATGATATTCCGTTGTTAAAATATTTCATTAAAAATGGGTATTGTTTATCTAAAGAGAGCATTTTCCACCTCTTTTTCAACATCAAATGCAAGCCCTGATTTTATTCTATATTCAGCATCAGTTAAATTTTCTTTAAGCTTTACCAAATCTTTAAGATTAGTTTTTTTCAATTTTTGCAAATTCAATTTAACCACATACTCATGCATGCCGGTCATTCGAGAAAGTTCCATAGGAGTAGCACTTTGCGCTTTTGCTTTTAAAATTATCCAGCGTCTTAGCATTGTCTGTAATGTCGATAGAATTTCAAGCGGATATCTGGTATCCAGCAATTTTCTGTATTCTAAAAGTGCCCTGTCCTTTTCATTTTCCATTAAAAAATCTGAGAAAGCGAACAAATCTTCATTTGAAATACAAATTTCTCTCACCATATCTTCTGTTACAGTATCGCTTGGATACGCAAAAAGTTTTAATTTATCAAGTTCACCGTCAATTTGACGGAGATTATTCCCGATTTGAGAAATTATAGCAGTAAGAGAATTTTTATCAAACTTTAATCCTTTAGCTTTTCCTTGTTTGATAATCCAGCTTTCCAATTCTGCAGTTTTGTATGTCGGAATTACATTACATTCTACTGCATTATATTTTTTTAAAATTTTAAATAATTTTTTACGACTGTCAAGTTTTTTCCCCTCGTTTCTCGGCAATTGAGCAACGAAAACAATGTCTAAATTTTCGTTATTTCCCTCTAAAGCATTTTCAATTTCTTTTATTTCTTTATCTTCAAAAGTTTTTGAAAAATAATCAAGGCAATTAATAACAATAAGCATTTTGCCAAACATCATTGGCTGAGAACGCAGAATTGAAATTAAGTCGGGGAATTTTGGATTATCATAAGTTTTGAAAGACATTTCAATAAAATTTTTATCAAGACCTTTTTTTAATTTCTCGATTTCCTTCTCAATATTATAATCTTCTTCGCCGTAAAAAAAGTATACTGCCATAATAACTTTTTAGCAAAAACAAATTGAATATTCAAATTATTAAAGGGAAAAAATAGACAAGCTTAACAGTGATGAAAAGCTTGTCCTAATGATATATAAAATTTTATTTTAGTTTACGTTTCTAGCTTTCAATTAAAAGGCTTGCACCAATAACACCTGCCGTATTACCAAGCTCTGCCGGAACAACTTCTACAACAGAACCTGCAACCTTCATTGCACGTTTCAACAAAGTTTCTTTCAAAGGCTGAAGCAAGAAATCTCCTGCATCTGCAACACCGCCCCCTACAATAATTTTTTCAGGGTTAAGAAGGTTTACAACACTTGCCATACCTATTCCGATATATTGCCCCATAATAGTGAAAATTCTTTGTGCAACAGGATCACCTGCTTTTGCAGCTTCACAAACAATGTAAGGTGTGATAGCTCCGCCTTCAGCCATTTCACGGAATTTAGCAGATTTCCCGCCTTTAATATAATCATTTGCCATAGCAACAATTGAAGGGCCTGATGCAAAGGCTTCCAAGCATCCGGTATCTCCGCATCCGCAAAGAGGACCATCATTCATCTGAAGTTTTATATGCCCGATTTCACCCGCTGCATTTGAAGCACCTCTTACTAACTTACCATTTACAATAAGACCTGAACCAATACCTGTCCCTACCGTTATACAAATAAGATTTTCACATCCTCTGCCTGCACCGTAATTTAATTCACCTAAAGCAGCACATCTTACATCATTGTCAACACGTGTAGGAATATGAAATTCATCTTCAATAAGTTTTGCAATAGGAACTTCAACCCAACCGGGAATATTAGGTGCATTTCTCACAATGCCTGCTTTATAATCAACTTGTCCGGGGAAACCAAAACCAATTCCTTCAATATCTTTTGTTGAAAGTTTTGTTTCCTTTAACAAATCATAAATAGCTTGTTTTATATTTTCTACAGTATATTCATAACCCATTTCCGCACGTGTAGGTACAGAATTTGAATATTTTATCTCTCCTTTATCATTTACAAGAGCTAATTTAACATTTGTTCCGCCTACATCAATACCAATTCTATTCTTTCCCATATTTACCTCTCCTTTTATCCGGCTGTTATTATTATATTACAAAAATATAACTATCTTTAATAGAAAAAAATTTTCTAACATTAAATTTATAATTACTTTTGAATTTGTTTTAATAACTTTTCAGTCCAACCAACCATATTTGGATATCTTTTTTGATTATGACCTCTTTCAATCCACTCAGCTATATTTTCTTTTTTTGTTCCAATACCTTTGATTGACTTGTATATAAAAGAATACATGCCTGTTCTATCAGCACCTGCTTTACAGTGAATATGAACTTTCCCATTATTTTGAGCAATATTTTTTATTAAATCAAGAAATTTTAATACACTATTTTTTTCAGGATTTGCAGAAATTGTCGGAATATTATGATATTTCATTCCGGACTTTTCAACAACATCTTTTTTTATATAATCCAATCCGGGAACTTTCATCGTCCTAAAGTTTATAATATCCGTTACTCCTTGGGATTTTAGCCAGTTGAAATCTTCTTTTTTCGGCTGTGCAGATCGTGAAAGAAAGTTATCCACTTTTACGTAATTATCAGGCATACCTTTAAATGTAATATTAAATTGCAACATCATAAATTCTCCAATAATATTATAAAATAAAAGTAAATTAAGCGTAAATATCCCTTATGAATATAAAAAATTTATTGATATTGATAATTTAGAATTAGTTTATAAATCTATTTAGTTATATTATAAATTAAAATTTGTAACACATTCATCACTCGTTTTGAGACAGAAATCAAGTGGGGGGTAAATATAAATATAAAAAAATATTATTTCCAGTAAACTTTGAAGTTTTCAATTTCTTTAAGAGTTTTATTATAATCCCCCTTGAAACAAATTGTCCTATCATCAATATAAAGATAAGACGGCAATTTTACATTAGTCACATCTTTAAAAAACTTATCTAAATTGTTATTAATCAGCCATTTTGTTGCAAGCATCAAGTTTCTTGATGTAAAAAGATACAATTCACCACTTTGAGATAATGTTTCTAAAAACTCATAAGCCCCGACCTTAATTTCAGGGATATAATTTTCATTGGATTTCTCTTTCCCATACTCATTTAGTACGCCATCTAAATCTATAAGTATCTTTTTAGTGAACATATCTTATAAAACCTTTTAAATTTTTAAATTTTGCACGCATGCAAAATTTAATGACATAATAGCATTAAAATTGCATATATGCAAGATATTGAATTAAAGAAATTAGGTAACCATATAAAAAAATTACGAAAAGAACGAAAACTTACTATTAGTGCTTTATGTTATAAGAATGGTCTTGAACCATCTACAATAAGCAGAATAGAAAAGGGATTAGTTGAGCCTAAATATCTTACATTATTAAATATTGCAAAGGCTTTTAATCTAACATTAGCTGAATTTTTAAATTTTTAGAATGAGTCAAGATATTAGACAAATATTAGCAAATAATATTAAGAATCTGCGGACACAGAAAAAGTTAAGCAGGGAAGAATTATCTTTAGTTTTAGGAGTTGATAATTCTTATGTTTCAAAACTTGAAAAAGGTAAAATAAATATTACTTTAGATAAAATTGAAATGCTAGCCAATTATTTTAAAACAGAAGTATATTTATTATTAAAATAAATCTCATTGATAATTTTGTGTATCTCAATTTGCAAGTAAAAATAAAATTGCACTTTTTTGCACTTGGCTAAAACAGGCTTTGTGAGTAGGATAGACCCTGAAATAAATTCAGGGTGACAGAAAATTAGTACAAAAGAGTGCAAGAAATGAGTACTTAAGTGCAAGCAGATTTTCGGTAGGGCGATGCGAGGCTTGACGAGCAAGCCCGTAAGGTGTCGGGAAGCTGAGAACTTTCCGACACCCCGAATAATCCAAGACGAAAAGACCCATACATCTCAATACTAAAAAACAGCCTCAAATCGGCTGTCTGTTTGATTTTTTATTAAATTTTCTCTGTCTCAATATCCCAGAAACCTATTACCTATTATTAACTTTAAAGAAACTTCTATTTAAAGATTAAATAGACAAAAAAGATGAGATTAATTAAACAATTTTGAACATTCTTTTTGAATATCTAATGCGATATCTTTTGCGAAATTTTTTTTTAGTCCTATATTTTTTGCAACAGCTAGGATATTTTCTAAAGTCGGATTTTTACCCTCGCCATTAATTGTTGTCGCGTGTTCTCCATTAAATGAAAAACTGTAAGTCAAATCGTATGCAGGAGATAAATGCCATTCTTTTTTTG
>CALURI010000017.1 GCA_944323135.1 Candidatus Gastranaerophilales bacterium
ATACAGATGTGATTTTGTTGCCTGCGTGGTCTCGCAGGTGGGTGAACGCCTCGGATTATCCGTTTCCCGCTGGCGATTTTAATCGGCGGGTATACTTCACATCCTGTCAGAGTCAATTCTCCCTTTTTAAATAAATGTAGGAACAAAATGAGCACCCGTACAGAGCTAATTAAATTATAACATGTTTTTTAGCAAATTCAAGATTAAACAAATTACCTATTTGCCAAAAACTTGAGCTCCAATATATACACCAATATACACAGATAGCAAAACAATCATTATATGATTAATTATTATCAAATCCGGTGCATCAGCATATAATATATTCAAAACAACAGTCAAAAGAGCGCAAACCAAAGCTGCTACAGTATATGGGAAAGTAGACCTACTCTTTTTAACAATCTTTACATTATGCACTAATTTGCTTGAATAATCATCAACATTAGAAAGATTTAATGCCTTATTATAAGCTTCACTGCTAATTTGCCCGTTATCAAATAAATTTTTACAAGCTTTTTCATAAGCTCTTTTAATTTGAAGTTCTACCAAAGTCAGCATTTGTTCATGAGAAAGCTTGCTGAATTCAGATTCTTTTCCCATCTCAAAAGCAACATAAGCAACTTTTTGCAAAATACTTTCATGGTATATAGAAGGAATGTCCGAACGCAACAAATCAACGTATTTATGGAATGTCCATTCTGATATCATTTGAGTTAAAACCTTTGCAGTATCAGAATCTGATATTGAATCATCATTAGAAAAAGCTTCTCCAGCTATATAAGTAAAATCATAGATTCTGTCTAAAAACTCCTTCTTATGCTTCAAAGCAATATCTTCAGGCATAACACTTTCTGCCTGTTTGGTTAAATCCTTTGCAAAACCTTTATAATCAAATGTAGCTACCATAAAACCCTCCGTTAAAATTATAGCATGCAATGTAGGAAAGGGCAACTAATTGATTAATTCAGTTATTCAGAAAAAATTAATTCATTTTTAATATTTGCAAAGCTTGCTGTTCTGCTGAATCTGCGCGTCTCATTGCAGCGTCTGCAGCAGTAATATCTTCGTTACTGCCTTGTTGAAGCTGAACTCCAACCGGAGACGGAATATATGTTCTGATAGGTTCTGTAGGTGCTTGAATATTATTAGCAGCTACAGATTGCTGATTATTAGAGTTTTTGTATTGATTTAACAAATTTGTTGAACTATTTGAAGAATTAATTTGTTGATTTGGCAGAACCTGCTGTTGAGCAGACTGGCTTTGAGGTTGCAATTGCGGAGGTAGTTGCGGTTGCTGATTTGGTTGAATTTGTTGATTTGGCATTTCAGGTTCTTTACCTTCATCTAAAACTGAATTTTTAGGTTTACCAAATATTAAATGCGAACCTTTTACAGCAATTTTACTTAAGAACGGCAGAATTATAAACATGCCTAGAACAATTCTCATAGGATAGCCGCTCATCTGTTTAAAACCGAACTTAGGATGTCTGAACAAATCTCTAATTTTGCTCATTACACCTTTTCTATATGTTTTTGTACCGTCTTTTGCAATATCTGCAATATCCTTTTTATCATAAGGTCTTATCTGTTCAAGACCGACTGAAACAATACGACCGATTCGTTTGAATAATTTTGTAATAGGATTTTTAACTCCTGCATTTAATTCCGATATTAAAGCATCTTTGCTTGTTTTCCAAGCTGATTTATCGGCAAAACCGCCAGCCATAGCTTTATCATTATGAATTTTTAAATGCTGTCTATATTTTTCAACTTGCTCTTTAGTCATTCCTGCATATTGCAAACCGCCAACTTTATGCATTAACTGAATTGCAAAAGGCATAGCGACAAAGAATGCAATCATTTCAGTAAAGCGTTCTGCAAATGTTTTAACTTTTTCTCCAAATCCGTCTGTTTTAGCTGTCTTATATAGAACGTCAGCTAAATAAACAGCTTGCATTAAAGCCACAAACTTACCGCCTGCAACCCTGTTTGTTGCACCTTCAAGAACCAGGTTGTTATATTTAGCCAAAAATTTGCCTAACATTGATTTTGGAACTTTTTTATCTAAACCTGTTTTCTTCAATACATTTTCTAATTCTTTATTTTCTGCTAAATTTACATTTCCTAATGACCCTGCTATTTTATTTGCAGTTTCAGATGCGTATACTTCACGACCAATTAACCATGTTTTAAAACGCCCCATGGCACTGTGATTTGTACCCCAAATTCTTGTAAACATATTACGATTAGCATCATGACAAGCCTCTAGAACTCGCGGCATATTTTCTTGAATATTCTTAGCAACTGCTTCCATTTCTGCAAAATTTTTATATCCCCATTCAAAAGCTTTTAAATCTTTTAATTTTAAAATTTTAGCTTCAGGAGTTAAGAGTTTAAAATCAGAAATTTCTTTAGCAATTTCAGCAGGGGTTCTTTTCAATCTTGAATTTTGCAAAATTGTTTCTAACTCTGCACGCTGCATAATCTCAGCTTTTGCTTCAGAAGTTGCGGCTTTATCTAATAATTTTTTCCATTTTGAAATATCGGCATTTGAAGCACCGTAACAATCTAAGTCTTCAACATATTTAAGTGGTTTTACAAACTGTTCGCCATGCTGAGGATAATCAAATAAAAGCATACCCGTCATACCATTAGCCTGACCTTTTACCATATCAAGCTCTGGTTTTGAAGGTGTATATGCAAAAGCTCTTGTAATTCTAAATCTGTCTACAAAATTTTTCTTCAAAAATCCTTTAAAACTTTCAAATCCACTATTTATAGAAGCCGCAAAACTTGACCTTCCAAGCTTGCTGTTTTTTACACGGCTGGTAAGATCATCACCAAACTGCCCGACAGTATGATGTGCAGTATTTTCAAACTCACCTCTTGATTTTTTCGCATAATAATCCATACCTTTTGCAATCGCAAACCAAGTCGGTACCGCAATAGCACCGGTATATAACGTTGCTTTAGGATCTTCAGAATTCTCGGATAATCTGTTCGCAACGTAACTGTCCTGAACATTTTGTTTTAAAAGTTCCGGATTTACAGCCTGCATTGCTACATCAGATTGTCCCTGCTGACCTGCCTGCGGATATGGCGTAACACCCTGAAATTGAGGTAAATGTTGATTACTTACATAATTTTTATCGAGCATAATATTCCTATTTTCCCCTATATAAATATAAAAACAAAACTTATACAAATATTGCTTTTATAAATCAATTGTAAAGAAATGTAACAAGTTACATCTTTAGTGAAATTTTTGCTTGTGTATATACTTTATATATACACAAGCAAAAAATAAGAAGATTGAGAGGCATAAAATGGCAGTTGCGAATTTAAAAAAAATTGATGATAAATTAAAAAACATCTATGAAAATCAAGTTACAGTCAATAATAACCAACCATTTGAAGATCGCTCTGATTTGCTGTTTGCACAAATCAATTTTATCGCTATGGCAAATAAACAAGCTTTACATTTAATCTAACATTTTAACTCCAATTAATTTTTCCCCTACAAATTTTTACCAGCAGAACTTTGGTTCTGCTTTTTATTGTGCAAATTTATGTTATAATCTACCTATGAAATTATGTATTTTTTCAGGGACATTTAACCCTATTCATAATGCGCACTTAAAAATGGCTCAATACGTACTCAAACATTATGACTTTGATAAAATTATATTTATTCCTGCATATAAACCACCGCATAAAGATTATAATACCTCAATGTGTACACACCGCTATAATATGGTAAAACTTGCTATTAAAAATAATCCGAAATTTGAAATATCAAATATTGAATATAAAAGAGAAGGCAAGTCATACACATATCTGACATTACTTGAATTACATAAACAATACAAAATTGACGGAAATATACATTTTATAATAGGCACAGATGCATTCAAAAAAATAGAAACCTGGTATGAAACTGATAAATTAAAAAAGCTTGTTGATTTTATTGTTTTTATAAGAGAAAATGAAACTGTAAATCTTGATTATTTAAAAGCAAAAGGCTACAATTTTAAAATCACACAAATGCCTTTTACAGACATTTCATCAACAGAATTAAGAAAAAGAATTTCAGAAGGAAAATCTATTAAAAATCTTGTAACAGAAGAAGTAGAGGACTATATATATCAAAATGGATTATACAAAAATAATTGAATGGCTAAAAAACAATCTTAATGATGAAAGATATTTACATACACTAGGCACAGCAGATTGTGCAAAAGAATTAGCAGTAAAATACGGTTTGAACCAAGAAAAAGCCTATCTTGCAGGACTGTTGCATGATTGTGCAAAATGTTTTTCAAACGAAAAATTATTGAACATAATTCATGAAAATTTGCATGTAGAAGAATGTGAAATGCTTAATTATAAAACTCTGCATGCTCCGGTAAGCGCATATATCGCAGAAAAAACTTTCAACGTAACAGATAATGAGATTTTATCAGCTATTAGATGGCATACTCTTGGCAAATTAGATATGACAGAGTTCGAGAAAATAGTCTTTTTGGCTGACAAAATTGAACCCAATACAAGGGATAAAGAATATTCTGCGCAAATTCACAAGCTTTTAAATGAAGAAAACGGGTTAAATAAAGCTTTATTGCGCTGCTATAAAGAAACAATTAAAAGTCTAGTAAAAAGAGATTTGAAAATATGTATAACAACAATTGAAATTTATAATAAACTTCAAGATATATTACAAAATTAGCATGTTTATGGTAAAATAATTTTCAAGGTGAGGGTAGCGTAAATGAAGGTATTGGAAATTAAGAACAATTTAGTAAAAATAGCGTATGATGTTACTGATAATCTGGCACTTGCAGGATTTGTAATAATCGAGGATGCTAATACTCCATACGTAGCTCAGATTATTAATACAAAATCTGACAATTCTTCAAATTACGCCATTGTAAAGCTTCTTTTTACTTTCAATGAAGATGGCATATTGAAAAATTATAATGGAACAATACCTTCTCTTAAAGCAAATATTACAACTTTACCTTCAAAAGAATTACTTGACATAATCCCGACTGAAAATCCTATTTTACTCGGACAACTTGCACAACAAAATATCCCGATAAAAGTTGATAACACAATATTAGAAAACAATCTTCTTATTTGCTCAAATAACGTAGAAAATTCAAATATTCTTTTAAACAACATAATTAAACAATCAGAGCAAAAAACAGTAGTTATTGATACAGACGGACTTATCGACAGTGACCAAAAAATTGTATTCGGCAAAGATTTTAAATTACCCTTAAACTATGACACAATAAATTTCATATATGATAATGACCTTGAAGATGTTGATGCTACAAGTAAAGCGATAATACAGGATATCTTTATTGAAGTTCAAGAATATACCAAAACTTTACCCGAAGGATACCTCCCGTTTGAAACATTTTTAAACGTAGTTGACCAACAATACAGAGAAACTCAAATTACCCAACTTATTCTGCTAAAAAATAAATTATTAAAATATAAAGATTTAAATGTATTTGCAGAAACGCTAAAAGACATAATGACTTTAAGTATTGCATTAGAAAAAAATCAAAATACTGTTATTGATATTTCAAACATAAATCCATCACTGCAAAAAGAAGTTATATACCATATTTATAACACAATGAATACAATTAAAGACACTGTTTATGCCTTCATAAAAGTTGATAATGAAAATGCAGATAAAAAATTACTTAAAAAACTTATAGAAAGAACAAATATTTTTACTACAATTATTTGTTCGCATGCTTTCAAATACGTTCCTGAGCTGAAAGAAATTGCTCAAAATATAATACTTTTTGCTCCACTGACATTACAACATGATTTTGCATCATACAATACATTTTTAAATAAACTTAATCAGGACGAATTTATTATTTATGGTGCGCATACCCAAAATATACCATTAATTGTTGAATTGGATGAATTAAATTTTGAAGAAATAAATCAAGAAACAAATACAGAAGAACAGAAAATTACAACAGAAGAAAGTTCACAAAATACAGAAACACAAGAAGAACAAGAAACAGTTGAAGAAGCCAAATCGGAAAATATACCTTTCGCAGAAACTCCGAATGTTGAGTATCCTGATATTACGATAGAAGAAGAAGCTTCTGCAACAACCCAAGATAATCAAACAACTACAAATGATACTGAATTTATATCAGTTGATAGTAATGTTGAAATAGTTAATGAACCTGAAATAACAGAACTGCAAGAAGCAGAAAATGAACAACTTATTGTTGAAGAAAAAGATGAAATAATAGAAGAAGAACCAAAAATTGAAACTAAGATTGATGATATAACAATTGAAGAACCTCAAGAAGATTCAACGATATACAACATTTTAGAATCTGAAGAAGATATAAAAGACGATAGTAATGAGGAAATTAAGTTAGAAGATGATTCTGCAATTGACTACTCTATAGAAAGTTCGGACATAACAACTGAATTTCAAGAACCGCAAATAATAGAAGAAAATAATGATTTTCTGGTTGAACAAGCAACTAAAGATGTTGATAAATTAATTTATGAAAAATTACCTGATGAAGATATTACAATCAATGATTTGGATAATATCACAACTGATGAATTAACTGAAGATGACCTAAATCTTATTGGTGATTTAACAATGGATACAAATGCTAATTCAGATATAAATCTTGATTTTAATTCTCAAGAACAAGATACTCCTGTTGTTCCGATTTACGATACCAATGATATAGAGTCAGCTGTTTCAGAAACATTTGAACCAGGAGATAGAATTACTACCGCAAAATATGGTGAAGGAGTTGTTTCTAAAATGACAAAATACGGTAATAAGATACTTTGCCTTATTGAATTCCCAAAAATCGGCAGAAGACTTCTTGATCCTACTGTAACAGAAATTACAAAATTATCTTAAATTTGCTGCTCCTTTTAAATAAACAAATTTAGGAACAAATTTTTCATCACAATTTAAAACGATAAGAACACGTAAACATTGAGATAATGAATTAGGAACATTAAGCTCATGAAAACACATCATCGCAGTTTCTTGCCAGCCCATATCAATACGTGCAAATTTTGCCGGAAATGCTGCATTCAAATCATCGGTAAGAGTAAAAATAACATGAGAAATCATTGATTTATCAATATTATTTTTTTCAATCATAATTTTTAACAGTTCTAATGTTGCATTTTTAATAGCTTCTTCGCTATTTTCATCAACAGTAATTGCTCCTCTAATACCTTTTGTAATCATTATACATTAATCCTAATTTATCTTTCTTAAATAATTATTTTGACTTTGAAAAAAGCTGCTGTCCGTTTGCCCAATCTCTTGCGAACATTTCCGATTTTCCTTCAGGTTTTACCTTAACAAGTAAAATACAATCCTTGCCGCAACCGATTTCTATACCATCTTTTGAAATTCTTTTAAATTCTCCGCAGACACCATCGCCTTTTATAACTTTTGTCTCAAGAACTTTTATAATCTTACCGTTATACATAAAATATGCAGACGGAGATTTATAAATTCCACGCACTAAATTATGAATATCTTCAGCGGATTTTGACCAATCAATCAATGTTTCTTCTTTTGTTAGCTTATTTGCCATACAAATACCGTCTTCACATTGCTTTTGCGGAATTATTGTTTTATCAACAAGTCCTGCCAATGTTTTTTCAATAAGAGCAGGAGATTTTTCACTAATCTCTTCAAACAAATCAACACAAGTCATATTATCAGGAATTTGAATTACTTCTCTCAAACAAACATCACCGCAATCTAAGCCCAATTCCGTAATCATAGTACAAATTCCGGTTTCTTTATCACCATTTATTATTGCACGCTGAATCGGATTTGCACCTCTGTATTTAGGCAAAAGAGATGCATGAAGATTTACGGTTGCATATTTCGGTATATCTAAAACATCTTGTGATAATATTTGCCCGAATGCAAAAGTTACAAAAAAATCAGGATTCAATTTTTTTAATTCATTTTGGATTTCAGGCTCTTTTCTTATAGACTTAGGCTGGAAAACAGGAATCCCTGTTGAGACAGCAAATTGTTTAATCGGCGACATAGCAATTTTATGTCCGCGCCCTGCAGGTTTGTCAGGCTGAGTTACAACAGCCAGAACGTTAAAATTATCAGAATTATATAAATATTCCAATGATTTTAACCCTATTGCAGGAGTTCCGAAAAAAACAACACTTATCACTATTTACCAAGCTCCTCATCAAGTTCAGGTTCTTCTATAAGCATATCAGGCTCAACAGGCGGAAGATTATGTTTGGCAAGAATTTCATCAGTTTCAAAACGATTAACACAATGATCAATAAATAAAATTCCGTCAAGATGATCATTTTCATGCTGAATAGCTCTTGCAAGCAAACAACCGTCTTTTGCTTCCAAAACAAACGGTCTTCCATGACGATCAAGAGCTTTTACCATAATATTTTTATAACGTTTTACATCAGTGTATGCTTCTGGAAAACTTATACAACCTTCTTGAGCAACAATTACTCCTGATTTTTTTATTATTTTAGGGTTTATAAATACAATAGGATTAAGAGGTTCATCGTTTTTTGAAACGTCAACAACAAAAACTCTGTAATTAACGCCCAACTGAGGAGCGGCCATACCAACACCGTTTTTGGCGTACATAGTATCAAGCAAATCCTGAACAAGATCTTGAATTTTTTTAGAAACCTTATGAACTTCCTTAGAAGGCTCTCTTAAACTTTTTTCACCATATTGTAAAACTCTTTTTACAGACATACTTACCTCACTTTATAAAAAGTATAATTCAAAATATTAAGATTTGCAAACACTTTAACTAACAAATATAATAAAAAAAGCTCTTATCTTATATCCAAAAATTTATGCACTTGCGGAATTAATCTGACTTTATCATATTTTTCAACAAATTTATCCAAAATTTTAGCTGCAAAATCTTTATTTACTGACATTTTATCACCAATCATCTCTGGTTGTAGAATTAGTTCAATACCATATTTTTTGCCTAATTCACAGCATTTTTCAATTTCGCTATCAGTAATTTTAGAATTAAAGACAACTTTTGCAAAAGTTTCCACACCTGAACAATTTTTAAAAAATTTATCGTGGAATTTGTATAAATCTTTTATACCTGTTGCGCTCTCAAGCTTGATATCAGCAGAAACAATATCAACAAAAGGTTTAATTTCCAAAAATTTGTCAGCCAAAGTCGCATTTGTTTCAAGATAAATTTTCTTATTAACAAGAGGTAAAAATTCCTTTAAAAAGTCCACTGACAGTAAAGGCTCACCGCCTGTTAAAGAAACTGAATGAACTTTATCACAAGAATTAACTCTGTCTGCCAAATCACAAGGTTTAAGCTCCTCATATGAACTTTCTGAAGAAAATTCCGTATCACAATAATTACATTTTAAATTACAATTACAAAATCTTATAAATAGCTGTTTATAACCTACATAAGGGCCTTCACCCTGAATTGATTCAAATATTTCTTTAATTTTTACACTATTCATTTAACAAATTCTCTCTTATATTATTATTTGATGATATTTTTTTTAATTTTTCATAAAGTCTTATTTCATCATCTGACAAAGAACAAGGAATTTCAATATGCACAATAATAATCATATCTCCGGAATTTCCGTTGCGCTTTACACCTTGACCTGCAAGACGAAATTTTTGGCCAGAATGAGTTTTAGGAGGGATTTTCAAGCTTAATCTACTGTCAAATGACGGAATGGTTATATTAGCACCTAAAACAGCTTCAAAAGGAGTTATAGGAACATTATAAATAATATTGTTTTCATCAAAAGATATTCTATTATTCGGTTGAATTTTAATTTTTATATATAAATCGCCATTTTTACCACCGGATTTTCCATACTCTCCTTCTCCGACAATACGCAATTTAGTTCCATTTTTAACATTTTTAGGGATATTCACCGTAATCTTTCTATGTTCTGATTTTTCCCCGCTTCCTTTACATTCACTACAAATTGAACCGTTAATAAATTTTCTACCTTTGCATTTTGGGCATTCCGATGAATGCACAACATTTATTATACGTTCTGCACCAGCTAATGCTTCTTTTAGAGTAATTGAAATTTCTTCAAATAAATCAGAACCGCGCTTTGGAATTTGCTCCGCTTTTTTTTGCTTTGATTTCGTTGAAAATTCATCAAAAAATTCATTAATTTTTTTAGAGAAATCTTCTTTTGACATTTTAGGCTCGGTATATGTTTTAGAAGATGTTTGTTTTTTATACTCACTTTGAGCTTTTTGAGAAGATGTATGTTGTTGCTGTTTATTCTCTTTATAAGAAGATTTAAAAAATCCGTTTATAGTATCATATTGAATTCTTTTCTTAGCATCAGATAATACCTCATAGGCTTCAGTAATATCTTTAAATTGATCAGTCCCGTACGGATTAACATCCGGATGAAATTTCCGTGCTAATTTCCTGTATGCAGACTTAATCTCCGCATCAGAACTGTCAGGTGTAACTCCAAGAATTGAATAATAGTTTTTCATATATTCATATATAATGAAGTTTTAAAAATTTTCAACCTGCTCACAAATATCATTACGGTACTTTTTACCGTCAAATTTTATCACATCAATATCTTCATATAGGTGTTTACAAGCACGAGAAAGAGTTTTAGCCGTTCTTGTTAACACAAAATTCTTCCCCTTAACAGTTTCATACTCAAGATATTTATTTTGAATAACTCCAAAATTTGCTATATCAGATTCTACAAGTTCCAAACCTTCAATAATTTTCCCTTCTTGTCTTGATGAAAGGACACAGGAAACAGATGAACTATCTGACACATTTAATACATTATAATCATCTGCGAAAGAACCTACTGCACATGCTTCAAACAGGTTTAATAAATTTTCATCAACCAAATTTAAAACAGCATCAGCATCATGATCACCCAAAAATGGTTTAAAATTCAAAACCACATACTCTCCATCAGGCATCAAAACACAATCAATACCCAAAATTCCCAAATATGGAGTTTCTTTTCTTTCGAGAGCTTGAAGAACTTTTTGAACAACATCTGTCATAATAGAATTTTCAATTTCTTTAGATACTTTATAATCAGGTGTATAAGCTCCAACACCAGAAGTTAAAATCCCGCCGTCGCCGTTTTCCATAAACTTATAATTAGCAACACTCATCAAAGGCAAAGCACTGTATCCGTCAGTAACCGCATAAAATGTAAATTCATGTCCATAGACATAATCTTCAAGAACAACTTTCTTTTCATCTTTATTAAACAAATCTTCTACAAAAGTTTTTGCATTAATAAAAGTTGAGCAGACAAGTCGATCAGCCGTATTTAAGTTTTCATCAGCTCTAATAACCTGTGGCATATTTGCAGTTTTCAAATAATCAACAGCCAACTGAAGTTTATCAAAAATAGCAAATTTTGGCGTTGGAATTCTTAGCTTATACAAAAATCTTTTGCCGGCAGATCTGCTTATGGAAAACAAAGCACTCTGAGCACTTGGCGCAAAAATAAGCTGACCATTTGCTTGAAAAACTCCTGCAATATCATTTTTAATCGCAACCTCAGAAGATGCAATCGTCAAATCAATAGCATTTTCAAAAACAAATTCTAAAATTTCCTGCACTTTATCTTCTCTGATATCAACACAGTTAGCAATGTCCTTCATTGAAGGATTACCGGGAATTACAAATATTTCACACCCGTATAACGAAAGTTTTCTTGCAAGTGCATATTCTTTAGCAGAATTTCCAACAATTAGAATTTTTTTTAATTTATTCATAACGGTATTATATAACAAAAAATAATAATCTAAATAAATGATTTTGTTAAGTTATTTTAAAATTTTAATAAAATATATGCTATAATAATGACGAAATAAAATTAATAATTAAATTATAAATTGTATAGTGAGGTTAAAATGGCAGGTATTGCAAATTTATTATCACAAATGTTCATTCCCCAAACGACTCAGGTCACAGTACCTGTTCGAGATTCTGATCCATACAGTAATAATCCGTTTGTAAATTATAAAGGGAATAGCCTAAATAATTACGGAAAAAATTCTCCGGTAAGAGGTGGTTACTTTGCAGGTTATTATAATGGGAAACAAAATATAGTAGGTCAACGCTTGTTTATAGAGGTATAGTTTATAGGCTTTTAACAATTGACATAATTTATAAAACACGTTATAATAAGAGAAGAAATAAGAAAGCAGATAGAGATTTTATGGATAAAAAAATTTTTTGGGGATTTTCACTTGCAGAAGTATTAATTGCTATCGCAATAATAGGTATTATTGCCGCAATAACAATTCCTGGAGTTATTACAAATTATAATAAAAAAATTCTCCTTACACAACTTCAAAAAAATTATAAAGAATTAGGAGAATCATTACTTATACTAAAAACAGAAAATTATCAAAAAGGATTGTACGGTTCAATTTTAAACAAAAAGGCTTCCGTATCTCTTGCTAATTCCGCAGGTAAATTTTTAACAAATTATTATAATGTAACTCAAAATTGCACAACAGATACTCAACCTTGTTTTGCAGATAAATATGCTGATATCAAAACAATGACTGACACAGACTTTGAATGTGAGGGATATTCTGTTAACGTATCAGGCGGTGCAGCAATATGTATAATTCCGGCATCGATAACTGAAGAAGAAGTAGCTGATTCTACAGGTGCAATAACTAAACACGAAACTAAAAATCCTGCAATTGTATATATTGATGTAAATGGACAAGAAGATCCTAATATTGGCGGACGTGATATGTTTACATTTAATATTTATGAAGATTTTACTATCGAAGAAATTGATCCTGCATCTACTGATCCAACTTCATTAGATACAGAAAGAGAATCATTATATAATGACAATTGTTTAACTTCTTCCATAGGAAAAGGGTGTTTCTCTAAAATACTTAATGACAATTGGGAAATGAATTATTAATAATAAAGCGAAAGGTATTAATAATATGAAAAAAATGTTTGCTTTTACTCTTACTGAAGTTTTAATAACTTTAAGTATTATTGGAGTTATTTCAGCTCTGACTGTTCCGACATTGGTAAATAATTATCAAAAAAAAGCGGAAGTTGTCCAAATTAGAAAAATTATGAATGACATTCAAAGTGCAATTGATATGTACATAACTGAAGAAGGAAAATCAAAATTTTCTGCAACACCTTATTATAAAGACAATATCAATAATTTAATAATAAATAAGTTAAAATACGTAAAATCTTGTGCTGCAAACACAACCGGATGTTTTGCTTCTGAAGTTTATATGCCTATTGATTCCGGCGACTCTGAAGAGTTCAAATGTCCCGGTGTTTCATATTTACTTGCAAATTCTGCTGCAATTTGTATGGTTAAAAAAGCAACTGGTATAATTACTGTAAATGTAGATGTAAACGGGCAAGAAGGTCCTAATATCGGAGGCAGAGACATGTTTGAATTTTATATAAATAGTTTGGGAGAAATCCGTTATTGTTCGAATGGGACAAATTCTGGCGGACCTTGTGACACTGAAAAAAATGGATGTACAAGTTCCAATATCGGTAAAGGCTGTATAAAAGCTTTAGTTGATAATGCTTGGGTTATGGATTATTAATAAATAATTAAATAAATAACAAATATTACAAAAAATCGTTAAGTTAATTATTTAACGATTTTTTTGTATAAAAAATAATGTACCCAAAAGACTTGTTACAAGTATTACAAGATTCCAGCATAAAACAAATACAATAGCAACAGATGGAGTTATGTTAATTAAATTTAAAATATAAATATAAGCTGCTTCTTTTATACCGATACCGTTAAAAGATATTGGTAACGAAGCTGCAAACGCTGTTAACGGATAAAGAATCAAGTAATAAGAACTATTAATATCAAGATGTAAATCTTTTCCTATTAATATGTGAATACAAATCACTAATATATGAAAAACCAGAGATAATAATAATACAGGAACAATTGATTTATTAAAAAATAAACTACTATAATTTATAATCTTAGTTAATAAAAAATTTTTTATATTATTCTTACATTTTATAAGAATTGCAACTATACCTATACAAATTAAAGTTGTTATAAATCCAGCTATTATTAGATATTTTAAAATATTACAAAGTCCTTCAAAACAGAAAATCCCGAAAAATGCTAAACAAATAAGCACAAATACGCCGCTAAACCTATCAAAAATAACAGAAACAAAGGCTCTTTCAAATGGATTCTCCAAATTGTTACAATCACGAAGATACACCATTTTCATAATATCACCGCCTACATTTGTGGGTAAAAATGAATTATAAAACATACCTTTAAAATAGAATTTAATAAAAGAGAAAAAACTGCCACTAAAGCTCAATTTATTTGCTATAATCTTCCACTTAAAAGCACTGATAATTTGTCCTGCAATATAAATTAAAACCAGCAGCAAAAAAATCTTTATACTAATAAGAGAAAGCGTTTTTAAACATAAATCAACATCAATTGAATAAAACAAAAGACATAAAATAATTATACTAACAATTAACTTAAACCAAATTTTTGCCTTTACTTGCATAAAACAATTCCTAAATAATATTTTTTATTTTATAAACTCTCTTATCTGAAAACTCGTAATAATTTCTCATTAACAATTCAGCCAAAATACCAATTAAGAGAGCCGTAAAGGCAAAACCTAAAAATAACCAGCCAACAAGAAACAAAACCAAAAATGTATATATAAATTCAGCACCAAAACTTAGAATTAAAGTAACAAGTGAAATCAAAAATAAAATAAAAGCACAACCGCCAAAAAATTGTATAGGCCTATCTGCAAATTTTTGTAAAAAAGTTATAGTACATAAATCTAAAATAACTCTTAAAGTTCTTGAAAGGTTATACTTACTTTTCCCGAATATTCTTTTATGATGATTAACTTCAATTTCAGCAAAATTTGTACCACCGCTATATATAGATACCATTACAGGAATAAATCGATGAAGTTCTCCATACAACCTGACCTTTTTTAATAATTCAGCGTTATAAACCTTTAAAGTGCAGCCGAAATCATGAAGTTTAATTCCAGTTAAATGAGAAATAATAAAATTAGCGACTTTAGAAGGCAATACTCTGATAATATTATCTTGTCTACCTTTTCTCCAGCCACTGACTAAATCAAAACCATTATCATACAATTCAATCATTTTTTTTATATCTTTTGGATCATTTTGCAAATCAGCATCTAAAGGAATAATAACATCCCCACAAGCCAAATCAAAACCTGCTTGTAACGCAGCAGATTGTCCATAATTCTTCATAAAATTAATTATTCTTATGTGCTCATCATCAGCCAACTGATTTAAAATTTTTAAAGAATCATCAGTCGAGCCATCATTAACATAAATAATCTCATAATTATACCCAAATTCAACTAATACAGGGCAAATTTGTTCATTCAACTTTGCAATATTCTCTTCTTCGTTATATACCGGAATAATTATAGATAAAAAATGTAACATTTAGCTATTTCTCAATTTTATGATAACATAATATTAACCTAAAAATTGAGAAAATACAAATAATATGGAAGATTTTATGCAAACATATCTTATAACAGGAGGAGCAGGTTTTATAGGTGCAAATTTAATTGCCAAACTTATACCTAACAACCGTATAATTTGTATTGATAATTTTAACAATTATTATAACCCTGAAATTAAAGAAAATAATATAAAAAAATTTATAAATAATAAAAATTTTAAACTTTATCGAGAAGATATCTGCAATCTTGAAAAAATTGATACAATCTTTAAAGAAAATAAACCTGATTATATAATTCATCTTGCGGCAAAAGCAGGAGTCAGAGATACTTCATCCCCGCATTTATACGCCAATACAAATATTACAGGGACTATAAAGATACTTGAAACTGCAAAAAAATATAATATAAAAAAAATTATTGCTGCCTCATCTAGCTCTGTTTACGGAAACAAAAGTGGGGAAAAATTCACAGAAGATATGAAAACAGACAGACCTGTATCTATATATGCCGCAACTAAAATAGCTTCAGAAAATTTATGTTATGCATACTCACACCTTTTTAACCTTAAAATAATTTGCCTAAGATTTTTTACTGTTTATGGTCCAATGCAGCGACCCGATATGGCTATTCACAAATTTACAAAATGCATATCCGAAAATCAACCGCTTCAGATATTTGGCGATGGAGAAACAGCCAGAGATTACACATACATTGATGATATTATCGAAGGTATTATAAAATGTATAGATTATGATACTGATTTTGAAATCTTTAATCTCGGTTCAGGAAATGTTGTTAAACTAAATTATCTAATAAAATTACTCTCTGAAAAAATGAATAAAAATGCAAAAATAACATATAATCCGCTTCCTAAAACTGATGTATTATATACCGCATCAGACATATCAAAAGCAAGAAAACTGCTGGGCTATAATCCTGAAACACAAATTGAACAAGGCATTGAAAAATTTGTAAATTGGTTTAATAATGAAAAAATTTATTGATTTTATAAAAAAATATTCCACATTTATATTAATTTCATTTATTACTTTAGTAGGTTTCATGCTAAGGCTTAAAATCGGTTTATGGGATTTGGCAAATGATGAGGTCGCAACAGTAGTAACAGCTACACAAGAATTCCCTGCAGGAATTTTAAATGCGCTTATGACAAAAAACCTCCATGCGCCACTATTTTATTTTATTCTTCACTTTTGGATAAAATTGTTTGGAGAAAGCCCTGAAATCTTAAGATTATTACCGATTATACTTGGTACTCTTTGCATACCGTTAGCTTATATTTGCGGCAAAAATATATATTCAAAATATGCAGGCTTAATAACTGCTACTATAGTATCCGTAAATTTCTTTATGATATCATATTCGCATTTTTGCAAATTTTATGCACTTTTGGAATTATTAGGATTTCTGTCAATTTATTTTTTAATAAAATTAGATTTAAATACGAAATCATGCAAAAAATATTTATATTTACTTGCAATAACAAATGCAATGATTATTTACACTTATGTAATCGGATTTTTGTTTGTGTTTATACAAATATTTGTTTATTTGTTATACAGAATTAAAATCAAACAAGATAAAGATATTAAATTTACAATACCTTATTTTACTACACTAATAATTCTAATACTGCCAGTTATACCTTTTATGATTAAAGTCATACAAAATACCCAAAGCTCAGTTTTCCCTACATTTGTTTGGTATGAATTTGAACCCACACATATACAAACGGTAATTCTTTCATGGTTTTCTCCGGCACTTCATATAGCATTCAATAACGGAGCTAGAACTGATGCAACTCAAAGTTTTTATTCCACAAATTATTTATACCTTATTATATTTAACATAATACCATTATGCATAGCACTCACAGGTTTAATAAAGACTTTTTACAAAAAAGATTTATGTAAATATATTTTATATATTTCACTACTTTTTGTACTGGCAGAACTTATAGGCACAATACTTGGCAAATTTGCATTTTGCGCAAGATATACAATACTTTGTTTCCCTGGAATAATGTTAGCAGTCAGTTACGGATTAGCTCAAATAAATCCAACCTACCTTGCCTCATTATTAGTTATTGTTTATATGTACTGCAATATTTTATTTCTAAATGCTCCCGTACTATCTGTCTATAATACAAACATATCTGAGATATTTAAAATGAGCAAAATTATGGATGAATTTCACCTGAAACAAAATGAATGCATAATTATACCAGTTCGGGGTTACTATTTTCAAAAATATTATGATACTTCTAAAATTAATTTTATTACTTATGATATAAATTACTCATTTAAAATTAATGATAAAAAAATTATTAATACAATATTCGATGAAAATGACGTTATTAAAAATAAAAAATTAACACCTTATGAGAAATTCGAGAATTACCTTGATGATTATAAACCATCTAAAGCTACCGCAGAATATCTTAAATTAAACTGTATTAACAAATTAAATAAAGGTAACAGAGTTTTTTTGATTACATACAGATCGTATGATAGTGAAAATTTAAATATGGACTTAGAAAAATATAAAGATAATATTTACAAATTGCTGGCTAAAAAATTGAATTATGATATAGATAAAGTTCTTCAAAAGGATTTAACAAAAATCCAAACAATAGAAGTTTTAAACTTTAAAATTACAGAATATCAAAAAACAAAATAATATACCGGATATTTATTCTTTTTCAAATTTCATATACCAACCATATTTATTTTTATTTTTTATCCAGGGTGAAATAAAAAACTTATATTCTAAAATATTTGTATCAGCTAACAGTCTTCGTTTCAATAGATAATTATAAGATTTACTATAATCTGATATTATGTAATAAGTTCCCGGAGAAATATTATTATATAGCTCATACCAATTTGTACTATCGAGAACATAAGAAGAACGTTTAACAGGGAAGAATTTACTATAATACATTTGAGAATTTTTAGACCCAGCAAAAATAACTACAGTTTTTTTATCATAAATTTTTTCAAAATACTCCCAAACATCACGAGCCACATCAGGTTTTAAAATCAAATCATCCAAAGCAGGAGGATTGGAAATAAAAAATCCTAAATAGAACATTACAGGTATAAAAAGGATTAAATTTATAATATCACTTTTAATAAATTTGAATAAAGAAAAAATAAAGAAAAGATTTATAATAAATGCAGGGAAAATAAATAACAACAACCTATCTTCCGCAGGATACAAAGAATAATAACTGATTAAATATGTAACTATAAAAGGTACTGCAACTATAAAAAATAATTTTATATTTTTCTTTAGCATAACCGCACAAAAAACGACAAAAGCAACGCCAAAATACAAAAAATTAAAATTACTCTCTGAAAAAATTTGAGAAAAAAATATCTTTATATATTCAGCAAAATGTAAACCAAATTCCTTATTCCAATAAGCATTCATATAAGACTTTGTATTAATATACAAAGGTAATGCAACTATTAACAGAATAAAAAATAGCGGAATACACATCACAGACAAATAAATTAAAAATTCCTTCTTCTTTAAAGTAAAGAACAAATACACAAGATAAAAAGAAATTCCGGCAATAATAAAGCATGAAGAGTAAGAAAACAAAGGGCAAAAACCAATAATAAGAAAAATTAAAATATTACGATAAAAATTTTCATTATTGAATTTTAAATTATATACAATATTCATGAGAATTACAGCTAACAACATCTCAAAAGAATATTGTTTAAACACACAAGAATAAAATATTGCTACCTTATTTAAAGCCAAAAATAAAGTTCCTAAAATATTCAACAACTTATTTGCAAAAATAGAGTTTAATAAAACAGGGAATAAAAAAAGAGTTGTAATCCCAGAAACAAGCGGAAAAAACTTTAATAACATGTCCGAAAATTCAGCATTGTAATTAAATTTAACCAAATTATAAATTAACTTTGAAAAAATAAGAAAAAAAGGAGGACAAACCTGATTACGATCTAAAGGTATAAAAAAGCCCAAATAAGAATGTCCCATCATATTTAATGCTAAATTTGCTTCATCATGGTGCATTCCGGGATTAAACAAATATAATTTGATTCTCAAAAAACAGCCAATTATGATTATTAGCGCTAATATAATAAAATATACATAATTTGACAAACGCTGAATAAATATCTTATTCACAATATCTGACTCTCAGGATTATCCTTTATAATAAAAAAGTATAACATTAAAGCAACATTATTTACAAATAAAGACAAATAAATTAATATAATATAAACTATGACAAAATATATTATTATTTTATGCAACACAAATACAAAAGACAGTGCAGAAACAATTGCAACTTATCTTGTCAAAGAAGGACTTGCAGCCTGCGTCAACATAATTCCCAAACTAACTTCTATTTACAAATGGCAAAATAAAATTGAAAAAGAAGAAGAATTTTTAATGCTTATAAAAACTAAAAAAGAATTATTTAACCAAATAAAAGAAAAAATTATCATTTTACATCCTTATGAAATCCCTGAAATTATATCAATTGATATTACGGAAGCTTCTTTCGATTATTTAAAATGGATAAATAAAAATACAATATAAAATTTATTTACATAAATTAATATAAATTACAAAGTGTAGCAAAAAATTTCATTTACCTACTTATTTATAGCAAAGGAGAAAAATTATACTACCGATTAATTTAAATTTAAACAATACTTACACTAATCAATACAAAAAATATAATTATAAAAATACAAGTTTCGGCACAGCAATCCATCCGGCAAAAGATGACTTAATCACACGAATGCCGTTTAAAGCAAACAAACTTGTAAAAAACATGGACAAGTTTATTGAAAATTATTGGACAGAAATAAAGAAAACAAAACAAGGATTTCACAATAAACCATACTATATTATTGCCGGCAAAAACAAAGAGGTAGCAACTCTAACACCTATTTATCAAGGACAAAAAAAATACATTCTATTTGAAGTTTCAAAAGGTGAAAATACAGAAAGAATTATCATAAACAGAGAACACCCCGACATATTTAGATATGAAAAAATTGTAGAAACAGATTATGGAAACGCTACAATAAAATCTTTTAACAGTGAATATGAAATAAATGATAGAATTGAAAGAAGAATCGGAGATTACATTGAACAATATTTCCCCAAAATATTATCCGATTCTACCAAAAAATAAAAATTTTTAATTTTTAGACTTTTTATTTTGTTATTAATTTTATCTTATTTCCCATATAAGCTTTAATTTCATTATTATAGCCTACAAGCATATTATTAAAATTTGAACCGTTTTTCTTACATTCGGCTCGTAATAGCTGAATGCCTTTATTATACAACTGTTGCGCCGTATTTATATTACTTTGCGGAATTCTTCCTTTATAAATTTTTGTGGCAAGAGAAATATCAAATATTCGGCGTTTACATAAACCGCTCATATCCTTTCCTGTCTTATTTGATTTAGTGTAAGTCATTTTATTTATAGCCGCTTCATATTTTCCTGTTTTTAATGTATATACAAGTCCAGGAGTTTTTGTGATTACATCAATTCCTTTATTGAAAGACATATCAAGAAGAGCCTCTTTTATCGGCTGGGGAAGCTTGTCATAGTTATTTTTCCCACCCATTACAGAATAGAGATTTTCTTCGGTTTTTAAAAGATCTTTCGTTAATAACTCACAAACTTGTGCATTAGACAATTTCAGAGGATCTCCTTTTTTTACGACATGACCTATTCCGATTGTTTTAACACCAGCATCATCAACGTATGCAGTGTTATGAAATTTGAAATCTCCTAATTTAGATGAATCCTCTGCACGTTTCAATTTTTTTATAAAGTCGTTACTTACACCCATCGCTTTTGCGACATCTGACAAATTTTTTATATTTTTAACTTTTCTTGCTGGCGGGATTTTTAAAACTTTACCTGCTCTAATCTTTTTTGCGGAATCTTTATCCAGAGAATTTGCATCTAACAAACTGCACTCTTCAACACCATATTTTTTAGCGACATCAGCTACAGTATCTCCTGCTTTCACCTTATAATAAGGATTTTTAACAGATGAAATATAACGCGAACGAACAGCTTCAATATATAATTGTTCATCTGATTTTGAACCTGTCATACTTATTTCATGTTTATAAGATTTTCTCTTTACATTAGCGAACACAGCCCCCTTATTTGTTTTTTTATTTGACACAGGGGGATTAGAATTTTCAGACATAACTGATTTAATACTATTTGTGATATAATTCCAAAAATTAGTTAAAAAATCCATTACTAATAAATCCTTATTTTAAACCTAAATATTCATCCAAACCGTCAATTAACTTATTTATAAATCTATTTTGAAAGTTTAATGAATCCAAATTCTGAGATTTTGAGCCATTAACATATTCAACCTCAACGAGAACAGATGGGATATCCTCGCTTTGATGAAGGACCTGTAATCCTTTTTTAGGGACATTCCAGTTTCTTTCAGATGAAGTTGCTTTAATCCAATCATCTTTATTCAAATTAGAAGTAAGAGAATCTGCTAATTTTGTATCATCAATAAAATTGGAATCATAACAAACTCCGGTTCCGGACATTCCTGGTTGAGAATCAGCATGCAAAGAGACAAAAACAATATCTGTTTTACTGTATTTTTTAGAAGTTTTTTCTCCTGCCTCAAGTCTGTTTATTAGATTTGAAACAGATTTTTTATCGGATATAGTTTGAGAATGCCCGCTTGTTATAACAACAGCATAACCTTTTTCTCTTAGTTTATTTGCTGTATTTTCGGCATATATATTCATTTTTTCATATTCTAAAAGCGGTGCATATTTACCATTACCTTTTTTAATAAAGCTATATGAACCTGTATCAAAATATCCAGTTCTCGAACTATAACCGCCATGACCGGCATTCAAAATTACAACCGTACCATTTGGAGTAGTTGTAGGTTTCAAAAATGCAGATTCAGCAGTAACTATTTCGCCATTGCTTACAATAGGTGCCGGAATTCGTTTTATCGGGGTTAAATCTAAATCATTCTCATTATAAGCAATATTATTATCCTTACAATATTGTTTAAAATTATTCTTAGCTTCATTTTGTGCAGAATTTATTGCATCTTTCTGAAGTTGTTTAGCTGTATATTTTCCGTCTTTTTTGCTTAAACTTATTTTAGTTTCAGGCGATGCTGATTGAACAGTATAATTATTTGTAATTATTTGTCCTTGAGGGACTTCTTTTTTCAACATATCATTTATAATAGAATCGAGTTTTTCAGTATCGACCATTCCGAAAGAATCAAATTGATAATTAAGTTCCTCTAAAAATTTATCTCTTTCAACAGCCGGAATACTTTTTGCTTCAGCCAAAGCATCATAAATATGCATAACTGCAGCTTTTCTCGAATCCTGACTACTTGTTATTTCGCTCGTAATTCTATTAATTAAAGAACGTCCGTCATTAGCTTTTGAATACTCTTGCAAGACTTCAGAAACATTTTTAGGATTAACTTCCATAAGCATATCGTCAAATACTTTTTTACCGACAGCACCCCAAGTATCATTTGCTTCTTTTTCAAGCTTATCTGCAATCTCTTTTGGTGTAAAAGAAGAACCCCACTGAATATTATTAATTGGTAAAGCTCCAATTAAAGCACCTTCAATTACGCTACTATATTTTTCATTATCTTTCGCTAAATCAGTTAAAAATTCACTCTTTTCAATGTTTGCTGATTTTACAGAATTTTTACTTCCTGAATCTTTTTTGGAATTTTCTTCAAGCCTATAAGATTTTACATAAAATTCCTCATTTTTTTTGGCTTTATACTCATTATAAGGTTTGGGAATTTTATTCAATTTACAAAATTCTTCAAGTGTCATATTATATTTTTTGGCAAGAGCATAGATTCCCTTACCTTCAGGAACTTTATCCATAGGAAGAGGAACTTTTGTTCCTTTTTTTATAACACTGCTTTTTACCCCTGTCCACTGCATAAATTCTTCATTGGACATCCCTAACATTTTTGCATAATGCGAAACAGGAGTATCCTTTGGAGGGATAATAAATTTTGGACGAGCATTTTTATTTGAATTAACTGATCCAAATTTTTGTTTTTGAATTTTTAAAGTTTCAGGAACAAAGTTCTGTCCCATAATAATTTCCTCATAAATCTTCTACACAAAATTGTTATCGGTAAAAAAAACTTAAAACTTTAAAAGTAATAATACAAATGATAAAAAAGTTTACAAAAAGTTTACATATAATTTATAAAAAAATATTTTTTATCTTCGAATTCTCTGAAATATAATCTGCAACATTAAATTTCTTTTTTATTGAATTATAAGTCATTCTTCGAATTTTACCGGTAACAGGGAAATCACTGAAAGCTCTGTCATGTAAACCTGCTATTGACCACAATATCCCAACATATCCGTTTGTCGACGGAGAATCATAAGAATATTTATCATTTAAATATATAGCATTATCGATAGCTGTTTGAGGGCTTTTTGACCATTCCAAAATCTTTTTTGCCCAGTACATTCTCAAATATCCATGAATTCCGCCGTCATTTATCAACTGAATTTGAGCTGAATTCCAGAGATTATCATGTGTTTTTGCGGACTCTAAATCTCTTAAATCGTAATAATAAGCCCTTAAATCATCTTTATGCTCATTCAATGAATTTCTTGCCCATAATGGGACACAATCATAAGTTCTGTAATTTTTACAATAAAGACAAAAATTATCAGCTAATTCTTTACGCACAATCAATTCTTCTAAAAAAGCTTCTTTATTAAAATTATCAACACCTGATTTTATAATCTCTAGAGCAACCCGCTGTGAAGAAATAAAACCTAAATTCAAATATTTTGACAAACCTGATTGAATATTCTCCGTAGGATTATTCTTTAATTCAGCATAATGAGGGAGTTTGTTTTTAATAAAATTATCTAAGACAAAATCAGCTTCATTCCAGACATCAGTAAAATTAACAAACTCAGTTAAGAACGGAAAAATCTTCGAATAAACCTTTCTTCGAATAGTTGCTGCGCTATATTCCTGTTTATCAGACAAAAACCTTGCCGGAATAATATTATGACTGTCAATTTCGTAAATCTTAAAATCAGCATAAAAAAAATAATCCCTATTTAATAATGGATTAAAATCAAAAATTAACAATGATATGTCAAGTTTTGAAAGAAATTGAATAATGTCTGTTTCATCAACAATTTTAAAATCAAAATTTAATTTAACAAAAATTTTTTTTACTTCATTTATTTGTTTATCAACAAAATTTTGTTTTAGTATATATTCATAAATCGGTCTTGAACAAATAATTTTGAGACGAAAATTAAGTTCCTGCGACTTTTGAATAGCAAATTGCAACGCAAAATTATCTCTTATTCTTATTTCTCGCTCCATTAAATATACAATAGAGCCATTTTTTATTTTCTTATGATTAAACTCAAAAATTCTCAGCGGATTAACAAAACTTTCAATAGAAAACCCAGAAGAAATATACTTTAATAAATTGTTTTTAACGATTTTCGACATTTATTAAAAATAATAAAAACACATAAACTCCACATCGCAAATATTACTAAACTTTTTTCCAGTTTGAATAAATACAAAAGTATATGCTGTTAACCAAACTTGTGTAAGATTTTAATAAAACAACAATCACAAATCAAAAATAAAATCTTTTTCAAATTTACTAACAAGCAAAAACAAACAATCAATAAATTTGAAACAACAGCACAAAAAAGTAAAATAATTTTTTTCAGAAAGCATTTCTGATGATATAAGTTTATAGTAGCTACAATGAACAAAGGAAATTTTACTTGCAAAAAATAAAATTTTCCTGCTATAAATAGATATGAATATTCTAAATTCATATACAAGTTCTCCTACATTTAAAAGCAGATGCATACAGATAAGAGATGCTCAATGGGTTTGTCATAAAATAAATACAGAAATGCCACATTACTCAATTTCAAAAATCAAACCTATGATAGTTAAACAAATGAATAAATTAGAACGGCATTTCCCTAAAAGAGAAAAAACATCTGTTTCAACTGAAAGTTTAAATAATAACTTTACAGCAATCATATTAAATAATGAAGATTCATCTCAACTCCCTCTTTTGCAGCGTCTTTTTATAAAATTCAGACAAAATTTTTATTATACGGAAAAAGACAAACAAATATCAAGAATTTTAAATAAAGTCAGGCTTCTAATAAGAGAATTTAATCAAAAAAGAAATGAATGCAAACAATGTGACAATGATATTACAAATTCACTTATTATGCTTGAGAAATACAGATTTGGGAATTGTAAGGAAACAGCTAATCTTGCGGAACTTATACTAAGAATGAACGGAATAAAAAATGCAAAAACAGTTATGTTAAAAGCTGAAAATGAAAATGTAACATTAGATCATGCTATCTGTGTTTTTAACAGAGACGGGAGTACTTTTTCAAAAATTAAAAGAGATACTATAGTTGTTGATCCTTGGGCAAACAAAGCTGATTTCGCAGGGAACATGATTAAATATTACAAAAACCAATGCAACAAATTTTTCCGTATTCCAAAAAATAAAAAAATAGTATTTTTTCAGTATAAATGTAACAAATTAAATGAAACAGATTTATTAAAATTTCGTGAAACATATCCAAATTTTATATTTAATAATTCTAAAAGGAAATTTATGAATGAATGAATAAATTTGCGTTTATCAATCCCCAAAAATCTAAATATAAATTTGTTTATATTAATAAGAATTACAAAAATTTGAATATTCAATTCATTTTAGAATTTGATATTGTTGACAAATTTTTTCAATTTTTGTCAATATTATGACAATTATTAAATTTTTTTGTACACTACTATATTATTTTTATTTTAAAAAGTATAGTTTTTCTATCCAGTTAAGTATTGTATATTCTTATGCATTCTTTATTGATTATAAAAAAAGGTTGTGTTATAAAAACAACAGTGGTATTTCTAATTGTGTTTAATAACTAGTCAAAGGAGTTACATTATGCGAGTTCAAAATATTCTTAACGCTAATTTTATCAATTCACAAAACTTTATTTCTCAAGAAAAAGTTTCTTCAACTTCAATAAAAAACAAAGATACTATTAATTTTGGGAATTCTTACAACAGTTTATTTGCAAAAGCTATTAGTCCGAATTTTAATATTAAATCATATAGTGAAGTTTCTTCTCTATTTATAAAACTATGGGCAAACGCAATATCCGAAGGACAAGCACAAGATTCTGTTGCAAAAACTATATTACAAAAATCTTATACTTCTTTTTTTCGTGATACCTTAAAAGAATTTGCACAAGGGTGTAAATCTGGACTTATTAAACATGATGATGTAATAGTAAAACGTAATGGCTTACCTCTTGTAACTGCCTATGACAATTCCGTAAATTTCTGTGACCCAATTAATGGAATATACCATAATGACATAAAATTCGGGTTTGATGGTGACAAAGTAGTTATAGAACGTTTATATGATAAAGCTAAATTTTATAGTAATCATAATTTACATTCTTATACAAAACATTCAACTGATTTTAGAGAATCGAGCACAACTTATTATAAAAGAAACGGAGAAGAGAATTCTCTAAAAACATTTTTCCGAGATCTAATAAGTTAATACAAATTTATTTAAATAATACTGAAATTTATGATAATTTAGAGTCCTATTTGCATAAAACTTTATGTAAAATTTTGTGTTATAAATAGCAAAATTATTTTTTAGAGTGTTTTATTAAACTACAAAAGGAATATCCTTGTGCTTAATATTTCAACATTTAATCCACAAATAAAAAATATTAGTTTTAAACAAAATTCTAATTTTCTTGAAGAAAGATTAAAAAAATTAAAAGAACTGGGGACAAAAGATTTTGATACTAGTTATTTTGCAGACAATTTTAATAAGGTAACTAAAGAAGAACAAGAAATTAATATCACAACTAGCAAATTATTTTTTTTTAGTTTTTCATACAAATATGAAAATCACTTTAATAAAAAATGTTCCTATAACGTGTATAAAAAATAAAATTGTAAAATATATTCCAGTAAAATATATTCTACCAAAAACATTGTCAAATACAAATAGTTTTACAAAAAATTCTGATATTCTAGACATCGGAAGAATTAATGATTTTGGCATAAAACATTTTAGACTTATTAATTCAAATTCAATAAGAGGTGTTACACTTTCTAATCAAAATCCTAAAATATTAAAAGAACTAAAAGAATGTGGAATTAATCATATAATAGACTTAAGACGCGAAGCTAATTCTGAATCAAAGTATGCAAATAATTGTAAAGAAAATGGATTAAAATATTTTCCATTTCCTATAAATATAAATATGCCAATTTTTAACATTGCTGTAACTTCTAAAATGAGCATGCAAGAAAGAAAAGATTCTATAAATAGTTTTATAAAATTATTACCTCAATTTTTCAAAACAATGAATGAAGGTAGAGTATATATGGCTTGTTTATTAGGATTACATAGAACCGACTTAGCTGTTACTCTAAATTACTTAATAAACCCTATTGAACCAGCTTCACCTCCAATTTTATCCCACATGCTAATTAGTGATGAAACAAACATGACAAATAAATATATTGGTGCAATGAAAAATTTAATCAAAAATTTAAGCGATGAGGATAAAGAAAAATTAGGACTGCCTAAAAACTTTGTGGATAAATTTAATACAAGAATTACAAAATTAAGAATGATGAATGGTAATAAAGTCTAATTATTAAAAAAAATAAAATATACAAGAAATTACCCTAATCCTATTATTAAGCACTATAATAAAACCCAAAAGTATTATTAGTACGTAGGGTGTGGTAAATCTATTGTAAAATAACAACCAGTTCGGGAATTTTGGGACAGATAAATTTAGAAACTTCTATTGTTATAAATTTTTTATAAATTAAATATAAATATTTATTAATAATGTAGCTAAATTATTGTTAGTTGTTTTGTAATATTTATATGTTTTTAACGTAATACAAATAGAAAATAAAAATGCAGAGTCATAACAAAATTAAACAAAATACAGTATCTTTCGGGATGGTATTATTTATCCAATGCATTCTACCATATTAAAGAAGTCTGTCACAAATACATATATCAATGAAGCTTCAAGAAATATTTTATTGAATACTGTTCAAAGACCGGATTTAGAAGAATTTTCTTGTTTGGACAAAAACATTTTTATCACCCTAAAGTAAAGAATTGGGATAACATTGCCCAAAACTCAATAAATTTAGCAATAAGTACAACTAATAAATTTTTTGAGATTGTAAAAGAACACATGGTTTGATTATTTGTTCCACATGGTTTGATTTTTTTCGGCAACTTGAAGTTTGAATTTTCTTAAATTTTTGTCATTTTATATTATACAAATTTTCATCAAATTAAAGTATATAATTTTTGAAATATTATGCTATTCTTGTTTTCAGGTTTAGGAGGTATAATGGGGAAAATCCTTGAATTTGAAGACGCTATTTTTAAAACTAAAGACTATCAAAGAAATATATTGCTTGGAAATGGTTTTAGTATGGCTTTTGATGAAGAGAGATTTAATTATTCAAGTCTATTAGATTCTCCTAGTATTCCTTTTTATATAAAAAGAATTTTTAAAACATTTAATACATATGATTTTGAAGTGATTATAAAAAAGTTAGAAAGTTCAGCACAGCTATTAAAAGCCTATGACCGTAGATTAACTACAATTGATAGATTATATCAAGAAGCTATTAACTTACGAGAAGAATTAATCAATCGTATATTAGAGATTCATCCTTCGTCACAAAATGATATTGAAAAAGATAGAATGTTTAAAACTTTAGTTTTTCTTTCAAATTTTCATAAAATCTTTACTTTAAATTATGATTGCCTTTTATACTGGGTTTTGCTCAATAGAGAAGATTTTTTGAAAAAATACTCTAATATAGAAATTTTTAAAATGGATGATGGGTTTAGACCATACTACAATGAACTTGCCTGGAAGCAAAAAGAAACACAGAATGTTTTTTATTTGCATGGTGCATTACATATTTATAAAAAGGATTATGGTTTAATATGTAAACCCCAAAATGATGGAAGATACCTAATGGATATAATAAAAGAGAATATATATAACAATAAATATCCTTTAATAGTAACGGAGGGAAGTAGCAAAAATAAATTAAACAAAATTCTAAAAGAAAACAATGATTATCTTTCATATTGTTATTCGAAGTTAAATGAAATTAAAGGTGTTTTATTTATTCATGGACATTCTCTTGATAAAAAAGATAAACATATCTTTGATGCCATAAGTAAAAATTTAAAAATAAAAAGAGTATATATAAGTCTATGCTCTAAAGAAAAATATCAGGACAAAAGGGATAAAGCAGATACGTTCTTTGCCAAGAGAGAACGTGAAAAAACATTAGATGTGAATTTCTATGATGCAGAAAATGTCGATATATGGTGATGTTTTTCATTACTTTGTAAAAAATAATTAATAATAAAGAAAATATTTAAAGAATTGGCTTTGAAGCTCCGTTAAAGAATACGGATAATTATCGAGGAGCTTAATGAGCTATGGACAAAAACCTGAGTATTCAGGAAATAAAACTGTTGGCGGAATTTAAAACCAACAATAAGAATATATCTGCGGAGGAGGCAATAGATATTCTAAACTCTGTTCTGCCGGATTTCGGCAAGCTGCAAACCTGTAATTCCTGGGCAGTGCAGTCTGCTAATCCATCGGCATTCGGCTCTAATAATCTCATTTCTGGAATTAAAGAGTGCGAACAGATTCCCGATTCAACCGTTTTTAATAATCTCATCAGCAAAATCGGATATGCTAAGAAAACAGAAAAACCTGAGAAAAAGCCTGTGTATGTTGCTCCGATTGAGCCTTCCGGCGAGGATATAGAACTTCTTGCAGTAGATTATTTGAATTCCGATTTACAAAAAGCTCAAGCTCTAGTAAAAACTCAAAAAAACAGTGAAGGTGTAGTAAGTAAACTTTTTAACAGCGGAAAAGAATTGTTTAATACAGAATTTGCATCAAGCAATGTCGAAAGAATTTTAGCTGTCGAACAGCTTGGCAACAGTATGCTTGCAATGGCATCAGGAGATGAACTTTCCGTAAAACAGTATCTTGAAACAAAGCTGAACCTTGCAGTAAAACTTCTGCCTGAAGCAGAAAATGCGGAAGAAGTCAGACTTATTAAACAGGAATTAAGCAAACTCAGACCAACAGACCTTAATCAGTTTATTTCATCTCTTGCAGCACTGGAAGATAGCGAATATGATCAAAAAGCTCCCGAAATAAAAAAGAATTTAATAACAAATGCCATACAAGACAATATTCCTACTCAATTTAAAGATTTTGAGGTTATCAAATTTACTGATCCCGCAACTGTAAAAGGTATGCTTGAAAGTCAGGATGCTTATAAAATTATGGAGTTTGAAAAAGCATACGAACTTGAACGAGATGTCAAATTCAATCCCGATGCAATAACAGATTATGCGGAAAAAGAAGCTCGGATGACACTTGTTCTTGCAGTAAGGAACAGAAATAATCAAATAAAAGAACTTTTGCACAATCCGACAGTAACAGTAGACGGAAATAACAAGTATGGAGCACCTTTTGGCGGGGCGGCTGAAATTTGTATAAACAATCTTGAAAGATGTGTTAATGCTGCATTATACAGACTTTACGGTAACGATGAGGATTTGATTAACAGATTTTTAGAAGATACAGGAACAATTTTTAAAGACGGCAGATTAGAATATGATACTTTTGCAGTAAAAAGTTATACCCTTGTAAATATTTCCAACAAACTACAGGAAACATTAGACAGTAATTACAATAAACTTCTTGACGGAAAAACTCTTGAAGAATACGAACTTGACTGCAAACAAACATATAATCACGCTTATGGAGCAGAACATGGCAGCAGGCTTGCACAGGCATTTGTAGAAAGCCAAATGAAAGGTGTTCAATATATTAAAACAGGTGTGCAGGGTGTCGGAATGCTTTTATTAATCGCAGGTCAGCTTATCCCTGTTGGAGGTCAGGCAGCATCAGCTATGGTCTTAAGCGGACTTGGTACTGCAACGTTTGGCGGCAGTGCTGTTCAATTAACCGAAGATTTAAGCAAAGCCGGCGGAATTACTGACGAAGATAAGCAGGCTATAACAAAAGAACTTGTAGTTTCAACAGCTTTATTAACGGCAGGAGCTGGAATTGGCAAAATGTCCTCTCTTGCGTACAGTGAACTTGTAATGGCGAATTGTCCGAGATTAATAGCACTTTCCGCCAAAATCGGTGCGGATGCAACAATGAGTTTGCTTGCAGACTGGGTTATTACAGGGCAGGTTGATTTAACCTCAGAAGGTATTTCACAGCTTATTCCGATTGTTACGGGGATATTAAAGACTAAGGGGTCAATGTACACTTATGTAAGCCGTAAATTACACGAAATAAGTGATCCTGAAAGTTTAAAATACTGGGATGCAAATCCTGAAAAACTTACCGAACTAGTTCAGATATTATCTAAAAATCATACCCCGATCGGAAAATTATCCCAATTATCTCCTGCACACTGGGATGTAATAATAAATAGTGTAAAACATCCTGCAACGGGTAAAATCCACGAATCAATGATGGTGTATAAAGATGATTCTCGTGAAATTAACTGGGCATTGACGGATTTAAAGAAAAATAATATTCAGCCGTCCCCTAAAATTCAAAGCCATATTGACAACATAACTGCATATATAGACCAACAACGCATCAAAGAGCCTATTAAGGTTTATAGAGATGATAGCTTTGGTATTTTAGAGTTAGCGAAATTGCCTGACAACACAAGTTTGGCTGAAGAATTAAAAAATATTATGAATATACAAGATATAAAAATTAGAAATGCAAAACTAAAACAATTACGATTGTCAGATTTTATCATTACACAGGAGCGATTCATGTCGACATCAATGTGTGAAGATGTACACTTCAACAAAAGCGACATTCGTTGGGAATTTGATTTGCCTGCCGGCACTAAAGGCACTTTTATTGAAAGTTACAATACAAAAACAACACATGGAAATCAGGTTGAATTCTTACTGCAAAGGAATTCGCAAATTATTATCCGTAACATAAGATATATAAATGGTGTTTGGCATATTAAGGCAGATATAAAAAATTAGAAAAATGTGTTATAATACATGCAAAGGAGTTTATATGACAATAAAAATCTTTCGAAAATTATTTAATACAATATCTAACATAGGTCAGAGCAAACCTAAAATCAATCGTACTGCAACAAAATTGGAAACTAAGCCTGATGAATTTATATCAGAAGCAGAGAGAATTCGTAGAAACCACGACAGTGAAATGATGGGAATTGAGATTTCTGAAATAAAAAAAGTAAAGTTCTTTGATGAAGATATTGAAAAGATGAAGAATATGTCGGAAGAAGAAGAACTCGAATATATATCAAAATTAAAAGATGAACATCGTTATACATACGAAGAATAAAATATAAGGATAAAATTAATTGCGTATAAAAACAGTAAACGGTTTAGGTGGTCAACCTGTTGTTTTAGACAGAAAAATACTGGGTTTTCGTCTAACATATAGAGAATACATGAAAAGTATGCCAGATGGATATCAAGGAAAAGAGGTTAAATGTCCTAAAACAAAACTTGGGAATTGGATTACCAATCAAACTAAAAAGATAGTAAAAAGGTTATTTCCAGATTATGTAGTAGAAACCAAAGCTCAATATAATGCCCGTATGAAAGCGAATCATGATAGTGAAATGATGGGAATTGAAACTGCTGAAATAAAAAAAGTAAAATTTTTTGATGAAGATATTGAAAAAATGAAGAATATGTCGGAAGAAGAAGAACTCGTGCAAATTTTCATCAAATTATAGTATAAAATTTTTGTACCCTTATGCTATTCTTGTTGTCAGATTTAGGAGGTATAATGGAAAAAATTCTTGAATTTGAAGATGTTATTTCTGAAACTAAAGATTATGATAGAAATATACTACTGGGAAATGGTTTTAGTATGGCTTTTGATGAAAAGCGATTTGATTATTCAAGTCTACTAGAATATTCTCAGAGGATTCCTTCATGTGTAAAAAGAATTTTTAATACATTTAATACCTCTGATTTTGAAGTAATTATAAAAAAGTTAGAAAGTTCAGCACAGCTATTAAAAGCCTATGACCGTAGGTTAACTACAAGTAGTAGATTATATCAAGAAGCTAATAACTTAAGAGATGAATTAATCAATCGTATATTAGAAATTCATCCTTCGTCACAAAATGACATTGAAAAAGATAGAATATTTAATACATTATTCTTTCTTTCAAATTTTAATAAAATTTTTACGTTAAATTATGATTGCTTATTATACTGGGTTTTACTTAATAGAGAAGATTTTTTAAAAAAATACCCTAATATAGAAATTTTTAAAATGGATGATGGGTTTAGACCATACTACAATGAACTTGCCTGGAAGCAAAAAGAAACACAGAATGTTTTTTATTTGCATGGTGCATTACATATTTATAAAAATGATAATGGTTTAATATGTAAACCTCATAATGATGGAAGATATCTAATGGATATTATAAAAGATAATATATATAACAATAATTATCCTTTAATAGTAACAGAGGGAAGTAGCAAAAACAAATTAAACAAAATTCTAAAAGAAAACAATAAATATCTTTCATATTGTTATTCAAAGTTAAAGGGAATTAAAGATGTCTTATTTATTCATGGTCATTCACTTGATAAAAAGGACAAACATGTATTTGAAGCTATAAGTAAAAATTTAACAATAAAAACAGTATATATAAGTCTATGCTCTAAAGAAAATTATCAAGAGAAACGAGAAAAAGCTGATACTTTTTTTGCAAAAAGAGAACGTGAAAAAACATTAGACGTTAATTTTTATGATGCAGATAATATCAATATATGGTGATGTTGTTCAGTACTTTATAGAAAAATAAGTTAGATGTATTTTGTATCATTATTTTTTATTCTTTTTGTACTAGTATATCATCTGGTTTTACGAAATGCTCAGAAAATTGAGGTTTTGCTAATTTAAAATAAAAATTCGCAGCATATTTAATATTTTAATTTTATCAATTAACTTAATAATTCTTAGTTTGAATTAAGGATGAATGAGAATGCCTTACATTTATGGCTGACAAAGACTATACTCAATATACTACTCACATCTCAACCCACTATCATTAATTATATAAGAAGGAAACTCCATATAATTGCTGTAAAAATTTTTTAAATATCCATCTATATTATTAGGACAAGGGTATGTTTTGCCTTCAAAGCCAATTTCTTTTAAAGGAAATACCATGTCATAATGTATAATTAGTTGTTTTGCGTCACAAGGAAAATCTATTCCCCAAAAAAGTGCAGGTTTATTTTGTGCTGGAATTTTATTGTATAAAATTTTCTTTCTCTGAATATAAGCAATATCTTTTTTTACATCAATAATTTTAATATTTTTAGCATGCGAATATTTTTTCTTTAAGCATTCAGAAGCTTTTTTAATTGTATTTGTAATATTATTTTGCTCTTGTTCTGTAAAATTACTATCAAAATATTTGTCAACCGGAAAAATATCAAATCCTATGTTTTGCTTAAATTTCTTACTAATTATCCTTATTTGCCAATTAGTTGGGTTTACAAAATATTCTCTTACATACCAGTTTGAATTATTTTTAAGCTCATTTAATAGTATTGTATGCATTTTTTCGTAATCGTCTCTAAGCATACATATATCTATATCATCATCCCAAGGTATAAAGCCATTATGTCTAACGGCACCCAATAAAGTTCCAGAATCTAACCAGTATTTTAAATTATTCCTTTTAGATAATTCATCAAAATATTCAAGAAAAGATTTTAATTCTAATTGGGCATTTCTTAGTTCTCCTGTTGCTATATTTACTTTTTTTATATCTACATATTTTTCTAGAATATGTTTATGTGAAGATGCTTGATACAAAAACATACTTAATTTATTTTTTAGTTTTAATTTTATACCAAAAAAATTTATTACTATTCTCGGGGAATTTTTGTCTAAGTAAATTTTAAACATGTTTTGCCACCTTATTTCTTACTGAATCACTCATATATTGATTATATGTACGAGGATCCCATTTAAAATTATGTCGCAATATTTTAGCAGGAATGCCTCCTAACAAAATATGTTCTTCATTAAAAGCTTTATTAACTAATGAATTTGCAGCTATACCACATCCAGATGGAATAAAGCTCCCTTTTAAAATTGTGCACCTTGACATAATCCAGACATTATTGCCAATAATTACATCTTTGGGCTCATTTATTGCATTATTATTTTCATCTAAAATTGTATGTCCATCTGAAGCTCTGATAATACAATCAGTTGCCACATAAACATCATCTCCAATTAATAATTTAGGTTTTGTTTTGTACCCGTTATTAACAACAACACGTAGTCCTCCATTTTTTAATTCACTATTTTTACCAATAATTGCTGTTCCACCTTCTTCTATATAAAACTTTGCATCACGTATAGGATGTTTTGTTGTACTTATAATAAAAACATTACTATCGCCCAATTCATTTATTATAGTATTTTGGAATTTTATATTGTTGCTTATGTTAATTTTATTGTTGTTACCTATAATGTCAATATTAGTTTTATATAATTTAGTTTCATTACCTATAGTAATCGTATTATCATTACCTTTTATTTTTATTCTTGAATTACGAAAAATACAATTTTTTCCTAAAATGATTGTATTATTTTTTCCTCTAATTTTTAATTTACAACCAAAAGGTAGAAACCAACACATCTTTCCCGAATAAAAGAATTTATTATTAAAATTTTCAAAAAACATCTATTTTACCTCTACATCTGCTGGTAAATGATTATCAGTTTTAGCTTGTATTTTTTTATAATTTTCATAAATACGTTTTTTTAAGTTTGAGGAACTTATACCTTGTCCATATGGGAAATATACAACCTGGACGCCCAAATCCTTTAAATAATCATATTTACCGTTCCAATCATCTCCAACAACAAAAATATCAAAGTTCAGTTTTGTAACCTTATCAGTATGGTCTAAAGAACGTTGAGGAATAACAATATCTGGTCCCTTAATAGCTTTCATTAAAGCAATTCTTTCTTCAAAAGGTATAATTGGAGTTGATTTATAACTTGCTACAAGTTCATCTGTATTAACACCAACTATTAAGATATCTCCCAAAGCCCGTGCGTATTCAATCATTTTTAAATGATTAATATGGAGCATATCAAAAGTCCCAGATGTGTATACTACGGTTTTGTTGCCTATCATATATTCAACTCCTTATATTCAACTTCTTTTATAGCTAGTTGCATCTTTTCTAATAAGTTATCAATATCATCAAGAGAAGTATTACCTATGTGAGAAACTCTCAATAATTTTGTTGCAAGCTCTCCTCCACAAGGATTAACATAAATTTGGTATTTGTTTTTTAAAATTTGTATAATTTCATAAGCATTAATATTATCAAAAATTACGGGAGTAAGCATATTTGAAATTGGATATTCAGGAATTTTTAGTCCTATTTTTTTTGCTTTTTCCCTAAAATATTCAGCTTTTCTTTTTATATTAGCCAATCTACTATATAAGCCACCTTCATTTTCAATTATATTTAACATATCTTGAATTTCATACATAACTAAAACTGGAGGGGTATAAGGAGTTTGTCCTCTTGAAATATTTAGCAAATAATCTTTATAATCAAAATATTTTGATGCAGAAAGTGAATTACTTTGAATTTTTTCAATCATTCTTTTACTGAATGAAACTAAAGACATACCTGGTGAACAACATAGTCCTTTTTGGGAACTTATTATTGAAAGATCAATTCCATATTTTTCCATATCATATTCATCAGCCAAAAAAGAACTAATCGCATCAACAATAAAATACATATTATTTCTCTTTGCAAAATCGGAAAGCAATTTTTTATTGTAAAGTTGCCCTGAAGTAGTTTCATGAATATTAACAAAAAGGATTGAATATCCTTTATTTTCATAAGGTTTCAAATGTTCTTCTGTTAAAGTTTCATTCCATTTTATATCAACAGATTCATAAGATTTATTATGGTATTCTAATAATTCACAGAATCTTTTTCCAAAACCACCACCATTAATAACTAGACATTTATCTTGATCAGCAACACAGTTTTCAATAGTAGCTTCCATTGATGCTGTACCAGAGGCTGCTAAATAAATTAAAGAATTTTCTACATGATTTCCTAATAATAAAGAAAGTTTTTTTAGAACTTTTTTCACCATATCACCATATTCAGTAGTTCTAAAATGTATAAATCCATTTTTTCTTATAGTAGCAGTACTTGGATACATTTGTACTGGTCCACATGTAAATAATTTAGCCATTTTACCTCCTACGTTAATTCTCTTTTTAAATATTTTACAATTTTCTCAGCACTTGATTCTTTGTAATCCAGAACTTCTGATATTAAATCCATTCTTTTTTTTGCTTTGTAATCATTCTGTTTGCTTATAATTTCATTTAATACTTGTTCCAATTCAGAATTATTATTTACTTTGTAATATTCAGATGTTATTTTTTCTCCAAGAGAATTTAATTTACAAGAATTCCGATTTACAAGCATTATTAATGGATTTTTGGATGGTAAATATTCTGTTAAAAAAGATATACAATCAGTAATCATTAAGTCAGAGGATTTAAAAATATCAAAGTAATTACCTTGTTCGTATATTCTCCCAATTTTAGTCCATTCATTATAATAACTATTTATTTCTTCTTCATTCATTATCTTGTTACGAAGCAGAGCATACTTTAATCTTGGATGTGGTTTAAATATCCAACTTGTTTCAGTGTGCTTTTTTGCATATTCAAGTATAAATTTTCCATTTTCTTTAAATGTTGCAAACTCTAAACTACCAGATTCAAAAGAATGATGAGGTGCATAGATTATTTTAAACTTATCTTGATCTTTCCAAATAGAAGATATAATTTTCGACTTATTTAAATATGCGTCCAATTTAGGATATCCTACAGTAAAACAATTTTTTGAATTTTCTTTAGCATAGGATTCATATCTTATAGTATTAATATCGTTTTCTACAAAATATTTCCATAATAGTTTATGAAAATTTTGCTTGTAATTATCTTTGTCATTTGTAATTTCAAAACTATAAGAGCAATAACAAGTTAATGCAAATTTAGAAACATATAGTGGGCTATAAACTTTGGGCATTTCCCAAGGTTGTTCGTAAAAAACTATATCAGGCTTAAATTTTTTAAAATTTATGTATTTGTGATTTTGATAAACGTATTTAACATTCATACCTCTAGTTTTAAAAAAATCATAATTTTCATCGACGATATTTCTTGTTTTATCACGACCTTTATGAACTCTTGATAATACTCCAACACAAATAATAACTTCAAATTTTTCATCATTGACCATTAAGTCATATAAGGATTGATATCCCCATTTAGAATTTTCCGAAACATAAAACAAAATTCGTATTTTATTAATGTTGTTTTCTTTTATTCTTCGAATAACTTTTTTATAATTATTTGTACATATTATATATTTAAACCAGTTTTTTAGCATTGTTCATTTTCCTCATTTAAAATTTCTATTAATTGAGGATATGCAGAATTTAGTCGCATACAGGCTTCATAGCCAGATATTTCAGATTGATTATCTTTATTAATTTTACATAATCCACAGTCTTGTGTACCATCAATACAATATAAATCTGCTTCAAAACCTTTAACAATACCAATCTTTTTATGATTTAAAACAGACATTGCCCAAAAATAAAAATCATCTTGAGTTGGGATTAATGTTTTAATTTTATTTATATTAAAAATATCTTGATGTAATGAATGCGGAGGGAATAAGCACCCAGAACCTCCTAATAGCATATTTTTATAACTAGGGTTAAAATAATTTGTATAAAAATGTTTTCTATTTGATATAGGGGTAAATTTTTCTTTAGTAATTCCTAATCTCGTTGCTCGACGAACATAAATATTATTAGGATTGTTGATATATGCATTATAGAGACTTTCTAACCAATCTTCTTCATAATACAAATCATCATCAGCTGTAACAATAATATCTTCAGGATATTTCTTTAATGATGGTATTAACTTTTTATAGGACTTTAAATCTTCACACCATTCTATACTTAATCCTAAGTCTTTTAGCTTTAATAATTTTTTTGGTAATTCTCGTTCTCTTTTAGGAAATTGTTCTTCAGCAAGCCATAAAACAAGTTTGTCCGGTTTTAATCTTTGTCTCAATAACGTGTTTATAGTCAAATGTACAGTATCTATTCTTTTAGGAAATGTAGTTAATGATACTATTAATTGAGGGGATCTCTTTTCTTTTGTTAAACCATAATCAAAGGCTTCTTTATATTTAAACTTACATTTATGTTTTATTTGTAACCTTAACCCACAAAGATTAATAATATAATGAGAATCTAAATCTTTTAATAAAACTAACTTCTTTTTATTTCTGCATTTCTCTTTTTGTTGTTTTATTAATAGTCTCATTTTTTTTGTTAAAACTAAGCTATTTTTGTCAAAAAAATTAGTGATTTCTACATATGCATTATCTTGACTTTTTTGGCTTATTTTATCTTTTCGATAGTAATAATTAATATTTGGGACTGCAACAACTCTATTTGCGTCTTTTAAAACTAATGGAAGCCATATAGCATCTTCATAATCTATGCCAATAGTAAATTTTTTGTCAATTATAAGTTCTTTTTTGTATAATTTATTCCATATGTTATATTTTTCAATAATATTCGCAATTTTTACCTTATGCTCTAACGTTTCCCCTATAACTTCTTTTTTATATGTAATACTAGATTTTTCATAGTATTTATATACTGTTTTTGCATTTGCAAAACATACATCAGCGTGATTTTTAATTGCAGCTTCATACAATCTTTCGAAATAATCCAAACTTACCCGATCTTTGCTATTAACAAAACTAATATATTCCCCACTTGCAATTTCAAGCCCTTTATTTCTAACCGCACTTCTACCAATATATTCTTGCCTCAAAAATCTTATTCTTGAATCATATTTAGAAAATTCTGTGATAATTGAGTGAGATAAATCCCTTGAACCATCATCAATAACAATTATTTCTATTTCTTTTAGAGATTGATTAATGATTGATTGTAAACAATCATATATATAATTTTCAGAATTATATACTGGTATTATTACTGAAACTTTATAATTATGAAAATTATAATTTTTTTTATTTAGTTCTAATTCAGATATTAAATTTTCAATATAATTTGTATAATCTCCCATAAACTTCCCATCAATTTTAATTTTACAGCATCTTTTGTATAACTTGATAAACTTCTTCCACACTTGGTGATAACGTACATTTGTACTTTCCCGCTTTAAGTTTACACTTTCGTTTATGACAAGGCTTACAAGTTTGACTTGCTACTGAAATATATTTTTCATTGCTACCTAGAGGTGCATACAATTCAGAAGGGGTACAACAAAAAATAGAAACTATTTTTGGAATATTTGTTGCCCTTGCTAGATGTGTACTTCCACTATCTAAAGAAATAACTAGCGCAGCTCTCCTAAAAAGTTCAGCTAATTCTAATAAATTAGTTTTCCCTGCCAAATTTAAGCCCTTACCACAACTTATATATTCAATTAGGTCTATGTCATTTTTCGTACCTGTATATATTAAAGAATATTGCGTTTCTATTTTTGCAATTAAATTTTTCCAATTATCTCTGTCCCAATGTTTGCCTATCCATGTTGTTGCAGGACAAATTACAACGATAGGTTTTGAATCATCTAGCTGATTTAAGATAATATCAATCTTTTTTTGTAATTCTTTTGACGGGATAGGTAGTGTATATTTTAAATTTGTTTCATCTATGTTTAAATAATCAGCATATTTAAGATACTTTTTTACAACGTTTTTTTCTTCTTCAATATAATTATTATTAATAATTTCATTTGCACATAAAAAAGAAAATTCTCTAGCTTTTGAAGATATTATTCTTCTTTTAGCTCCGGAAAATAAAAGAAATATTCCACTCTTAAATAACAATCCTTGCGTATCAATTGCAATATCAAACCTTTTAGAACGGATGTATTGTATTAATTTTATATAATTTAAAATTATTTTAAAAATATTATGTTTTTTCCATTTTTTTAATGGAACAAAAATACATTCATCAACACATGAATTATTTTGAATTACTTGAACACCTTTATCCCCAACGAGCCAACTAACTTCGTATCCATTATCTTTTAAACGATTTGCAAGTGGTATATTGAAAATTACATCACCTAAAGAAGATGTGCGTATTAATAAAATCTTTTTCTTTGCTTGTTTTTCCATGTTACTTTTACGAAATTTAACCTTTATTTTAATGATTTGTTAAACACCCTTTCAACAAAATTAGTATTCAGTTGACTAAATCGCAAAGTCTTGATTATTCAAAGAATACAGCTATTTTCTTTATTTAAAACTTGCGATTATTCAACATAAAAATACAAGAAAATTAGAAAAAAAATCTATATTTTAGGGTGTTTTTTACGGTCACTTAAACCTACTTCAACAAAATACTAAATATGTTGATTTTTTTTATTTCCTCTAATGGGCAAAAATTTATAAAAACAGTTTTTTTATTGATGTTAAATTATTTTAATATTAATATTTAAAAATTTTTATTTGTGATAATATGTCAGAATAGTTATAGATGCTAGTTATTCAACAAAATACTAAATATGTTGAAGTAGGAAAATGTTGAATTGCTTTATAATATTGGGTTATAGGATAAAGTTATTATAGCTTTCGTCAATCATGTCTTGGTCAATACCTATATACCTTAGTGTGACCTGTGGAGAGTAGTGGTTAAAAATTTTTTGCAATACCGCTACATCTTTGAATTTTTTGTAATGATGATACCCAAATGTTTTTCTCAAAGTATGAGTACCAATTTTATAATCTATACCAACAGTGCGACAAGCATCTCTAATAATTCGGTAAGATTGTGTGCGCTCTAGTCTATTTTTAAATACTGAAAGGAATAATGGTTCATCACTATCACGTCCTTTAGTAAATTCTTCAAACATTGGCTTTAATTTAGAATTAATTGGAAAGCGCTTATACTTTCCTGTTTTCTTTTCTACTATACTAATATAATTTTTCCCTCTTACATCACCTACATTAAGGCTTAATATATCAGAAATTCTTAATCCACAATTTGTCCCTACAGTAAACAATAATAAGTCTCGCATATTTTGTTTTCTTAATACATTTTCAATTTTTTTTAAATCATTTTTATTTCTGATCGGTTCAACTACATTCATTCTTCCAAATCCTTTCTAAAAAATAACTATTTCAAATTAAAAAATTCTTTATATAAATAATAACTTCAATAATTTCTTCATTATTAAGTTGTAAATAAGGTCTTGCAGGTATAGTTACAGATTGATTTTTACCAGCTTGCCCTCCAAGTTGATGAATTGCGGCATAATCAAGATTTGAACCAATAACAGCTGAATCATTGTCATAATATGTACTTATTGATGATGCCAGTTGACCTGAAACTTGTAAAATTTGTCCGGGGTAATGTCCTGTCTTCGTTCTCTGTTTTTTTGTTGATTCGGCTAAATCTGCCCACTTATCAGGTCTGCCCTCTTCTTTAAAGTTTTCTTCGGTAGAATATGCGAAAACACCTGCGATGTTTTTCATTAACGGCCGCAGGTTTTCGCTTCGTTTTGCTAAATCAAGTAATCTTGATTCAATCTCTTTATTATCAAGTTTTATTTCAATTGGTTCACTCATTTTTAAATAATTCTTTAATAGGATAATTAGCAATCAAAAGTTCTTTATAAACTTTATTAGCTCTGTTAGTACCTTCTCTGTTGTTGATTCCGTTTTGTCTTTCAACTTCAATCATTTCATACCCTTTGTATAATTCTCGGACTTTTGGAGAATCATCATAAGAGAGAAGAAAACGCCCTTTGATGTTACCTAAAACATCTCTTAAACGTTCGTGGTCAAAGTCTGCGGTAGATGTTACTTCATA
>CALURI010000018.1 GCA_944323135.1 Candidatus Gastranaerophilales bacterium
TGGGCCGCAGTGGACTCGAACCACCGACCTCACCCTTATCAGGGGTGCGCTCTAACCACCTGAGCTAGCAGCCCATAACATCAGCAAAATTAAATGTAACATGAACATTTTTTAAAATCAAGAGTTTATTACACAAAAAAGGAACGGATTTTTTTCCGTCCCTTTTTATATCTGTTTAATTAACTATTATTTTACTGATAGTTTCTTTTTTACATCTTTTTCTGCATATCTTTTTGGTGCATGAACTTTTAATACACCATGTTCTAATTTTGCTTCTGTTTTATCAACATCTATTTCATCTGGGAAATAAACTGTTCTTGAAAATTCCCCATATCTAAATTCTGATTTTTTATAAGATTTTTCATCTTCTAATTTTTCTTCTTCTTTTTTGGCATTAATTACTATATAATTTTTATCTATGTCAATATCTAAATCTTCCTTTTTTACTCCGGGAAGTTCTGCTTTAACTTCATAATCTCGACCTTTATCCGAAATTTCTACAGGCATTGAAAATTTATCCATATCTTCCCAATAAGCTGCCTCTGGAAAATAACTGTCAAAATGTCTGTTTAATAAAGAACTTATTTCATCATTTACAGTTCTTATAAAGTTTTCCGGTGCTTTTCTAACTAAAAATTTCATTTTATCTAACACTCCCTTTCAATAAACTTTTTTTTAACTACATGTATATTATTACTCTTTTTTGCTTGATTTCTGTTTTTTTAACTAAATTTTAACAATTACTCTTCCTGTCTTTATCTTGTTCGCGAAAGCGATGAATGTAAAAGAATTGTAATATTATAAAATGCATAATGATAAACGTAAAAATTTAATAATGAAAACTCTTGGAAAAAATATTAAAAAATTAAGAGGCGAAAAAAGTCAATTTTTATTAGCAAGTGAAAATGATATATCAGTTTCAATAATCAGCACTGTAGAAAGAGGTATTAAAGATCCACAATTTACAACATTATACAAAATTGCAGAAGCTCTTAATATTAAAACATGGGAATTGGTTAAATTAGTTGAAGAACAATTACCAAAAGGATTTTCACTTATTGATAAATAATTTATAAAATTTTTTTTGCAATTTCATTTTTTTATAACAAAAAAATTCATGTCTGATTTTTATTTTAATATTACTTAAAATAATATTGAGCCTGCGTGCTTAAAATTATATAATTATATTGCATCAAAAAGAATTTGAAAGGAATCAGAATGGTTGCAGAAATGACATTCCCTCAGTTAGACAAAAAAATTAACCCGACTCATGACATTAAATTATTCGCAGGGCGTGCTAACACAAAACTTGCTCAAGAAATTGCAGATTACTTGGGTACATCAATCGGACCTATGGTTGTTAAAAATTTTGCTGACGGTGAAATTTATGTTCAGGTTAAAGAAAGTGTCAGAGGAGATGACGTTTTTATTATCCAACCTCTATGCAATCCGGTAAATGAAAATTTAATGGAACTTTTAATAATAATTGATGCATTTAAACGTGCAAGTGCAAAAACTATTACTGCTGTTATTCCATATTACGGTTACGCAAGACAAGACAGAAAGACTTCAGGACGTGAAGCTATTACTGCTAAACTTGTTGCAGATTTACTTACTACAGCAGGTGCTGACAGAGTTCTTGCTGTGGACTTACACACAGGGCAAATTCAAGGATTTTTTAATATTCTTGTTGACCACATTTTTGCAACATCAATCCTTACAAATTATATTAAAAGTTTAAATATTAATCCTGAGGATATGGTTGCTGTAAGCCCTGATACCGGCGGAGTTCAAAGAACAAGACATTTTTCAAAATCAATTGGTTGTGCTCTGGCAATTATTGATAAACGACGTGACAAACACAATGAAGCTATTGCATCACATGTCATCGGAGATGTTAAAGGAAAAATTTGTGTAATGTTTGATGATATTATAGATACAGCAGGAACGATTTGTGAAGCTTCTAAACTTCTTGAAAAAGAAGGAGCTAAAGATATATATGTATGCGCAGTTCATCCTGTATTTTCAGGGCCTGCAATCGAAAGACTTGAAAATGCTCCGATTAAGGAATGTATTGTAACAAACACAATACCTTTAGATATGGAAAAAATGCCTTCAAAAATTAAACAACTTTCAGTAGCTCCTCTTTTAGGTACTGCTATTGCAAGAATTCATGATGACGAATCTGTAAGTTCATTGTTTGGGTTTGAAAAAGAAATGCAAGTTCAATAAGCGTGCCGCTTAACCCACCATACGGTTATGCAATAAATTTATTTTGTCTTAGTTAAAAATAAGCGTGCCGCTTAACCCACCATACGGTTATGCAATAAATTTATTTTGTCTTAGTTAAAAATAAGCGTGCCGCTTAACCCACCACACAAGCTATCAACAGATTTATTTTGTCATAATTGAAAATAAGCAGCTGCTTAACCAAACAACAGACTTACCTTATTTAAAATAAATGACTTTTATTACATAAAAAAAAGCCATTCTTTAGTAAGAACGGCTACCAGACTTGGGGAGGAGGTATGAAAAACATATTAGTTTTTCATATCTAATAATTTTTTATACGGAACAAAAATTTAAAAACTTTTTTATTTTGTTAAAATCTCATCTAAATGGTGTATATTACTTTTTTTGAAAAACCAAATTTTTATTTTGGTAATCTAACAAAATCTTATCACCTTTAACAAATTCACCTTCCAAAATTTTCATTGACATAGGGATTTCGACAAGTTGTCTTATTACACGTTTTAAAGGTCTTGCGCCATATAGAGGCTCATAACCCTCATTTGCAAGAAAATCTTTTGCATTTTGAGTTATTTCAAGCTCAATATCTTGATCTGCCAAACGCTTTTTAAGTGAATTTGTTTGAATATCGACAATTCCTGTAAGTTCTTTAAGAGTCAGTGCATCAAACATTATTATTTCATCAATTCTGTTTAAAAATTCGGGTTTAAATTTTTGTTTTAAAGCTTGATTAAGTTGTTCTTTTTTCTCATCTTCTGACAAATTTTTATCAAGGATTATTTCACTTCCGAGGTTGCTTGTCATAATTATTACGGTATTTTTAAAATCAACAAGTCTTCCTTGACCGTCTGTAAGACGTCCGTCATCAAACATTTGAAGCATTAGATTGAAAATATCCGGATGAGCTTTTTCAACTTCATCAAACAATACAACAGAATAAGGTTTACGTCTGACGGCTTCTGTCAATTGACCGCCTTCTTCATACCCTACATATCCGGCAGTTGTCCCTACAAGTCTTGAGATTGCTGATTTTTCCATAAATTCAGACATATCTACACGTACAAGAGCATCTTCATTATTAAATAAAATATATGCAAGAGTTTTTCCGAGTTCAGTTTTCCCGACACCTGTAGGCCCAAGGAAAAGAAATGTTCCGATAGGACGTTTAGGGTCACGCAATCCGGAACGGGATAAACGGATTGCGTTTGCAATTTTTGTCACCGCTGCATTTTGTCCGATTACACGTTCATGCATTATTTTTTCCATATCTATTAATTTTTTTGATTCATCTTCCATCAAACGTGTAACAGGAATCCCTGTCCATTTAGCCACAATTGTTGCTACATCATCTTCATCAACTTCTTCTTTTAATAGACGTTTTTTTCCGGACTGCATCTGAATTTCTTTCAATTTCTTTTCCATATCCAGCATTTGGCTGTATTTTGCTTCAAGAGAAGCAGACATTGTCGGATTTTTCTTATTTAACTCTATTTGAGCTTTTAATTTTTCAATATTACGTTTTACAGTAGCATAAGAGTCAATAAATTTCTTTTCTTTCAACCATTGATCTTTAAGTTTATTTATTTTTAATTCTAAATCAGATATTTTTTTTGAAATTTTCTCAAGTTTTTTCTGAGAATCACAATCATCTTCTTTTTCAAGAGCTTTTTTATTCAATTCAAGCTGCATTTTTTCCCTTATGAAACCATCAATTTCTTCAGGCATTGTATCAATTTCAATTCGCAATGCAGATGCTGCTTCATCTAGCAAATCAATTGCTTTATCAGGTAAATGCCTATCTGCTATATATCTTTGAGAAAGTTTAACAGCTGCTACAATCGCGTTATCAGTTATTTTTACACCATGATAACCTTCATATTTATCCTTAAGCCCGCGAAGAATTGTAATTGTTGTATCAATAGACGGCTCATCTGTTACAACCGGTTGAAAACGTCTTTCCATCGCTTTATCTTTTTCTATATACTGACGATATTCATCAATTGTAGTTGCTCCGATAACTCTTATTCCACCTCTTGCAAGCATTGGTTTTAAAAGATTGCCTGCATCTGCAGATCCTTCTGATGAACCCGCACCCATAATTGTATGGATTTCATCAATAAAAAGCATCAAATCATCTGACTTTTCTTCTATACCTTTAAGAACAGCTTTAAGACGCTCCTCAAATTCCCCTCTGTATGATGCTCCGGCAAGTAATGCCCCTAAATCAAGAGATAAAATTTTGTCATTCCTCAAACTTTCAGGCACATCTCCGGATACAATTCGTTGTGCTAAACCTTCGACAACTGCAGTTTTTCCGACACCTGATTCTCCTATTATTACAGGATTGTTTTTTGAACGTCTGTTTAAAATTTGTATTGTACGACGTATTTCTTTGTCTCTGCCTATTACAGGATCAAGTTTATTCTGTTTTGCAAGCTCTGTTAAATCAGTTGTGTATTTCAAAAGAGCTTCATTTTTCTTATCTTCTTTTTGAGAGGAAACTTTAGATAATTTACTTTGAGAAGAAGATGCACAAGCGTTAGTTTGCGGGCTTTGTGAATCTGAAGAAACCTCTGAATCATCTTGAGTTTCTTCAACATTTACAATATTATTAACTTCTTCAGTCATATTTTCATAAAGTTCAAGCCTGTTTATACCTGCTTGTTCCCATAAATGATTTAAAGTTCTGTTATCAATCCTAAATAAAGCCAACATCAAATGTTCTATACTAACCTGTTCATCACCGTGTTTTTCGGCTTCTTCCTGAGCTACTTTCATTAAAACAATAGTTTCTGTTGAAAATCTTACATCTGAAAACTTCCCGCGTGCGAAATATGCTCGTTTTGAAACATAATTATTTAATCTGTCAACAATTTCAGGATTATCTAATCCCACTCTTTCCAAAAGAATTTTTGGCAAATCGTTCTGATCTAACATTAACGCAAGCATTAAATGTTCCGGAGCAAGTTCCGGATAATTACGTGCCACTACAATTGATTTTGCTGATTTTATAATAGCCTGAACATGGTCTGTTAAAAGCATTTGATAACCCTCTTTTTTTAAAAAAATTATAAATGCTTCATTTATTTTAAGCATCATACGATTGCTTGACTTAATCTTAATTAAGGATGAACATTGGCAAGACCGCTGATTAAAGAATTATAATTATAACCCCAAAAATTCTTTTTATATAAATCAAGATAATAACGTTTTATTAAATCCAAATAAAAAGAATTGTCTTTATCTAAATATTTTAAAAGAATTTCTACAGGCAAATTTCCACCGCCTCGTCCCATACCGAAAGCAGTTGCATCAACACTGTATGCTCCAAGCTCAATTGCTTTAATAGTATTTGTAAATGCAAGCTGTAAATTATTATGTGCATGAAAACTTATACGCTCAAACCCGCAATCCTGAAGATTTTTATAAACCATTTCAACATCACAAGGCATAAAAGCTCCAAAACTGTCTGCAAAATATATTGAAGTCAAAATCCCTTTATCATCCCAATTTTCTAAAAGCTTATATTCATCAAATTTATCAGCCGTCATAAGATGAAGGAAAACTTCAAATCCCTGATTTTTAAAATCAACAACAGCATCAATTGCAGTCCTAATCTGATTAGGATAACAAGCCACCCTCACAAAATCAGCTTTTTTAGATACGGGATGTATATCTTTTGCATCAACCATTACACCAATTTTAAGTTTATCCGACTTATTTTTTATACATTCAGGCATTCTATAACCAGCTTCAAAATAATCAATTCCTGAATTCTCTGCCGTTTTTAATGTTTTTAATATACACTCGTCAGAAAAATCCCACTTATTAAGATGTCCGCCATCTCTAACAGTACAATCTAAAATCTTTGTCATAATTAGCCCGCTTTATTTTCATCTGTATCATCAGATTTTTTTACAACCTTATTAACAATTTTATCAATAACAGAAAGCTTTGCAAAATCATCTCTGATTTCTTGAGCCTTGCGTTCCAACTGGTTATAAACCTGTGAATTTATTTCCGCACCTACCAATATCAAAACAGAAGTATAATACAACCATACCATTAATACGGCAAATGCCCCGATTGTACCATAAACCATATTATATGTTTTTAAATTGTTAACATAAACGGAAAAACCCCAAGAACCTACTAACCACAAAGTTACAAAGAACCAAGTTCCAGGAATTGCACTTTTTCTCTTAAACCTGTCATTCCCCCTTAAATCAGGCAGTATATAATAACTTAAAAATGCCATTAAATATAATGCCGCAAAAGCTACAGGCCAGCGTAGAGTTAAAAGCGTAATCGCAACACCTGCGGACATGTGAAAATGGTTAACCATTAAATTTATAATAGCTTTACCAAATACAATAAGGTTTATACTTAAAAACATTACCATAATATCTACAAAAACCATTAACAAAGATAAAGCACGTGTATATACAAAATTTCTTGTCTCAGTTACCTTATAAGCTCTGTTCATACCTTTAAGAACAACAGCAACAGCATTTGTAGACAATACTAAAGTTACGCAGAAACCTATAATAGCCATTATACGTCCATGAGAAAAAATCATAGCTTCAGATAAAACTGTTTTAATCAAATCCATAGCCTGCTGAGGCATAAATGTTGCCAAAAATCTTAATATAGGCTCCATCATATCTTTATTGCCCATCCAGCCAAAAATAGCAGTTAAAAATAGCATAAAAGGGAATATTCCTATAACCATCATAAAACCCATTTCTGCGGCCATACCGTAAAAATCATTCTTTATAACAGATATAATTAATCTTTTTACACCTCTTACAAAAGCTTTAAATTCCACTTTTTTAAACCTTTAAATATCCCTTTTTTTTATTTCATTAATTATTTTTTTTGCAGCTTCTTCTACAGGAGCTTTTATAGTACATCCTGCAGCAAATTTATGACCGCCGCCTCCAAAAACTTCACAAATTTCTGCAACATCTGCAAATTTACTGCGCATGGAAATTTTTGTTCCGCCTGATTTCATTTCTTTAGCGACAAAAGCAACCCTTGTAGTAACAATTGCACGCAATTTTTCTGTCAAACCCTCCATACAATCATCACCTGCGGAGAATTTTTCCATATCTTTTTTATAAACAAGTGTATAAGCAATTTTGTCATCTTCAAGAAATTTTGCTTTGCTTATACAATGAGATTGGAACATTACAAGGGTTTTAGAATCTGATTCATAAACTTTTTTATAAATATCAGAAGGATTTACTCCGATTTCTACAAGCTTTGATGCTGCTTCAAAAGTCGAAGGTTTTGTATTATCAAACCTAAAAGAACCTGTATCTGTTAAAATCGCCGTATACAAACAAATTGCTGTATCAAGATTTATTTTCCAATCCATATTCTGAAAACAATTCAACAAAACTTCACCTGTCGAACTTGCATCAGCATTTATAAAATTCAAATCAGCATAACTGTTATTTGTCTTATGATGGTCAATATTTACCGTAAATTTTGACTTTTCAAAAAGGATTTGAGCATCGCAAATCCTTTCAATTGAAGCGACATCAACATTTATAACAAGATCATATTCTCTTGATTTGTCAACATCTTCAACAGATTTAACTTCACTTAAATGCGGAAGATATGAATATACATCAGGGATTTTAGAAATTGCAATCATATCACATTTTTTCTTAAATTTTTCTAAAATTGCAGAATACAATCCGCACATCGAACCTAATGTATCACCGTCAGGGTTAACGTGTGAAGTTATCAATATATTTTTGGATGATTTTATGATATCATTTAATTTAGAACAATCCATTTTTTAATGTTAACACAAAAAAGTTCGGTTTCAAAATGAAAAAGGTTCTCTATACAGATTTTGTAACAACTGAATCGCTTGTTGAAGAATTACTCGGGAAAAAAGAGATTAAAAAAGCAATAACACGCAATAATCTCTACAAATTTTGGGGTAAAATTGCCGGTGAAAAATTTGCAAAAAAATCAAAACCTTATTCCATGATAGCAGGCGGAATAATGGTTATAGCCTGCGAAAATCCAATTGTAGCACAAGAATTAACCTTAAGAAAAACCCAGCTTCTTGTTAAATTTGAACCGTATTTGAAATCCTTAAAATTAAATGTGAAAGATTTAAAATTTGATTCAAAAAAATGGACAACAGAATAGCCCTTATTAAAATAAGGGCTATTAATTATAATTTTTAAATACGTTTTACACTGACTGTAAATATGAACAAACTTTTTTCATATTTAATTGTGAATTATTTTTAATCAATTGTTTATAAAGTTCAATTCCGCCCATAAATGAATAAACATTATTAAATCCGTTTTGCATCAATATCCTTGACGCACAATAACTTGTATAACCTGTATTACAGAACAGAATTATTTTTTTATTTTGAGGGAATTCCCCGAGTCTGTTTCTTATTTCACTGATAGGAATATTAAAGGCTCCGTCAATAGTTTCTTTATTATAAGCATCAGACATTCTTACATCTACCAAATAAGAATTTTCATCTAATTCTTCAAAAAATACCGGTTTTACAAAACCTCTTAAAATATTATCAGCATTCATTCCTAAAGTGTTAACAGGATCTTTTGCGGAAGAATATGGCGGAGCATAACACAATTCACTATCCAACATGTCTTGAACAGTTCCTTCATTACGCATAATCGATGAAATAACATCAATCCTTTTTTCAACACCGTCAAAACCAACAGCCTGAGCTCCATATATTTTTCCCTCTTTACTAAACAATAATTTATAAAGAGTTTGAGTTGCTTTAGGATAATATCCTGCATGAGAACGTCCGTATATTAAAGTTTTACAATAAGAAATTTGCTTGCTTTTTAACTGTTTTTCATTATTCCCTACACTTGCGCAGGTTAAATCAAAAATCTTAACAACAGATGAACCTTGTGAATTTTTATACTCAGAATTTATTCCGCATAAATTATCCGCAATAATTCTTCCCTGTCTGTTTGCAGGACCGGCAAGAGGAATTAGAGTATTATTATCAAACACAAAATCTTTAACCTCTACACTGTCACCTCCGGCATAAATATTCTCATCAGAGGTCTGCATAAATTCATTTACTACAATACCTCTGTTTGTTTTTAATCCGGCTTTTTTCGCAAGTTCTATTTCTGGTTTCACGCCTACAGACATTACAACAAAATCATATTCCAGCTCTCTGCCTGAATTTAGAATTATTTTATCCCCATTAAAAGCTTTGACACCGTCAGATAATACTAAATTAATTCCTTTACTTCTCATTTCATTTTGCACAACAGCAACAATCTCTTCATCAACAGGAGCAAGAACTTGATTTCCCATTTCAACAAGACTTACATCTAAACCTTTTTCAATTAAATTTTCAGCCATTTCAATACCGATAAATCCACCACCGATGACAACAGCTTTTTTCGCATTATTTATCTGTATAAAATCTTTAATATTATCAGCATCTTTTAATGTTCTCACAGTAAATACCTTACTTATATCCATACCCTTAAAATTCGGGATTACAGGACTAGCCCCCAATGCTAAAACCAATTTGTCATATCTTAATATTTCACCGTTTTTTAAAGTAACTGTTTTTTCATCTCTATCAATACTTATAACTTCACTGTTAAGTCTTACATCGATATTAAACCAGCTCTTAAACTTTTGCGGATTAGAAACAAGCATTTGTGCTCTGTCATTTATAACATCCGAAATATAATAAGGAAGACCACAATTTGCAATAGAAATCTCATTTGTTTTTTCTAATATGGTAATATGTGCATCTTCATTTAATCTTCTTAATCTTGCACCACAGCTTGCACCTGATGCTCCTCCTCCGACAATAATAATATTCATAAAACTAATCCTCATTCTAAATTGAAATATCAGAATATTACAATTATTATCCGTTGTCAACGAATTTAAAAATAAATTAACTAGAGTAAAATTCACTTATCATTTTTTAACGGTAAAGTAAAAATAACTTTTGTAAATTTATCAGGAATACTTTCAAATTTTATAGTTCCATTATGAGCGGAAATAATTTGTTTTGATATATACAAACCTAAACCTATATTAATACTTTTAGTTTCTTTTGCGTAAGAAACAAATTTTTCAAAAATATCTTCCGAATTTTGTGTTTTAACACCAAAGCCAAAATTTTTAATCGAAAATATTAAATTCTTTTTATTCCCGGAAATATTTACAACAATCTCACTATTTTTAAAACTATATTTTATAGCATTGGTTAATAGGTTGTGTATAACTCTTTTTATCTCATTATAATCAAAATAAATTGTATCAATTTTAGTTTCATAAGAAATTTTTATAACAATATTTCTTTCGGAAGCTGAATATTTAACCTGCTCACAACATCCCGTAACAAGTTTTTTAAATGAATTAAACTGTTTGTTTATTTTTATTTTACCGTTTTCATATTTATATTTATTTAAAATATTTACGACTAAATCTTCAAGATATTCTGTCGAATTTAAAACATTTTGTAAAATTTCTTTCTGATTTTCATTTATATCCCCAAATGAATTATTTAATAACATTTTTAATGCTGATTTTTCCGCTTGAACAGGCCCTTTCATATCATGTGTAATCATTGCCAGATATGTATCTGATTCTTTAAAACGATTTGAATTTTCTTTACAAGCATTCAATAAACTGCATATTTGGGATTTTACAACTTTTACATTAAAAGGTTTTTCTATATAAATATACGAACCCAAATTAAAACCCTTAATTTTATTTTCAGCATCAGATAGGGCTGAAATAAATATTATCGGAGTATCATGGTTTAATTTACTTTTCTGCATAATTTCAGCAAGCTCATATCCTGACATTTCAGGCATCATAATATCTAAAAGAGCCAAATCAAATTTTTCATGTTCAATTACTGCGGCAGCTTCTTTAGGCTTGAGATAAACACTTAAATTTAAACCAAAAGACTTGAGCATTTCTTTAAGCAAATCAGTATTAAAGGGATTATCGTCCACAATCATAACTTTTAATCCCTTTATATTTTCATATTTATTATCAACAGAATGTTTATTATTATTTTTCTCTTTAAAACTGTTATTTTTGATAAAATCGTTTATAATTTCTTTCCGAACAGGATATTCAATAACATTTTTTGCACCGCATATATTAGCATTCAAAACATTTTGTCTTGAAATATCCTTTGTAGCAAGCCAAACTTCAAGATCAGAATTCACACTGCAGAAATTTTTAATATCATTTATATCTTTAAAATCCGTTTTAATAATACAGAGCCTTTTATCCTCAAGACCTTTAACATTTTCAAGCTCTTTTACATTATTCACAAAAACGATATCTTGAGCACCAGGTAAGGATAAGAGGTTTTTCATAATTACTAACTATAATTATGGAATTTATGAAATCAATTACCTAATGAGCTATATTTTTGATTTATGTTTGTGTTAATGCTAAACTAAAATTATGGCTAGTACAATCGAAGAATTGGTATCACAAATTAAAGACCGCCTTGATATTGTAGATGTAGTACAAGAACGTGTAATTTTAAAGAAAAACGGCGGGCATTATTGGGGTTTATGTCCATTCCATAAAGAAAAAACTCCTTCTTTTTCAGTCAACCCGAATTTAGGGATATATAAATGTTTTGGCTGCGGAGAAGGCGGTGATGCCCTTACATTTATAATGAAGACTCAAAATAAAGAGTTTATTGAAGTTATACGTGAACTTGCAGACAGATTCGGGCTTGAAATGCCTAAAAATTTTCATAAATCCGAATCCAAAGAGCTAAAAGAAGAAATGATTAAAGCCTGCACAAAAGCAGCAGAATTTTATAACTTACGCTTGTTGAAAGATAAAGAACCCGAAACAACTGAAGTATTGGAATATTTAAGCGGGCGCGGAATTACAAAAGATATAATAGAAAAATATCACATCGGACTTGCTCCTAAAGCTTTTGCAACTTTTTATAAAAAGTTCAGAAACGAATTTTCGGAAAATGTAATGGAAAAAGCAGGTCTTATAATTAAGACTCGGGAAGGTGATGAATATATTGACCGTTTCAGAAACCGCGTAATAATTCCGATACAAAATGAATTTGGAGAATTTGTAGCATTCGGAGCCAGAGCTATTGAAAAAGACCAAACTCCAAAATACTTAAATTCTTCAGATTCGCTAATTTATAATAAAAGTAAACTGCTTTACGGACTTTACACTGCCAAAGACGCAATAAAAAATGAAGACAGTGTTATATTAATGGAAGGTTATTTTGATGTAATTTCAGCTCAGGCTCATGGAATTGAAAATGCTGTTGCATCATGCGGAACTTCATTAACAGCCGATCACATCAAACTCCTTTCAAGATATACAACATCAAGAAGAATTTATCTTTCTTTTGATACGGATTCTGCGGGACAAAAAGCAACAAAAAGAAATGCCGAACTTATTAAAGAAGCATTTTCAGGTCTTGGGAATATTAAACAATTTGATGAAAGTTATATTTCCACAACCGATGATAAATATTCTTGTGAAATCAGAGTTATTGCCCCGCCTGAAGGCAAAGATCCTGATGAATTTATTCGCTCAGTTGGTGCAGAAAGTTACAAAGAATACATGAAGCATGCTCCTTTGTTAATAGATTTTCAACTTAACGCAATTTTGAAAGAAAAACCGATTACACCGATTGAAAAAACTAAAACAGTTAAAGAAATTATTCCGCTTTTACTTGAAATTAAAAATAAAATTATTCAATCAGAATACGTAAAAATGATAGCAGATACCCTGCAAATAGATGAAAATGCACTATTTAGCGAACTAAAAGCAACTCAAAAATCTCAAGAACTTAAAAAACCTGATTTAGAACGTATTGTTAAGAAAAATGTATCAATTTCAGAAAAAGCGCAAAAAAATTTATTGAGCGTTTTTCTTGTAACAGACAATCACTTCTCATTTGAACAAATCAGGCAAATGATAGATAACACGGTATTTACGGACGAAACGTTAATAAATGTAAAATCTACAATTGACAAATTAACTTGTACCGTAAATAATGTGAAAGAATTAATTGAAAAATTATATACAACATACGCTAACCAACCGGATACTCAAAAAATTATTACAGATTTGATAAGTATCTCAGAAACATTCCAAAACCTGGATGACAATGATTTTTTAACCGTCATAAGGGAAAATATAAACAAAATCAGCGAATGTCAAACTAAAAAAGAACAGGAAAAAATCAGAAATTTATATAAAAGCGCAAATGATAATGACACAGAAGCCCTGAAAATTCAAATGCAGCTTAGAGATAAGATAAATAATAGATTAAAATTGGAGAAAATGAATGAGTAAAAAAAGACAAAGCAGCTCCTCTATTGTAAGTATTATGGATGATGAAAATCTTGACTTGCATGATATCGAAGATGATGTTACCCTATCCGCTGACTCAGACAGCGTAAATTATATGAACATGGATATTAGTACTGACAATATCGAAGATATTGTTACAGAAAAAATTGAGAACAAAGCAGCTCTTGAAGATATTTACATGATTAACAGAAATGAAGACCCTTCTGAAAATGATTTGGAAATTACAAAGGGTATTGCTGTTGATGATCCGGTAAGATTATATTTAAGAGAAATCGGAAGAATTAAACTATTATCTGCAAATGAAGAAATTGAACTTGCAAGAAAAATTCTTGAAGGCGGAACGCCGGGTGCTATTGCAAAAAGAAAACTTGTTCAGGCAAACTTACGCTTGGTTGTAAGTATCGCAAAGAAATATGTCGGACGCGGAATGCTTTTCTTAGACCTTATTCAAGAAGGCAATTTAGGCTTAATCCGTGCAGCAGAAAAATTTGATCATGAAAGAGGTTTCAAATTCTCTACTTATGCAACTTGGTGGATTAGACAAGCTATTACAAGAGCAATTGCAGATCAGGCAAGAACAATTCGTATTCCTGTTCACATGGTAGAAACAATTAATAAATTGAAAAAAGTTACAAGACGTTTAGCTCAAGAACTTTCAAGAAAACCTACCGAAGATGAACTTGCTATTGAAATGAATGTTTCAATACCAAAACTTCGTGAAATAATTAAAATCGCTCAAGAACCTTTGTCTTTAGAAACTCCAATAGGTAAAGAAGAAGATTCTCGTTTAGGTGATTTTATTGAAGACAAAGAAGCAGATGCTCCTATTAAAACAGTAGCATCAGAATTGTTAAGAGAAGACTTAGCAGAAGTTCTTTGTACTTTATCTCCAAGAGAACGTGATGTATTAAGATTACGTTTCGGTATGGACGACGGTCGTCAAAGAACATTAGAAGAAGTAGGTCAATTGTTTGGTGTTACTCGTGAACGTATCAGACAAATTGAAGCTAAAGCTCTCAGAAAGCTTCGTCACCCCAACAGAAGTAAACGATTAAGAGAATATGTAGAATCATAAATTTAAAAAAGCTCTCAATTGAGAGCTTTTTTAATAATTAACAATAAATAAAAAGACCGATTGGCAAAAAATCGGTCTTTAAATTAAGTGTGAGTAAATGTGTATATTTATAAGCAGTTATACTAATGCATCCAAAAATTCTGTAACACCAACGGAAGTTTCATTGCCTAAAGGTTTATCCATGTATTTTGCAAGTTTATTTGGATCAACACCTTTAATATTTGCCATTGCATAAGCTGCAAAATTATCTTCAGGTTCGATTCCCTGCAATTCGTCTAACTTAGCCATAAATGGTGTATTAAAATATTGTTCAATTCTTTTTTGTGTTGCAGCTTCAGATTTATCAACTTTTGATAATTGAACTCCCCAAATCTGAGCAGCCGTTGCATCAAGTGCACTTGCCTCAACTTTTTCAGTTCCTTTAAAATTAATAACAGGTTTTGCACTTTCTGCTTTTTCTTCTTTGCCAGCTTTTTTCGCATTTAATGCTTCATAATAAGCTTTTAATGCTTCTAAATTTTGGTTGTTACCGCCGTTTCCGTTAACTTTTGTCATTTCCGTTTTCTCCTTTGTTAACCTATTTGCATATTGCATAAGGTTATTCATTTACTCACAATATCTGTATCGGTCATGTTTTTAATAAACTTTAACTAAAAAGCATAATTTACAGATATTTGTAACATATTTTAACAATACTCTTATCTCTTAGGTTTTCCTGTTTAATTGATTTCCATATTTATATAAAGTATTTTTGTATTTAAAAATTGCGTCAATAATATATATTTTTTACATATTATGTTACAAATGTTTACATTCACAAGATTGCATAATTTTACTAATTATATGCGATATACCTGAAATATATACTTTTGGCTAGTAGTAAAAATATATCGTTTTGCTAATATTAAAAGTAGTAAGAGAGCAATTTTTAAAAAAAAAAAGATGACTCAGGGAATATGAAACAGAAAACAAAGGGATTGACTGAAAGAGAACTTGAAGTCTTAAAATTAGTTATTCTTGGATATAACAACAAAACAATTGGGAAAAAATTATTCATTACAAATCACACGGTAAAAGCTCATTTAACCCAAATATATAAAAAACTTGGGGTTACAAATAGAACTGCTGCAGCGATTAAAGCTAAAGATAATAATATTATTCCTCCTCAAGACTCAGAACAGCCATAAAAGCTTCTTGAGGAACTTCTACTCGTCCGACAGATTTCATGCGTTTTTTACCTTTCTTTTGTTTTTCCAAAAGCTTTCTCTTACGCGAAATATCACCGCCGTAACATTTGTCTAATACGTTTTTGCGCATAGCTTTAATATTTGTTCTTGCAATAACGCGTCCACCGATTGCAGCCTGAATAGGGACTTCAAAAAGCTGACGCGGAATAATATCCTTTAACTTTGCAGTAAGTTTTTGACCTACATAAAAAGCACTGTCTTCATGGCAGATAACAGAAAGTGCATCCACAACTTCTCCGGCAAGCATAATATCTAATTTTACAAGTTTAGAACGCTTGTAATCTTTAAATTCATAATCCATGCTTGCATAACCTTTTGTACGTGATTTCAACTGGTCATAAAAATCAGTTATAACTTCACTAAGTGGAATTTCATATTCCAAACTTGCACGAACTTTATCAATATAAGACATATTTTTGAAAATTCCGCGTTTTGTTTGAGCCAAATCCATTAAAGTTCCGACATAATCATTCGGCGCAATAATTTGAACTTTTACATAAGGTTCTTCAATATAATCTCGGACTTGAGCCGGAGGAAGATTTGCTGGGTTGTCAATTTCCACCATTTCACCATTTGTTTTGTACACATGATAAACTACTGAAGGTGCTGTGGTAACAATTGAAAGTCCATATTCACGTTCCAAACGTTCTTGAGCAATTTCCATATGCAGCATACCCAAAAAACCGCATCTAAAACCAAATCCCAAAGCAGTTGAAGTTTCCGGTTCAAAAGTTATGCTGCTGTCATTAAGCTTTAATTTTTCCAAAGCTTCTTTTAAATCACCATAATCATCATTATCAACAGGATACATACCTGAAAATACCATTGGTAAAGCTTCTTTATATCCAGGTAAAGGCTCTTTTGCAGGGTTTTCAACAGATGTAAGCGTATCTCCGACAAAACGAGTTAATTCTTTTATGGAACCGGCAAAATAACCTACATCCCCGCAAACCAATTCATTAACCTGAATTCTTGAAGGTGTCTGATACCCAAGTTCTACTACATCATATTCTTTTCCTGATGCCATAAATTTAACTTTTTCACCGAGTTTAATTTTTCCGTCCATAATCTTGAAAAAGCAAAGAGTACCTAAATACTGATCATAAGCACTATCAAAAACAAGTGCTCTCAAAGGTTTATCAGAATTATCAACAGGCGGAGGAATTAAATCAACAACAGCCTCTAATACATCATCAATTCCAATTCCTGCTTTAGCACTTACAGGAATTGCTAAAGACGCATCAATTCCCAAAACTTCTTCAATTTCTTCTTTTACACGTTCAACATCAGCCGATGGCAAATCAATTTTATTAATTACAGGAATAATCTCTAAATTTTGCTCAATTGCAAGATAAACATTTGCAAGTGTTTGAGCTTCCACACCCTGAGTAGCATCAACGATTAATAATGCTCCTTCGCAGGCAGCTAAAGAACGTGAAACTTCATAAGAAAAATCAACATGTCCCGGTGTATCTATAAGGTTTAAAATATAATTTTTACCATCTTTAGCTGTATAATTCATTCTTGCAGAATTTAACTTAATCGTAATTCCGCGCTCACGTTCAATATCCATAGAATCCATAATCTGATTCTGCATATCACGCTCGGCAACCGTACCTGTTTTTTCAAGTAATCTGTCAGCAAGTGTAGATTTGCCATGGTCTATGTGGGCAATTATACAAAAATTTCTTACATTATCTCTGTATTTCATAATTTTTATTATATTAGAAACACAAGCAAGTTACAACACAGAAGAGTATAAACATTTTATTTTACAAAATTTAAAACCTTAAATCCGCGTTTTTTCTTTTCCAATTCTATATCAGGCAACTCATAACACTTTATACAACGTGCTTCATAAGTTTCATCACCGCCAATCATAATTAGCGGAGAATTTTTATCTGCCGGTTTTCCGTCAATAAGACGTTGAGTTCTGGTTGCATTTTCACAGCCACATTTCATACATACAGCATGTAATTTATCAACTTTTGTTGCAATACACATTAATTCAGGCATACTGCCGAACGGCTCAGCTTTAAAATCAAGTTCCAAACCTGTTCCGATAACTTTTTTGCCTTCATCCATAAGTTTTGAAATAACTTTTACAATATTACTGTCAAAAAACTGAAGCTCATCTATTGCAATAACTTCATCTTCAGGTTTTACAATACTCATAATTTGGATAGAATGTTTAACTTTAATAGCATCCAGCCAAAGTCCGTTTCTCGATTCAATATAATCACCTTTCGAACGGGTATCAATATCAGGTGAAATAACTTTAACTTTTCTTTTTGCAATAATCGAACGCCTTACACGTCTTAAAAGTTCTTCTGTTTTTCCGCAGCTCATCGGCCCTGTTATTAACTCAAACGAATATCCAAAATCCATAATTTAACTATCTTCCCAAAACTATTATTATATCTGACAAATTAATTATACATCTTTGAAAAAAATTTTAAAAGTAAATTAATGTAAAATTTTATCACGTAATTTTTTCAATCCTGCGCCGTAAAAATACCTTAATTGTTCAGGAAAATTCTCTTGAATGTCAATCATATACATATCATGAACTATAAAAGCTTTTATTAAAAATAAAATTTCTGAATTTTTTGTCCAAATTACTTCAGGTATTTCATTTTTTAATGGCATAGTTAAACCGAAAAGTCCTTCTGTATTGTCAATACATAAGAAGAGAAATTTCCCGTTAAAATAATGTTCCAGCATTCTAATACCTAAATGCTGAAATGATTTTCCAAAATTACATACAAAATTGTCATATTTAACTATTTTTACATCTAACCCCCTGTTATAAGCATCTAACAAATGAGGTTCCAAATACTTGAAATCTTGTGAAAATAACGCAATAAATATATTTTTTTGAGCACTTTTAATAATTTCCTCTATTTTATCAATAATTTTTGACCTTCCGTTAATTGAAAGTATTGGCTCTGTGTAATTTTCTTCCTTTATATCAGGAAGTTTTTTTTCAAGGAAATTTATTGTTGAATCAATTTTTCTTTTATAACGTTTTGTAAGCTCTTTTGGCTTTATAGGAGTGTAAGTTACGGGTTTTGTGTTTGAAGGAATTACAATATGCATACTTTCAAGCACTTTTAAAGTATCATAGGCTCTTGATTGCGGAATATTTGCCAATTTTGCAATTTCATATCCGGTTGCAGGAAATTTTTTCAATAACGCAATATAAACCTTCGATTGATACTCATTAAGCCCTATTTCTTTAAGTTTTTCAACAATCTCGTCCATAAAATGAGTTTAGCTGAATTTTAAATTTTAGGCAAGTTTTTTCGTTAACTTATTAAAGCGGTTTATAGAATAATCGTAGACGTGGTAAACAGATGCGAGGGTTAAGATTTAAGAGGTTTAGGCAAGTTTAGAAGAAAATACCCGAGCGCGTTAATTATTCAAAGCGGCTGGACAAAAATTATGAAAAAGATTTTTCGCATAACTTATTAAAGCGGTTTATAGAACAATTGTAGGCGTGGTAAAAAGGTGCGAGGGTTAAGATTTAAGAGGTTTAGGCAAGTTTAGAAGAAAATACCCGAGCGCGTTAATTATTCAAAGCGGCTGGACAAAAATTATGAAAAAGATTTTTCGCATAACTTATTAAAAGCGGTTTGTAAAACAATCGTAGGCGTGGTAAATTAAGCGCGGGGATGGGTTTCGTTATAAACTTCTTTCAAATGTTGTGTAGAAACATGAGTATAAATTTGTGTATTTGAAATACTTGCATGCCCCAACAGTTCCTGCACTACCCTTAAATCTGCACCGTTTTCAATCAAATGTGTCGCAAAGCTGTGTCGAAAAACGTGAGGGGTAACATGCTTTGGCAAATTAATTTTTTCTACAACATCATTAATAACATTTCTTACAGTTTTTGTCTGTAGCCTGTAACCCGTATTATTTATAAAAACAGGAGAATCTTCACTTGTATCAGGCACAGGAAATCCTTTCGGGATAAGTCCTCTTGCAGTTTCTATATAACGTTCAAGAAAACTTTTAGCTCTGTCAGTTACCAAAATTATTCTTTCTTTAGCTCCTTTCCCAAAAACTCTTATTTCATTATGTTCAAGATTTAAATCTCCAAAATTAAGCCCTGAAAGTTCGGAAATTCTCATTCCTGTCGCCCATAAAAGTTCGAGAATCGTTCTGTTTCTATAACCTGCAGGGGTTTCAATTTTAATATTATTCAAAATCTGTTCCACTTCATCAGGAGTTAGAAATTTAGGTAAAGATTTCGGTCTTTTAGGGGTATTAAGATTTATTGCCGGATTTGAATCCACTCTTTTTTCTCTATATAAATATTTGTAAAAAGTTCTTAACGAAGCAATTTTTCGGGCAACAGTCGTTTTTTTATAATTAAATTTTTGAATAAAATGTAAATATTCTCTAACCTTTTGAAAAGTTACATTTTCACAAGATTCCCCGTCCATCCATATAAGAAAACTCAAAATATCAGAACAATAGGCTTTTGCTGTATGTTTTGAAAAGTTTTTTTCAGCTATTATATATGATTTGAAATCTTCTAAGTCCTGTTTTGAATTATTATCAATACTCATAAAGTTTCTTATTGCCTTTAATATACTTTTTCTACTGCGTTTATATTATTGCTTTTTTATGTAGACTATTATACAATATTTTTAAAAGAATTAAAATAATTAATTATTAAATCCTGCAGGAGAAATTATGAATTATAAAAAATTAATAGTATCATCTATTGTCGTTATGGCAGCCTTGTCTACTACTCAAGTAAATGCAAAAGAATTGCAGGCTCAGGTACAAAAAAATACCGCAAATAAGGCTAAGACTGTCCAATCTGCACCTGTAAAATCCTCAACACAGGTTTATCCTGAAATATCTAAACTTATTGAATACAATCACTGTGCTCAAGCAGATGAAAAAATTAGAGAACTTTTAAATTTAAAGCCTAATGACATCAATCTTTTAGCATTGAGAACAGTTTCTATGGCAAAACAACACAAACTAGATCCTGCACAACAAGAATTAGATAAACTTTTAAAACAATATCCTAAAAATCCTACATTACATTACGCTCAAGGTTTAGTATATTTACAAAGAACCACATCTTCAGATGTTGCATATATTAAAAATACAAAAGGCTTAATAAATAATGCAATAAGAGAATTTGTAAATGCAGTAAATTTAAACAGCAAATATTATGAAGTATACAATGCAATGGGTGTTGCAACATTGAAACTTGGTAATAAAAATGATGCAATGGATTTGTTTAATACTGCTCTTAAAATTAATCCTTCCTTTGCAACAGCATACGATAATATTGGTGTTGTCGAAATGATGAATGGAAATCTTGATTCGGCTGAAAATTATTTTATGAAAGCAATGAAATATAACAGCCATAACCCAACAGCCTGGTATCACATGGCACAGGTAGAAACTCGCAGGGGGAATTATTCAAAAGCATTAACATGGGTAAACCACTCTGTGCATGTAAATCCGAATTCTTCACCTGCCTTAACTTTACAAGGTGAATTGTATTTGAAACAAGGTAACCAAGCAGCAGCAATCAATTCTTTCAAAAAAGCACAAATAGTAAAACCTGAAAATTCACGACCATATTTGAATCTTGCAACAATATATGAAAATCGTGCTGATGAAGAATTTGCAATGGAACAGATAAAAACTGCAATAGCTATTAATCCTAATTACAAAGAAGGTAAATTAAGAATAGCTAATATGGCTCTTCATATTAAAAAATATGATCAAGCTCTTGATTATTATTCAAAACTTGTCGGAGATTCCGATTATAATGATGAAGCAATTATCGGTCTTGCAAATACATATTATGAAATGGCAAAAGAACGCGGGAATAATGAAGGTATAACTACCAATAGGGAAGTTTATCTTGCTTATGACTATATAAATCAAGCAATTGAAAAATGCCCTGAAGATTTGAAACTTCACCTCGCAAAATTGAAACTTGCAAGACTTGTTCACCAAGAACCTTTATCCAGAGACAGCTTGAATTATATAATTCAAGCAGCAGGCAACAACCTCATGGACAGCGTAATCAAAGGTGAAGCTTATCTTGCAATGGGCAGAGAAAAAGATGCTGTTTATACTTTTGAAAATGCAATCAATTTCTCAAATTCAGTTGATGATGATTTATATCTTGCAGAAATTCTTGTACACAACAAACAATTCAGGACCGCAAGATTAGCTTTACAAAAAGCCCTGACAAAAGATCCTGACAACATTATTGCTAAAAACGGAATTGCATATATCAACCTTTGTGAAACTAAATCAAATGAATTCTTTGATATTGCACAACGAGAATACCAACAAAATAACTATGCTACAGCAATTGAATATTGCAACCGTGCAATCGACTTTTATCATAACAGTGCACAAATTGCTAAGCTGAAAGCTATGTCATACGAAAAAGAATTAAATTACAGAGGTGCAATAAAATACTATCAACAGTATCTTGCTATGAACCCTAACGCTGCCGATAAAGCTGATATCAACAAAAAAATTGAAAAATTTAAAACAAAAGCAAAATAATACCAGACATGAAAAACAAATTCGATATTCGAAAGACATTTGAAATATTTTTGAGAGAGCCCATCAGTATATTAACTGAAGGGCTGTTTCAACTTGTAAATATAGAAAACAATATATTTAGCCAAAAACCTTATGTAAACGTTGATTTTGTAAATAAAAAGACTCAAATTACCGTTGTAAACAGTGAAAAAATGTATAATTTATTCCAAAAAGTTCTGTTTAAACAAAGGTTAAAAGAACAAAAAGAAAAAATTATAAGCAAAAATTAATTATCATGTCTTTAAACTACCGTATATTTTCAAATTTTAATTGATTTCTATATAAATTATCAATTAATTTAGCAATATCTTCTTTATCTTTCTTTTCAGGCAATTTTATATTGTCATAAGATCTTGTTAATATTTTAGCCGGTTCAACAGGTTTATATTCAAGATTTTTATTATTAATCCAGCTTGTAACTTTTTGAGTTTCAGGATCAATTTTTTTGATTATACTGACAGTTTTTCCGTCCCGTTTATAAATAGATATAGTAACAATATTACCAGTTTCAGTATCGTATTCTTGAATTGACGAAATTTTTGTTTCATCTTTAATATTAAAATTTATAGTACGAACTTTTTTACCTGAATTTATATCATATTCATCAATTGATTTATACAAAACATAATTAACAGTCCTTATTTTTTTTCCTGATTTTCTGTCATATTCATCAATTGAACGAATTTTTTTATCGTTAAAATAATCATAATGAGTTGTTTTTACTCTTGAACCTGTTGTAACATCAATTTCAATAACTCTGTCAATTGATTTTCCATTTTTACGATATATAATTTCTTCTCTTGTTTCAGGATGCATATTTGAATAAAGAAGTTTCAAATGTTTATCTTCTTTTTTTTCAGGAAACGCTTGATGGATTGCCATTAATAAATTCATAAATTTCTCCTACATATATAATACATGATAAAATAATTTTTACTATTTTATGTAAAGTATTATACACAATTAACATTTTCAAAATATTACCCTGTCAGGTATAATAATAATATATTAACCTCTTTTTTGTAAAAGTTTCAAGAAAGTTTTGTAATCAGTTCCCCAGCTTGCCATAGCATTTAAAACAGGAGCAAGGCTATAACCAACATCCGACAAAGTATATTCAACACGAGGCGGAACCTCTGAAAATACTTTTCTTATAACAAGTCCGTCATCTTCCATAGAACGAAGGTTTGTCGTCAAAACTTTTTGAGATATTCCACTACAAGTTTTTTTTAATTCTCCAAAGCGTTTTGTCCCATTTAACAAATCTCTTATTATTAAAATTTTCCATTTTTCCCCAATTAATTTTAAAGTAGTTTCAACAGGACATTTTGGCAAATCTTTAAGTTCCATAATAAAATCACCTATAGTTTATAAATGATACTATAGGTGATTTTAAAGTATTTGTCAAATCATTAAAATATTTTGTAAATTAAATAATAAATTACTGATGAAATAATCATACAAGCAGGAATTGTTACAATCCATGCAATTACAATATTTCCAACAATTCTCCACTTAACTGCATGAGCGTGGAATGTAGAACCAACACCCATAATAGCAGTTGAAATAACATGGGTTGTACTTAAAGGAATCCCGAAATGTGAAGCTGTCAAAATTAAACCTGCTGCAGAAGTTTCGGCAGCAAATCCATGTATCGGTTTCAATTTAATTATTTTATGTCCCATAGTCTTGATAATCTTCCAACCACCGTTCATCGTACCTGCAGCCATAGTAAGCGCACAAGTAATAATTACAAAAAGAGGAATTTCAAATTCACCGGAAGGGCTTTTATGCAAAACACCTCCTGCTAAAAGAGCAAGAGTTATAATCCCCATAGTTTTTTGTGCATCATTCGAACCATGACTTAAAGCCATTAATCCGGAAGAAATAAGCTGTAATTTTCTAAATTGTTTATTTACTGTTTGGGGGTTTTCTCTCAAAATAAGAATAAACCAAGCAATCAAAAGCATTAAGGTAAACCCTACACAGAATCCCAAAACAGGAGATGTAAACATCGGGATTATAACTTTATCCATAAGAGTGCCCAAATGTACAACACTTGGTCCTGCCTTTACAATTGCAGCTCCCAAAAGACCTCCGATAAGAGCATGCGATGAACTTGAAGGAAGACCTAATAACCAGGTAAACAAATTCCAAATAACAGCAGCCAAAAGTGCACAAAAAATTACGGTTAATGTAATCATATCAGCATTAACAATTCCGGCACCGATAGTTTTTGCAACGTGAGTTCCAGTCAAAGCTCCCACAAATTCCAAACTTGCACCAAAAAGAACAGCCTGTTTCGGGGATAAAACTTTTGTTGAAACAACTGTTGCAATAGCATTTGCACAGTCATGAAAACCATTTATAAATTCAAATGCTAGAGCTACTAATACTACAGCTATTAAAATAAAAATTGTTATTGACATACTTCCAAATTCCCTATGACTGTTTCAAAACTACATTCAAGATAGTATCAGTTACATAGAAACAAGCATCAAATGCGTTTTCTATCTCTTTATACATATCTCTCAATTTAATAACGTCAAGGGCCTCATATTTACCTGAAAATAAATTTCCCATAGCACGTCTGTGAATTTCATCACCATGAGATTCTATTTCTTTCATTTCAATATTCAACTTTGTAATTTTTTCAACATCTGAAACTTTTTTAAATAATTTTATAATTTCAGCCAGCTTGTCTGTTGCTTGAACCAAAGTTAAAGCCTGTTCTTTCATTTCTTCAGTGTAATTATTTAATCTGTACACTTCCAAATTCAAGCAGGCTTTTACTATTTTTTTAGTAATTTTATTAAGTTGAACGGCAATAATTTGTATATCTTCTCTTTCAATAGGAGTTATAAAACTTTTATTGAGTTGTTTTAAAACTGCTTTATATGATAATTTACCTTTTTTCTTATATTTAAGAGCCTTTTCTTTATATTCATCATTCAAATGATCATGCATAATTTTATCGTATAATCTCGCGGTTTTCTGACAAATCTCTGCACTGTCCTGAAAATAAGTAAAGAACATTTTATCTTCAGGAGGCATAATATATGACATCAAATTAAATTTTGGCATAAATTCCGTACCTTTCTTTTGTGTTTAAATACACACGCCAAGCATACTTTAAAAACAGTGTTTTGAAAAGTTATATTTACAAATTGTAAATATAAAACTTAAAATAAATTAAATTCTAAAAATAATAAAAAATTTTTTATATTTTATTTTTTGCATTTTCACATTCAGGTTCTGCATGAATCATTATCGTAACATGCCCGAGTTTTTGCCTAATTAACTCTTCCATGTCATCACAAATTGTATGGCAATTTTCGATTGTCATATCTTTTGGAAAAAGCATTGTTAATTCAATATCTGTTGAAGGACCGCAACGGCGAGCTTTCAGGTTTTTAAAATCAAGTGTATAATCACTTTTATAAGAATGTATTATTTCTTCTATTGATTTCAAATCTTCAGCAGGCAATGAACCGTCAAGCAGATTATTTAAAGTTTCTTTTGAAATCGAAAATCCTGCTTTCAGAATAAATAAAGCGACAAGAATTGCAATTATAGGGTCTAAAACATATATTCCGGTAACTTTTATCAAAACCAAACCAACCATTACACCGAGAGATGAATATATATCAGTTCTTAAATGTTCTCCATCTGCAAAAAGAGAAATTGAATTTGATTTTTCAGCAACCTTAAAAAGCACACTGCTAACAATAAAATTGGCTATAACAGCAAAAAGCATAACACCAATACCCAGTGTAGCATCAACCTCAAAAGGTTTATGCATAAATAATTTTTTACAGGCTTCATAAATAATATAAAAAGCCGCAAATATTATTAATCCGCCTTCAATAAATCCGGACATATCTTCATATTTTCCATGTCCAAAAGGATGTTCACTATCGGCAGGTTCTGATGATTTCATAACAGCAAAAAAAGTTAAAACAGATGCTAAAAAATCACTTAGTGAATGTATGGCTTCAGAAATTATACTTATTGAACCCGAAATCACACCTGCTATAAGTTTTAAAATAATGATTACGGCGTTTGAAGTTATTGATAACCCTGCCGCTAATTTTTTTTCTGTAATTATATTCATTTTCTTTTCATATATTTTAGCATAGTTTTAACATCTTTTTCAACTCTATATGATTCACATATTTTTTGAATACTTTTATTAAACGTCCAATTATCAAGATGTGATTTTTTCAAATATTCATGCGTTTTTTGCGGAAATTTAATATAACATATTGAAAGCGCCCAAGCTACAGACATTTTTGAATAATACCTTTCATCTTTAAAATTGTCGATTAAGTCTAAGATTTTATCAATATATTTTTCTTCAATAAAATGAGATAAAAGCATAACATAACCAAAACGAAGGTCATATTCTTTATCTGATTTAAAATATGGTTGTATAAATTCCCATACTAATTCTTTATTCTGATTTGTAAATTTAAGACTGTTGCAAAAACTGTCACATACAGCCCAGTTGTCAATTTTAGGAACAAAGTTTTTTACATATTCAAGAATTTTTTCAGGCTTTGTTCTAATTATTCCGATAACCATTCCTTGAAGCATAACTTCTTCCATAAACGTACATTTTGGCTGATTTACAAAATCTTTCCAATCTTCATTTTTATATATTTCTTTTGCGATTTTTCTTAAAACAGGTAATCTTACCCCAATCACATTATCAATATTCGGAATTAGTGAGGCTGAAAAGTTTTTATAATCAGTTTCTGCTTTTTCAAGAAGTTTAGCTTTTATATCCATAGCTTGATTTTAGCATAAATTAAAAATTTATTATTTCTAATCAACAAACACCCAATGTAAACCATAAGCAGCTTCTTTTCTTTTGTTGCATACTTCTTTAATTCTATTATATGCATCATAGCTGGAAGAAACCCCTTTTTTAATTAACATATCATTAGCATCTTTTGCATTTTCAAAAATTTCTCCTGTTTCGATACATTTAACTTTTTTAGGTTTGTTTTTAAAAGACTGATAAGGTTTAATAATATTTTTAATTGTAATGAACAAATCTTTACTTACTCTATATGTTTCTGAATTTTTTTCATTTATTGTTAATCTGATAATATAAGGTGTTTTGCTAATTTTTTTGTTTGTCATAATAATTTCCTTTATAGTTGCTATACATTTAACATTTATAATAATACACCAAATATTTAAATTTATACGTTTAACGTATATATACTACGCTAAACAAAGTGGTGATTGATAGAAAAATAACATAATATATTTAGTATGGATGGTAATAATATAAAAAAGATTTTTGGTTCATCTGTTCAAGAAATAAGGAAAGCTAATGGTATAACTCAAGAAAAATTAGCAGAACTTATTGGTAAAGATAAGAATACAATCAATCGGATAGAAACAGGTATCAATTTTGTGACTGGTGAAACTTATGCTGATTTATGTAATGTATTAAATGTCCATCCAAGTATTTTAATGACACAAAAACCTGTATTTCTTTTGCAGGAACATATAAATTATAGAAATGAAATTAATCAATTACTAAAAACTTTTCCTCCAGAAAAATTGAAAGATATATATAATATTTTATTAGCAATGAGTAAATAATTAATTTAGTTTATACTTTTTTTAAAAGCGCGACAGCGTGAGCTTCTATTGCAAGTTCTTGGCCTACTGCGTCCATTTTTTCATTTGTTTTTGCTTTTATTGAAATTCTGTCAGGAGATACGGAAAGTATTTGACATAAAACTTCTTTCATCTTAGGAATATATGGCATCATTTTAGGTTGTTGAGCGATAATATTGCTGTCAAGATTTTCAATTACATATTTTTTCCCTTTAATAAGCTCATATACATCTTTTAAAAGTTTTGTACTATCAGCATCTTTATAAAGTTCATCAGTATCAGGGAAAAGTGTTCCGATATCAGACAGTGCAAGAGCCCCAAGCATTGCATCTATTACTGCATGGATTAAAACATCTGCATCAGAATGTCCTAAAAGCCCTTTTTCATGGGTAATTTTAACCCCGCCGATTATCAAATCTCTGCCTTCGGTTAGTTTGTGAATATCATATCCCAGTCCTATTTTATACATAATATTTTTTTACCTCTTAGAAATTTTATAAATAATATTATATATTTATTTATAAATTAATAACAAAATTTTTCAATAGCTTTTACAAAACCGTCATTTTCTACTGTGTCAGTAATATAATCAGCACATTCTTTTAATTCAGGAGTCCCGTTGCCCATTGCAACCTTAATCCCTCCTGCTTTCAAAAGCTCAATATCATTATTTTGATCACCTATTGTTAATATTTCATCTTTTTTTAAGCCCCATTTTTTAGCTAAAAATTCTACTCCAAGTGATTTTTTAGCTTGCGAACTGCCTATTTCGCAAAAATAAGGAGTTGATTTAACAATATATAATTGCGGAAATTTGTCCTGCAATTCTCTTACCCAACCTGTAACTCTTTCCGCATCATTATAATCTATTGCAAGAATTTTATTAACATCTTTTATTTCCAAATCATCAAATGAACATACTTTATATGATACAAATTTACCGTCAGTGTATTTTTTTACGAAATCATTGTCTTTTTCTACATATAATTTATCATCAATATATAAATTTATATGAATATTATTATCTCTTGCCCATTTAATAATTTTTTTCGCCAATCCTGAATCCAAATTTTGCTGGTACAGTGTTCGTCCGTCATAATCTTTAATTAATCCGCCTTGGTATGAAACTACAGGAGTCTTAAGTCCCAATTCATCTGTTATATGATGAGTTGCGCAATGCATTCTGCCTGTTACAAGCACTACTTTAATATCATTTTTGCAAAGATTTTTGATACAATTTTTCACTCCGTCAGAAAAACCCGTATCCCATTTTACAATTGTTCCGTCAATATCTGTTGCAACCATTTTAATTCTTTTTTCAGCGGGCATAATTTATCCTTTAATTTGAGCTCTCATTAATGCGCAAAGAGTTTTTGCGTCATTAATTTCGCCTTTATCAACCATTTTTAAAACGTCATCATATTTGTACTCTAATGCCTGAATGATTTCACCTTCATCAGGGTGACAGTGAGTATATTCTAAATCTTCAGCCATATATAAATAAAGTTTTTCATCACTATACCCTGGTGATGTATAAACATAGCCTAAATCAGTCCATTTATTTGCGCAATAACCTGTTTCTTCTTCCAATTCACGTTTTGCAGCTTCAAACGGATTTTCTCCCACTTCAAGTTTTCCTGCAGGAAGTTCATACAAAACTTCTTTCATCGGATAACGAAACTGCTTAACTAAAAGAATTTTATCTCCTTTTTTAGCTAAAATTACGACACCGCCTGAATGTTTTACCACTTCTCTAAAACTTTCTTTCCCTGTTGAAAGTTCAATTTTATCCTTATAAAGTTTTACAACTCTTCCTTCAAAAATAAGTTCCGAATTAATTGTTTTTTCCGTAAATTCCATATTTAAATATTAACATGAAAAGGAATTAAGTCTAATATTTAATAAAATAGTACTTAATCGCATTTAGATTTACTCCAATCCAAATTATTGCAATGCAAATAATCCATGTTTTCATTTTGGATTATCCACCTTGTACAGGCATATCCGTTATTTCTATTTCCAAATGCATTAATATTACATAAAGACGACATTATATAACTTTCACCTAAATCCGGAGAAATAGAATTAGCAGTTATAGAAAAATAAAAGATATCTTTTCCTGTTGTATTAGGGCGATTTTCTATCCCGTTAATATCGACAGCAAAATTTCCGCATTTTTCTTTTTCTTTACAATTGATATTACTTATCCAACCTCCAAATAAAGTCATACCATTAGTTAAAGTTATAAAAGAATATGAGTTTAAATCAATATTTCTTACCTCTCCGCTTAATGAATAAAGTTCTGCCGGTTTTTTACAACTTGAATCTGATGCTTTACATCTGGTCAAAACTTTTAAATAAGGAATTAATCTTTCCCAAAAAATATCCTGATTATCTCTGCCGGAATCATTTTGGATATTATTACCTGAATCATCAGTTACAAAAGTAGAACTTTGTGAAAACCATGAATTTATCTCTTCACCATCTTTCCTTGCTAAAGTATATGCTTGATTTAAAATGGATAATGCAGTTTTTACTTTGGTTACAGTTACTTTTTCTTTGTATTTTTGGATTAATGAAGGCATTGTCATTGCGGCTACTACCCCAATAATACCAAGTGTAATAAGTACTTCTGCCAATGTAAAACCATATTTATTTTTATTACCCATATATTAACCTTTCTGCAGTATTCTACATATAACTACTTAAATAATAGTATAATTGCTTGTATATGAGTAATATATTAATCAATTTAACGAGAATTGTCAAGTAACATATAATCATAAAATGAAAGCAAGAAATAAAATAAAATCTTTAATTGCCCTACGGTGTCTTACTATAACAAAACTTGCAATGTTAATGAAAGAAAAAACAGGTAAACCTTATACATTCAAAAGTTTAACCGGAAAACTCCAAAGAGGTACTCTTTCATTGGATGAAGCATATATAATTGCAGATTTGTTGGGATATGAACTTGAATTTATTGACAAAATGAAATAATCATAAAGCTCTTATTATTGCCTTAATATTTATGTCAGTAACTTTTAATAATGCAATAGTTCTTGCCGTTTCATCAAAGCTACCAAGCTTTTTTAGAACTTCAGCAGTTTTTAATATAATTGTTTGATTATTTGATTTTAAAAGTTCACGTATAGCCAAAATATCTTTTGCATAATCAAGAGCTGTAAATACAAATGCGCTGTCTTCTTTTAATTCTTCATCTATATATTTTTCTAAATTTTTCTTATTTACGCTTTTCAATAATTTTTTTATATCTTGAATTTCATTTTTTGTATTTTTATCTTCATCAAAAAGATATTCATCATTCTCTGTAAGAATTTCAAATTTTTCTTGAGCATTAAGAATCACTATCGCATATTTGCTATCATCATAATTATTTATAAGTTTTTCAAAAACTTCAAAAAGCTCAAAATCAAATACTAAAGAAAGCGGTAAAATTTCTCCAAGCCCGTTAATAATATAATTAATTATGAGCAAAGCATCTTCATAAGATTTTTCAATTAAATCGAACAAATTTTCAAGATACGGAATTTCACCTGCTATATTTTCAGGCATTGCGGAGTTTTTCATTGTATCAATAATTGCAGGAACAGCGGATTTATCTCCGTATGCAACAAGAAATTTTACAGCAGAAAGTTCATCAAAGTCATCTCCGCAGTGTAATTTTGCAATTGCAACATTATAAGCTTCCCTGTCATTCCATTGAGAAAGTGCATAAGCACAATTTTGAGCGAGATATTCATTTTCAGAATATGCATTAATTCGTAAAAAATCATGTGCCAAAGGATCTTGAATTTTAGCAAAATATTTTGCGGCATAAATTTTTTCTTCATCAGTTCCGTTTTCAAACTTGTCAAGCAAAATATCCGTCAAATCTTCATCAGCATATTTTACGAAAGCAGAAACAATTACATCTTCATAAAAAGGTGAATAATATTTGATAAATTCAATCAAATTACGATAATTACTTTCATTAATTTCTTTTGCAATTCTTTGTGCGACATTATCTTTTACAAAATCAAACAAAAAACTATCATTATCAATGAGTTCTTTAAAAAGTTTAGTATCACAATCATTGATAAGGTGTTTTGCAACGGCTTCATAGCCGAATTTACCCGTAAGTTTTTTCAAATTTTCAGACATATAAATAGATTTCCGTAAAAAATGGGCTTAAATATTAATCCAAATAGAATACAGTAATAACTTTATGCCCTTCTTCAGCATATTGAACAGCATTATGTAAAGTTTTACTTGTATGTGACAAGAAACAAATTAATTGGTTACAATCATCAATAATTTCTCTGTTGCAAACACGAGAAGCATCCGCAAGAGTCATCATAGCTCTATCCGGATGTTCAACAATATTCGGAACACCAATAAGTTGATTTTGAACATCAGACGGTTGTTGACCGATTGTTTGAGGTAAAATAACTTTTAATTTATCAGGATTAGCCTTCATTGCACCTCTTATTGCAGCTGCGTTTGTTCCTGAAGAACCTCCTGATGTAATAATTGTATTGCCTTGCATCACAAGTGCCGTAGTTAAAGTTTCAATCATTTGCTGATGAGTAATAGGAAGATTACGACTTCCGATTATTGCAATTCTTTTTGCTGACTGCTGAATTGTAGCCAATTCCATTGCAAGTTCATCAACTGTATCAGGTGAATCTGACGCCACTGTATCCATATCATCATCAATAGGCACTACAATTGAATTTTGTTTTTCTTTATTTTCGTCTTCAGATCCCATAAATACTTTCATATCGTCAGTTTTCACCATTTTTCTCACTTTCTGATTGCAATCTTTACGTTTTTAGTTTATGCTGATTATATCACAAAAATTTGATTTTGGGAATAGGGATATGGAAAATATATTGGAGAATCTTAACAAAGAGCAGAGAGATGCTGTTCAAACCGTACAAGGTCCATTACTTGTACTTGCAGGGGCAGGCAGTGGAAAAACTAAATTACTTACCTCAAGAATTGCTTATTTAATACAAAACGGTGTAAGGCCAAGAAATATTTTAGCAGTTACATTTACCAACAAGGCAGCCAAAGAGATGAAAGAACGTCTCGGAAATATTTTGGGTGAAAATGTTGTTAAATATATGTGGGTAGGGACTTTCCACGGAATTTGCGGGAGAATTTTAAGAGAAAATATTGAAAATTACAGTTTCCAATCCGGCAAAAGGTTAGACAAAAATTTTTCTATTTATGATGAAACTGACAGTAATGCAGTAATTAAACAGGCTATAAAAAAATTAAACCTTGATGATAAAGTATATCAGCCAAAACTTGTAAAAGCAGTAATATCCAATGCAAAAAACAAAATGCAAGATGCCTATACATTTGCAACTTTTGCAAGAGATTTCAAATCACAAAAAATTGCATCTATTTATGAAGAATATGAAAATGCTTTAAACAATAACAATGCAATTGATTTTGACGATATGCTTATGCTAACCGTAAAACTTCTTGAACAATGCAAAGACGTTCGTCAATTGTATTATGACAGATTTCAACATATTCTTGTAGATGAGTTTCAGGATACAAACATGGCTCAATACAAACTTATTAATATGTTATACACAAATCTCGAACAGGATATTCCTGATGAACGTTCATTATGCGTAGTTGGTGATGTTGACCAGTCAATTTATAGTTGGCGTGGTGCTGATTACACTATCATTTTAAACTTCCAAAAAGATTTTAAAAAGACAAAACTAATTAAACTGGAACAAAATTACCGCTCAACTGCTAATATTTTGAATGTTGCAAACGCAATTATCGAAAACAATACAGAGCGTGTAGATAAAGTTCTTTATTCAAACAAAGGCGAAGGCGAGCTTATTGATTACTTTGAAGCTCAAGACGAAGCTGATGAAGCAAACTTTATTGCAAGCAGAATAAAACAGGATTCAGGCGGAGATTATAACCGCTATGCAATTCTCTATCGTACAAATTCCCAATCCCGAGCCCTTGAAGAAGCATGCATGGCAGCAGGAATTCCATACAGAATTTACGGCGGATTAAAATTTTATGACCGTAAAGAAATTAAAGATATAATCGCTTATTTAAAATTAATCTACAACCCTGATGATTCACAAAGTTTCAGACGTATAGTAAACGTTCCGAAACGTGCAATAGGTGATACTACAATCAAAAATCTTGCAGATTTTGCAGATAAAGAAGATATAAGCCTTTTCCAAGCCTGCCAAAGAATAGAAGAAGCAGTAGAAATCCCTCCAAGAACACGTTCTAAACTAAAAGATTTTTCACAGTTAATTTTAAAATTTAAAGATGCTGTTACTTCATACACTTTGCAGGAGTTTGTAACTCTTGTTATAGAAAAAACAAGATATTTAGCAGAATTGCAGTCTCAAAACACTCCTGAAAGTGAAGCGGATATTGAAAACTTGCAGGAATTGGTAAATGTAGCCGGTGAATTTGTCCCTGAAGAATCTGATAATGCCTTAGGTGAATTTTTACAACAAGTAGCACTTGTTTCAGACCTTGACGGAATGGACGATATTTCCAACAACGTAACCTTGATGACTCTTCACTCTGCAAAAGGTCTGGAATTCCCTGTAGTATTTTTAGCAGGCTGTGATGAAGGTGTATTCCCTCATCAAAGAACCTTCAATATTCCGTCAGAAATGGAAGAAGAACGCCGTTTGATGTACGTAGGTGTAACCCGTGCGGAAGAAAAATTATATCTTACATCAGCCAAACGCCGTCAGATGTGGGGTGAATATAAATATTACAACCCTTCAAGATTTATTGAAGAAATACCCCGCCAATTGTTAAATTCTATAGGATTTGAAGGCTCAACAAGCGGAACTTCAACATTCCAAAATGCTGTATCAAAAGCTAGAACTGGAAAATCTGATTTTTTATATTCTGCAGCTCAATCAGATAGTTATGGGTATGTAAAACCGTCTTCAGGCTTTGGCAGAGGTTTTGTTGCACCTACAAGAGGACTTGCAACAGGCAATTCTCTAAGCGACAGACAAAAACAAAATTCAACCTATATTAATAAACAACCGCAAAGAACTCCATCACGCACAATTCTTGTAAAATCAAAAGAAAATAAACAACGTGATGAAGAAAGGGTAAAAGAATTTTTTAAAGACAATGCGATAAAACGTATGCTCGAAGAAAAGAAGCAAAAAGAACTGATGCAGCAGCAAGCAGAAGCAGAACGTCAAAAGAAAATGGAAACAACAACCCCCATTGAATATGTATTTAATGAAGGTGAAAGAGTTTTCCATGACAAGCTCGGTATAGGTCATATCAAAGAAGTTACCCAAATCGGAGACAGCATGATGTACACAATCGATTTTGGCCGTCAGGGAGTAAAAGCAATGGATGCAGCTTATGCAAAATTGAAAAAATTCTAATAATCCATAACCCAGCCATTTTCCATTAATCTTGCCGTACAACCTGAACCTAATGAGACTTCTGTTGTAGAACATTTTAAATCCCACTTCCCTGTGGTTTTCCAATAATCATTTGAATTTCCGTTTGCATATACCATTCCCGCTCTTGGATATATTGAAGAAGAACTATCATCACATTTTATATGCCAATAAAAAACATCTCTACCCCAAGTATTTGGAGCTTTATCTCCATTTACATCAACTATTAGACGCCCCCAATAATTAACATTTCTGTCCATCATTATATTCATTTTCATACCATTTTTCAAAAATAACCAATAATCTTCTATATTTCCATCGCCGGAATTCGATGATTTCAAATATTTAATGAAACATTTTTTATCAGAAGAATCATTACAAACATAATTTCCTGTAATTTCAATATATTTACCTAAAGTTTGCGGAAGGTAACTCGTATATGCTTCATTATCATCCTGCGGGTAGTTTGAAATAAAACTTGTTGAACATATATCTGTTACTTCCTCATCTGCAGCCATTTTATTAAAAATTCCGCTTAATAAAGCATAAGCTTGTTTTGCTTGTTGCTCAAGTACTTTTTTTTGATAATTTGCAATTAATGAAGGCATTGTCATTGCAGCAACAATTCCAATAATACCAAGCGTAATTAAAACTTCTGCAAGAGTAAAAGCTGATTTATATAAATTACACTGTAAATAAACATTTATTTTATTTTGCAAAAAATTTAAAAATATTTTCTTCATCATATTTTCAAACCCTATAATAACAATATCTAATTATATAGTTAGATAATACAAGTATACGATTAGATTGTCAAGTATTTGTCAATATATAGTAATGTAATGAAAAACGAATATATTTTGTCAAAAGATAATATCAGAAATACAATAAAACTTTTAACAACCTTTGAAGGGAAAACTCTTACAAGATTAAAAGTTGATATCAATCACAAATATAATAAAACAGATTCTTTAGAAAATTTAACAAACAAACTCCGTAACGGTACTATAAAAGTAAGTGAACTGTTAGAAGTTTTTGATATTTTAGGATATGACGTTGTTGTAAAAAAGAAATAAATTAATTTCTATTTTATTTTATCTGAATATATAGTTTTTGATTAATGGGTGGAATTTTTCGCTAATGTTTAGCTAAGACAAAATAGGTTCATACAAAACCTGTTTGGCGGGTAAAACGGCACGCTTTATTTGAAACGTCGCATCATTTTCATAGCTTTATTCATAGCGTGTTTGCCAAGTTTTCCTTTGAAACCGCCAAGACCGCCCATGTTACCCATTTTACTCATATCAGGCATTCCTCCGCCCATTTTGCCGAACATACCTTTCATATCAGACATGCCTTTCATCATCATGCGCATTGCATCAAACTGTTTTATATATGAATTTATTTCAGCCAAATCCATGCCGCAGCCTTTTGCAATACGTTTTTTACGACTTGTGTTCAACAAATCAGGATTTGCACGTTCTTCAGGTGTCATACTTGAGATAAAAACTTCCATTCTCTTGAATTGTTTTTCTCCCTCATGAGAAATTTTATCTCTGTCATCTTTTCCTATACCTAATCCCGGAAGCATGCCGAGTAAATTGCCCATAGAACCGAATGCCTGCATCTGCTTTTGCATTTTTAGAAAATCATTGTAAGAAAAATTATTCTTACTCATTTTTTCTTCCAGTTCAAGAGCCTGTTTTTCATCAAAAACTTCCTGAGCACGTTCAACAAGTGAAACAATATCACCCATTCCTAAAATACGAGTTGCCATACGTTCAGGATAAAAATCTTCCAATGCATTAAGTTTTTCGCCAGTACCTGTCAATTTTACAGGTTTTCCCGTACAATAAACAACACTTAATGCAGCACCGCCGCGGCTGTCACCGTCAAGCTTTGTTAAAACAAGACCTGTAAGACCTAACTGTGCATCAAAGTTTTCAGCAACATTAACAGCTTCTTGACCGGTCATCGAATCAATTACAAGGAGTTTTTCTGCCGGATGGAAAATTCTGTCGATTAAAAGAAGTTCCGCCATCATATCCGTGTCAATTTGTAAACGTCCTGCGGTATCTAAAATAAGCGTATTAAATCCGTTCTGGTTAGCATAATCGATTGCCCCGCGCACAATTTGTTGAACATCTTTGCAATCAGGAATTGTAAAAACTTCGTTATCAATTTCTTTCCCAAGTGTTTGTAACTGAGAAATTGCAGCGGGTCTATAGACATCACAAGCTACAAGAAGCGGTTTTCTGCCTTCTTTTTTTAATTTAACTGCAAGTTTGGCAGATGATGTTGTCTTACCTGAACCTTGAAGTCCAAGCATCATTATCAAATTTGGATTACCTGAAAAATCAAGAGGTTTCTGTTCTTTTCCCAAAAGATTAACAAGTTCGTCATTAACAATTTTAATTAATTGCTGGGAAGGATTTACACCCTCTAAAACTTTTTCACCTTCTGCTTTATCTTTAATAGAAGAAATAAAAGCTTTAACAACACGTAAATTTACATCAGCGTCTAAAAATGCACGTCTGATTTCACGTAAAGCTTCCTGCATATTTTCTGCAGTAAGTTCTTTCCCTCCGGTTTTCCCAATAATTTCCTGTAATTTTTCACTTAAACTATCAAACATATTTGAATTATATCACAAATTAATCTTCGATATTATCAAAATTCATGTTAGTTTTAATTTTATGATCATGATTGTCTTTATATTTTTGATAAAGAAGCCATGCCGGTATAGAAATAGGGAATGTAAGAATTGTAGCAACACCTAAAAGACCTTTTTTAAACCCAGGTTTGTTATTTGGATCAGGATTATCCGGTGCATTTATATCAAGCCCGTAATCTTCTCCGATACCAAAATTAATTTTATCAGAAATATTATCTGCATTATTTTGTAAAAATGATTTTGAATTATTCGTTAAATATTTTCTAACATTTGATGATGTAATAGCTTGTATATGCATAATGCTTCCTTAAAAAAACTTACTTTTCCATGCATTATAAGTCGAAAAATCCTAATTTATGCTACTTTTATAGCAAAATTTTTACATTATTTTACAAATTTTAAACAGAGAAATAAAACATCATACATTTTTATGATTTCATTTAAGATTTGGTTTGCTAATATATAACCATACTCCTTAGAGAACTAAGATACACATATCCCTAATCAACAGCTATGCACTTCTAATGTACATAGCTTTTTTTTTGAAACGTAGCCGTTTCATCCACCAATCAGATTATAGAACAAATTTTAAAAGTCTAAACTAAAGAGGAGCGTCCCGCTACACCCACCACTTATGATTTGCGTGAATTTAGAAAAGAGTGTAGATGCTTAAGCTGACAATCAAATTTTATACGTAAACTAGGATTTTATTTTTATATCTGCTTGACAAAGCATATTTATCAAATACAATTGAAATACATCCGAACAACTGTATGGAGGAGTGCCAGAGCGGTTGATTGGAGCAGTCTTGAAAACTGTCGTACGTTCACGCGTACCGTGGGTTCGAATCCCACCTCCTCCT
>CALURI010000019.1 GCA_944323135.1 Candidatus Gastranaerophilales bacterium
TGAATGTGTACAACACCTTGCAATACGTTCTTTTTTTCTTTTTTCTTAGTTTTTACTGGTCTTGCCATTTTTACTTTCCTTTATGTTTTTTATTATTTATATTTCTCAGATTAGATAACCAAAATTTTATTTAAGGTTATACTGTCTTTTTCTTAGTGATTGCCAAACCTTTTTTACCGCGTCTTGTTCTCGCGTTTGTTTTTGTTCTTTGTCCGCGGCATGGAAGGTTGCGTTTGTGTCTTAAACCTCTGTAAGAGCCGATTTCTTGAAGACGTTTGATGTGTAATGAAACTTCACGACGTAAGTCACCTTCAATGTGATAGTTTGCCAATTCATTTCTTAATAATTTAATGTCTTCATCTGTTAAATCGTCTGTTCTTAAATCCGGTGAAATTTTTGTAGCTTCAAGGATTTTTTTTGCTCTTGTAGGTCCGATTCCGTAGATGTATGTTAATGCTACTTCCATTCTTTTGTTACGAGGTAAATCTACCCCTGAAATTCTTGCCATTTTTTATTTTCTCCTTTTCTTGGCTTTGGTGCGATTTCGCACTCTCTGTTGTTAGATTTTTTTTGGTATGAGGCTTAAATACTTCCTCACCATTGACCGTTTTAAGTTCGTCAATTCAACTGTTACCAGATGTTCAGAAGGTCAGATGTCAGAATTCAAGCTATTTATGGGACTTCGTTCAAATATTATTTTGTAATTGCTTGTTTTCTTGCCCTCTGGGCTTCTGATTGTCTGAATTAACCTTGTCTTTGTTTGTGTTTAGGATTTTCACAAATTATTGCGATTCTGCCTTTTCTTTTGATACATTTGCATTTATCGCACATTGGTTTTACTGATGATCTAACTTTCATTTTTTTCTTCCTTTATTGTTTTTGTTGTACGTAGTTTTTATTTTAGTCTGAAGGTAATTCTTCCGCGGCTTAAATCGTATGGTGTCATTTCGACTTTAACCTTGTCTCCGGGCAGAATTCTTATGAAATTTTTTCTGATTTTGCCGGAGATATGTGCAAGTATTTCGTGGTCATTTTCGAGTTTGACTCGAAACATTGCATTAGGCATTGCCTCTAAAATGGTACCTTCTAATTCTATAACGTCTTTTGACATATTGTCCTTTCAAATTCGGCTGTTCATTATACACCTATTATAAGATGTTATCTTTATCATACTTGTAAAATATTCAATTGCAAGGGGTTTGAACATGTTTTTTAGTATGATGATATGTAATAAATTATTATTGTTTTTCTAAAAATGGCACACTAACAATAGTTGCTTGAATCTTAAAAAATCTTTATTCAAGCAACTTTTCGTACTTTTGTAAATTTTTCTTAATATTTTTAATAAGTTCAATTTTTAATTAAACAAAATATTAAAAATTAATAATTTATTTTCCATCCGTCTTCCATGATTCTTTTTATATATGTATCGTAATATATTTTACCTTCTTCTGAAACGTATAAATTGAAGACATAATAACCGTATTTATTTGGACTTTTTAATCCATTAACATCAAACTCAAACCAGGTAGATACATTGAAAGATTCATCTGGGTCAGTTCCCGCAAATGAACTACTTATTCCAGTAGTACTGTCAACTTTTATCATTGAACCATCTTGTAAAAAGTAATAATAGTCTTGGGACATATCATCTACATCATTTGTATCTAAATAACTTACTTTATAATTATTTTTTGCTGTTTCAAACTTTATAATATTAAAATATTCTCCTATATCTTTATAGTATTGGTCACAATTTGGTTTAAGGGGGCTGTTACATTCTTCTGCATTCGTTCTCATATTTGAGTATATTGTTGTGTCTTCAAGTTTATCTACTTCATCCTTTGCTATAATTTTTGTACTCCCTGTTGTATTGTAGAAATTGTTTTCCTTAGCTGTGTAACATAAACTTTTTTCTGATAATTTGCTATTAGACTTGGCATAGTAATTGCGGCAACTACTCCTATAATTCCTAATGTGATTAGAACTTCTGCAAGTGTAAATGCTTTTTTCATTATGCCTCCTTTTATTTTTATCTGTGATGTGTTGATTCTCTATTTTATTATATTTTTTTTTTAATCCACTATTGGAAAATTCTATAAATCTGAACAATACTGTTTTTATATGAGTTATATCACATATATTAACAGTATAACTCATTTTATTAAATAGTCAATCCTTTAGAATATAAACTATAATGAAGAATATAAAGTTATTGGAGCTTGGTAATAAGATTAGACTTGAGCGAATGAAAAGGGATATTTCTCAGGAAAAACTCGCAGAAATGGCAAATCTTTCTATTCGTACAATAAGTGATATCGAACGTGGTATTACTGATATTAGATATACTAACCTTTTGCAGATTGCTGAGGCTTTCAATTTGAGTTTATCTGAGTTGTTAAATTTTAAACTTTAATTGTTAACTTTTTTTACAAATAAATGATTTTCTGAAATTGGCTGGGAATAATATACTTAATATATATAGAGAGGTATATATATTAAGGAGATGTACTATGGCAATCAGAGTTGACGGTATTGAATCTGAAGATGAATTGAGGAAAGCTCAGGCTGCGGCTCAAGCTCAAGGTACATCTATTACTAATTATAACGAATGGTCGCAGATTTTACAGGAATTTCAGGAAAACGGTATAGAATCTACGGGTTCTTATGCCGGTGATAAGGCGAGAATGCAAGAAATTCAATCTGCTGTTGAAGAATATGCTATGCAAGTTCAGGAACAAGAAAGAATTCAGCAAAATTCTCCTGATAATAAAGAAACGGAAAAAGTTCAAAAATCTTCTGAAACTGATAAAAATCAAGAATTAAAAGCTACTGTTGCTAATGCTACAAGTTCTCAGATTATGGCTGATTACATGAAATATTATCATATGTTGATGTAATTTTGAGTATTTAAATTTTGAGATTTTATTTGAATACTTTAATTCTGTTAAATGGCCAGAAAAGGATTACGGCTTTACCTATAAATCTGTCTTCCGGTAAAAATCCCCACCATCTGCCGTCAAAAGAGTTGCCTCTGTTATCGCCCATCATAAGATATTGATGTTCTGGGATTATAATAGGACCGCAAATCATATCTTGAGTACAGGGTTTATCGTAATATTGGCTGCTTATATAAGGTTCATCTAAGGGTTTGTCATTTATATAAACTGTACTTTTACCGTCTTTGTCTGTTTTTAATTCAAATTTATCTCCGGGCATTCCTATTACACGTTTGATGTAAGCAATATCTTTGCAGAAAAAACCGGTAAGTCGTGAAAAAACTTTCCAAGGTGTATTTTTAAGGCTTTCAAAAGGCGGATAAAATACCATAATATCACCGCGTTTCGGAGTTGTGTAGAATCTTGAAAATCTTTCAACTACAATTCTGTCGCCTTCAATTAAGGTTGGACGCATTGAAGCTGAAGGAATCCATCGAATTTCTCCTATAAAAAATCTTATTATAATTACCATTACGACTACAAAGACTACGGTTTCGATTATTTCTCGTACTGAAGGGTTAATTTTCAGGTAATTCTCTTTTATCTTATTTATTAATTCTTTGATTTTATCCATTTGCTATAAGTCCTAAAAGCTCTTTCAATGCTGTTTTATATTTATTATCTTCTAAATCATTTATTTCTTGTAATGCTTTTTCAATGTAATTATTCAACAAAATATGGGCTTTTTCAATCCCATTTTCGTAATTTTTTATGCTGCCTGCAAAAATAACGGGGGCATTATATATACCTTCTTTAATATCTGATTTAGTTGTTTTCAGATTGATAATATCATCTCTTATTTGAAAGGCTATGCCAAAGTTTTTGGCAAATTCATTGCAGTTTTTATTTGATTTGGCAATTAAAAGACTGCCGCAAAGCCCTGTTTCGAATAGTTTTGCGGTTTTTTGCTCAGTTTTTTTTAGGTATTCTTCAATAGTTGGAATTTTATATTTATTTAGTCTTTGGTTAATTTCTCCGTTTGTCATCGCGTCAAGAGTGTCGGAAAACATTTCTATAAGCGGGATTGAATTTAATTTTGTTATATTTTTCAATGCTACGGACAGAAGGTAATCTCCTGTAATTACTGCAAATTTGTTATCGAATTCATTATTTATAGTTTTTGTGTTTCTTCTTTCCAAGCTTTCGTCAATAACATCATCATGAATTAATGAAGCGTTATGGACAAGTTCAATTGCTGTTTGAAGACGTATTTGATTATCATCAATATTTATGTTTAATGCTTTTAAATATAAAAAAGCCAGAAGAGGCCTTATATGTTTGGAAGGAGCATTTAAAATATTTAAAAGTTTTGATTTTAGAGGGTTTTGGATGTTAATCCCAAACGTTAATTCTTGTGAAACCTTTTCTATCTCAATTTTCACAAGTCCCAAGATTTTAGAATATTTTTCACTAAAACTCATATTAATTAGATTAACATAAAATAATTTCTGAATAAAGAAAAACGACAAACTTTGTGCTTGTCGTTGGAAAATCAATAGGAAAAAGGGAAAGGAAAATTTTTCTTTTATTAAAGTTTCGAAAAACTTTAATATGTCCTGAGGAGTTTGACTCCTAATTCTTATTTGGGTTATACAAATTTATGTATGACCGTTGTATTACGGGTAGATTTTTTCTACCCGAATGTTTTGAATGTTGATTCTGTGTTTTTTTCGATAACTTTTTGTACTGCATCCATTTCAGTTGAAATTGCATCTTGTTCTGTATCGAGTTGTTTTAATCTTAATTCAAGGTTTTTATCTTGAGCTTGAACTATTTCGATTTTAGAGTTAATTTCTTGAATTGCTTGATCATATTCATATTTTTCATATTCATATTGGTTCATAGCATCTTCGTAAGCGGCTTGGTCTGTCGCTGTTGAAGTAGTTAATGAATAAGTAACGCCTGTATCTTCTATAGGAGTTCCGTCATCATCATATTGCGGGATAGTTATATTTATATAACGCCCTGAACTGTCTTTTTCAATTTTACATCCGGCAGAAGCTTTTACCTCTTCTGTTTTAGTTTCGCTTCCGATTGTGTAACAATTTATGTTTGATTGAGAATTACCGTTATCATCATAGTTTGCGTTTTCTAAATCCGTAAGTTTATAAAAATACGGGTTGTATTCTCCGGTAGTGGTGTCTTTTACATATCGTACAAGATAATCGCTTGCTCCGTATTTTTGATTTAGTAATTCAATATATTCAGCTTCTTCTTTTTGAAGTTGTGCAACCTGATCTGCGGATAAAGATTTTAAATATTCATCCTCGCTGTTAATTGCAATTGTTTTTCCTTCCGTATCAATTGCGTTTCCGGAAAAATCAGGTGTTGCATAATATTTTTTATCTTTTGAATTATAGTAGGCTGTTGTTCCGTCAATATCATAAGTAATTGCATCACTCATATTTCTAAGAGTAGTCGCGCCTACTTTGAATGTAGTTCTGTTTTCATCGGCATTAACTATACTTGTAGATGCTCCGACAACTGAAAAATCATCTGTCCATTGTCTAAGATAGCTGACTGTATATGTTCCGTCGTTTTGAGCAATCATTGCTGTAATTTGGTTTGTTAATGCTCCGTCTTCGAAAGTATACACTGTTTTTGTGTAATCATCGACAGACGGCGGAACCGGTACTGACATACCCAACAAATCGTTGTAGTAGTTAGCAGACTGGTTAGACAATGTTGTTCTTTGTTGGTTTATCTGTTGACCTTCAAATTCAACATTGGTTTTTCTGGCTGTCAGTCCAAGAAATCTAGCTTGTGATGCTGCCATTCCCATTGCTGTCGATCTTCCTTTCGTTTTACTTAGTTCTAGTATTCATGTTATCGACACATGAGAGTTAAAACTTTAATCATGTTTCAAATCATGTTAAGATTTTGTAACATGTTATGTTTGAGGCTGATTTCTAAAACGAGGTGAAATGTACGCTAGGATTGCTCCTCCGATTTCTTCATTCGGGTCAAAATTTGAAGCTTGAGGATGTAAAGAATTTTGTATTAACATTTTTACAAGCGGACCGAATGCATCAGGAACTTGAGTTTTTCTGTATATTCCGGCAAGATATGTTTGAATGTTCGGAGATGTTGTATTATTGAAACGCGACAAAATTGGATACATTTTATCAATACCTTTTACTCCGTTATCAAGCATTTCATTTACTATGTGTAAAGTCTCTACAATTTGGGTTTCATTATTAGAATGAGATAGGATATCTGCAAGGTATGGCAGGGCTGCTTCTCTTTGAGATATAAAGCAGTCAACTTTATTCTTGTCAACAAGAGTGTAATTCCTGTTGCCTGAAGGAAGCATACAAGGTTGATATTGCGTTATATTATTATATGTTACAGGTTGTACAGTAAGATAATTATACATTAATCCCTCTATGAATATACAAATGGCGGTCCGTTTTTAATTTCAAGTAATATATTATCTGCAATAACTTTTAATTCTTCTTTAGGTTTTTTATTTTTTGCTTGTTTGTAAAATTCGTCAACAAGAGGTTGTATTGCAGCTTCTTTTTTTGATTTGAAGTTTCTGAGCTCTGTTGAAACAAGTTTGTTTTGCAAATCAACTTCTGTTTGGGCATTCAGTTTTTTTACTTGAACTTCTTTTATTGCATCACCTGCAAGTTTGCCGCCGTAACTCAGAGCTGTAAGTCCTGTAATCCCGAAGAATAATTGCTTAAATTGTTTATTATCAGTATCTAAAAGCCAGTTGTAGAAAAATGCTCTGTAATCATCGACGTGTGAATAGAATGTCGGTTTTGGCGTACCGTCTCCGCCTATTGTTTCATTTACTTTTGTTGTTGATGTTTTAGCTTTTTTTATTAATTTTTGAGTAAAATCGTTGACTTCATCTTTATTCCACTTCAAATCTTTCAGGTAATTGTTAATTGTATCTTCATTTGCATCTATTGATTGGAAATATGCTTCAAGAAGTTTTTTATCATTATCTTTTGTTTTGTTTGTGGAATTTTTTACAATATTTGTTATCAGGTCTTTTCTGTTTTTTACATAATCTTCTAATAATGTTTTACTTTTGCTTAGGTTTTTTAGTGACATATAACCTAAACCTACTATTGCAGCAACAGTCCCAGCTCCGAGTAAAAAGTAATTAAAACTGTTATTTTTTTGATTTTTATTCGCATATTTATCGCCTGTAAAATTTAAATGTTTTCCAAAATTAGGTAATATTTTTTCACTGTCATCAGATAAATATTTACTAAATTCTTTAGCTTTTTCTGAAAGCATACTTCTTGTTATTTGAATTTTACCTGCAAATGATTGTGTTTCAATATCTATAAGTTGTTCTTGCATGTTTTTTTGGATATCAGCTTCACGTTTTTTTACCCAGACATCTTTGAAACCGTCAAAGAAAGTTTTACCCATAAATGCCATTGCACTGAGTGTTAAAACTCCGACACCAGCAAGAATTGTTTTTCTTGTAGGACTTTGAATCATTTGATACAGTGCTTGATGTGTTTCTTCGTTGATGGCTACATTTCTGGTTGTTGCCGGAAGTCTTTTTTCATTTGAAATTTTAAGATTAATTTTAGTATTTCGTTTTACAAACGCAGAAAGCAGTGCAATAGCTCCCATAACTCCTGTTGCTATGGCGCTTATCGGAACTATGCTTTTTTCGGGAGAATTATTATATTCATATAATCTTAAAGGCATTTTAGTGTTTTTGGAAATTACTAGAGTATCGCAGGTGTCTTCAAGATTTACATTAGAATCTGATTTTATAAAATTATTTACAAGAACGCCTTCTTTTGTTTCCATGTTTGCACGTTTTTGTGTTGTTGTTAAATTTTTTTGTTGTCTTAAAGTTTCACTGTCTCTAAGCGGACTGATTGTCATTTTTTTCTAAATCCTTTTCATCTTGAGTAAGTTTTTTGTATAAATCGTGTATAAATGTTCTTAATTCAAAAGCTTTTTTCGTTTCATCTATTTGTTTGTCATTGTTATCTGTATCCATTGGTTGGAATATTGAAAATAGAGATTTTACTTTCTTTTTCAAATCTTTAAAAGCTTCTGATATTTTCTTTTCGATAGAAGCTTTTAGTTCCCCAACCATTGCAGTCAGTTTGTCTGAAATATCAGCTAATTTTTGTTGTATTGTTTGAATTGTGTTTGAGATAGTTGTCGGGATGTTTGCTATAGTTCTTACAATTCCTCCAAGAACTGTGTTTAAAACAAAGTTAACGGGTTTTGCAATAATTTGCGGTGTATTGTTAGAGAAAAACTGGGCAATGTTTGCAAGCCTTTGGCTTGAATTCATTAATGCATTTTGAAAAGCTTGTACATTTTGTGCAAAGTTTTGAGCATCTTGTGCACGTTGTAATTTCGCATTTTGTTGAGCTTTTAAAAATGCTCCTATAGCAGCACATTCATTCCAACTCATTTCACCAGGCTTGGCAGAAAAATCTGCTTTTTTCATACCGCCGCCGCCCCCCATGCCATTGCATATCGGGCATGCTCCAAGCGGAAGACCGTGCGGACAAGTCCCTACTCTTGTGTTGTTTGTTTGTACTACACCAAGTGACAATAAAAAATCCTCCTGTGTTTTTCACGTTAGAGGACACTTTTGAAAAATATATCTTACTTACCGATGCTCGCGGTAAATAACTTTTTCTGAGTGTTCCGGCTTTTACGGTTGCGGCACAGCTGGAGATGTTCACTCCATTTCCTCCTATTTTTAAGAGTATGATAAGAATATATTTATGTCAATTTTTCTGAATAATTATATTAATATATATAAAGTTAGTGAAATTTTCTAAAATTAATCCAAGTAAACAGTAATTATTACATTAAATAAGTTAATTTTTCTTAAAATTTTTTATTTGAAATTTGCTATATTTAATTTAGTGGAGTAAAATTTATATATGGTAGTTGAGGAACAATTATATTCTGACATCCCCCCTACAAAGCTTAGAAACAAGGAGGAGAAATTTAAACCGGCTAAAACAAGTAAGTTTTGGCTGTGGGTTGCAAGCATGTTTTTCTTTAATATGCTTCAAAATCGTTTTTATGCTTTCAGATACCGAGGAGAAGAAAATTATTTTGATGGTGATACAAATGTTCCCACAATTCTTTTTGCGCCTCATTGCAACTGGTGGGATGGAATTGTGCTTTATAACACTACTCATAGGATTTTTCATAAAGAAATAAGATTAATGGTTGAAGAATTAAACAGATTCCCGCTTTTAAGACGCGGTGGTGCTTATTCGGTTAACAAAAAATCTGCTCAATCGGCTATGAAAGCTTTAAAATATTCAATTGATGTTGTGGGTGATATTAGAAATATGCTTTGTATTTTCCCGCAAGGCATTATTAGACCGCCACATTACAGACCTATTGAATTTCAGACAGGACTTGCATATATAGCTGAAAAAGCTTTAATAAAATATGGTAAAGTAAATCTTATTCCTATGGCTATTGATTATTGTTTCTTGAGAGATAACAGACCGGAAGTTATTGTAGAATTCGGTAAACGAATTGAATTGGTTAAAGGTGGAGAATTAGAAAAACTTTCAAGAAAAGAACTTACTCATTATCTTGAAAATTCACTTCAGGAAACTTGTGACAATTTGTTTAATGAAATTTCACAAGGTGATATTTCAAAATATAATATTCTTTTTAAACAACACCTAAAATGGTATCGAAGAATTGAACAACGTTTGAAAAGTATTGATTTGCCCCCTGTCGCAGGTGTATAAAATAAAAAAGCCGATTTTAAATCGACTTTTTTAGGCATTATATCTTTTGAAAGATTTTTCAATGTTTTTCGATATTGTGTTCTTCACCGTATCATATTCTGTTGTTAGAGAAGAAATTTCAGTATCCAGATTTTTCATTTTCATGTCTATTGTTTCTTCTTTTGCATTTAATTTGGCTTTTTCTGTTGTATATTTTGCTTCGGCTTGTGCAATCATTGTATCATCTGAAACTTCTTTTATATATGTATCTGTAGCATAATTACCTTGATAATAATATCCGTCATCTTTGACTTTTGATATATAAAGCATTCCGCTTTGTAGCATTTCTTGTAAATATTCATTATCTTCTATTTCATTGTTTTCTGTCCAACCATTTGCACATATTTGATTGAATAATGAATCATAAAAAGTTGATTGAGCTAATTCATCACTTGAAACAGTTACTCCTGTTGTAATTGTAAGTATTGTATTGTTATCAACAAGTGATGATTCGGATAGCTTATTTCCGACATAATAAGCATCTGCCCCATTTGCATCTGTTGCAGAAATACCGTTCATAAAATCATAGAAATAAGTTAAGTATGCTTTCATGACACTGCTTAAGTTTACACCAACGGCAGATTTACATCCGTTTTTATCATCATGACCTGAATCGGCATTACCTCTTGCAACAAGACCAATATAACCTGTTCCATCTGAACTAAGCCAATTGTTAACATCAGATATTACCCCTCTATTATTATCTTTATTACTTTTATACCAGTAAGCAAAGTTCCCCATATCGGTGTCATTAAAGAATTGGTATTTCCCATCTTCTGCATTGCTATCACCTCTTTTAGAATCTCTGTTTTCGGTATTACATTGATTACTTATCATATCTTCAATATTTGTTCTTGCATATTCAAGAGCTTGTTGTGTATAAGCATCACCTGTGTCCAATAATGATTCTAAAGTATCCAGCATGTCATCCCAAAAAGTTGAAGTCGTTATTGCATCAATTGCACCACCGTAGTATCCTATAGAACTGGTTCTGTTGCTAACTCCTTGAGCTATCATTGTATAATTTCCGCTTAAGATATCTCCAAGTGTAATTTGACCTGAAGAAGCTTCTGTATAATCTGTTGGTCCAGGTATTCCCAAAATACCTGAAGTATTAGATGCAATATCGCTTTCACCATTTTTATAATATGTTTTTGCGTTATTATCGTATAATACAACTCCTCGTGTAATGTCTGTTTCAAAATATGTGTCAGTAGGATTAACCACGTAGCTGTCTAATATTTCAGCTAATTCATCTATTGTAACATCTTGTGTTTGAATAGCTATAGTTGTATCTCCGCCAAAACCTGCAGCTTGATTATATGGCAGACCTTGAATTTTTGTTTTCAAAGTTTCTGATATTAAACCGCTGTTGTATAAACCTTCAACAAATGCTTGGCGCATAGTTTCTGAAGGTAATGTCCCTAATCCTTCTTGAGGTATGCCGGCAAAACGAGCAGCCGCAGCGTATTTGCTGTTTAATGTAACTCTGCCCATTGAATCAATTAATATAGTCGGCATATAATCATTTAATGCGGAAGGAGTCATTAATATACCGTAAGATAAAGTAGTGCTGGTATCCCCTGTTCCGTAATAGTCATATATTAATTTAGTTTGATTTAAAGAATTTTGGTATTCATTTGAAAGGTCAGCAAGTTCACGTGACAATGCGATTTTTTGGTGAGATAAACGCATTGATTGATATTCACAGTCTGATTTCCTCGCTGTGATTGTCAATAATCTTGCTTGTCCTGCTGCTAATCCCATTGTTTTCGATTTTCCTTTCAAAACCAGTAACGTTCATTTATGTATTACGGTATTTACTAGATTAATCTTTAAAAAATAATCCTTTTTTGTAACATTTGTTAATATTTTTTTAACTAAAAAATAAGATAGTTATTAATAAATATAAAATTACTACAAGTATAATAATGCAAAATGATGAGATTTTATAAAAAAGTGGTATAATATAAATAGAAAGGTGAAGAAAATTTTATAAATCAGTTCCGTTGCGCGTACGGAGTATCAGCCGGTTATTATTTTGTTGTATACAAAATAGAAGAAAGGCAGAAAAGAAAATGACCAGCTTACAATTTCAAAATGATTTGGATCGCTTGACAGAAGTTTTGCCTGACAAAGTCAGGAAACACATCTCTTATGACAAAATGGAAGATGTTATAGAAATTGTATTGGATATAGGAAGAACCCCTGAAATTCGCCATGCAGGAGGTAAAATTGAATATCTTGGTGATGAATTTGTAACCGAAGATGATATTAATTATATAACCTCAAGAATTCAAGAATTTACGTCAGATAACCGTTCAGGAATTCCCGGAACTTTGCATAGGATTAGTGCTATAAGAAACAGGCAAGGAAAAATTATTGGTCTGACTTGCAGAATAGGAAGAGTTGTTACAGGTACTATTGCTTGTATAAAAGATATTTGTATGATGAATAAAAGTATTCTTTTCCTAGGACGTCCGGGGGTTGGTAAAACTACTAAATTAAGAGAAATTTCAAGATTAGTTGCTGATGAACTCGGCAAGAGAGTTGTTATTGTTGATACATCAAATGAAATTGCAGGCGACGGAGATACCCCGCATCCGGCAATCGGGCATGCAAGACGTATGCAGGTTACTCAACCTGAATTTCAAAAAGATATTATGATTGAAGCGGTTGAAAATCATACGCCTGAGGTTATTGTCGTTGACGAAATAGGTACTGAAGAAGAAGCTCAAGCTGCCCGAACAATTGCAGAACGCGGTGTTATGTTGATTGCTACGGCACATGGCAACAGCTTAGAAAATTTAATTAAAAACCCGACATTATCGGATTTGGTGGGTGGTATCCAATCAGTTACCTTAGGAGATGATGAAGCAAAACGAAGAGCTTCTCAAAAAACGGTTTTGGAAAGAGAAAAACAGCCGACATTTGATGTTGTTATTGAAATTCTTGATAGAAATACGCTTGCTGTATATAAAAATACAGCAGAAGCTGTTGATTATATTTTGCGCGGTTGGCCTATAAGACCTGAAATCAGAAAAGTTGATAAAACTTATGATGCTCAACCTCAGGTTGAAGAAAAACATGATCCCGGAATTTCAGATATTCCAAAAGAAATAGATAAATTAGAACAAAAAATTCAGCCTGAACATAATACTGACAGTTTGAAATTTAGTTTTTCACGTCAGAAATATGTTGAAGAGGTAAAAGGAATAAAAAAAATCTACCTTTATGCAGTATCAAGAACTATAGTTGAAAAAGTTATAGAAAGATTAGATTTGAATGCAGAAATTACACGTAATCTTGAAGATGCAGATATTGTAATTGCTCATAAAAACTTTATAAAAGGAGGAGCAAAAGTTTTAAGTACAGCAAATGACTATAGATTACAGATATTTTATGTAAAAACAAATTCTATGGCGCAGATTCAAAAGGTCTTGAAGGAAGCTTTACAAATTACAGAAGCATCAGAAACTTTATGCGGATATTATGATGATGCGGAACGAGCTTTAGATGAGGCCAAAGCTGCTATTAATAAAATTCTTGCAGGTGCAGAGCTTGTAGAATTAACACCCCAAAATCAACATATTAGAAAGCTCCAGCATGAACTTGTTGAACAGCATAACCTTTCAAGTAAATCCGTTGGTGAAGGCAGTAACAGACATTTAAGAATTGTCGGCGGAAAAGATTTTAATAACTGATTTGCTATGTTGAATATTTTTTGTTTATAATAACCTAAATTAAAAGGAGGTTATTATGAATAAAATTGATATTTACACATCTTCTGTCTGTCCTTATTGTGTAAAAGCAAAAAAACTTTTGAAAACTTTAGGTTTAAATTATACAGAACATAATATTGATGAAACTTTTGATGAAATAACAAAAGAATTATCGGAAAAATTTAAAAGACCGATTATGACAGTTCCTCAAATTATTATTAATGAACATTATATTGGCGGGTATGACGATTTGGAAGCGATGTATAAAAGCGGGAAACTTAAAGAAATTATAGAATAAATAAAAAGACGGAAATTTCAAATTTCCGTCTTTTTTTATTTGGAGGTTCTGTTGCATGCTTATTTGCAACCAAGAGGTCCTTCTTCTTCTTTGCTGTGTTTGAATTCAATAACAGCTTGAGCCGCAGCCAGTCTTGCTTGAGGTACTCTGAACGGTGAGCAAGATACATAGTTCAATCCAATTCTGTGACAGAATTTAACTGAAGCAGGATCTCCGCCGTGTTCTCCGCAAATACCGCGTTTTAGGTGCGGTCTTACTTTTAGAGCTTTATCAAGAGCTATTTTCATTAACTGCCCAACACCTTCCTGATCAAGAGTTTGGAATGGGTTTGCCGGAAGGATTTTTTGTTCTACATAATTTTGTAAGAATTTACCTTCAGCATCATCTCTTGAATATCCGAATGTCATCTGAGTTAAATCGTTTGTTCCGAATGAGAAGAATTCTGCATATTTAGCAATTTGATCAGCAGTTAATGCTGCTCTTGGAATTTCAATCATTGTTCCGAACATGTAATCAACGACTACTCCTTTTTCATCCATAACTTCTTTTGCAACACGTTCAAGTACTGATTGTACTGTTTTTAGTTCGTTAACGTGTCCTACAAGAGGTATCATAACTTCAGGCTTAACGTCAAGACCTTCTTTTTTCAAGTCGCAAGCTGCTGAAAATATAGCTCTTACTTGCATTTCGTTGATTTCAGGATAAGTTAAACCTAAACGGCATCCTCTCAAGCCCATCATTGGGTTTGATTCAGACATAGCTTCAACGATATTAAGAAGTTTTTCATCTTCTTTGTAATCTTCACCTTTAGCTTTTTTAGCTGCTACTTTAGCGATTAATTCTTCTTTATCAGGTAAGAATTCGTGAAGTGGTGGATCAAGAAGTCTTATCGTCATTGATTTTTCGCCCAAAGCTTTAAACATAGCATAAAAATCACTATACTGCATTGGCAATAGATGATCCAAAGCTTCTTTTCTGGCTTCCGGAGTTCCTGCGATAATCATTTTTTGAACCCAAGGAAGTCTTTCAGGATCCATAAACATGTGTTCTGTACGGCATAAACCTACACCTTCAGCACCTAATTCGAGTGCTTTTGCAACATCTGCAGGTGTATCAGCATTAGCTCTTACACTTAATAATTTAGTTTCATCAACCCATTTGAAAAGTTTTTGGAAGTTTTCATCCATTTTAGGCGGAATTAAATGAACAGCTCCTGCCATAACTTCACCTGTACCGCCATCAAGAGATATTATATCATCTTTGTGATAAACAGTTCCGTCAGCGGCAGTAAGAGTTTCATTTTTAAGGTCAATTTTAAGATCTTCACAACCGGCTACACAAGGTTTACCCATGCCTTTTGCAACTACTGCAGCGTGAGATGTCATACCGCCTCTTAGTGTTAAAACACCTTGAGATTGAATCATACCATGAATATCATCAGGACAAGTTTCAATTCTGACTAATATAACCTTTTCTCCTGCCTTACCACGTTCTGCAGCTTCTTCTGTATCAAATACGATTTTACCTACGGCTGCACCGGGAGATGCAGCAAGCCCTTTTGCAATTTGTTTCGCTTCTTTTTTAGCAGTCGGGTCAAAGTCAGGTAGAAGTACTTGATAAAGTTGGTTTGCATCTACAAGTTCTATTGCTCTTTCTTTATCAATAATACCTTCTTCGCACATTTCAACAGCAATTCTTACAGATGCTTTTGCTGTTCTTTTACCGTTACGGGTTTGTAAAATATATAATTTACCTCTTTCAATTGTAAATTCCATATCTTGAACATCTTTATAGCCTTTTTCAAGTTTTTTAGCTATATCAACATATTGTTTGTATAAATCAGGCATTTCATGTTCAAGTTCTGCAATAGGTTTTGGAGTTCTAATACCTGCAACAACGTCTTCACCTTGAGCATTAGTTAAATATTCTCCATAGAATTTATTTTCACCGGTTGATGGGTTTCTGGTAAATGAAACACCTGTTGCACAATCATCTCCCATATTACCGAATACCATTGTTTGAACGTTAACGGCTGTTCCGTAATTGTGGTCGATTTTGTAGTGATCTCTATAAGCTACAGCTCTTGGAATATTCCATGATCTGAATACGGCTTCAATAGCTTCTTCTAATTGAATATATGGATCTTGCGGAAATTCTTTACCTGTTTCTTTTTTAATTAATTCTTTATAAGGTTCTATTAAAGATTTCCAATCTTCTGCAGTCAGGTCTGTATCTGATTTATATCCTTTTTCTGCTTTAATTTTGTCTAAATAATCTTCAAATTTTTGTCTGTCAATTTCCCAAGCAACAGAACCAAACATTGTTAAAAATCTTCTGTATGAGTCATAACAAAATCTTGGGTTATTTGTTAATTTTATCATGCCTTCTACTGTTTTGTCGTTCAAACCTAGGTTTAAGATTGTTTCCATCATACCGGGCATAGAAAGTCTTGCACCTGAACGAACAGAAACAAGAAGCGGATTTTCTGGATCTCCAAATTTTTTACCAGCTTGTGATTCAACAGTTGCAAGAGCTGTTTTTACTTCGTCCATCAACCCTGCCGGCATTTTATTGCCATGATTAATGTAATCCATACAAGTTTCAGTTGTAATAGTCAACCCCGGAGGTACTGGTAATCCGAGATTAGTCATTTCTGCGAGGTTTGCACCTTTACCCCCGAGAAGATTACGCATATCTGCGTTACCTTCTTTAAATAACCATACACGTTTTTCGGTCATATTTATCTCCTTTCTTATTAATATAATAAACACTTTTAATGTTTTTACTATAACACAAAAATAAAATTTATAACTTTTTAAATAATTATAAATTTAATTTTCTTTTTATTGCGGTTTGGGCTGCGATTAATTTTGTTTGTGGAATATAGTTTGTATCTATTGAAATATAATCCATGCCAATTTCTAGTGCATATTTTAGGGAATTTAAATCTCTCATTTGAATCCCGCATATTCCGCAGGTTAAATTTTTATTTGATTTTTTACCGTTTGTTGCAGACATTAGTATTAGTTGGCCTACACTGTCTTTATCTAATCTTATAAACGGATTAAATGAAATTATATTTTTTTCAATACTATTATTAATGTAATCATAATTATAACGTGAATATCCGAATGTCATTTGTGTTAAGTCATTTGTTCCGTATGAAAAGAAATCGGCATGTTTTGCGATTTCTTCTGCGGTGAGAGCTGCTCTTGGAATTTCAATCATTGTTCCGATTTTATATTCAATTACAATATTTTTTTCTGACATGACTTTATCGGCGGTAGTTTGAATAAGTTGTTTTAAAATTTTTAATTCATTAACATGGCTTATAAATGAAGTCATAATATATGGGATAGGGGTATAACCTTCTTTTTTTAAGCTGCATGCTGCTTCAAAAATAGATTGAATTTGTATTTCATAAAGTTCAGGATAAAGTATTGCCAATCTGCTTCCTCGAAGTCCAAGCATAGGATTAATATCAGATATTTTTTTCAGAAAATTATATGTGATATTGTCATTTTTATTATCTTGGTTGTTGGCTTCTTTTATAATTATATTTTTTATTAATTCTTCCTTTTTTGGGAAAAATTCTTCAAATGGGTAATCTGATAGTCTGAATGTAAATATTTTATTATCAAATTTCTTTAGCATTTTGTAGTAGTCGTAATATTGTTGTTGTTTTATTGTTTTAAGAGCGTGATATCTTTCATTTTTTGTTTTTGCATTAATTAGGTTATAAACCCATGAACTAATAACATTGTCGCTATCTGGTAATAAACATTCAGTTCTGCATAGTCCTATCATATCAGAGATGTGGGCGCAAGCATTTGTAATTTCTTCAGGATGATATATATTTGCGCCTATTTTTATTTCTTTGGTTTCGTCAAGCCATTTTATAAATGTTTGGAAAAATTCATTATTATCTGCTTTATTTATAATTTGCGGTGTTATATTCATAATTGCTTCTGATTTAGTAATGAGTTTTTCATTAACCATATCTATTGCAATTTTTAATGATGAATTTGGTGTAGTTTTGCCGTTTCTGTATTTTAAAATCCATAATGTGCCATTTTCTATTGTAAATTCAATTTCTTGGGAATTTTTATTTATATTTTCCAATTTTTGCGAAATTGAAATAAGTTTGTTGTATACATCGGGCATTTCAAATTTTAATTCATCAATGTTTTTAGGTGTATTGTTATTTTTTACAATATCTTCTCCCTGAGCTTTATTTAAATATTGCCCGTAAAGTTTTTTTTCACCTGTTGATGGGTTGCGTGTCGCAAGAATTCCTGTCCCGCTATTGGAATTTTTATTACCGAATACCATTGCTTGAACACTGATTGCGTTACCATAATTATGAGATATATTATTACGTTCTCTGTGTGTTTTGGCTAAAGGATTATCCCAGCATTTGAATATTGCTTCTATTATATTTATAAGCTGAGTATGCGGGTTTTGCGGAAATTCTTTGCCGGTATTATCTTTTATTGTTTTTTTATATTGCTCTATTAAAAATTTATAACCGCTTGTTGATATTTGAGAGTTATTATTTACTCTTTCAATTTTTTTTATTTTTTCAAGTTCTGTATCAAAAAATTTAAGTTTATTTAATCCAAATACAACGGAACCATAGCCTGCTAGTAACTTTATATAGCAATCATACCAGAAAACAGGAGAATTTGATAATTTAATCATGTTGCTTATTATTTCATCATTTAAACCTAAATTTAAAACAGTTTCAGGGATACCCGGCATGGAAAAATTATTTTTTATCCTTTCAAGGATATAAAATGGAGTTTTTGAAAGCTTTTTCCTTTTAGTTTCAATTGATGATTTATAAATTTCGTCCAGTAAACCTGTTATAGGAAATGCTGTTGATGATCTTATTGAAAATAATAAAGGATTGGTTGAATCACCAAAAATTTTTCCGGTTTCTTTTTCTATTATTGAAATGGAATTTTTAATTTCATCAATTAAATTTTCATCTAATTTGTAGTCGTTATTGATATAATTTAAGCAGTTCTCGCTTGTAATTGTAAACCCTGAAGGGACAGGAAGACCTAATTGAACCATTTCATAAAGATTTACTCCTGTTGTTCCGAGCAGCTTATAATTATCTTTTGTTCCTTCATTAAATAAACATACGCGTTTTTCTGTCATAGTTTTTCGTTTCTAAAATTTGTGGGCTTAAAAATGTGGTTAAAAATTAATGCGTACGCTTATTTTTTAAAATAATCGCAAATTAAAGTTTTTTTACGGGGAATAAGATTTTTAATATTTTCTAAAAATTTATTTTTTTGTGATTCTTCTAATTCTTTTTTCAGGATTGCTTTTTCCAAAACGACTTTGTTATATAAGTCTGAACATACAGAACTTTTTTCAACATGCTTTCTTAGTTTTGCCAATTGAATTTCTTTTTCTCTAATAAATCGTGTTAGTTCTTTATTCACTTTAAAAGACCTCATATACTTTACTTTATTAGAATAAGCTTAATATTTAATTTTTAAATCGGCTTTTTAGTTGATTTAATAATTATACCGGTAATAAATCATATTCATAACCGATTTTTAAAGCTTGAATATTTAGAGGTAAAAGATTTTTTCTATGCGGAGGAATAACAGCATCAAGTGCTTGGTTAAGATATTCCAAAGGAATAATTTTGGTGCCTTTTGCAAGTATTCCTAGCGATAAAATATTGGCCATTTTTACGTTACCTAAATCTTCTGCCATTTTAGAAATTGGTGCAAAAATGTAATTTATATTCGTTCTGTTTTTTACTTCTTTTACAAGTGTAGAATTTGCAATCATCAAGCCGCCTTTTTTTATTTTAGGTAAAAACCTGTCAAAGGATGCTTGATTTAATGCAATAATGAAATCTGCATCAGATTTATTCACTTCACTAACTTCATCATCACTCATAACGACTTCGCAATTAACGGTTCCTCCGCGCATTTCTGCTCCGTATGAAGGGTACCAGGTTACATTTTTACCTTCAAGCATAAATGCATTAGCTAAAACTTCTCCGGCAAGCAATACGCCTTGACCGCCAAATCCTGCTATTATAAAATTCTTTTCCATTTTCTTTTCCTCTTTATGGGTGTGATAATTATTTACTTTTATGAATATTATATGAGTTAGTTTTGAGTTGTTGTTTCTTGGGTTAAATCTTTATATATCCCCGGTTTAAATATTGGCATCATTTCATTTTTTACTCTGTCATGTGCTTTTTGTGGAGACATTTTCCAGTTTGTAGGACAGGTTGAAAGAATTTCAACAAATCCAAACCCAAGTCCGTTTATTTGAACTTCAAAAGCTTTTTTAATTGCTTGTTTAGCTTTTCTTATATTTGCGACAGTATCAAGAGAAACTCTTGCTGAAAAAGCGGTTCCGTCACAAAGTGCAATATGTTCAGCAATTTTTATCGGGTAACCGTAATAATCAACATTTCTTCCTGTTGGTGATGTTGTTGTTACCTGTCCAAGAAGTGTTGTCGGTCCTAATTGACCGCCTGTCATTCCATAAGTGGTATTATTAATACAAATTGCGGTGATATTTTCGCCTCTTAATGCCGCGTGCATGCTTTCAGCAAGTCCGATTGATGCGAAATCTCCGTCGCCTTGATATGTAAATACAATTTTATCAGGTCTTGCTCTTTTTATACCTGTTGCTTCTGCCAGAGCTCTACCATGCGGAGCTTCAAGAGAATCAACATTAATAAAATCATATATGGTAACTGAACAACCGATAGAAGCTGCTAAAATAGTGTTTTCTCTAATTCCCAGTTCATCTAATACTTCCGCAACAAGTCTTACTGCAACACCATGATCACAGCCAGGGCAGAAAGAATATTTTACATCTCCTTTTAAAGATTCCGGTAATTTAAAAACTTGTGTTGCCATTATAATAATTCCTCTATTCTATTAACAATTTCTTTAGCCGAAGGCGGAACTCCAACGCCTTTATTGATTAATTCAACAGGGCATACTCCGTTAACGGCTAATTTTACGTCATTAACCATTTGCCCCATATTAACTTCAACTGTAATAATTTTCTTTGCAGATTGAGCAAGCTCAGATATTCTTTTTGAAGGGAAAGGATATAGGGTTATCGGTCTGATAAACCCTGCATTTATTCCTTTTTCACGGAGTATTTTCATAGCTGTTTTTACATTTCTTGAAGTACTTCCGAAACTTGTTAAAATTATTTCAGCATCTTCTGTATTAATTTCTTCCCATTGAGTTTCGTTTTCTTCAATAAGTTTATATTTATTATACAATTTGTTTAAAAATTCACATCTGTCATCTGCTAGAGGACCGTAAGAACGAATTATTCTTCCGTTTCGTCCTTTTGCTCCTGTTAATGCCCAGCTTGAATTGTCTATTTCAGGATATGGGTAATCATAAAATTCTACAGGTTCCATCATTTGTCCCAAAAGCCCGTCTGCAAGTAATACGGTTGGATTTCTGTATTTTTGGGCAAGATAAAATGCTTTATATGTTAAATCAACACATTCCTGAACAGTTGACGGTGCCAGCACTATTAAATTATAATCTCCGTTGCCGCCACCTTTTGTTGCTTGAACATAATCCCCTTGAGAAGGGTAAATATTGCCGAGACCGGGACCGCCTCTCATTACGCTGACAAGTACAACAGGTAATTCATCTGCTGTAGCGTAAGAAAGTCCTTCCTGCATAAGTGCTACTGCACAGGAAGAGGATGATGTCATCGCTTTTACACCGGTTGATACTGCGCCTATTGTCATATTGATTGCTGCAAGTTCACTTTCCGCAGAAACATAACCGCGTTTTAATTCTTGCATTTTCCCGCTCATAAATTCTCCGATTTCACTTTGCGGAGTAATCGGATAGCCAAAATAACATTGGCAGCCTGCTAAAACCGCAGCATTTGCTATTGCATAATTCCCTTTTGTTAAAACCTTTTTATTAGTAAGACATTGTGTCATAGTTAATCCTCATTTAAATATCAGAAAAAAATTTTTCTAAATATTAGTCTTTGTATACTTCCGTTATTGCTAAGTCAGGGCATCTAATGGCGCACATTGCACATCCCAAACATTCATGGTTTGGATCATAAAACTCTACTGTGTGAACTCCCAGACTGTTTGTTTCATTCCCTATCCTTAAAAGTTTTTTGGGGCATTCGTTTATACAAAGATAGCATGCTTTACATTTATTTTTGTCTATTACTATTCTGCTCATCTTTACCTCTTTATCAAATGTCTAATTTATATTATAACATCGAAATAAAAAACGGGGTATTCAATCTTTACAATTGTAATAATAAACGTTAACAGTTTGCATTGATTGATATTCTTCTGATAATATATATATATAAAACTATAAATATAATAAAGAGGGATATTTTTAAGAAAGAGAATAAAATGGCGCTGACTGTAGATGAAATTGCAGAAATCCTCAACACAATGCGTGTTGAAAATGAACACAATGTTGAAAATTTTGAAAAAGTTTTAACCGGTATAAATAATAAACTTGAATTAATGGCTGATGATAATGAGGCCACTGATTTAATTAAGCTTTATCTTTCGGAACTGAAAAAGATTGTTGAAGATAAATATACTGATGCAAATGAAAGATTCTCAGGAATAGAAAATTATCTTAAAAATATTGTTTCTTCTCAAAATGAAGGTGCTAAAACAGCAGAATTAAATGATTTATCTAAGGTTTTGAGCGCAAGTTTTAATGCTTTATCAAGTGAATTTTCACATCAGGCAAGTGCTTTAAACGATCTGGATTCCAAATTAGAAATTATTAGAACAAGTTCATTTAATAAAGATGAGCTTGCCGGATTGTTAAACAATTTTGCATCTGATATATCAGAAATGAACGATGATTTTGGAAAATCATTCGGAAAAATTCAAGATTCTCTTGCTGATACAATTGAAAAAATAAATAATTTAGATTTTTCTGCTCAGATAAATTCTCTTGAAGGGAAAATATCATCTCTTGCCCAAAATATTGATTCTGTACCGGCAAAAATTTCTTTTGCAACTGTGGAAGATAAGATTTCATATTTCCAAAATATTATAGATTCTTTGAGAGGCGTTATATCAGATATCCCTTCTTTAAGTGCAGAAGCTGTTGCAAAGAAGTTTTCAGATTTAGAAGATAATTTTAAAAATATTGTTTCAGAAGCAGACTTTACTGCATTCAAATCTGATTTGGCAGATTTTGTGCAAAAAATTATTGATAATTCAAGCGCTCTGAATTCAGAACTATCATATTCCGCTGAAAAAATTGAAAATATTTTATCAACTATAAATTCAATGGATTATACGCAGGATTTTGATCGTATTTCAAGAGAAATGGCGGAATTAGAATCTGCTGTTAATGAAAATATTGCAGAGGTTGAAAAAAACATAAATACTTCAATTTCAGATGTATCTGAAGATATATTGAAAAAACTTGATAATTTTGAAACTTCTTTATCATCAATTGTATCTGATTCTGATTTTGCAGGATTTAAAAATGATTTGGCGGATTTTGTACAAAAAATTATCGATAATTCAAGTGCTTTAAATTCAGAACTGTCATATTCTGCCGAAAGAATTGAAAATATTTTAACAACTGTTAAAGCTCTTGATTTCAGGGATGATTTCGCAGGGATAGAAAGCCGTATTAATGATTTGAAGGAAACTTTTGATGAAGGTTCAAAAGTAAATTATACAAATTTGTCGGAACAGATAAATACAATAAAAACGTTAATAGATAACGGCTTTTCCGGCGTCGATACGTCAAGAGAGACTGTTTATAATGATTTGAAAAACCGTATAAATGATATTGTATCTAATTTACAAACAGTCATAAATTCTAATCCCCAAAAATCTATTGATGAACTTTCATCTGTGGTATTGAATTTATCAGAAAATGCTGCAGAATTGAGAAAAAATATCAGCACTGATATTCAAGGAGATTACGGGGATGTTAAATCAAGTATAAATGCTGTCGCTTTAGCTTTACAAAATGTTAAAGAAGATATAATTACAAAAAATACAGATTATTATAATTTATCTTCTGAAAATGCTTCTTTATTACAAGAAAAAATTGATGAACAACTCAGGGTTTTAGGTGACATTAAAAACTTAATTAATGAAGGTAATAAGTTTGATTTTTCAGAGGTTACATCTTCAATTGATAATATAAATAATGAAATTTCTTTGATAATTTCAGATTTGAAAGAAGATTCTTCTTCAAATTATGAAGCTGTTAAATCGTATATAGAGGAACTATCTTCCGCTATAACTTCTACCCGTGAAGAATTTTTGAATGTCGCCGGTCAAAATTCAAATCTGTTGAGTGCAAAACTTGATACTGTTGTGTCAAATGTTGCGGATTTCAGAGAAGAATTTAAACAGGCTATATCAAGTGATGTAGGTAATTTTTCTTTAATTTCTGATGATATAAACGGGATATCTGAAAAAATTGAAAAGTTACAAAGCAATTTTGTTGAAAATTCCGCAGAAAATTTCAATTCCGTTAAATTTTTATTAGAAGAAATGGCGGAAAAGTTATTTGAAGATATCGAATATCAAAAGAAAATGTTTTCTGATGTTTCGCAAAACGAAGAACAAAAACGTCTTGAATCAGTCCAAAAATTGACTGAAGATATTCAAAATCTGGAAACTATTTTAACAACAAATAACGAATCTTTTAAATCAGTTATAGATGAAAATATAAAAAATATTAAAGAATATATTAAAGAGTTTAGAGAATCTTTATATACATCACAGCTTGAAGGTGAAAACAAATTTAATGTAAAACTTGAGGCTCTGGATGTATTAAATCATGGATTTGAAACATTTGTTACGGATTTGAATAGCCAAATTCAAAATGTCTTGGATGAAATAAAAACTCTCGATGCAACAAAGCAGAATAATGAAATTCAAACAGAGTTAAATAATTTGAAAATTTTGTGTGAAGGTATTCTTACTTCTACAAATGATATGTTAAGCAGAAATGATGAACTGGCTTCTGTAATATCATCTTTGATGGAAATTGTATTGAAGAAAGGTGATATAAATGAAATATCTTTCAAATTAGATGAATATTCTGACTTATTAGCTTCATTAAGAGAATTTGCTGAAGAATCTTTTGCGAATAATTCTTCTGAAATAAATTCTTTATATGAAAGAGTTGTGACTTCTTTTGAAAATATTGTATCAAGAGAGGATTTTGCGGAATTTAAAAAAGATTTGTCTGAATTCCTCCAAAAGGTTACAGATAATTCAAATATTTTAAATGCGGATTTTCAAACTAACAAAGAAAAAATTGAGGAGGTTATCGGAAAGCTTTCTTCTATTGAACCTTTTGATTATTCCTATGATTTAGAACAAATTTCATCAAAAATTGATGATTTATCTATGATATTTTCAAGTTCATCTTCTGCAAATTATGAAGGTATCAGCAAAAAACTCGACGAAATAAAATCACAAATTGAAGAAAATAATAAAGATGAAAAAATTACCGGTAAACTTGATGAAGTTTCAGAACTTGTAAATTCTGTAAAAGACATATTATCAGAATCTGTTGATACAAATTCGAAATCAATAAATGAGCAATTAGCTAAGTTTGAAGATGAATTTTCAAGAGTTGTAACAACTGATGATTTTACAAATTTCCGTCTTGATTTCGGCGATTTTATTCAAAAAATATTAGATAATGCTGATGTTTTGCATTTGAATAGTGATGCTGCAAAAGAACAAATTAATACTGTTTTAGATAAATTAAATACATTGAATTTTTCTGCAGATTTTCAAAATATTGACAGCAGGTTGAATGATATAAAATCCTCATTTGATAACAATTCAAAAATAAATTGTGAAAATATAATAAATGAGATTAGCATTTTACAAACCTGGTTAGATGATAATTTAGCTAAAAATTCAGATTTAGATAAAGAAAATTACGATAAACTTTATTTTTCATTAACAGAGCTTTCTGATAATGTTAATGTTTTATTGGATTTGTCATCTCATAAACAATTAGAAATCTTGGACAAAATTTCAGAAACAATTGGAAGTTTTGTTGTTGACATTAATGAAAATATTGATAATGGGGTTAAACTTAATTTAGAAGAATTAAAAAGTTCTGTTTCTGATGCGGTTAGTCAAATAACAGAGGTAAAACAAGGATTTGAAGATAAAACTGACAATATAACTTTTAGTTTAACTTCAGGGTTTGATAATATAAAATTATCATTGGAAAATATATTAACAGCATTTAATGCATTAAATGATTATTTAAAAGACGGGTATGAAAAAAATACTTCTGATGTTTTAACAGGAATCGAAACTGCTTCTGAGAAAATTAATGAATTAAAAGAAGAAATTCATAAAGTCACAACAGATTATTCAGACAGAATTTTTACTGTTATGAATGAAATATCTGATAAATTTGAAGGGTTATCAACAGGTGTAGCAGATAGTGTAAGCTCTCAGATGTTAGGTTTTAAAAATACTCTTTCCGCAATATCTGATAATTTGCAGAGTATGTATGGAGAGTATTTTAAACATTTACAAGATGCAAGTGAAGCTCAAGTAACTGAGATAAACGGGATATCAGGCAGTATAAGTGAACTTCGTTCTCATGTAGATGAAGCAATTCAAAGTTTGAAAGATTATGTAACTGAATTAAATGTAGCTGCAAAATCTTCAAAATCATTGAGTGACAGTAAATTTTCGGAAAAACTGATTAATCTCGAAGCAGCATTGGCTAATAATGCTGACGGATATGAAGAAAAAATAGTTTCTCTTCAGGAAAAATTATCTGAATTTGTAAGTGTTATTGAAAATAGTTCTTCTGTTGCTGAAGAAAAAATAGCTTCATCTATGAATGAAATTGATGGAATAAAAAGTGATCTCGCTTCTGTAGAGGAACTTATTAATACTTTAAGATTATCTTCTGATGAAAAAAGTTCACAGATTATTGCATTACTTGACACTGGTATTGAAAATGTTACTGTTTCAGTAAATGAAATTAGTAATAATGCAGTTCAGAATATTGATGCTTCAATAAGCAAAAATATTTCAGTATTGGAAGATAAGCTTACAATTCTTTTAAATTATGTAGAAAATTTAAAAGATACAAATTTGAAAGATTTAGGGTATGAGCTGAATGACAGATTATCAGAATTAAAACAAGAATTAGGTTTAATTAATACCGATATAACAGATGCTTTGCAAACAAAATTAGAAGACATAATAGGTGCAATTGAACCAGTAAAATCAGCTGTAGAAAGTTTTTCAGGCTATGATTTTGATAAACTCTTAGATGATGTAAAATCAGCTCTTGAAACTTCATTTATGAACTTTAGCGTTGATGTCAACGGTGAACTTTCTGCGCATTCAGAATCTGTATTGAGATTGGAACAAGCTTATAAAGAAACATTTAACAAGATTTCTGTAATAGAGGATTGTGTATCGGAGGATATTCAAAACAGTATTGAACTTTTGAATGTTACGATAGAAACTAATACCCGTAATTTAAGATGCGGTTTGGAAGAAAAACTTGATGAATATATTAATGACCTAAAAACTCATCTTGATATAGTAATAAATGATACAAAAACTTTAGATTCGATAGATAATCTTAAAGATGAACTTTCTGTAAAATTAGATGCTGTAATTTCAGAACAAGAGAATTTGGCTCAACAAAATAATGTTATAACAGCGGGTATAAATACTCTTGGTGATAGTTTGAAAAATTATGTTCAATCTGCTTGTGAAAATACAATAGACAAATATAGCCCTGTACAGAATAAAGAATCTATGGATGCTTTGCATCAAAAGTTAGATACTCTTGTTGCAACAACCCGTGAGGATGAAATTTTAAATTCATTATTCGAGCTTGAACAGAAAGCGGATTCTATCGGATTGGATTTATCTGAATCAATAAATTCTATTAAAGAAAAAATCGATGTAATAGAAAAAGACAATTCATTAATACTTGCATTTCATGAGCTTGTTGCTAAAGTGGAATCATTTACTGATGATAATACTTTGAATATAGCATTAAAAGCATTATCAGAAAAAATTGATATTATTGCATCTGATAGTGCAATGGACGAACTTCACGACAAATTTGATGAGTTTTCTTCAAAATTAGAATCATATACAGATGACAGTTCAATAGATACAGCGTTAAAATCGTTATCTGAAAAAATCGATGTGATTGCATCTGATAGTACAATGGAAGAACTCCATGATAAATTTGATGAATTTTCTTCAAAATTAGAATTATATACAGATAGCAGTTCAATAGATACAGCGTTAAAAACGTTATCAGAAAAAATTGATGTGATTGCATCTGATACTACAGTAGAAGAACTTTATGAAAGATTTGACGAATTTTCATCAGAAGAAGATAAGCTGGCAGAAATGTTATCTACTTTACATGAAAAAGTTGATGCAATTGCTTTTGATGGTTCTGATTTTGATATAGAAGAAGAAATTGATGATATAAAATCTCTTATTTTTGAACAAAGAAAATATTTTGAGGCATCATCAGATGAAAAAGCAGCAGCAATAGATAAATATTTGCGCGATGTTTTACTGAAGCTTGATAATGTTGATTTGGAAAAGAATTCGGAAGATATAAAAGATTCAATCATTAATACGCTTGTTTCGCTTTTTGAACAAATTTCTTTTGTTGAAGAATCCGAAGATATAAAAGATTTTGTGGAAGAAAAAACTGATGCAATCAATCAAAATCTTATAGAAGTTCAAAACCAATTAAAGCAGATTACAAAACCAAGTGATGATTCCGGATATTCATACACTTTGCAGGATGTAGAAAGTGATATCGCGAAATTACGTCTGGCAATAAATAATATGTCAGATAATAGTTTTGAAAGTATATCGGATAATATTAAAAAAATTGTAAGTTCGGTAGAGGGACTTGAATCTACTTTGACTCAAGATCAAATTGTTGATTTAAAAAGTGATATTGAAAAGTTAAATGAAGATATTTTAAGTATCAGCTCCCGAACAAATAAACTTTTGCTCACTTCAGATGAATCTTATAAAGCATTAAATGACGGTTTAAATAACTTTAGCAGTCTTGTTTATAAGCTGGAAGACAGAATAAATTATCTGGATAATTCAGAGGTGAGCGAAAGGCTTGAAAGGAAAATTGATAATATTCAATCAATGGCAGTTGCGTCTGCAAATGCTGACAAAGTTTTCCATCAAGTAATGATGTATTTGGGAGAATGGATAGATTCCACAACCGAAAATATTTCAAGTATAACTGATAAAACTTCTGAAATTTCAAGAATAAAAGAAAATATAGAAGAATTAAAAGAAATAATTCCTGAAAAATCATTGATATTAGAAGAAATTGAAAATAAGTTTGAGGAGCAGGAATTACGTATTGACAGATTAGAGATGAAATTAGAGAAAATTTTATCGACACTTGAAGAAAAAGATAATATGATGTTAAATAGAAAAGTGGATAAAATTGAAAAAATGTTATCCAGACTTGGTACAAATATAGAAAAACTGGCATCATATGTTGATGAAGAATAAGCTGATTTCTGATTTAAAAAAGAATATTCCGTCTTCCAATGTTTTAGATACATTGGAAGAACGATATGCTTATTCTCAAGATGCAACAAATATAAGAACAATAAAGAAATTACCAGATGCTGTTGTATTTGTGGAAAATATTGAGCAGGTTCAAAAGGTTGTAAAACTTGCAAATAAATATAAAATCCCCATAATTTGCAGAGGAGCCGGTACAAATGTTGTTGGAGCATGTGTTGTAGAGCATGGCGGTATAATTTTGAATTTTTCTAAAATGAATAAAATTATATCGATTAGTAAAGAAAATATGACAGCTGTTGTTGAACCCGGAGTTGTATTAGGAGATTTGCAGCGAGAAGTTGAAAAATTAGGTTTGTTTTATCCGCCGGATCCTTCTAATCTGGCTGTTTCTACAATCGGCGGTAGTATTGCCCAGTCATCAGGCGGTGCGAAATCTTTTAAATACGGAACAACAAAAGATTACGTTATCGATTTAAAAGTTGTTATGGCAAACGGCGAAATTTTAAGAACTGGAGCAAAAACTATAAAAAATGCAACGGGGTATAACCTTAATACTTTATTTGTGGGTTCGGAAGGTACTTTAGGAATTGTTGTAGAAGCGGTTGTAAAATTAATCCCTAAACCTCAGTGTAAAAAAGTTTTAATGGCATATTTTGATAGTGTAAAAGATTCTGTTATAGCTGTAAATTCTTTGATAGAGCAAAGAATCTTTCCTGCAACAATTGATTTCATGGATAAAAATGCAATACAGACAGTTGAAAGATTTTATCCTGCAAATTTGTTAACCGATAAGGAAGCAGCTCTGGTTATAGAAATTGACGGTTTTGAATGTTCTATTCAGTATCAGGAAGATATAATAATTAATATTTTAAATAATTGTCATGCAAGTGCAATCCGTTCATCTCACAATGAAGGAGAATATAACGCTATATGGACGGCAAGGCGTGCTTCAATGGGAGCATGTGCAAAATTGAAACCTAATGTAACAACGGATGATGTTATTGTCCCGAGAGAAAATTTAGAAGCACTTGTTTTAGGAATTAGAGATATTTGTAATAAATATAATCTTGATGTTTGCATGGTCGGGCATGTCGGAGATGGAAGTGTTCATCCTCAAATTCCTATAGACTATAACAATGAAGATGAATACAAACGTTATAAACTTGCAAAAGGTGAAATTTATAATCTTACAGCAAGTCTTGATGGAATTTTATCAGGAGAGCATGGTGTAGGAAGTGAAAAAAGGGATCATATAAATAAGGTTATAAATTCTGTTGCGCTTGATTATATGCGCCGGATTAAAAAGACTTTTGACCCTAATAATATTTTGAACCCTTATAAAATATTTTAAAAATTTATTATATATGGATAAAAAAGAACTTATAAAATACTTAAAATCTTTAGGATTGACTGTGCATACCGGTACAAAAGCCCGTGGACATCAAGGTTTTTATATAAAAGGCAGAATTGATATTTCAAAAAATGTTCCGGAAAACAAAGTCGTTCAAACTTTATTGCATGAATTTGCTCATCATATCCATTCAGAATTAGAGCCTGATATGAATAAAACAGGCGGAACTTTAAGCATGCTTTTTAAAACTGATAGTGATATTTTTTTTAATGAGCTTGTTAAAGTCACAAATTTTGTTGATGAAAACTCTTTATTTGTGCGACTTTATGAACATAAAGACAGAGTAAAATCAAAAATTCTTGAATATGAGAATATCATAAAAATTTATTATCCAAAATTTCAGCGTTCTAAAAAATTTAAAGAATTTGATAAATATATAAAAAAGTCTGATGCAAGATATCTTTTAAAGTATGACAGGGTAAAATTAATAAAAGGTGGATTTTTCAGAAAAACTGTAAAATTATATACAATAGACAATTTGGAGCATGACTTTAATGATATGCCCAAAGCTTTTTCTGCCTATATAAGATTAAAATCTTGTCAGAAAAAACAGTCAAAAATATCATCAAGAATAAACAGATATAAAAAATATTACGAAAAGCCGGCAGAACTTTTTGCAAGATTAGTTGAAGGACTTTATCTTGACAGAGAATGGGTTGAAGCTATTGCACCTAATGTAACAAAAAGATTTTATGAATTGTTGAACAACGGTTATTACAAGGAGCTTGTAATTCTTAAAAAAGTTTAAACTCTTCCGTACATATCTTCATAGCGAATTATATCTTCTTCAATAAGCGGATCGCCTTTTTGTATTTCAATAACTTCTAAATCTTCTTCAAATGGGTTTTGTAAAGAATGAACCGCTTTTAACGGGATGTCAACACTGTGTCCTGAAGATAGTATTAATTCTTTTCCTTCCAAGACGACTTTTGCTTTACCTGTCAAAGTTACCCAATGCTCACTTCTATAATTATGTGATTGTAAAGATAATTTTTGTCCCGGATTTACGTGTATAATTTTGGTTAAGAATCCTTCGCCTTGAGCAATTACAGTATAAAATCCCCAAGGACGATAAACTGTTTTGTGGACAAGATGTGTATTATCATTTTGTTCTTTTAACGTGTTATAAATATGTTTAACATTTTGAGCTTGATCTTTTTTACATGCTAAAATTGCATCTTCTGTTTCTACGATTATTGTATCTTCAAGTCCAATAGTTGCAACGAGTTTTGATGATGCATACACAAATGAATTTTTTGAATCTTTATCAAGTGCATGTCCTATAAAAACATTTCCGTTTTTATCTTTATTGCTAATATCATAAATAGATTTCCAAGAACCTAAATCATTCCAATCGCTTTCAAGTTTAATAAGTGCAATTTTATTTGATTTTTCCATTACCGCGTAATCAACGGAAATATTAGGCATTTTATCAAAATTTACAAACGGAATTTCATCGGATTTTGCGAAATTAAATTCATTCAAAATATTTATAATTTCTGGAGCATGTTTTTCAGCTTCTTTTAAGAATACTGAAGCTTTAAACATAAAGATACCGCTATTCCAAAAATATGTTCCTTCTTTTAAATATCTTTTTGCAGTTTCAAGTTCCGGTTTTTCTACAAATTCTTTAACTTTAAATCCTTCGCCAAGTTTGTCACCAGTATTAATATATCCGAAACCTGTTTCAGGGTATGAAGGTTCAATTCCGAATGTTACGATAAATCCTTCCTGAGCAAGTTTTTCGCCTTTTTCAACGGTATTTTGAAATTTTATATTATCTTTAATAAATTGATCTGATGGCACAACTATAATTATAGGGTCTGAGTTTGACTTTTGCATAACATATTTTGTGCACACCGCAATTGCAGGAGCAGTATTCTTAGCAACAGGTTCTGATAATATTATAGGAGATTGTGTTAATTCTGATAATTGCATCCTAACATTTGATGTATGTTTTGTGTTTGTGATGCTGATAATATTTTCTTCAGGCGTAAAAGATTTTAACCTTTGAAATGTAGCCTGTAAAAGACTTTTGTCTGAATTTAAATTTAATAATTGTTTTGGATACAGCTCTCTTGAAATTGGCCATAAACGGCTTCCTGAGCCTCCTGCTAATATTATTCCGTACATATCACTCTCCTGATTACAAATATTATAATATAAAAATTATATTTTTGTTTTTATTTTGTAAAACATATTTTTCTTGAATAATAAAATATTTTTTGCTAAAATAAAATTAGAATGATAGAGTGGGATTTTAAAAAGAAAGTAATAGCAATTACATTCGCTGTTGTTCTTGGGGTTGGTGGTATTTCTTTTGTTTCATTATACCAGTCTCCGCAAAGAACTGATGAAATTTATTCTGCAGCTTTAGAAGATTTTTCCAAAGGGGATTATCAAAACGCTTATTATCTTTTTTCTAAAATTACATTGTTTTCAAAATTAAAGCCGATTGCAATTTATCACAGGGCTGAATGCGCAAGAATGTTGGAAGATGATAAATCTGAATTAAAGCAATACCAACTTCTTTTTAATAATTATCCTAAACATAAATTAAGTATTAAATCCCGTTATCTAGCAGGACAAAAACTTGTAGAAACAAAACCTAATTTAGCTAAAAAATATTTTGAATATATAATTCACAATGCCCCTGACACTGATTATGCAATTGCAAGTGATTATTATTTGGGACTTATATTAAAGCAAAAGTATCAGGATGCAGAAATTGTCCCTCAATCAGTTAAAGATGATATTCAAAATCATTTTAGACATTATCTGGAGAAAGCACCTTCTGGTAAACTTGCTTTGAAAGTGGTATATGAATGGCTTGATTTATCAGGAAATATTTTAAAAGATGATTATTTGTTAATGGCAAGAACTTGTTTCTTTTTCGGGGAATATGAAAAAGCTCGTGAAATTTTGCAAAAAACAGATGTTACAGAAAATTGGGCACTTGATGTAAAGATATCAAATGCTTTAAAAAATTATCCAAGAGCAAAATATTTAACTGAAAACGGACTTCAAAAGCGTTCCCAATATGTTAGCGAAGATGATATTATTGATGCAATCGATATTTATTTGCAACTGTCTGAATCTAATTCAAAAGCTGTTGACAGGTTACTTTCTCTTGCGTCAGGAAAAGGCAGAGATTATCTTTTGAGTTTAAAATGTGCTAATACTGCGCAAAAAGATAAAGCGGCATGTTATAATAATCTTTATCTGAAGTATCCGAACGGTAAGTTTTCAGCGGATGCATTGTCTAACCTCTTTTTCTTAAAAATAAAATCAGGCGATTATGAAAATGCAAGAAAAATTGGCATGGACCATTTGAATAAATTCCCTGATGCAAATTCATCTCCAATGGTAATGTTTTGGCTTGGAAAAATTGGTGAAAAAACAAATAATTACGCAGAATATACAACATATTATGAGAATGTTATAAATAAGTTTCCGGATTCGTATTATGCATATAGAGCTTACTTAAAACTTAGTCGTATAAGCGGGCCGTTAATTACAAATTATATTGATCCTAAGCCTGTAATTTATCCTTATAAATATAAAGGCAATAATATAATAGTAAAACTTGTGGATTTAAAAGACTATGATGTTGTAAATGAAATTGCAGGCAATGACGATTTTATAAAAAGTTGGGTTTTATTTAAAAAAGGTGATTTCCCGAATTCCATGCTGACAGCACGTGAAGCAATGGAAAAAATTAAAAATAAACCTGACAAATATGATTTACGTTGGCGTTTGATTTATCCGACAGTATATTACAATGATATAAAGCGATTTGCTCATGAAACCGGTAATAATGCGCCTTTAATGCTAGCGTTAACCCGAGAAGAAAGTTATTTTGATCCTCTTGCTCAAAGTATAGCTGGAGCAAGCGGTTTAATGCAGATAATGCCTGTAACGGCAAATGAGATAAATAATAAATTTAATCTTGGCATGCTTATCCCGTCTTCTTTATTTAATCCTTATCAAAACATAAAACTCGGGAACTATTATTATGAATTTTTAAGGAATAATCTGCAAGGGCATGACATTTCATCTGTTGCTGCTTATAATGGCGGTATCGGTTCTTTGCAACGCTGGAAAACTTCTCTGATATATAATGATACAGATGAATTTGTTGAACAAATTCCATATCCTGAAACCAAAAATTATGTAAAAAAAGTTTTTGCAAGTTATTGGAATTATATAAGAATATATAACGGGAATAATTAATGACTTAATATTATATATATTAATATAATAATAAAAAGACCTGATTTAAAATCAAGTCTTTTTATCAGTTTATTTTAATAACATATTTTTATAACATATTTTTTCTAATATTTTCTTTTTGTTGGTCGATTTTTTTGATTCTTTTTTCAAGACTTTTTACTTGTTTATCTAAAGCTTTTCTTTCAGCTTTAACTGCATTATATTGAGCATCTATATCAGCATATTTAGATTTATAATTTAAAAGTTCGTTTCTGACATCAATTTGCGCATTATCTAATTGGATAATTGCATTTTGCATCTTAGCGTTTCCGGCAGGTTCTTCAGCGGTGTTAGATGTAGTAGGAGCTGAAACAGATCTGTTTGTTGATGCTGCAGAAGTTCTAATTGGTGCAGCAGAATATGATGAGTCATCAAAATTAAGTGGAGTAAAAGCGTTTCCGTCGGCAAAAGCAGTACCAGAACAGATTAATAAAATTGATAAAGATAATAGGTAATTTTTTAAAGTTTTTTCCATGACAAATTCTCCTTTTATTAAATATACTTTATAAGACACTTATCTACAAGAAAGTATATATTATGCCTTTAAAAAAAAACTCATTCAAAAAAATGAAAAATATCGGGGAACTTTTTCTATATATATGCGTCAAAAAACATGTGCATGAGAGATTATTAACTTTTGTAAACGTCCAAATTGCTTATGTAGTAGCACTTTTAGCGAAGAACTGAAAAAATATAAAAAAAAATATTAAAAAAAGTGCTTGACTTTAAAATTTCTTTTGCATACAATTAGAGACGTGCCCAGTGCACAGCGAACCTTTAAAAAATAATACATCGATCATAAAACGTTAAGAAATTTTAAAGAAAAATAAAAAAAACTACTTGACAGAAAAAAATCACGATGTAAGATTAGAAATGCAGATGACACTAGCGAATAGAAATAACGAATGCATCTGATTAATATATAAAGGAAGTAAACCCCAATTCAATATAAATTGAAATTGTGTCTGTGATTAACAGAGCTTCGTAAGAAGCGGTCGAAAAAGAGATTTTACTCTGTACTTTGACAACAGAATAGCTGAAAAGACAATACTTTGTTAATTCTAAAAACGAATGATAAAGGACACGTTAAGCGTAACGCTTAGCGATAAGTAATGAGCTAGAAACTGTCGCAAGACAGATACTAATAACTTTCTGACAATGGAGAGTTTGATCCTGGCTCAGGACGAACGCTGGCGGCGTGCTTCATACATGCAAGTCGAA
>CALURI010000020.1 GCA_944323135.1 Candidatus Gastranaerophilales bacterium
ATCGCTAGAGATTGAAAGTAATTTCAATACAAGACAGATGATTATTTAGAAACAGAACACGGCTTATGAGTTACTTTATTTATATATAAATATCCACTCCGTAAAGGGTGGATATTTGTTTATATAACAAATATTATTGGAAACAAAAAATAGTTAGACTATTAATGTGGCAAATAATTAATATTAGCGAAACAACAAAAAACAAGTAATGTCTGAGTGAATACGAGTTCACTCATTTTAAGTTGAGCGTTACAATTAATTAATGAGTGAAATTTCGGTCGAGAGTTTTTTGTGGAGCTTTCTTGTACAGAAAAGAAAGTATTGAGGATTTTCTTTAATTTATTATTGAAATGTCAATGATATAAATTCTTTTGTCTGTTGGCGAATTTGTTCATCTACAGCAAAAATTTCATCAATTGTAGGGTTTTGAATAATTTTATGCTCATCACACATTTTTTTTGTAATTTCATAGATATTATAAAGTTTTATTTTCCCATCAAGAAACGCAAATACAGCCTCTTCATTTGCTGCATTAAGACAAACAGTTGCAGTTCCGCCTATTCTTCCCATTTCATAAGCTAGTTTTACTGTCGGGAATTTTTCATAATCAGGTTTTTCAAAATCTAATCTTGCAATATCTGCAAAGCTGAAACTCTTTGATTTAATTCCTTCAAATCTTTCAGGATAAGTAATTGCATATTGAATCGGAATATGCATACTTGGTAATCCGAGTTGCGCTATTATACTTCCGTCAACATATTCAATCGCGGAATGCACAATACTTTGCGGATGAACTACAACATCTATATCTTTATAGTCAAACCCGAATAAATGGTGTGCTTCAATGATTTCCAATCCTTTATTCATTAAAGTTGCACTGTCAACAGTAATTTTTTTGCCCATATTCCATCTCGGGTGTGCAAGAGCTTGTTCAACAGTTGCATTTTTCATATCTTCAATAGATTTGTGGAGGAATGGACCGCCTGAAGCTGTGATTATTAATTTATCTACTTGATTAATATCTTTTATACATTGGTGAATTGCACAATGTTCGCTATCAACAGGGATAATTTTTACCCCATATTTTTTTGCTTCTTTCATTACAATATCGCCTGCCATAACAAGTGTTTCTTTGTTGGCAAGTGCAATATCTATACCGTTTTTTATGGCTGTTAATGTCGGACGAAGCCCGATTTTGCCTGAACAAGCTACCAGAATAATATCGTTTTCTTTGTCTGAACAAATTTTTTCTAGTCCTTCTTCGCCAAGACAAGTATATTTTGGTTTGAATTTTTCCGCTTGTTTTTGTAAAAGTTCTTTATTATTTCCACACGCAAGTGCGATAATTTCAAATTTATCGTTTAATTTTTCTATAACTTCCAGTGCTTGACGGCCTATTGAACCTGTCGAGCCGATAATACTTATTTTTCTCTTCTTACTTTCCATAATTTTTATTATATTATAAACAAAAAGCGGGATTTTAATTCCCGCTTTTTGTCATTATTAATTTTCTAATTGTTCTTTTATTGATTTGCTTTCGCTAACGTATGCATTAACTTGTTTTAGAGCAGGTTTCATAGCATTAACTGTTGAATTACCGCCTAAACAGCCGCCTGTGCAAGCCATAACTTCTATTAAGTTACCTAATTCACACATTCCGTTTTTAGCATATTTTTTCAAATCACGAACTGATTGTTTTGTAAGCCCGTCAACTAAAACAACGTGTGCAGGAATTTCTTCAGGAAGCAATGTCTCAACAGCTTTTGCAACTCCGCCTGTTACGCAATAATTTCTGCCTTCAGCTGATGCTTCTGTTTTGAAACTGCTTTCTTTGCATTCTGCTACTTGGATTCCTAATGCAATCATCCAAGCCCCTATTTCTTCGTAATTTAAAACATAATCTACATTTGGATTATTTAAAGCTTCACGTTTTTTAGCTACGCAAGGACTGAAAAATACTGTAATAGCATCTGGATTTTCACGTTTTACAATTTCTGCGGTGTAATACATAGGAGTTTTTGTATCAGAGCGGAATGGCTTCATATCTGGTATATGCTTGTCAACAAGCTCGTTATAGCCTGCACAACAAGATGTTGTCATAAATTCTTCACCTTTTTCAAGTCTTTCAACAAACTCATGAGCTTCTGTTTTTGTAGTAACATCAGCACCTTGTGCTACTTCATAAACATCTGCAAACCCAAGTTCCATGATAGCTTCTTTAAGTTGTTGAGGTTTGCAAGGAAGTTGCCCAAACATAGCAGGAGCTACCATTGCAATAACTTTTTTACCTTTTTTTATATTTTTTAGTACATCAATAATTTGGCTTTTTTCATGAACAGCTCCGAATGGACAAGCTGAAGCACATTTTCCGCAGGAAATACATTTTTCAAAATCAATTCTTGCATGTCCGTTTTCATCTTTAGCAATTGCTCCGACTGGGCAAGCATTTTCGCAAGGTACAATAATTTTTTGTATTGCTTGATAAGGACAAACTTGAATACACATACCGCAATTTTTACATTTTTCAGGATCAATTACTGATTTCCCGTTTTGGATTGAAATTGCTCCGAATTTACAAGTATTTACGCAAGGTCTTGCAACACAACCTTGACATAAATCTGTTACATAAATTCTTGAAGGTACACAACCTTTGCAAGCTGTTGTTAATACTGTTAAAGGATGATCTTCTGGAGCTTCTCTTTTTTCTGCTTTGCTTGCCAATTCTGATAAAAGAACGCTGTCATCAGTTTCTTCAATAGAAAAACCAAGACCTGCAATTGTTCTGTCCCTTAAAATTGCTCTTTCTTTAAATATACAGCATCTGTAATTTGGTACGTCACTGTTTTTTGGTCGCATTGCATAAGGTATTAACCTTGTATTTTCTTCAAAATTATCACTCAAATATGCTTTTATCACCCTAACGAGAATTTCTCGTTTTAAATGTGATGTCTGCTTTGGAGTGTTGCTGTTCATCGCCATCTTTTTACACCTCTTAGTATTCTTAAATAAAATATATTTATATTATGGCATGAACATGAAATTTTTCAAAAACATTTTCTGCGATAAACTTAAGCAGAAAATGTTTATAATATCTTAGATAAGATAAAAAATGACCGTAAAAAGCTTGAAAAAATCTATAAAATTACTAAATTTTTGACAGATGATTATAAAAAACCATTTTATTATTGAGATTCTGAAAAAAAATTCAAAATATCGTAATAAAATGGTTTTTTAATAAAATTGAATTATAAAAAAATTATTTTAATTTTTCGTCAATTGCTTTTAAAACTTTTTCAACGGTTGCTTCTTTGATTACATCATCATTGACTTTTACATAAGGAGCTTTTGAAAATTCCCAGTCAATTGAACATAAACCTAAACAAGGAACTCCTGAAACTTCAACTTTGTCCCCGTATTTTTTAGGAACTGTTTCAATTAATTCCTGCAAATTTGATGACCCCATAACGAAACAAGTTGTTCCTAAACATACTTTAACACTTACTTTTTCACTCATTTTTTTTATCCTTTCCATCAATTTTTGTTATACTTTATAGAATCTTTGTCGGAGGAATTGCTTCCTTTTTCATTAACCTTACATGTATTGAATATTTACCTTTTTAAAATATTTATCTTGAAGCACATTTGCCATTTTTTTAATTATATTTTTTCTGATTTCAATTTCTATTGGCAAAGCAGGATCATAATGTGCCTGATTTAGTTTTGCACCAACCATAAATGTGATGCAATCACTATCTAATAAGAATTTTACCAGCTTACCTGCCGCATTGTCAATATCAGGTGTATTGGATTCAAGATATTCCAATGTCTTAGTAAGAGTTAAAATGCCTTCTGTTACAAGGTCAACGCCTTCCATATAAGAACAGGAAGGAAGTTTTCCGATACTTATTGTTGTATCCATTGTAATCGGACGGTTTAATTCTCGTGATATAAGATTTGCTGTTGTACCGCCTGCGATTGCTTTTTTCCCTTTAAAATTGTCAAACATTTTTGCGTATTCCTTATCTTTTTCCTGATGATATGGCGGTCCTGTAAAGATAAGGGCTTCTCTTGGTTGCCTAAAATAAAGTACGCAGGCTGAAATATCGTCTTTGGGTAGTCTGTCTGTTTCTATATTTCTTGCTTGATTGATTATGTATTGTGCAAGTTCTGTACTCGAAATGTCAGGATTATCGGTTAATTTTTCGTTTAATATGTTTATCAAACCTTCGCGTCGCAAACCAAGTTTTAAACGCCCGCCTCCCAGTCCTGATTGGGTTACTCCGTCTGAACAAAATATTAATCTGTCTCCGAGTTTTAATTTAATTTTATATACTTTTAAACATCGATTTTTAAATGTTTTAGAAGGTATAGATTTAAAATCAGGTTTCATAACTTCATTATTTCTTATCCAAATGAATTCAGGATTTCCTTCTTCTACTATTTTTGCATTGCCGTCATCGTCAACTTCAATTGCTGAAAATGTTGAATAACTTATTTTTCTGACCTGACATACAGGTAAGGAATTCATTATAATTTCTGCAGCTTTGCTTATATGAATTTGGTCTCCTTCAATAAATTTTAAAAGCATAGTTGCGGTCATGCAGGATAAAATATTTGCCTTAATTCCGCTTCCGAGTCCATCTGAAAGTACGGCAATAAGTTTTGCTTCATCAGGGTATCTTTTGGATATGAAGTAATCCCCGTAAGCATTTTGATTATATTTTTTCATTTGGCTGCAATCAATGTCTATAAACATGTTTTTATTTTAAGGGTTTAAAGGTTTAATTAACTTATTTTTGCCCTATATCTCCTTTGTTTTCATTGTCTTCATAATCTTCTGCAATTGAGCTTAAAAGAGTTTCAGTTTCAACCATGTGCTCACCTAACAAGCAGGCAATTTCTTGGACAATTGAAATATTTTTTGAAATAACTTCATGAGCTTTTTGAGAAATTTTTTCTCTGTTAGTTTCAGCAGATGTAACATCTGTGATTACTGCTCCGACAATTTCATTTTCTTCAATTGTAAATGCTGATATGTCATAAAGCCGGTTATTTACATGGTAACGTTCTTTATGAATATCTTTTCCTGTTTTAAGTATTGTTCTGAATATATCCGCAAAATCAACAATTCTGTCAATTGCTGCTCCGATAAGTCCGTCAGGTCTTGTCTTAAATACTTCGTACATATCCCCTGTAAACATTTTCATAAAACTGTCATTTGCTTCTAAAATGTTCATATTATTATCAACCATAACAACAGCAGCGGGCATACACCGAATCATAGCTGCAGCTTTTCTTACTGCAATTTTTCTCATGTATGAAACACACATTGAAGGTTCTGCATCTCCGTCTAATAAAGCTTTTGCTAAATCACGACATGTTGCATATCCGCATCCTCCGCAGTTAAGTTCATCATCTACAGTATGTTTGCCTATTCTTTTTAATGTTGCCAAAATATCTTCTAACGGGTATTCTTTAGTAACAACTTTACAAGGTTTCATTTCATAATTTACCACGGTTGTTGGTTTTTTAGGAATATAGTCTCTATTTTGGACTTTTGATAAAACATCCGAAACTATTGAAAGACTTGCTTTGTTTGTAGAAATACAAGGTCCGCCCAAGCATCCTCCTTCACAAGCTAATCCTTCAACAAAAATAGTTTTTTCAATTTTTTCAGGGTTAAGATTATTTAAAGCTCTTTCAAATGCATGCAGACCGCAAATATTTATAAGCTGAATACCTTCTTTTATCCCAATACGTTTTAAAGTTTCATTCATTCCTCCGTCTATCGGATATAAAGAGCCCTCAAAAGCGCTATAAGGAACAAATTGATTTTTGCTGTCTGTTGCAATGCCGGCAATATCAACTCCTTCATCATGAGCCCATATTTTTAGTTCCTCAAAAGTTAAGGCAACATCTATTAAATCAGTGTAAGATGCTTCATTCTTTTTACCTATGCAAGGACCTATAAATACTATAGATATGTCATCTCCGTATTTTTCTTTTAGAATTTGAGCATGTGTCATTGCAGGAGAACCTATTGGAGTTATATATTTTAAAAATTCAGGACGATAATGTCTGATATAATCAACAATAACAGGGCAAGCACTTGAAATATAAAGTCCTTTTTCTGAATTGTTTAAAATTTCTGCAGTTTTTATTGAAACTTCTTGAGCTCCTAGGGCAGTTTCAGAAACATCACTAAAACCTAATTTTTTTAAAATTGATATCATTTTTATAGGAGAATGTTCAAACACTCCGTTCCAAGAAGGTGCAAGTGATACAAATACCCGTTTTTTTGCAAGTATTAAATTTTTGGCTTTTGCAATATCATTTCTAACTCGTTTTGCATTAGAAGGACAAGCTTTTACACAATTCCCGCATGCTATACATTTATCAGGAATAACAGAAGCGTGCCCGTTTTCGATTTTAATTGCTTTTACAGGGCATTCTCTAATACATTTGTAACAGTCATGACATTCGTTAATTAATGTATAGACCGGATAATGACTATCCATAATTTATGTTCTCCATTTTTAGATGCTGTTTAGTTTTGTCTGCTTAATTTTATAAGAATTTCTTCAAGTTTTTTTTCATTAACACTATTGTATTCAACCCCGTTTATAACAACATTTGGCCCCATTGCACATTTGTTTTCGCATCTGGCTCCGGCAAGGTCGATATCTGCTTCTAAATCATGAGCTTTAATAAAAGCTTCAATAAAAGCCAGATTTTGTTGATTTCCACGAGCAAAACATGAACTTCCCATACAAACAGTAATTTTTATTTTTGCCATAAACTTCCTCAAATACTATATAATAATATTATACCATATTTTTTATTATATCAAGGGGTTTTGTATTTTAAACTTGAAAATTTGTAAAAATAAGTTATAATAAAAAATATAGTTTAGCAAAGAATATGGGAGCATTATTATGAAAAGATTATTTTGTGATTTAAAAACTTCGGGGGGGGGGCAAATTTAAGCTCCTATAATGGTTTTACACTTGCTGAAGTTTTAATAACTATTGGTATTATTGGCATTGTTGCCGCAATGACAATGCCTGTTCTAATACAAAATCATCGAGAAAAAGTGACTGTTACCCAATTAAAAAAAGTATACAGTACATTATCACAGGCTTTAGTTGCAGCAATTAATGAAGATGGAACGCCGGATTTATGGGATATATATCAGTATGACGATGAAGAAGAAAGTGAAGATACGATTACAAGATATGCTTCTAAAAATCTTGTAAAACAATTGAAAGTTACAAAAGATTGCGGTTTTACTTCGGATGGTTGTTTTCCATATGCTAAATATAAAGTGTTAAACGGTGTTGAAGAAAGAAATTTTGAAATTTTAAATAACAGATATTATAAGTTTGTTTTGTCAGACGGTACTCTTGTCGCTATTGAAGGATACGAGCCGAGTGTTGGGAACGAGTATCGTGTTTATGGGGAGATATGGGTTGATGTGAACGGATATAAATTCCCAAATACTGCTGGAAAAGATTTATTCCTGTTTCTTTATACGAAAGACAGAATTCTTCCGTATGGTTATAATAAAACCGATAAAGAATTGAAAAATACCAACTGTCGTAAGAATTCTGCAGGATATGATTGTACGGCTTGGGTTCTGTATAATGAGAATATGGATTACCTTCACTGCGATGATTTAAGTTGGACAGGTAAAGTGAGATGTAAGTAAATTAATTATAAAATTCTTTTATAAATTTCATTAATATTTTTCAAAAATTCTTCTTTGTTGAAAATTTCATCTATTTCTAATGGGGAAAGCAGTTTTGTTACGTCTTTATCATTCAGAAGATTAATTCTGAAATTCCCGTCATTTTCGAATGCGTCAATTGCATTTCTTTGGACAAGACGGTATGAATCTTCACGTGTCAGTCCTTTTTCTATAAGTTTTAGAAGTACTTTTTGAGAAAACACTATTCCGCCGAATTTTTCGGTATTCTTAAGCATATTTTTTTCATGTACAACAATATTTTGGACAATTCCGTTAAATCTTGAAAGCATGAAATCAACCAGAGTTAAGCTGTCAGGAAAAATTATTCTTTCTGCTGAACTGTGTGAAATATCACGTTCATGCCAAAGCGGAATATTTTCTAAGGCAACTATTGAATTTGCTCTCACAACTCTTGCAAGTCCGCATAAGTTTTCTGATAAAACAGGATTTTTTTTATGCGGCATAGCAGAAGAACCTTTTTGATTCTTGCCGAATCCTTCTTCAACTTCTAAAATTTCTGTTCTTTGTAAATGTCTGATTTCTGTGGCAAATTGTTCTATCACACTTGCAATTAGTGCTAATGATTGCATAAAGTAGGCATGATAATCACGTGCAATAATTTGTGTTGAAATTCTTGCAGGTTTAAGATTTAAATTTTTGCAGGTAATTTGTTCAACTTCAGGAGGAATATTACTGTATGTCCCGACAGGACCTGAAATTTGTCCGACTTTTATTTCATCTAATGCGTGGATAAAATTAGCTCTTTGACGTTCTAAAATATCAATCCAGTTGCAAATTTTTACGCCAAAAGTCATAACTTCAGCATGGATTCCATGAGAGCGCCCTATACAAATTGTATTTTTATGTTTGTTGGCTAAATCTTTTAATGATTGAATTGTTTCATCTAAATCTTTTAGAATAATTTTTCCGCTGTCTTGAATCTGGAGGGCAAAAGCTGTATCAATAACATCAGAACTTGTCATTCCGACATGCATATATTTAGCTAAATCACCAAGACTTTCATTTACACAGGTTAAAAATGCGATTACATCATGTTTTACTTCCGCTTCAATTTCATCAATTCTTTGAATATTGAATTTTGCTTTCTTTTTTAATTCTGCAATCTCATTTTTCGGGAAAGTTCCCATTTCTGCATAAGCTTCTGCAACTGCTATTTCTACATTCAAATAGTATTGGAATTTGGATTGTAAATCCCAAATTTTTTTCATTTCTTCACGTGAATATCTGTCAATCATACTGTTATGCTAGCACAAATAACGAAATTTATAAAGCCTGAAAATTTATTTAAAAGAGCTTTCCGTAAGATTTTTTTGCAGCAATAAAAATCGGTTTCAGATAAATCGAACTTTACGTATGAATATATTTCTATTATTATAAAAATAAAAAAAGGGAGAAAAAATGGCAGAATTTCATTCAAAAATAAAAACAATAGAATGGGTAGATAATTATTCAAAAATGGTAGATCAAACTCTTTTACCTTATGAATTTAAGTATGTAAATATTACAGGCGGTCAAGAGATGTTTGATGCTATTAGGAATATGATAGTCAGAGGAGCTCCTGCAATTGGTGTTGCAGGTGCGCATGGAGTTGTTTTGTATGCACAGGAATTGGAAAAAGAAAATTTATCTCGTGATGAATTTGTTAAAAAACTTCTTGAAAAAGCTGATTATATAGCAACTTCCCGCCCAACAGCAGTGAATTTAATGTGGGCTGTAAAAAAACAAAAAGAAATTATTGAAAATTCTAAATCTGATATTAAAGGTATCATTGAAGAGTTAAAACAAAATGCAATAAAACTTGAAGATGAAGATATTGCAATAAATAAAAAAATCGGTGATTATGGCGCTCAAGTTGTTCCTAAAGGTGCAACGATTTTGACACACTGTAATGCAGGGGCGCTTGCAACTGTTGGTTATGGAACAGCATTGGGTGTTGTACGTTCTGCTTTTGCAAATGATCCAACAATTCAAGTATTTGCCGACGAAACCCGTCCTCGCCAGCAAGGTGCAAGGATTACAACACTTGAACTTACAATGGACGGAATCCCGACAACTTTGATTACAGATGGAATGTGCTCATATTTTATGAAAAAAGGTATGATAGATATGGTTGTTGTAGGAGCTGACAGAATTGCTGCAAATGGTGATGCCGCAAACAAAATTGGAACTTATACTGTCGCAATCGCCGCAAAATACCATAATGTTCCTTTTTATGTGGCTGCACCTTTATCTACGATTGATACGAATATAAAATCAGGTGATGAAATAGTTATTGAAGAACGTTCTCATGAAGAAGTTACACACATTAACGGCAAAATTATTTGTGCACCTGATGTTAATATTATAAATCCGGGTTTTGATGTTACTCCTGCAAAGTTGATAGCAGGTATAATTACCGAAAAAGGTATATTAAGACCTGATTATAATCAATCAATAGCTAAAGCTTTTGAATAAAGAGTTTTTACAAGTTATAACTAATTATTAATATGTTGTCAGAAAATTCTTTTTCACATATAATTACTCTTGAGATAGAGGTGAAATTAAAGGAATTAAATTTGATAATTTGGCAGAACTTATCAGGGAGGGTGTAATGCATATAGAAAATATAAAAAAAGTTGATCCTTTTGTTGCGGAACAGATAGAAAAAGAATTTGAAAGACAACAAAATACAATAGAACTTATAGCAAGTGAAAATATTACATCTGAAGCTGTTATGGAAGCTTGTGGCAGCGTTCTGACAAATAAGTATGCTGAAGGTAAGCCTCATAAACGTTTTTATAACGGTTGTGAGTATGTTGATTTTATAGAAGAAATTGCACAAAAAAGAGCATGTGAATTGTTTCACATGGCTCATGCAAATGTTCAACCTCACAGTGGCGCTCAGGCAAATATGGCTGTATTTATGGCTGTGTTAAAACCGGGAGACAAAGTTCTCGGAATGGATTTATCAAATGGCGGTCATTTATCTCACGGTTCGCCGGTTAATTTTTCAGGGCTTTATTTTGATGTAAAAAGTTACGGTGTTGATGAACAAGGTAATATTGATTATGAAAATGTTCGTCAAATGGCGCATGAACATAAACCGAAATTAATAATTTGCGGAGCAAGTAATTATTCTAAAATTATTGATTTTAAAAAGTTTAGAGAAATTGCTGATGAAGTCGGTGCATATTTGTTAGCTGATATCGCACATATCGCAGGACTTGTTGCAGCAGGCCTGCATCCTTCTCCTGCAGGTTATGCCCAATTTGTAACAACAACTACCCATAAATCTTTAAGAGGTCCAAGAGGCGGGATTACCATGTGTGATGAAGAATTTGCTCAAATTATTGATAAGGCAATTTTCCCCGGAATGCAAGGCGGACCTTTAGAACATATTATTGCAGGTAAAGCTGTTGCGCTTTTAGAAGCTTCAAAACCTGAATTTAAAGCTTATGCAGAGCAAATTTTGAAAAATGCTAAAGCCCTCGCTCAAGGTTTAATGGATGAAGGTATGGATATTGTCGGAGGCATGACTGAAAATCATTTGATGACTTTAGATTTAAGAAAAACAGGCAAAACAGGCAAAGATATGGCAAATGTGCTTGAGCGTGTCGGAATTACTGCAAATAAAAATACTGTTCCGAATGACCCGCAAAGTCCTTTTGTTACAAGCGGAATAAGATTGGGAGTCCCTGCCGTTACAACAAGAGGGTTTAAAGAAGATGATATGACTGAAGTTGCAAAAATTATTGCATCTGCAATATTTTCGTCAGATAATGAATTGGGATTAAAGAATTTGAGAGAAAGATCTCTTAAACTTTGTAAGAAATACCCGATTTACACATAAGCAAAGGGATAATAATTTATGTTAATCAAATTAACACATGCACATATAATAGGAACTATAATAGCTTACTTGATAGGCGTATGCCTTGTCCCTTTAGTAATCAGTTTTTCTAAAAAAGAAGGACTTGTAGATGTCCCTAATGAAAGAAAAATTCATACTAAACCAATATCTCGAATAGGCGGGGTAGCTATTTGGGCAAGTACAATGTTAACTTTTTTGTGTCTTGTATTCATGAGTTATTATCCGTCCGGAAATTTATTATCAGGTATTTTGCTCGGCGGTTCTTTAATGTTTTTATTGGGACTTGTTGACGATATTTATAATTTAGATGCAAAATTTAAGTTGTTTTTACAAATTTCAATTGCAACTTTAGTTTATTTATTGGGAATTCAAATAAATAATATTCCTTTTATCGGGGATATCGGGATATTTTCTTATCCTATAACTTTGTTATGGATTGTCGGAATATCTAATGCTTTGAATTTTATCGACGGTGTTGACGGACTTGCAGGTTCTGTAATTACCGTAAATGCTGTTACTCTTGCAATTATTGCTGTTGCAATGACTCCGCCTAATCATATAAGTGCTTTAATTGCTTTTATTTTAGCCGGTTCAATGCTGGCGTTTTTGACTTATAATTTTAATCCAGCAAAAATATTTATGGGCGACAGCGGTGCATTGTTTTCAGGTTTTCTTCTTGCGACAATATCAATAACAGGTGTTATGAAGGCTGCAACTCTTGCAATATTGCTGCCATTTTTAGTCCTTGCAGTTCCTATTTTGGATATAACTTTTTCTTCATTAAGAAGAATCGCAAAAGGGAAGTCCCCATTTGTTGCTGATGCCGAACATATCCATCATAAATTACTCCATGCAGGTTTTTCTCAGAAAAAAACAGTTATGATATTGACATCTGTTGCAATTATTGCAGGTGCTCTGGCTTCTCTTTTTATGGGATCGACAACGATTAAACATTATTTTGTCTATATATTAGCAATAGTTATAATAATGTTGTTACTTAACTTCATTAAAGTCTTGACAAAAAAATGATTATGTGTTATCATCCCAATTGGATTTAATTACTCAGTTTTGAGCCGATGTCGTTTTCGCGAGATGAGAGTTCAGAATATTTAAGTGTAAATCTGCCATATATGTATTCAAAAAGTTGAGCATCCAAGTTACTCAGCCAAAAATGTGAATACTTATTACATGTATTAGTTAAGTAAAGGTTTATTAGCTATGACAGTAAGTGCAGTAGGACAAAATGATAATTCAAAACTTTATACGGTAGTTAAAAGTACAGCTATTGGAGCTGCGGTAGGTTATGCATCTAAATATGTTCTTCCTATTACTAAACAGGAAGATACTGTTAGCAGACGTACTATGATTAATTATTGCCGTAAAATTACTAACAAAGAGCGTGTTGCCGAGTTTAAAGCAGGCGGCGTTAAAACAAAAGCCCAAGATGCTTTTGTAAAAATGATTGAATCAAAAGATAAAGATGCTTTTTCTCTTTCAAGTATCAACAAAAAAGTTAGAGCGTTAGGCGGTGAAGATTCAGCTGCCGGTAAAGAATTTCGTTGTATTATAAGAGATGTAAATGAAGTGTCTAAGAGTTTAACAAGAAGATTTGCAAAATCTTATCATTATATGTTGAAAGATATAAGACCTTCAGCTCCGTTTATAGTTGCAGGTGCCGGTATAGGATTTTTTACAGGATTTGCGAATAATGTCATGAAAACTGACTTTTACGCATAATTTTTATATTTTTTCACCAAAAAAATATAGGCTGAATTATTTTTAATTCAGCCGTTTTTTTTATTTTTAAGTTAGATATTATAAATTAACCTTCAGCAACAACTGTAGCAATAAGTTCACCATAGCTGTTCATAGAACCGTCAGTTTCTTCTACTATATAATTGTATCCTTCTTTGCCTTCAACAGCTTTTTCAGCTTTTTGCAGTGCTTCATCATAATCTTTTGTTTCAGCTACTAATGTTTTTGAAAATTCAGAATGATTTTTAATTGTATAAATGTGGTACATTTATTCCTCCTTTTGCTTATTTAATTTTTCGATTTTTTCTTTTAATTCTATAACTTCATATTTTAATCTGTTAAGTTCACATCTTACAGGATCCGGAATTCTGTTGTGCATAAGCACTCCGTTTTTATCTTTTATTTTTCTTCGTACGATTCTGCCTGGGATTCCAACAACTGTAGAATATTCCGGAACATCTTCCACAACAACCGAACCTGCACCTACTCTTACGTAATCACCTAGTGTAATGTTTCCTAATACTTTTGCTCCTGCACCGACAATTACTCCATGGCCGAGTGTTGGATGGCGTTTACCGTGTTCTTTACCTGTTCCGCCAAGAGTTACTTGCTGATAAATTAAAACGTCATCACCGATTTCTGTTGTAGCACCTATCACTACCCCTTCACCGTGGTCTATAAAAAATCTTCTGCCGATTTTGGCTGCAGGATGAATTTCGATTCCTGTAATAATTCTTGTGATATAAGATATTATTCGTGGGATTAATGGAATATGCCATTTATATAATCTGTGTGCAAAGCGATATGCAATCAATGCATGAAGTCCAGGATAACAAAGGATTATCTCAAGTAAATTTTCTGCGGCAGGATCTTTGTCATAGATTACTTGAATATCTTCTTTTACTTTTGTTATTCCACGTTTAAGTATTTTAAACATTTTTTGTTCTTACCAATCTTGTTTTAAAGTGGGAATTAAATAAATTTAGCAAATTTGCGTTTTCCTGCTTGTAATAATACGCTTTCTTCAAAATTTATTATATAAGCAGTGTCGGTAATTTTTTCTCCGTTTATTTTAACCCCGCCGCCTTGAATTAAACGTTTTGCTTCACCTTTACTTGCTGTAAATTTTAATTCAACAAGCACGTCAAGAATTCCTTTACCGTTCATCCCTGAGATTTCTTCAATATCATCAGGAATTCCTTTATTTGAAACTACATTAATAAATGCATCTTGACCTTTTTTAGCACCTTCTTCTCCGTGGTATTCTTTTGTAATTGTGTAAGCAAGTTTCATTTTAATATCACGAGGATTTACAGTTCCTTCTGCAATTTGCTTGTCAATTGTTTCTAATTCGTCTTTTGTCACATCTGTAAGTAAACTGAAATATCTTGAAATCATATTGTCAGGAATACTCATTAATTTGCCGAACATATCAATTTCACTATCTGTAAGTGATATACAATGTTCAGGGTATGTTTTGGACATTTTTACAACTCCGTCTGTTCCTTCAAGAAGCGGAAGAAGCATTACAAGCTGCGGATATTTTTTCCCGTAAGCGGCCTGTATATCTCTGCCTAAAAGAGTATTAAATCTTTGATCAGTTCCTCCAAGTTCTATATCAGAATCAACTTCAACAGAATCATAGGCTTGCATTAGAGGATAGAAAAATTCATGAATAGAAATCGGACGACCTTCTGAATATCTTTTTGCAAAATCATCTCGTGTCATCATTTGTGCTACTGTAACTTGAGCTGATAGTTTTAATAAATCCGTAAAGCTCATTTTATGCAACCAATCAGCGTTATTTACAACTTCCGCGTCACTTACATCCAAGACTTTTGACATTTGATCGAAATAAGATTTTGCATTTTCTTCTACTTGTTCTTTTGTCAAAGCAGGTCGAGTTTCTGATTTGCCTGAAGGGTCACCTACCATTGCAGTTGCACCACCGACTATTAGAACAATTTTGTGCCCTAGGTTTTGAAATTCTTTCAATTTTCTCATTACGACAGTGTGTCCCAAATGTAAATCCGGACGTGTCGGATCCATTCCGAGTTTAATTCTTAATGGTGTGTTTGAATCTTTTGAATATTGTAATTTCGCGGCTAATTCTTCGATTCCTCCGGGTAAAACTTCTGCATTACGAGTAAGATGTTTGGCTTGTTCTATAAATTCTTCTCTTATTTCTGTCATAATTTTTCTCTCCGATTATTAATTTCTGTAAATTTATTATATCACGCGCAAAAAAAAATTTTTTACGTGTTTTGTATTTGTTATGAATAAGGTTAATAATATAAATTTTACAGGGATTTCAAATATTGGATTTGCTCAATTTCAAAGAGAACCCGGTGCTATAGGAGCTTGGTCTAAAAGTATTTCAATGGTTTTGAAAGATGATTTAAAAGGAAATGATTTTTCTGAATTTAAAACAGTATTAAAAAAAATTACAAATTCTCCGAGTGATTATTATTTTGATAAGTCATCTCCCAATGTTTTAAATATTGAATGTTACAGTGACAGAAGTACAGCTCTTATGATGCTTAACGGCAATGTATTGGAAGTTGAAACAAAAACAATGCCTTTGTTTAGTTATATTGCAAAACTTACACGTAAAATTTCTAATATGCCTGAAAATGAAATGATTGTAAATCGTGATTATGTAACTTATGAAGCTCAAAAAAATTTGATATATGGCGGGGAATTGAAATTAGATAATATTTCTATTGTTAATAAGCATGATTATTTCAATAAATTTTTTGAAAAAAATCTTATAAAAGATGGTGCTAAACAAGTGAATGATTTTGTTCAAAATATTATGAATAAATATTTTGGTTTATAAAAAAACCGGTTCAATATTATTAAACCGGTTTTTTTAATTTACTATGATATTGCCTTTAATTCATTACGTAAAGCATTTATTTGTGAATTATAATATTCAAGCCAAGTTATTTCTTCATCTTTTAATGAAGGTTCTGCAAGTGCTCTTATTCGTTTTTTATCTAATTCATCCAATTGAATTTTAATTTCTTCTTTTTTAATTGCATTTTGAATATTAAGTTGTTTTATTTTAGCATCTTCAGTTGATAATTTTTTCCATTTGCCGTTTTCTTGTGTGTATTCATTTTCATCAATGGCAATAACATTGCCATTATATGGAACGATTCTTTTCCCTTTACTTTGAAGTCTTAATAGTTCAAGCCAATATTCATCTGTTATTTCTATGGCATTTTCAAAATTTTCTTCATAAAATCCGTAATCTTTGTTATTTTTTGTTCCGTAATATTTCATTTTATTTCTCCTTTAATATCCAACAGCTACCCAGCTCAACCCTAAAAATACACCACCGCTGGCATAATTAAAACCAGTTAAACTTTGAGAATAAATCCCAGAGTCACTTCGTTCATAACTGGGGTCGAAACCTTTTTTGTGACATGCCGGACAGGCTACTTCAGAAAATGCAATAGGATATGTTACGTATGGTCCGGTTTGATCTCCCCATTGTATAATTACTCCATCTGGGAATCTCAAATAACCTGGATTTGCTTTATAAAACATCCCGCATACTGATCTCCATTCGCTCCAACTTGAATTTGTAAAGTTTCTTGTGAATATCTCCGGATTCATTTCTGTACACATCCATATTTGTTTTACAAAATCAGGGTTTTTGCCTGTTACTATAAGTACTCCTTCATTCCCTTTAGGAACATTAGTTGGCTTATAAATTGAAGAGAAAACGTAGGTACCTTTAGTCTTGTAATCATTTAAGTTTTTTCCTGTTTGGGTAATTATGTATTCATTTACAAGTTCCGTTTTATCTGCTTTTGTTTTTAATATTTCGTTTACATCTTCAATATCACCTGCAGCATTTAATCTGTTTGCTTCTATTATGTCTGCAAGGGCTATAAAATTAGCGTTGACTTCATTCGCTTTAGCTTTTGTTCCCGGGATAAATGAATAAGGTATCATTGAATCAGTCATAAATTTCCTTTCTGACTAACTTAATGAAAAATGTTATTTAAAAAATGCGTTTGAATAATTTATTATACCATTAGTTTGCAAAATTCGTCAATCTTGTGATAGAATTCATTTATGGCAATAGGTGTTGATATTGAAGATATTGAAAGATTTAAAGGGAAATCGGATGAATTTCTTCATAGAATTTTTACGAATTCCGAATTGGATTATTGTATGAAATTTTCAAAGCCTGAAAGTCATTTGACAGCTCGCTTTTGTGCAAAGGAAGCTGTTGTAAAAGCATTAACTGCACTTCAAATTGAAGGTGTTTCTTATAATCAAATTGAAGTGTTTCATAATGAAAAAATGTGTCCAAAAATTAGAATATTAAAACAACTTGAAAAAAATATTGTTTTCCAAGTAAGTCTTTCTCATGACAGGACAAAAGCAATAGCCTTTGTTACGGCTGAAGAATTATAGCTTTACTTTTTTTATAAGAACCCATGTATCTTATATAAGTTGTTTTTTCTTTAATTTTTTGAATAGTATTCATAATTTTTGCATTATGAATATGTCCGTCAAAATTTACTATAAATATGTATTCCCCAAACTTATGTTTTGATGGGCGTGATGCTATGTATGAAAGATTAATATGGTTTTCCATAAAAATTTCTAAGACATTTAATAGAGCACCCGGTTTATTTTCTGTTGAAAAAGCAAGTGAAGTTTTATCATGTCCTGTTTCTTCCGTTTCAAAATCTCCTATAAGAACAAAACGGGTTTGGTTTGTTTTATCGTCATTGATATTTTCACGAAGTATATTTAAATTATAAGTTTCTGCTGTTTTTTTACTGCCAATAGCTGCGTATGTAAGATTATAATTTTGTAGGTTTCTTGCAGCTTCAGCAGTACTTGCGGCTTCTATAATATTTAAATTAAAAGGTAGTTCATTGTGAATAAAATCTTGACATTGAGCAAGAGCTTGCGGGTGTGAAATTACGCCGGTAATTGATGAAAATTCTGTTGTTCTTGCAAGCAGGCAATGATTTATTGGAAGGTAGCATTCTGATAATATTTTAATGTTTGGGTTTTTGGTAACCATAAGATTGTCCATTGATTCTCTGACTGCTCCTTCAATAGAATTTTCAACAGCAAGAACGCCTAGAGAATCAGGATTATCATCAACATATTCAACAACTTGTCTTATTGTCTGTAATGGGGTTGGGTATGCGCTTATGTTAAATCGTTTGCAAAATTCATCTTTTGCCATTTCGGTAAATGAGGCTTGAGGGCCTAAATATGCGATTGTTTTTACTGTTTCTAAATTTAACATTTGCGATTACTCCTTATTTCTAATATTATTATAGCAGAATAAAAAAGTGAGGCAAGAAACATGGGAAATATCAAATTTGGAACGGATGGCTGGAGAGCTATTGTTGGTAAAGATTTTAATGAAGATAATGTTCAAACTGTTACAAGGGCTATCGGAAAATATGTTTTTGATAATTTTGGTTTGGAAAAGAAAATAATTATAGGCTATGATCCGAGAAATATGGCATTTGAATTTGCCTCACAGACGGCTGAACAATTAGCTGAATATGGTTTTGAGGTATTATTATCGAATAAAATAATTCCAACTCCTGTTCTTGCTTATAATGCAAAACATTTGAACGCTTGTGCTGTAATGTTTACGGCATCTCATAATCCGCCTGAATATTTGGGGATAAAATTTATTCCTGATTATGCAGGGCCTGCGACATCTGATATTACTGACGAGCTTATGTATAATCTTAGTATTCCGTTTAAATCTCAGAGTGATAAGGGAAGAGTTATTAAATATAATTTTTCTCCTGATTATTTTTCACATGTTGCACAATTAATTAATTTTGCAAAAATCAAAGGTTTTTTTGAAAATATTATATTTGACGGGCTTTATGCTGCAAGTATCGGTTATTTTGACAAACTGTTAGATATTCATGGAATAGAATATGAAAGTATTCACATGTTTCATGATGTAAATTTTGGCGGTGGAATGCCTGAACCAAAACCAAAATATTTGAAAGATTTAATCCAAAAAGTTAAACAAACTCCAAATTCAATAGGTTTTGCAAATGATGGTGACAGTGACAGGTTTGGCGTAATCAATGAGAATGGTGAATATGTTTCTCCCAATGAAATTATCGCAATTTTATTAATGCATTTGACTAAAAATAAAGGATTTAAAGGTGCTCTTGTAAAAACTGTCGGAGCAAGTTTATTGTTAAATAAAGTTGCGGACAAATTAGGTGTTGATGTTATAGAAACTGCTGTCGGATTTAAACATGTCGGAGAAGCTATGAGGAAGTACAATCCTGTTATTGGCGGTGAAGAATCAGGCGGTCTGAGTATTCAAGGTCATATTCCGGAAAAAGACGGCATTTTAGCAAATCTTCTTATACTTGAGGCTATGGCTTATGCAAATAAATCTCTTGTTGAATTACAAAAAGATTTGTATAATTTTGCAGGGTGTAAGTTTTATAATGACAGAATTGATAAAAAATTAGACAATATTGATGAAATAAAACCTGTCTTGGAAGATTATAAAAATAAAAAACAAATTGGAAATTATAAAATTAAAAATATTGATACAAAAGATGGTGTAAAATTATATTTTGATGATAATACAAGTTGGATGCTTGTAAGACCAAGTGGAACAGAACCTCTTTTGAGAATATATTTTGAAAGTGACAGCTTAGAAAAACTTGATGAACTTAGAAAAACAATCTGAAAAGTGAAGCTAGCGGGTAACGAGGATCAATTGTAGTTGACCTATTTAACCTGTTTACAATGTTTGATAAAGCTTTAAGTCTTTGGTGCTCATCAATTGTATCTTTGCAAAATTCATAGAGGTCAATATCTTTATATTGAATAGAATTTGTTGTCGGTTTTTTCTTTTGGGCCTGAATTCTTTCTCTAATTCTTTGAAATTCCATATTATCGAGAAATATACCGCCGCAATTATTGCAGGTATCAATTTGAATTCCGAAAGATTTTGTCTTTACCATAGGAGTCCCACAAGCAGGACAAATTCTTGTTTGATCTTCATCAACGAGCATGAAGTTTTTATTTTCCAGCAGTAGTTTAAGTTCATAAATATCATTATCAGATTTCGTGCATTCTTGAAATTCTCTGCAATCAAAAAAAATGCCTCCACAATTATTTGCGCAAATGTCAATATTTATTCCTTTATCTGTAATAAATACTTTTGTCATTTCTTCTAAGCAAGCAGGACATTTCAATGCTTTTATACTGTCAGTCATTTTAGAAAACCTCAATTTTATATTAATTTGGTTTGAGTATAGATAATTTGTAATTATTAAAAAACCTCCTTTTAAAGGAGGTTTTTTAATTTTATTATTTTACTTCTGCACTTTCAGACAGATTCTTTAAAATTGTATAAGATGCATCCCATCCGTTAAGTCCGCCTGTAGCTTTGTATTTTGCGATTTGTTTTGCTCTTTCTTGTTTTAATTTAGCTTGTTCTTTTTCCCATTTAGCAAGTTTTTTGCTGTTTGAATTCCTTTCATCAATTGTCGGTTGAATGTATGTAAGGAAATTTTTGTATTCTTGGCAGTTATATCCTGCTTTTACTTTTGATGGGTAGTTATATGCAAGGTAATCATAGATGTACATTGTACGTTTAAAGTTGTTAGGCTGGCTTTTTAAAATGTCCATTGTAGAACCAGGCATTTTGCCAAGAACAACAATCATTGCAAGAGGGTTGTAACCTGCCTGAATCATTAAATCAACTCCTGTAATATCAGCATTCATTTGATCTTTTTCAGACATGTTGTTTAATGTAAATTCATTTGCTGCAAGAGCTGTTGTCTCAAGTGATGTATCTACAAAACTCCCTGCAAGAGCAGATGTGATGTTTGATACGAGTTTCTTTTTAGATGCGTTTGCATTAACAAGTGCTCCTATTTCTTGAGCAATTACAGCCGCAACTTCATTGTCATTGCCTGTATAATTTAGGTTTGTTTTGTTAATGTACAATTTATTGTTTTCATTTGAAGTGCTGTTGGTAACTTCTACGTCTGTAATAACAAATGTTGTAGTTGTAGGAAGGCTGTTTTTTGATAAAACTTGTTTGCCGACTACCGGAACTCTGTCAACAGCACTCCAAGTTGCAGCCAATGAAGGAACTGCAAGAGATGCCGCTAAAAATAATGATAACAAAATCTTTTTCATTTTTTTAATCCTTTCTTCATTTATTTTAAATTTAATATGAAGATTGAAAACTTTTGAAGTTAAAAATCTACTATTAAATTTTTTTTAAACACTAAATACTTTTTAATCGACAAATCTGTATTTTATTAAAGCAATAATTGCATGAAAACCGTCTTTCCAAGTAATTTTTTTGCCTTCAGAAAATTCCCTGCCGTAATAAGATATAGGAAGTTCATATAATCTTGCTCCTCTTTTCAAAACTTTAGCAGTAATTTCAGGTTCAAAGTCAAATCTGTTTGATTTAATTTCAATCCCTTTAATAAATTCTGCTTTAAAAGCTTTATAGCAAGTTTCCATATCAGTCAATGTTGAACCGTATAAAATATTGGTCAAAAGTGATAAGAATTTGTTTCCTAATAAATGATGAAACATAAATGATCTTGAAGGTTTTCCGCCTGAAAGTCTTGAACCGTAGCAAACATCAGCTTTCCCGTCAATTATTAGCTGAATCAAAGGTTCATAATCAACCGGATCATATTCAAGGTCTGCATCTTGAATTATTATAATATCTCCTGTTGCTTCTTTAAAACCTGTTCTTAGAGCTGCCCCTTTTCCTTGGTTAAACTCGTGGTACAAAACTTTGTAAGGATATTTTGAATATAAATCTTTTGTACCGTCTGTTGAATAGTCATCAATTAGAATAATTTCTTTTTCTAATCCGCAAAATGATGTTTTTTCAACTTTTTCCAAAATTTTATCCAGAGTGTTTACTTCGTTATAAACCGGAATTAAAATAGTAATCTTTTTCATATAAGCTCCATTTTGATAAAAAGTATTTGTAATCTTTACAAAAATATTGTACAATAAAAACATAGAGTTGTAAAAAGTGTTTAAAATATTTATAAGGGTTAAGAATAAATGATGATTGAGTGTGATACAGAAATAATAAAAAAGGGTTTAGCATTACTTGGTGAAAAGTCTTATGATGAGGCTTTAAAAATATTTGATGAAGCAAGAAGATTGTACAAAGATTGTAATTCTAACGAGTATATTTCAGTTAGTTTAAGTTTATTTGGCCTTGCTTTGTATTTAAAAGACAGAAACAGATACGAAGAAGTCTTGAGGATTTTAAATGATGCCAGATATTTGTCAGAGCTTTCTAAAAGTTATACCGCAAAATTAGTTAATGAATTTGCAAAAGGCACTATTGCTTATGGTGAAGGGTTGAAAGATACTGCATTGATGTATTTTGAAAATGCAAAAAATATGTCAATAAATAATTCTGATGAGCTTTCTATAATGGGTTATATTTTGACAAGAATAAAAGAAATAAGAAATGATAATGAATTTTCTCTTCCCGTAAAAAGTGATCCTCTTGTTTCTCTTGTAAAGATAGGGCGTTCGATTAGTGCTGTAACAGATATTGATGTTCTTTTAAAAGTTATTGCAGAAGAAACAAAAATTGCGATTCAGGCGGATAGGTGTACTGTCTTTATGTATGATAAAGATAAGAATGAATTATGGAGCAGAGTTGCATTAGGCTTGGACAGCCAAGAGATTAGGTTTCCTGCTGATAAAGGTCTTGCCGGATATGTAGTGAAAACAGGTGAACCTTTAAATATTTCTGATGCTTATAGCGATCCACGTTTTAATCCTGATATTGATAAGGAAACAGGTTATACAACGAAAACTATACTTTGTATGCCGATAAAAAATAACAACAAGGAAATTATCGGAGCTTTTCAGGTTTTAAATAAAAATGGGGGAGTTTTTACAAAGAGAGATGAAGATCTTCTCGCAGCAATAGGCGGCAGTGCATCTATAGCATTAGAGAATGCTCAGTTATTTGAACAGCAGAAAGAACTCTACAAAGAACAAAAAATATTATTTGAAAGTTTTATAGATACTCTTGCAAAATCAATTGATGCTCGTGACAAAATAACAGCAGGTCATTCAAGCCGTGTAAAATTATATGCAATGCTTTTGGTAGATCAGCTTGGTTGTGATGAAAAATTTAAGGAACTTGTTGAAAAAGCTGCAATCTTACATGATATAGGAAAAATCGGAATAAGAGATTCAGTTTTGCAAAAAGAAGGAAAGCTGACTGATGAAGAATATAAACATATTCAGGAACACGTACGTATAACTCATGATATTTTGGAAAAAATTCATACATCTGAAGAGTTTAAAATGATAACTGAAATGGCTTGTTCTCATCATGAAAAATACGATGGTTCCGGATATTATCGTCATTTAGAGGGTGAAAATATTCCTTATGGCGGTCGTATTCTTGCAGTTGCGGATGTTTTTGATGCAATTACATCCCGCCGTCATTACCGTGATAAAATGCCGATTCAAAATGTAATTGATATTCTTTTATCAGGTAAAAACTGTCATTTTGACGGAAATCTTGTAGATGAATTTTTGAAAATATCTCTTGATAAAATTGTACGTGTATTTTTAACAGAAAATCATAACAGTTTAACTGATGAAGACAGTAAAATATTGAGTAATTATAATTTGCTTGACATTTATAATTTTATTGTTAATGAAAATGTATCCGATGAAGATAGACATATTGCAGAATTGTTTAATTTCTATTATTCTGGAAATATAAATAAAAATGAGGGTTGAAAGTAGTTTTTATATGCATAAATTGTTTTATACAACATTAATATTAACCGCAATAATTACTCCGGTATTTGCAGACGGTTTTGATTCTATTAAACCCGCAAACCCTTTAATGCAAAATCCTATGCCTGTGAATACTATTGCTTTGCCTATAAAAAAAGCAACTCTTACTCATAATAGTATCCATAATCAATATGTTTTTGCTTTTGACAGATTTGTTCAAAGTAATGTCAAGTCTGCATATATGGATTTTAAAGTTCTTATAGAAACCATGGCTGACAATGATTATGCATATATGAAGATGGCAGAAAATATGGCAGATATTGGTTTTTTTGATTTGTCTGAACTTGCTGCTTCTAAGATTGAGGACAGAACAATATCTGATTTTTTAATTGGAGATATTAAATTATATTATTTCCCGTCAAAAAAATTAAAAGCAGATGATGAAATATATCTGGGAGAAGTTTTTTCAAACATAATTTATAATGATCAGAGCCGTGAAGCAACATCAGAACTTGTAAAAAATACAACTTTGCTAGCTTCTTCAGATTATGCAAATTATGTTGCTGCATTAGGGTATTTAAAGTCAAACGATTTTATTAATGCAAATTCATATATTGATACTGCAATAAGTATGAATTCCCAAAATCTTAATTATAAAAAATTGAAAGCGGAAATTCTCTCTCAAGGTAAAAAAACAAAAGATGCAATAAAAATGGTGGAATATATAAAATCACAAAAATTATATTCCGCAGATTTTACAAGAAAAGTTAATTCTCTTGAACAGTATGTTCTTTACAAGTCAAAAAAGAATTATTCTGAAAAAATGTATCATTTAGGTTGCTATTATTATTATGAAAATGAACTTGCCAAATCAATGAGAACTCTTCAAAATTCTTTAACAACAAAAAAGAAACATAATAAAGAAGTTTACGCAATTTTATCAAGAGTTTACTATAATATGCAGGAATATGAAAAAGCACAGGATACTGCTCAAAAAGCATACAAAATGGATAGCGGTAATTCAATCGTATTACTTGTTCTTGGGGATTTAAGTTATAGAAACGGAGATTACAAGACTGCTTTAAAATACTATAAAGATGCAGAATCTAAAGATAAATCTTCATCTGTTTTTTCTTTAAAAGTTGCACAAACTTATGAAAAATTAGGAAAAGATAAAAAAGCTTATGAATTATATGAAAAAATCTTAAAAACATATTCTGATTGTTGGACAGCTTATTACAAAATTGCATTAAAAGACAAATCAAAAGAAGTTGCTTATTTGAAGAAAGCAATTGCAATAAATTTAAATTATAAAGAAGCATGGATAGATTTAGGCCGTGTAGAAATTGAACGCGGGAATTATTATAATGCTAAAAAATATCTTGGAACTGCAAACTATATTGACGAAAATGATTTTAGATATTATTATTATCAAGGATTGATTGCGAAAAATCAGGGTATGAAACAAGATGCTTTGAAATATTTTAAGAAATCATTGCTTTTAAATCCTGATTATGCACCTGCAAAAGAGGAATTAAATATATGAAACAAAATGTTTTGATAGTTGAAGACCATGAATTAACAAGGTTTGGATTGAAAACCACATTTGAAAGCGTAGATTATGTAGATAAAATATTTGAAGCAGATTCAGCAGAAGCTGCAATAAAAATATTTAATGAAAACAAAATAGACGTTATAATAATGGATTTGGGTTTACCTAATATGAACGGTATCGAAGCAACAAAACAAATTCGTTCTTCTGACAAAGATGTAAAAATTGTCATATTAACTTCTCACAATGATGAAAAAGAAGTTTTAAATAGTTTGAAAGCAGGGGCAAACGCTTATTGCTCCAAAGAAATTAACCCTAAAAGACTTGTAGAAGTTGTGCAATCAGTTGCAGACGGTGCAGCTTGGTTTGATCCGAGTATTGCTCATATTGTTCTTAAAGCAAGTGCAAATTCCCCATCTCTTGACACGTCTGATAACAGAAAAGATTATGATTTAACATCCCGTGAAGCTCAAATATTAAAACTTATGACAGAAGGTTATAGTAATATGGAAATTGCACAAATTCTTGTTATAAGTATTAATACAACAAAAGCTCACGTTGCAAACATTCTTCAAAAGTTAGAAGTAGATGACAGATTGCAGGCTGCATTAAAGGCGCTAAAAAATAAAATAGTATAAGGATTTCAATAATGTCTGAATTGACAAAAGTCCTATTAGTTGATGATAATGCTAAATATTTAAAAGATGCTTTACCATTTTACGGATATGAGGTAATCACTGTTTGTGACGGGGTTCAAGCATTAAATGAATTAAATTCAAAGAATAATAAATTTGACATTGTTCTTCTTGATGTTATGATGCCTAATATGAATGGATGGCAAACATTAAAAGCTATACGTTCAAATGTACATACCCGTGATTTACCTGTAATTATGCTTACAGCAGTTAATGAAGAGCAAAAAATGGTAACCGGTTTAAAAATCGGGGCAGATGATTATATCGTCAAACCTTTTATGTTGCCTAATTTGTTAGCTCGTATGGAAGCTGTTTTGCGACGTACCAAAAGGTATACACAAGCAAAGAAAGAACAAAATATAACAATTCCTGCCAATCTTTTGACATCAAAAGAATTAGAAGTGTTAGAAATGGTTGCAAAAGGGGCAAGTAATAAACAGATTGCTGATGAATTATATGTAAAAGAAGTTACGGTAAAGACACATTTAAACAGTATATTTAAGAAATTAAAAGTAGAAAATAGAACGCAGGCAGTACTTCTTGCGTTACAAACAGAGTTAATATAAGGAGAATATAAATAAATGATAGATTACACAAAAGAAGAACTTGTAGAATTATTAAAAAAGAACCCCGAAAAATTTAATGCGTGGAAAATTGAACAGGAAGAAGTAGATCTTTCAGAAGTTGATTTTTCCGGAATAAATCTTTCAGAGATAGATTTTTCTGATGTTGATTTAAATTCCAGTTCTTTTGCAGATTGCAATTTATCTTTTGTTAATTTTACAAATGCGGATTTGACTTCCGTTGATTTTACACGAGCCAGAGTTTTGGAATGTGATTTTACGGATGCATTGTTAACAGGAGCTGATTGCAGTTATGCGGAGATGACGTATAGCAACTTTTCAGATTGCGATATGGCAGGTTGTATTTTATCTGAAACAGATTTATCAAATTCTGATTTAACAGCTTCCGTTAATCTTGTGGCAGCCCGTTATGATGATGATACTATATGGCCTGATGATGATATGCTTCCTACTGATTTTGACGGAACTGATCATAAAGATTTATCAGCGCTTCAAGATGAAGAAGATGATGTTGTTTCATCAGATTGGTAGTTGTAATTTATATATTAAATAATTTTAAAGATATAATGCCGGATTTTTAAATATTTGGCATTATATTTTTTTAGAATTTGAATAATTTCCTCTGATACAAAATCTTGACTTGGCCTTTTGAGCACGTACAATAGACTTGTATATAACCGAAGGGAGTATAGAAAATGTTGGATCGTATACAAATTACAAAAGAAGTAGAAGAAATGTGCTG
>CALURI010000021.1 GCA_944323135.1 Candidatus Gastranaerophilales bacterium
CAAAAAAAACAGGAAGTTTAAAATTCATTTTCCCCTCCTGTTAAGATTTACACTAGCCGAAATATAAATAGCATGATTATTATACAATTTTTTTTCAAAAATTTCAAATAATACAAAGAATTGTTACGAAATCTACATAATTAATACCCTAGAAAAATGAAACAATTAACAACACAACAAAAAAAATTTGTTACAGAATATATAAAAACACTTAATGGAGAGTTATCAGCAAAAAATGCCGGTTATAAATCAAAAGATTTAAAAGAAACTGCTTCTCGATTGCTATCTGAAAACTTAATTATCAAAGAAATTAAGTTTCAGTTAAAAAATCAGATTAATTCATTGAGGGTGAATAAGGGTTACGTTATTCAAAAGCTCTTGCAAATTGCGGAGTTTTCTCTTGAAGAAGAAGATATTCTCGATAAAGAAGGTTGTATAACAGGGAAAAAGAAACTTCGGGATACATCGGCAGGGTTGAAGGCTCTTGAAAGTTTATGTAAATATTTGGGATTTAGTACAAATCAAGATGAACAAGAGTACAAATCCGCAAAGATTATTACAATTTCAAATTTAGATGACAGTAAAATTTAAAAAAAGGAGTAAAGTTTATGAAAAATAATGACGAAGAAAGGCTTTTAAATAATACTTCTTTAGAAGATCTTATCAAGATGAAAATTGAGCGGGAATTTATGAATGATTTAAAAAAATCAAAGGAGAAAAAGGTTGTAAAAGTTTATAATGATATAAAAGATGTTCCTCAAGATAAGATTTTTTCAAAAACTTCTGTATTTCGTTATTTTAACCGTAAGACAATGAATGAAACTTTTGTAAACGGTATTCAGGCAGACGCATTAATAGGACTTCAAAATAATATCAGAGAAAAGATTTTGAAAGGTGAGTTGAATGCTTTTACAACGGATGAAGCATATATAAAATTTGAGAAAGCGGTATTTTAATGACTGTATTTGCAAATCCTTATGATAGTCCTGCTTATTTTGAGCAGGCATTATTTTTATATACAAAATATTTGCGTTGTATGGAAGATGATTATGCTTTTAACGGATTAAGCATTTATGAATATTTTTCCAATCTTATAAATAGAACATCCCCGTTATTTTTTGTAATTGTTGAGAACAATATTGTAAGCGGATTTGTTTATTTGGACAATCTTATAGGAGATAGTGAAAGAATGCACAGCGCAGAATTAGTTACCTGTTTTCATAAGCGTTTTTGGGGTAATTATACAAAAATTTGTGCAAGATTCTTTCTGGATTATTGTTTTAAAACTTATGGTTTTGAGAAAATTAAGGCACTTATTTACCCTGATAATTTTCGGGTAAAAACACTTTTGAAAGAATCCGGATTTGAAAAAGAAGCACTATTAAAAAATGAAACTTTAAGAAAAGGAAAATTGCAGGATATAGAAGTTTATTCATTATTTAAAAAAGTATAAAATATACTTTTCTTTTTTTATAAAAAGTTTAGCAGAATAACAAAGGTGGTAAAAAATGAAAATTGAAAAAGAAGATTTAACACAAAAACTTTCAGATATTGAAGAAAAATTTTTAGTTGCAAATATAATTGATAAATATGACAGATTTAATGAGCAACGCAGTACCCAATTAACAGATATAAAGCTTGTGCGTGATGCAATATACAATTCAGATATTCCAAAGCTAAACGGCTGGGATAATAAGGTAGAACTGCCTGATATATATGAATTGGCACAAACTTTAAAATCTCATATCAGTGAGAATTTATATTCTCACCCTGATGCGATGTTTGATGTTTCAGGAACTACTCCAGAGACGCAAAGTTATGCAAACAGACAAAAGGCTATGCTTGTAAATACTTTTGAGCAGATGCATATAGAAGATGAAATTGAAAAAGTTATTGACGGGATTGTTGAAACCGGAGAAAGCACATTATTTGTAGGCTGGGAAACGAAAATAAAATCCGTAAGACGTGCTCAAACTCTTGAGGAACAAATTCTAAATCCGGAGAAAAAGGGTTTTGTAATAGATGATAAAGTTATTTATGATAATGCAAAAGTTAAACATATAAAATCAGAAGACTTTGTGTTTGATAAATTTACCCAAGATAACTGGGATAAATGTGCAAAAATTTATAAAACATATTCTACAATAGATGAGCTTTATTCGGATAAAGCAAATAATCTTTTGGATGACGTTAAATTGGAAATATTGAAAGGAGTGGTGGCCGGCAGGAAATCTCAAAATGATGATGAGAATGCTGTAGAAGGTAAAAAAGTTGAAATTTTGGAATTTTGGGGAGATATAGAACTCTCAGACGGAACTTTGTTAAAAAACTGGTTGATAGTTGTTGCTGCAAGACGTGAGGTTATACGTTTTGAAAGTAACCCGTTTGTTATAAATCCGTTTATACATGCAAATATTATAGAATCACCGCTAACAGGCCGAGGAGTTTCTCCTTTGCGTGTGGCATTAGTTTTGAATAGTTTGGCTTCAACTATATTGAATAAACAAATAGATGCTTTGACTTTAATGATGAATCCTCCTTATCTTGCACCTAAAGGTTGTTTTAAAGGACAACAGGATGTAAAACCAGGTAAAATTATAGAATATGATGCTGCCTTAATGCCAACTGCTCCGACACCTTTATCTTTTGATAAAGCAATGGTGGGGTGGGATTTCTTGAACTATTTTAAATCAACAATTGAAAGTGCGACAGGAATTTTCAAAAATATGGCAGGCAATCTTCAATCAGCCCAACGTACGGCAACAGAATTGAATTATTCTGTTAACGGTCAGGAAGCACGTTTGAATATGATTTTGGATTCTATAAACAGAAAAATTATTGTTCCCATGGTTGAAAAAACTGCAGAAATCATATCATATTTTAAGCTTGGTAAAGAATTAATCGGGGTAAATGACAGAGGCAAAACAAGTTTTATGGAAATTGACGATAACGTAAGAAATGCAAATTACATATATCGTTATGGTGACAGACGAGCTTCTTTTGAACGAAAAATGAGATTAAAAGAACTGTTTGAAGTTGTTCAATCCTTTGCGCAGGTTCCTGAAGTTGAAGAAAAAATCGACTGGTTAGAATGTTTTAAATTTGCACTTGAACAGTATGGAATAGAAAACGCAAATAATTTTTTACTTAATGACGATAAATCATAGTGCCGCATTTGCGGCACTTTTAGAAATGACTAAAAGAATTATATACAAATAAAGATTTTTTCAAAAGAATATGATAATGAAAAAAATAATTTTACTAATAATGTTAACACTCTTTCAAATTCCCGCATTAGGAGAAGATATTCCCCACGCGGAGTAGAGATGACAAAGGAAACTAATCCTATATTCTGGAGTTATTTGGGAAATTATAGTATCGCATTAAAAGAAGCTTTGGAAATTCTAAAGAAAACATAAATTCTAATAAATCAAAATTCGAGTCAAGAAAAAGCTCAGGTAATAAGGTTGAAGGGAAATGGGTTGCAATTAAAGGTAACCACGTTTTAATTAAAGATTAGTGAGTTATAGGGGATTACTTTGTATAAATTATTAAAGGCTCAGCGGGAATTTTTGGAAATCCCGCATGATTATACATTAGATGTAGCAGTGTATCAGGGAGGATATGGATCCGGAAAAACTTTTGCAGGATCGCTTTTAGGAATATTACTTGCTTTAAAGTTTCCCGGAGTTAGGGGATTAGTTGGAGCTCAGACTTATACTCTTGTTAGAGATACAACTTTGCAGACATATTTTGAACATTTGGAAAATTTCGGTTTTGTTGACGGAAAAGATTATGAATGGTCGTCAACTTTGCAGAAATTGACTTTTAAAAACGGTTCAGAAATCCTTTTCAGGCATTTTGACGAGCCGAATAAATTGAAATCGTTAAATCTTGGTTTTGTTGAGATTGAAGAGATGTCTGATATTCCTTACGATACTTTTAAAATGCTTTTGGGACGTATGCGTCAAAGAGTTAAAAAAGTGTGGAAGAATTTCACTTACAGAATTTTCGGGCATACAAACCCTGAAATGCAAAGAGGTTGGATTTATAAGACATTTGTTGAAAATCCTGCACCTAATTACAGGCTTATTACAGCACCGACAACACAGAATATTTATTTGCCTGAGGGTTTTTGTGATGAACTAAAAAAACTTTATGATGAACAATATTATAATATATTTGTTCTTGCTCAAAATGGGGAATACAATAATGGGCTTGTTATAAAAGATTTTACGGATGCGAATATCAAAGATATCTCATATCAAGCGGATATGGATTTGCATATTTCTTGTGATTTTAACGTTGATCCAATGTGTTGGGTATTTGCACACAAGACTGATGATAAAGTTTTTTATTTTGATGAAATCGCTATGGAAAATACGACAACAGCGAAGGCTTGTGATGAATTTTACAGGCGTTATCCGAATCATAAAGGTAAAGTTATTGTAAACGGCGATGCATCAGGTGATAACAGAAGCTGTACAAGTGAATATACAAATTATGTAATTATAAAGAAAAAACTTTTGCAATACGGATATGATGTTGAAATTCAAATTAAAGCATTTAATCCGCCTATAAAAAACAGGATTATGGCATTTAATGCTAAAGTACGTTCAGCTGATGGCGAGATTTGTCTTTTTGTTGACAAAAAATGTGAAAAACTTCTTTATAATATTTACAATCTTAAATATAAAGAAGGTTCTTCAAAAATTGATATCCCGACTTACCAGCAAATTAAGCAATCCAAAGAACTTAAATTTTTGTCCCACCCGATGGATGCAGCATCTTATCTTGTAGATTTTTATTGGCCTATTACGCTTTAGAGAAAGGATATTATGGAAAAAATATTAGAATATTCTCCGATAATAATAGTTGTTTTGATGTTTTTTGTCCAACAAAGAATTTTTGTAACGCCTGAACAGCTGGAAAAAAAACACAGAGAAATTATTGAAGAGATAGAAGAAAAATTTGTAACGATTAACAGTTTTGTCGATTTAAAAGATCAGTTTTCGGAAGTAAAGGATAAAATTGATAAAATGTATGATCTTTTAATTGATTTAAAATGATGTTAATAATTTGTTACATAAGTTTTATATTTTTTAAAGTTTTCAACTCAAAATGCCGTCAATTCGAATAACAGACATGTTGTTACTAAGATAAATCGAAAGGAAAGAGTTACAAAATGGGATTGGCAGCTTCACAAGCAAGATTTTTAGCCATAACAGCAAGGAAAAATAACTGTGAATTCCGTTCAATGGAAATTGCACAGCAAAAACTTTCTGTTACCCGTGATTTGCAAAAAGCTGCTGATGAATACCAAAATTCTCTTAATGCAACCAAACTTGTTTGGGACGGTGATAATAATGGGGACGGAACAGGTACAATTTATGATTTGTCCTATGCGATTATGATGACACCTTCTGCATTAAATGAGTATGATCCTTTCTTAATAACAGATACTCAAGGTAAAATTGTATTGTCAGACAGTATGTATAATGCTGCTGTTAAAGCAGGTATTATTGACGCTAAAACAGGTGATCCTACCGGTAACGGCAAATTTACTATGGGTTCGGCAAGTTCAACCGATGACGGTACACGTAATGCATTTTTATATCAATTAGGTGTTGCAAATGAAGTTTCTACTTCAACTATAAATACAATATACGCATTAGGTTCAAACGGTTATACATCTTCAGGTGTGGGCGGAGAAATCGCAGATAAAACTATGGCAAATGCAATGCCTACTGCTACCTTTATAAATTATCTGCAAAGTGCGGAATGTGAAAATGATGAAACTATAACAATAGCTACTTCTACTGGTGAAGTTAATATCTCTTACGAAAAAGGAGATGCTTTGTATGGATTAAAACTTACTGATGTATTTGGTGTTAAAGAATCAGAGAGTGGCAAAACTTTTAATGATATATTCTGCACAACAACTACACCGAATAATAATTCTAAAGATGAAGATAATGATCTTAATAAAATATTGATTACTAAAGACGGTAAAGCTCTTTCACAAAGTGAAATAGAAGCTCTGACTTTGGGCGATATATTAACCGGTAAATATGAAATGTCAGGTATAATGTCTACTGATGATTTTTCAAAGAAAGCTGAAGATGTTTTACTTGTAATGGCTACATTATTAGGTTATAACGCCCAAGATGGTGATATAAAAGGTTTGAATGTAGATAACGAATCAGATGCCGCATTAGATCAGGCTTTTGTATTTTCTCAACTTTTAGTAAGTTCAAATTATGCTGAAACTGCAAGTTCCGGCGGTACTATGTATAAATCTGTGCAAAATGCTATATCGAAAGCTCAGGATACAAACTGTATCGCGGAAGGTAACAGAGATGTTAAATCAATAAGCTTGACAAATTTATTGAAATCATATTTGACGTATTTCGCAATGTCTATGGATGGTTACAACTCAGGATTTAATATTGAAACTGATTCTTCTAAGGAAAGTTTATATATTACTGATGATTTGTCATATTATTTCCTTTTAACAAATGAAGCTGCTCAAACTTCTCAAGATATATTAAATGCTGATTTTTATAACCAGTTATATAATAACTTGTGTATGTACGGTGCTTGTTCTGATGCAACAAAACGTGCACAAATAACTGATTCTGATTATCTTAACCAGGCATTAAAAAATGGGCAATTATTTGTTTCAACATTAAGCACTGACGGTTATTATTATCAAGGACATTATACAAATAGTGCGCATATTGCGGAAATAACAGATGAAGATGCTGTCGCTCAAGCCGAAGCTGAGTATAATGCTACAAAGAGTAAATTGAATTACAAAGAAGAAACGTTAGAATTAGAATTGAAAAATATTGATACAGAATTATCTGCATTAACAACAGAGTATGATACAGTTAAAAACCTGATAAGTAAAAACGTTGAAAAAGTCTTCACGATGTTTAGTACATAATAATTTTATAAAACTTGATTATAAAAAATCTCCTTTTGGAATTCCAAAAGGAGATTTTTTTAATTGATAAATAAATAAAAAAAACGGGTTTTCTAATTTCTTAGATTGCCCGGTATTTCATTTTCTGAAACAAAAAGGATTTACATTAACTTATATTGTGTGTTTAAGCTTTTTTTAATATTCAATCCCTTGTCTTGCCATAACACCTATATCAAAGTAATGTTTTATAGGTTTCATTTCGGTAACAAGGTGAGCCATAGCTTTTAATTCTGGATGTGCATAGCGGCCTGTTAATACGATTTCAAGATTTTCAGGTTTATGTAAAAGAGCATCTTTTACGTCTGATACCTTAATCATATTCATTGCTGTACAAATGTTAATTTCATCAAGAATTATAAGTTGATATTCTCCTGAATTTATTGCTTGTTTAGCAAATTCCCAACCGCGTTTAGCTTCTTTAAAATCCTCCATACAAACATTGTGAGAATAACAAACTCTATCCATTCCGAATTGAACAACATCAAGATTCGGAAGAAATTTTGAAGAAGTAACAATTTCACCGTAAGAAGTTGCACTATCCCCTTTAGTAAATTGGATAATAAGAACTTTCCAGCCGTGTCCAAGTGCTCTTAGCGCTAATCCTAATGCAGCCGTAGTCTTTCCTTTTCCATCTCCAGTATAAATTTGAATATAACCATGCTCTAACACGACTCACTACCTCCTGATACGTTCCTCTATCCTTATTTTAACGAATATCTCTCACTGTTTAATCGTTCTGAGGATTGATAATTTTTTAGAGCAAAAGATTGATATTATTATATCTATCCCCGCTCCCAAGATTTTTGTATATTCATCATAGAATAAAGAAATAAAAAATAAACACATTTAAAACAATCCATGCCAATCTTTTTACAATTATTTTTGACTAATTTTGAAAACAGGCTCTATATGATATTTTTCGCAAAATTGCGGCATGCTTAAAAATTTACATAATTTTTGTTAAATATTTGTTAAAAACTCTTGCATAATTTGAAACAAGTCTTGTGCTATGTATTTTGCTGTTTTTTTAATTGTGAATATTATTAATATTCGCAATTGAAATTTCATTTTAATACAAACAGCTTTATTTTAATTTCTCGTAAGATTTTTTTAGTAAAAATAGGGGCATAATATATATATAGTATTTTTGTTTTCTAAAATATTAACATTTGTAACGAATTCTTATATTTGTGAAATCTTTGAATTTCTAAATTGTTTATATTTTTAGAGAGCAAAAAAAGAGAGATAAGTACATGAGCACTGTAAATAATGCAGGATTAGTAAAATTGAATATAAAAGCTCAAAGTTTAGGCTCATCGTCATTTAAAACGACTGCTGCTACTAAGCTTGGTACTACTACCCGAACTACTATTCCGGGATTTGGAGTAATGGCTCAACGTTCTGCTGTCGGAACAGGTTCAATTTTTAATGCAAAAGATTATAATAGTCTTTCTCACAGTATGCTCAGACATGATCTTAATGATAACCGTGTTAAAGTATTTAATAATCTTGGCGGTTCTTATTATATGGATTTACCTTCATCAAATGCGTCTGATAATAAATTTGCGGCTGCTTTAATGGCTGTAGGAACTCTTGCATCCGTCGCAGGTTCAATTATTGAAGCGACAAAATCAGCAAGCTCCGGAAATAATTCTAACAATGTAAATTCTACAAAGAATACAAGTTCATCAGATGATATTGATAAAATTATGAGTAGCCTTAACAGCGCAACAACTTCGGGTGAGATTGAAAAAGCTTTGACCGATGTAAAAACTAAACTTGACGAATTGAATACTGATATCCCTGATTTGAATAAGGAAATAGCAACAGAAAAAGAAAATAAAGCTGGATTTGAAAAGAAACTTGAAGAAAATAAAAAGAACATTGCCTCTGAAGAACAAAATATTCAAAAACAGGATGGTACAATTAAGAAACTTGAATCTAATATCAGTCAGGTAAACACTCAGATTGAAAATAATCAAAAGACAATAGAAAATAATAATAATAAAATAGGAGAATTAAATACCAAAATCGGTACTCTGGAATCATCTATTGCATCTTTGCAATCTCAAATTGCATCTGCTCCAGAGGAACAGAAACCGGCATTGCAGTCACAATTAGCACAAAAACAACAAGAACTTGCTGAAGCCAATAAACAAAAATCAGACTTAGAAGCTAAAAATACAGAATTAGAAAGTCAAAATAAAGAATTAGAAAATCAAAAGACAGAATTAGAAAGTCAAAAAGATGCTGCATCAGAATCTAAACAAGCTTCTGAAAAGAAAATCAAAGAAGAATTAAAACCAGAACAAGAACAGCTTAATAGTGATATTAAGAAAAGTGATGAATCAATAAAAGAAAATGAAAAGAAAGTTCAAGAATTTGAAAAAAAACAGAAAGAATTAACAGAAGCTCAAACCAAGTATGAAAATAAATTAGCAAAAGCAAAAGAAAAGGATGGTAAATCATTAACATCTTTGGAAAATAAATTAAAAGAATTAAAAAATCAATTTGACACAACTGATGATAAAGATAAAAAGAATAAAATTGCACAAAACTTCGCAACAGTAGCAAATGATTATAATTCTTGTTTAAATAAAGCTTCTGAAGATCTTAAAGAGGGACGTGCAGAAGTAAACAATGATATTAACAATGTCTGATTAATAGTTAAAAATTATTACAATTAACTTTACTTTTGATTATTTGTAATTTATAATAAAAACACAAGGCAGTATTGTCATAAAAAAGAACGGGAATCCCCGTTCTTTTTTATCTATTAAGAAGGGTAAGGTATTATGGTAAAGCAAGAAATAAACAGACATGATATTTTGGAAAAGATTACTCCATTAATTGAAAATACTGCTATGAGATTTGGATATATTCCTATAGAAATAGAGTTTGTGAAAGAAAATCACAGGTGGTTTTTAAGAATTTATTTATATTCAAAAGAAAAAGATGTAACACTTGATGATTGTGAAAATGTTACAAGAAGTCTTTCGGATTTTCTTGATGAACTTATACCGGTAAAGTATTATCTTGAAGTTTCATCTCCCGGGCTGGAAAGGAAATTCAAATCGGACAAAGAATTTGTAATTTTTAACGGCAGAAGAATAAGTCTTAAATTGAAACAGCCGCTAGATGGGGAAACTGAAAAAATCTTTAAAGGTGAAATTCTTGACTTTGACGAAAATGAAGGTCTAAAATTTTTTAGATTTGATGATGGGAAGGAATTACAAATTCCAAGAGAGAATATTCAATCAGCAAAATTATATATAGATTAAAAAGGAGAATAAAAAATGATTAAAATCGGAACAGCATTATTTGAAGCTTGTGAAGAATTAGAAAGAGAAAGAGGTATATCAAAAGAAGTTTTGATTGCATCTTTGTGTGATGCTATGGTTGCAGCTTATAAAAAGCACATGCATATTAAAGAAGCAACAAATATTGAAGCTATTTTAGATGAACAATCAGGTGAAATTGGTGTATTCAGAACAAAATTAGTTGTTGATGATGTTGAAGATTCTGATACACAAATTACATTAAACGAAGCAAAAGAAATCGCTGAAGATGTAGAAATAGGTGATGAAATTAAGATTGAAGTTACACCGGAACAATTTGGACGTATTGCAGCTCAATCTGCAAAACAAGTTATAACACAGAGAATAAGAGAAGCAGAAAGAAATCTTGTGCTTCAAGAATTCATGGAAAAGAAAGGTACTTTGACGACAGGTATTATTCAAAGAGTTGAGAACCGCAATGTAATTGTTAATATCGGAAAAATTGATGCAATTATGCCTCAAAAAGAACAAATACCTGGTGAATATTATAAACCGGGTAACAGAATAAGAGTTTTTGTTTTGAATGTAAAAGAAACAACAAGATTACCTCAGGTTATAGTATCTCATGCTCATGCAGAAATTGTAAGAGAATTGTTTGAGCTTGAAGTTCCGGAAATCGAAGACGGAATTGTTGAGATTAAATCAATTTCACGTGAAGCAGGTTACAGAACAAAGATTGCGGTATGGTCAAATGATCCGGAAGTTGATAGTGTAGGTGCTTGTATAGGACCTCGCGGTTCCAGAATTCAGACAATTGTTTCAGAATTAAAAAATGAAAAAATTGATATTGTAAGATATTCGGAAGATCCTGTTGAATATATTGTTAATGCGCTTTCACCTTCAAGAGTTGTTTCAGTTGACATTTTGGCTGATGATGAATATGCTCATGAAGCAATGGTTGTTGTACCTGACGATCAATTGAGTTTAGCAATTGGCAGAGAAGGGCAAAATGTAAGACTTGCACATAAATTGACAGGATGGAAAATAGATATTAAGAGTGTATCTCAAATGGAAAAAGCAGAAGCTCAAAATATCAACAACTATGAAGAATCTTCTGAAGAAATTGTTGATGATACAGAAGACGAAGTGGATGAACTCCAACAAGAAATTGAAGAAGAAATGAATCAACAAGCAGTAGATGAAGAAGATTTTCAAGACGATACTGTAGAAGAAACTTCAGAAGAAGAAATGTAATTTTTATTTTATATAATTTAATGAAAAGTCCCATTATAATATGGGACTTTTTAAATAAAATAGTAATTAAACTCATTTATTCAATATTGGATGCATAAAAAATAAAATAGTCTTAAAATATTGATAAAATTTTGTCTCTAAAAGTGCAGACCTTGACAAAAAAAATTGAGCAAATATTATTATTCTATGGCTTAAAATACCAAATTAGTATTGTAGTATAAGTAGAAAAAAGGAGATTAATCTCATGGCTAGAGAAAAGTACGAACGTACCAAACCGCACGTTAACATCGGTACAATTGGCCACGTTGACCACGGTAAAACAACATTAACAGCAGCTATCACAGCTGTATTGGCTGCTGCAGGACAAGCTGCATTGAAAAAATTCGATGAAATCGATGCTGCTCCGGAAGAAAAAGCAAGAGGTATTACTATCTCTACAGCTCACGTAGAATATGAAACAGCTACTAGACACTATGCTCACGTTGACTGCCCGGGCCACGCTGACTATGTTAAAAACATGATCACAGGTGCAGCTCAAATGGATGGTGCAATCCTAGTTGTTGCAGCTACTGATGGTGCTATGCCTCAGACTCGTGAACACATCTTGTTAGCACGTCAGGTTGGCGTTCCTAACTTAGTTGTATTCTTGAACAAATGCGATATGGTTGATGACCCTGAATTGTTAGAATTGGTTGAAATGGAAGTAAGAGAACTTCTTTCTTCTTATGAATTCGACGGTGATAACATTCCATTCATCCACGGTTCTGCTTTGAAAGCTTTAGAAGCTGCTCAAGCTAACCCAACAATCGCTCGTGGAGCTGATAAATGGGTTGATAAAATTTGGGAATTGATGGATGCTATTGATTCTTATTTCCCAACACCTGTACGTGATTTAGACAAACCATTCTTGATGCCTGTTGAAGACGTATTCTCTATCACAGGTCGTGGTACTGTTGCTACAGGCCGTGTAGAACGTGGTGTTGTTAAAGTTGGTGATGAAGTTGAAATCGTTGGTTTAGGCGAAACTAAGAAAACAACTGTTACCGGTGTTGAAATGTTCAGAAAATCTCTTGATCAAGGTCAAGCAGGTGATAACATTGGTGCTTTGTTACGTGGTGTTGATAAAACTGATATCCAACGCGGTCAAGTACTTGCAAAACCTGGTACAATTCACCCACATACAAAATTCACAGCTAACGTTTATGTATTGACTAAAGAAGAAGGCGGACGTCATACTCCATTCTTCCCTGGTTACAGACCTCAGTTCTATATCAGAACTACTGACGTAACTGGTTCTATCAAATTCGACGGTCAAATGGTAATGCCTGGTGATAACGTAGTTATGGAAGTTGAACTTATCGCTCCTGTAGCTATCGAAGAAGGTATGAGATTTGCTATCCGTGAAGGCGGTCATACAGTTGGTGCCGGTGTTGTTGACAAAATTATTGAATAATTTTGAAACAATATTATAATTTAAAAAACGAGTTTGGTAACAGGCTCGTTTTTTTTGAGTTTATTTACAAAAAGGTCTGTCATTATTTTGACAGACCTTTACAATTCTTTTTCCCCTATTAAATTTTTCCCAAATTTGAACCTTGACCTTAATTTTTTCTTTAAGCTTATTTTGCAACTTGAAGAGTTTGAAATTTTGTTGCTTCTTTAGATTTTTGTAAATATTTAACTAATGATTTTGCAACTAATTCAGAGCGTTTTTTGTTTTCTCTGTCTAAGATTTCAAAATATTCATCAAGTGATGACATTATGTAATCGTTATTTTCCATTTTCGTTTTCCCCTTTTTGTAATTATTATAATATAATTTTTAAAATATTCAAATCTGTTATATTACTTTATCCGAGAAGTGCATCTAATATTTCTGCATTTTTTGCTGCTCTTTGGGAATTTCTTACTTGGTTTCTGTACATGTAAGTTCTAAGTGCTTCTCTTATTAATTCAGAACGTGTACGATTTTCATTCCCTGCAACTTTATCTATTTCGTCTAAAAATCTTTCGGGCATTGATATTAACACTCTAGCCATATTGTTCTCCTTTTTTATTCCCTTTGCTATTCCCCTTGTATATATATAAAGGAAATTATTAATTAAAAATTGCGTAAAGTGTATATATTTTGTATAAATTTCTTAATATAATTTAATATATTTTATATTAAATCCTTCTTACGTAATAGTTTGAGTCTTTTTTTAATTCTTCTTTTATGTTAAGAAGTTTTTCAATATTATCAATTTTTGAAAGTATTTTTGCTGTTTTTTCTCTTATTGTATAATCTTGAATGTTTTTTGTTTCGTTAAGTATTTGGAATAATTTATCTGATGGGATAAATTGGCAAAATTCAGTAATTGTTTCTAAATACCAATATAGTTTAAAAACTTCTTTATTAATTTTATATTTTCCTTCTTGAATATCAAAACTTTTAATCGGTTCAATTATATTAAGTGTTTTATTTATAAGTTTATTAGTAAATTCATTTGTAAAATCGGTGTTATTTTTAAGATATTCAAGTGCTTTGATTGTATTTCTGCAAATATTTCCGTTAATATCTATGATTGCGTCTAAGAATATATCAGTGTAATCTGTAAAAAATTGTGGATTTTTTTCAAGGAATTCCGGTAGTCTGAAAGATACTGCTTCTCGTATTTTCCCGTCACAGCCTGTTAAATTTGATATAAATATTTTTGCTTCTTCAAAATTATTCAAAGTTTCCAGTTTTATTGCCGCAGCTTGCTTTTCGGCGACTGTGCCGCTTTTTAAAAGGTTAATAAGATATTCATGCGAATATGAATTTTCATATATATTTAAAGCGGTATTAAAATCAGTATTATATTTTTCTTCTAAAATATTTATATCATTTTGGTTCAAATTATGCACCTCGGCTCGTTGTATTACTAATATAACATAAAATACAATGTTTTTTTAAGGTAAAATAGTTTTAATGTATGATAACAACGGATTTAATTAAATTATAATTGTTATAGGAGAGATTATAAATGAACGAATTAATTACATTTTTTAAAGAAATATTTATGTTATCTGATGAAAATTCAAAGGTAAAAATAGGATTATCTCAATTTAAAGAACCAAAACAGAATAATAAGCCAGTAAAAAAGGTGAAAAAATTTGAAAAGGAAGTAAAACTTTCTGATTTGATGAGAAGAAGCGCTTAGTATTCTATACCTTTTCTTGCTGCAATTCCAGTATCCCAGTAATGTTTTACAGGTTTTATTTCAGATACAAGGTGAGCAATTTCTATAATTTTCGGATTTGCATTTCTTCCTGTTAAGACAATTTCCATTTCTTGAGGTTTATTTTTTAGCACATCAAGCATTTCCTCTAAATCTATAAAACCTAAGTCAATTGCAATATTAGCTTCATCTAAGATGATAAGATTGTATTCATCATTTTTTATTGCTGTTTTTGCAAGTTCCCAGCCTTTTTTTATTTCTTCTTCATCATTTTTGGTTTTGTTATCAGAGTATACAATTCTATCCAAGCCTGCTTGTATAATAGTAAGATTTTTTGAAATTTCAGGCGAAAGGTTTCTAAAAGAGTTCAGCTCCCCATAATCATCCCCGCCTTTTGTAAACATAATTATAAGGACTTTCCAGCAACGTCCTAAAGCTCTCATTGCGAGTCCCAATGATGCTGTAGTCTTTCCTTTGCCGTTACCGGTATAAACTTGAATATAACCGTGTTTTGCCCAGTTAGGGTTTATTAAATCATTGTTATTGCAATTATACATTGCACCTCCTGTAAAATTTATAATTTTATTTCTGTTTATTATATACTAAACATTATGGATAGTAAAATTAATCTAAGGGCTAAGGCTAAGGATATAAGAAAATTACTGGATATTGAAAATATCAGTGTTGATGCTGTCGGAAAGATTAGGCAAACTGAAGTATACAAATCAGCTTTAAATATTATGATTTTTTATCCTTTGAAGTATGAAATTAATTTATTAGATTTGTTAAAGGATAAAAAAAATTTTTATCTGCCGAAAGTTTCAGCCAAAGATATGTTTGTCTGCCCGTTTAAAAACGGTGATGAACTTAAAAAATCAAATTTTAATATTAATGAGCCTTGTTCTAATCCTGTTGATTCATCTTTAATTGATTTGGCAATCTTACCTGCATTAATGGCTGATAAAGAAGGGTATAGGCTTGGATACGGCGGAGGTTTTTATGACAGATTTTTAGAAAAAAATCCGAATATAAAAACAATTTTACCTATCCCGAAAGAGTTGTATATTGAAAAATTACCTCATGAAGCATTTGATAAAAAAGCGGATTTTGTGATTATTATAATTTGAAAACAGGGCTCATAAATTTATGAGCCCTGTTTGTTTACAGGTTAGTTAAGGATAGGGGTTTTAGGTAATTTATATTATTTGATTTAACCTACGTAATTAGGTTTCCAAGCTTCTACAGATTTATCTTCGCCTTCTTTGCAAGCTTGAAGTTCTTGATCAAGAAGTTTTAATTGTGTTTCGAGTTTCATCTTTTCTGCTTGAATTTGTTTTTCTTGTTCGTTGAGTAATTTTGCTTCCTGTTTACCCATTCTTTCACGTTCTTGATCATAAAGATTTTTAAATATCCAATTTTGATACATTTGTTGCATTTCCGGTTGCATTTGCTGCATCTGCATAGCTATAACCGGCTGCATCATCGCAAATTTCTGTTGCGCTCCAAATAATGATCCGTTGTGTGCATATTGCATAAACATTAATTGACGACCAAACATTGAGCTTGGTGTGTTCATCATATCACTCATTGAAACTGATCCGTCACCGATATTTGCTGCATATTGCTGCAAATCTGATAACTTTCTCGTCAATTCCATTAAGCGATAATTCAAATCACTTTTTCGACGATTAATGTCTAATTTTCGATATGCGAAAATTAATAGAGACATTTGTTTACTCCTACCTAAATTTTTGTAACCAACCTTTTTTTACCTACACTAATATAAAAACATGCAGTTTTGAAAAATTGCATGTTTTTATTTATTATATTAAGTTTTGTTACAGTCTTTTATTTATTATCTCTTGTGACTACTTTATCGATTAATCCGTATTCAAGAGCTTGTTGAGCTGTTAAGAAGTGGTCACGTTCACAATCTTCTTTAACTTTTTCAATAGGTTGGCCTGAATTTTTAGCAATAATTTCAATAAGCATATCTTTCATTCTTAAAATTTCTTTTGCTTCGATTTCGATATCGGTAGCTTGACCTTTAGCTCCGCCCAAAGGTTGGTGAATCATTACTCTGGAATTAGGAAGGGCCATTCTTTTACCTTTAGCACCCGAACATAACAAGAATGCACCCATTGAAGCGGCATCCCCAAGACAAATTGTAGAAACATCAGCTCTAATAAGCTGCATTGTATCATAAATTGCCATACCTGCTGTTATAACACCTCCGGGACTATTTATGTAAAGCATAATATCTTTTTCCGGATTTTCGCTATCTAATAACAAAAGTTGTGCAACAATTGAATTTGCAACTTCATCGTCAATTTCTGTTCCGAGGAAAATAATTCTCTCTCTTAATAATCTTGAAAATATATCAAAAGATCTTTCGCCTCTTGAAGATGCTTCAATTACAGTCGGGACATAGCCCATAATTTTCATATAAGTTTGCTGATCCATTTTTCTCTCCTACTTAATAATTATATTATATTATAAAAATAAATAAATACACCCGAAATATTATTATGGTTTGAAATAGTACATATAGATATAAATGTTAACAAATGTTACAGGAATTTATGCTCTTTGAAATTGCGTCTTTCAAAAATTTTTTATATATATAAGAGAACTAAAATAAGAGGACGAGAGATATGGCTATTTCAAATATTCATGAAACGCTTTTAATGTATACAAAACAAAAAGCTTTGATTAATGATAAGCTTACAACTAATATGATGGATTCGTTGAATGCTTCTAAGCAGGTGGCTGAAAATCAAGCAAAATATAATGATAAAGTTGATGATATTTATTACAATTATTATGAAACCGATCCGGAGACTTATGAATTGCTTACTGAGCAATGTGATAATGAACATGAATTGGAACTTGCAAATTTAAATTCTTGGGAACAAGAACTTGAACTTGAAAAGAATAATCTTGAAACTCAATTGAATGAAATTACCACATTTGAATCAAGCTGGACAAAATTGTTGCAGACTAATATTAAAAATGATTTTTCTTACGGCGGTGTTCAACAATAGTAGAATCAAGAAAATTTTTGTTAAAAAGCAGTCAGATGACTGCTTTTTTGTTGTATTATATTTTTATGTTAAATAACGGTGAAAAATTAGGCGCATTTATTGTTCCAACAGGTATTGGAGCATCTATAGGCGGATATGCCGGTGATGCAAGCTGCTATGCAAAAAAATTCGCTAAAATATCAAATTTAATTGTTAATCCTAATGTTGTTAACGCAGGATGTTTTTCCGGAATTAGTGAGAATATGCTGTATGTTGAAGGATATTCGATTGATGAATTTTTTAAAGGGAATATTAACTTATTACCTTCAGAACATAATAAAATAGGTATTGTATTTGATAAGGCAATCCCTCAAGATGTTTTACAAATTCATATTAATACTGTAAATGCTGTTAAATGTGTTTATGGGATAGATATCGCGTCTTATGAAGTTACAGATGAAAATGTAGGAGTCGTATTTAATATAGAAGATAGCGGAATTTCAACAGGTTATGTAGAAAATCCTAACACTTTATTAAAAGCTTCACAAAAACTTTTAGAAAAAGGTTGTGAAGCTGTTGCTCTTGTTTGTTTGTTTGATGAACCGGAAAATGATAATCCTGATTATTCAAAAGGCATAGGAGTTGATCCTGTAGGAGGAGTTGAAGCAATTTTGTCACATTATATTTCAAAAGAGTTAAATATTCCCTGTGCCCATTCTCCTGCTTTTAGAGATTATCAAATTTCTTCTGAAATAGTGGATGCTCGTGCAGCTTCTGAATATATCACTCCCACTTTTTTGCCTTGTATTTTGATAGGGCTTGACAGAGCTCCAAAATTAAGCGGATATGAAGGAATATCTGTTGAAAATCTTGACTATCTTGTTATGCCTTATGATGCATTAGGTTGTGTTCCTGTTTTTGAGGCTTTGAAACGTAATATTCCTGTATTTGCGGTTAAAGAAAATGTTACGGCTTTGAATATTACACCTGATAAAATAAATTCATCTATTATTGTTGTTCCGAATTACAGTGCTTGTTTCGATTTTATAATGAAAATAAACACAAATTATTAAGTGATGAACGGTTCAATAAAAAATGAGGCTGTTCCAAACGGTACTAAAACCACTTTTTTGGACATTAGCCTCAAATAATATTATAACAAATATTAAACCTTAATTCAAGTGAAAATCAATTAATAAAATATATTTTTAAGTGTAAAAACAAATGGATATTTATAAGGTGGATTGAGATATATAGAAAAATGCTGATATTAAACAGCTAAATTTTAAGTTAAAAAGAATTATTTTAAACTGTATCAGTTAATAATTTCACATTATACAGTTGTTCATTAAAAATAAGTTAGACATTTTTTAATTCCGGTAATTTTTTTAGTTTGTAAAATAATTCTGAAGCTGTCTTAAAGTTTTCAGGATTTGAGCTTACATAAAATTTTTCATATTCAAATGAGTCATTTAATAATCCGTTGTTTTGTAAATCTTGTTTTATGTTTTCTGCAAAATATACAGATGGGTCTATAAATTTTTCTTCAGCTTCAAACCTTTTTAAAATATTCATCAGATAAGGATAATGTGTGCAGCCTAATACAATTTTATCCGGATTGTGTTTTTGTGCCTGTTCTAATATATTTTTTACTTCTGCAATACTTTCAATATGATTAATTCTATGTTCTTCAACTATTTTAACCCAGTTAGGTGCAGGAATTTCATAAACTTCTATATTTTCATTGTATTTTGATATTTCTTTGGAATAGGCATGTGAATTTATTGTCGCCGGGGTTGCTATTATGCAAATTCTTTTAAGATTTTCTAATTTTGCAATTCTTGCACTGACAGTTTGAATTATAGGGTATATTCTAAAATTGTATTTATCTTTTAATTTTTCGTAAGTTATAGCCGAAGTTGTATTACAAGCCATTACAACAGCTTTAGCATTTTCTCCTTCAAAAAATTTAAAAATCCTATCTGCATAATCGATAAGCTGCGATTCTGTTTTTTCTCCGTATGGCATGTGCTTGGTATCCCCAAAATAAATACAATTTTCTTTTGGGAGAAGTTTTTTTACTTTGGCATAAACTGTTAAGCCGCCTACGCCTGAATCAAAAAATGCTATTGGTTTTTTATTTTGTTGGGTCATCTCTTTCTCTATTTATATTGTTTAAAATAATTCTCAATTCCATCCGCGATTGATTTTGCGGTGGCTTCTTTACGTTTCTCACCGACAAGTTGTAATCTTTCATTACTGTTTGAAATAAATCCAATTTCGACAAGAATTGCCGGACAGGTAGTATGATTTATAACATAAAATTTAGATTTAAACAAACCTCTGTTTGGAGATTGGATTGCACTTGCAAAAGAAGAATGTACAGTTTGTGCCAGAGCCATACTTTCTTGATGGTAGTAATGTGTTTCTATACCAGTAATTTCCGGTCGAACACTGGAATTAACGTGGATACTTACAAATATATCCGGTTCAAAATTGTTACTTATAGAAACTCTATCCTGCAAAGATACATAAGTGTCATCAGATCTTGTCATTACAACTTGATAACCTTTTTTCTTTAATAGCTTTTCAACTCTTTTGGATACATCCAGAGTAATATCTTTTTCATATATGTTTCCGCCTATAGCTCCTACATCAGTACCGCCGTGTCCGGCATCTATAACAACTTTTTTCTTTCCTGATGAAATTATTGATGTTACCGGAGGATTAAGTATAATCGGTTTGGATTCCGAAGCAGAAGATTCTTTCTTTTTCGTTTCTTTTACTGTTATTTTTATACTTCTCCCGTCAGAGCCCAGATATGTACTTGCAACAGCATCTTGTTCTGTTGGAATAACAAGTTTTAAACCTATTTTAGGCATCAATTCTATATATGCATTATCAAAGAATGTATTTTTATATGTGTTTTTGAAGTTTTCGTCACTGTATTTAGAAACATTATAAAGATAAAGTATAATCTTGTCATTATATCTGTCTATCCCGTGAACAACGGATGAATCAAATTTTATAATCATAGACTCTGTTAAAGAATCATTTTTTTCTTTGCTGTATGAAATTGCATTACTTGAATTATTGTATAGTGTTGTGTTGTTTGTTTTTTTGTAATTTGCGATAATTAATGATTGGTTATCACTGGAATATATCGGGATATAATCATTGACATCTTCCGTTGTTATTACAATTCTTGCTTTATTGACTGAAAATTGTCCTATTTTAACTGTTTCTGTTTCATTTATGCGGAACTCTTTATTTCTGATTTTCATGTCAACGAGTGTATTGGGTAAATCATAAACAATCCTTTTAGGATTATACAAAATCATCGGTTTTTCAATAGTAACAGAGCCGAATCCGTTTATTAAAACTCCGTTTTGTTTCGGTGTTATATTGTTTAAATAATATTTAGTATTCAGCTTAAGCTCTTTTTTAGTCATAATTTGTTCGACTTGAGAATTAAAAGCTTCCTGAATTTGTCCCACAATAGATTCATCACTTTTTGTGACGGGAGTAGTTATTGTCAGATATTCATAAAAGTCACTGGCGGATGAATGTTCGTCTCTGTATGTGTTTTGGAAGTAGGTATTATCTCCGATTGTTCCATTTTTAAGCTTAATAATAATATTATTTTTAACACGAATAAATTGTATATTGTCAGGATTAAAACCGTTGTCATAGTATAAAACAACGCGTACAACATTGGGATTTGTTGAAAACTGGTTAATTTTTACTTCTTTAATGCTTCCGGAATTAAATACCCAGTCCTGCTTTGGAAAAGTTATAATAGATGAATTTATATCAAAATATACCCTTGAAGGGTTTTGCATTTTGACAAGTTTGATATTTGATAAAACGGAGCTTCCTTGAGTATCCTGAGCTGATAAAATAATTAAAGAATTTGAAGTATCAAAGTTAGCAGATGAAAATTTATAAAGCTCTTCTGCTGAAACTTTTTGGACAAATGTAAGTAAAAATATACATAAAAATGATAATATTATCAGTATTTTTTTTATCATAGATAAACTCTCGCTCATTACTATTATATAACGGGCAAGAAAAGCTATCAAATTGTAACAATTTTAATCATCAATTAAATGATTTTTAATAGCGATATATATAGCATTAGTTCTGTTTTTAGCATTTAATTTTTTCATAATTTTACTTATATGAGCTTTAACAGTATGAATACTAATAAAAATAGTTTTGCTAATTTCAGCATTGTCATACCCTTGTGTAATAAGTTTTAAAATAGTAATTTCTCTTTTTGTTAATTTTTCCATAACTAAACCTCATATTTGGAGAATAACATATTTAAAAAAAGAAATTTTAATGATATTACAGTTTTTTATAAAGAATATAAAAAACTTGAAAATAAATCTTTTTTTTGTTAGTATAAATTTGTTAAATAAATTCCCCAATCGTAAATAACATTGAGCGTGTGTAGCTCAGCTGGATAGAGCGTTTGGCTACGAACCAAAAGGTCGGGGGTTCGAATCCCTCCACGCGTAGGTTTTAAAAGATAATAGCGATAAGGGTTTTCACTTATCGCTATTTTAATTGTAATTTATGTGTTGTATTTGTATTGAAGTGAGTGTTTTGCGTAGGGCAGATGGTGCGATTATTTTGGGTAATTGGCTTGTGTAGCGGATTTCAGGGGCGGGAAATAATCAAACCATGTGAACCGTAATTACTCTTTTTACTCTTTTTCTACTCGGTGCAGATGGTGTGATTATTTCGGGCAAAAGGATTTTAATCCTCTTTGTGCCTGTGTTTTAGGGTGATTAAGGCTTGGTTCAAATGGTATGATTATTGCGGGCAAGTGAGTCTTTTGAGGTTTTTGAAAATTCTGCTGTTCTG
>CALURI010000022.1 GCA_944323135.1 Candidatus Gastranaerophilales bacterium
TGGTGGAGGTTAGGAGATTCGAACTCCTGACCCCCTGCGTGCAAAGCAGGTGCTCTACCAGCTGAGCTAAACCCCCACGAGGTATCTATTTATTTGTCACAATATTTATTGTACATGCTGATTTTTTTTTGTAAAGTCCTTTTTTGTTTTTATATAAAAAAAGACCCATTTTTTCTAATGGGTCTTTTTTAGTTTATTTATTTGAATGGTTCTACATTGTGCAAACCATTTCAATATTATCTGATGCAGATACTACATTTGAAAAATTATAATTTTCTACTAAATCACTTTGTTCAAAATAAATTGAATTATCAATTACAAGTTCATCACATTGTTTCAATGTTAATAATGAAAGATTTTTAGCTGTTTTTGAATCTGTTATCAATCTGTGAACTTTCATCGTTTTAGGGAATGATGCAATTTTTGTTCCTCTTACATTAAATACATTTGCTCTAATATCTGTATTTAATTTTTCAATATTACTTTTTTCAATACTTAATGAATCTGTCCAAATATGTTCAGGCAGTTTACCTATTTTTGCTCCTGACATATTTACTGAATTTGCATCAATAGGAGTCTCAATTTTTTTAATTTCTGCGCCTGACATATCCAAAGTATTTGAAACCCATCCGATTGATAATTTACCAATTACACTTTTTGATAAGTTCAAACTGCCTTCAATATGACCAAGTGTAAGATTTTTAATTTCACAGCCTGATAAATCCAAATCTCCGCCTTGATAATTGTTAATTAATTCTTGATAATCTTTTTTCATAAAAAACCTCCAAATTTTTATATTTATATAATATACATATAAAACCTAAAAATTATATCCTCCGCTTAAATGTTTTTTTCAAAAATTTAAATAATCTTCTGTCAGTGTATACACATAATCTAACCGTTTTTTATCATGCATAAACCAAAAACCTATTAAACATTCAAAAGATGTTGCTAAACGATATTCCCCTTGTATCTGACGTCTCCCGATTGGAATAGGCAAATTTCTTGCTCTTCGGGCAATGTCTTTTTCTGCATCCGTTAAAATATTTTCTATATGATGAAGCAATTCTGCCTGAAAAGAAGCTTTTACATTTGCTGTTGTAATTTTATGCAGTTTTGTTGAATTATTTGTAATTTTTACTGTTTTTTCACGTATAAAAAGTTCCCAAACAGCATCACCTATATAAGCATAATTTCTTAAATGCATTTCTTCCATAAAAAGAGTTTACTACAAATATTGTTTTTAAGAAAAAATCATGCAATAATTTTTACGGAAAGAGGACTTATGAAAAAATTATTAATATTAGGATTTTGCATAATTATAACAGGGATTTGTACATTTGCATCAGAAGAAATTCCTGAAACAAAAGTATTCGCACAACATCAAGACCAAACGTGTGATTGTAATAAACAAACAAAATGTTTAGATTTGATGAATTCAATGTATAAAAGACGTGCAACTTTATATAATGTTTTAAATCTCTCAAATGACCAACAAAAATGTAAAGATGTTATTGATAAAAAACGTTATGAAGAATTAAGTAAAATATTTGCCCAATACGAACAAGAAAAATTCGTACTGGCAAATATGTGTAAACATAATGCAAGTAAACAAGCAATAAAAAAACAAGAAAAAGTTGTAAAAAATCTTGCAAAATGTATGAAAAAAACAGGGGAAAAATACGATGATGAATTCAAATCTGTCTTAAATTCCGAGCAAAAAACAAAACTTAATTCGATAAGGAAAATGGAAAGAAAAGAAATTCATTACTGTTTAAATAAAAAAGCATTTTATGAAAGAGATCCGAAACTTCGCCCCTTTGGAGAAAAAATGTATTACGGAGAACAAAATAACGTACTTTGTCCTGTTCATAAAAAATGGCACTTATTCGGTTACAAACACAAAATAAAAGAGTAATTCTCTGCCAAATTAAATTAAATAAATGATGATTTTCATACCACTATCATTATAATAATAGTATGAAAAAATTATTGGTTTTAATTATAGCCTTATCATTAAGCGTTACAAGTTGTTTTGCTTGGGGATGGTGGGGTAAAAAAGATTCAACAAAAGATTACTCTTCCAACCAAAATATAGAAATTGAAAACCAAGGAAGCGGATATGTTGGAACACTTCCTGATGTTACAAAAAATTTTAAAACAACTGAAATTCAAAAAATAAAACCTACTTTTGAAGAATCTAAAAATTTCAATTCTTCTGATGAAATCAAACCTATCCCGACTGACAATCCGGCATTTGTAAACATAATGCTGAAACATGATAAAAGATCACCTTATTTAAATGATATTTATAATGATATTCTTCCTCAACTGGAAAATATTTTACAATGTATAGATAATAATAAAAATGTACAAATTTTTAATGCAAAAGTATTTTTCTTCAACAAAACAGTAGAATATCTTCAAGAAAAATATAACGGCAAACCTGAAAGCAATTATACTTCATTTTTAAAACTTTTAGAATTAAATACCCACACAAAAACAATTGCGAATTTAAGACGTGAAGCTGAAAAATACAGACCATACCTTGCCTACACAGGTTCCGGATATTTATATAATGAAAATGTTATAAATCAACAACTGGAATATTTAAAAACGGAAATTCAAGATACAATTGTAATCCTAAGAGATGAACATTAAATTGATAAAATAAGGCGGATATAAAATCCGCCCAAAAACATGCGTTTACACATAATAAAAAAGGAGCTGTAAACTATACGGGGTTGACATTTGGTTTGCCTACCGCACCGATTAAAATATCAATAACTTTAGGCATTTGACATTTGAAAGAATAATTACCGTCTTTTAAAGAACATTTTGAACAATCACACTTTATAGAATAACATTCAATAGCCTGCTCCGTCCAACTTTGCGTTATTGATGCAGAAATTTCGCCGTTATTCTGCGGATAAAACTCATCCTCAACCATAGATACCCTACCTATTACTTAACCCATTTATATTTTAAACTGATTGAAGTCAGATTTAATCCTCTATTCGAAGGAATTTCAAATTCAAAAAAAAAATCGTTGAATCTGCTTTCAACGACATGTATTGTTAATAGAATTTTAAAGCTATCCCAAATCTCGGCAGCCGATCTTAACTGCGGGGTTTCAACTTTTACGGGGCAAATCCCTCTTTGTGAAATTTCACAAGCTTTGCAAGATACCATTCCCTTGCACTTATTTCATCTATTCGATTTTTGATATCTTCAAGTTCCGCAAGCAGGGTATGCAAATCTTTTTTTTGCGGTACCTGCTGTGCGAAACGTTCTTCATCTTCCAGCCAAAAAAGCGGAAAACAATTATCTTCAAAAAGTTCTTTATCGTTCATAACACTTCACCCTTAAATTTTAAGATACACAATTTTTATCAACAGTTATGCATTTTCCTTTTTTTGATATTGAGTAATAAATGAATGAATCATATCTACAAGATCAAAATTCCCATATTTAAACGGATAAGGCTTTTTAGCATATTCGCTGTCTGTTATATTTTGAAGTTCTCTAACCTGTTTGTAATCCAGTGAATTAAAATCAAAACTTGTCATTTCACCGTAATCTAACATTAAATCTTCCATATCAGTAAATTTTTGTTCATCCATGAGTACACACTCCTTATAAATCTATCAACAAAATTTATATCGGTTCAAATCCGCGAAAACTTTAAGATTTTATCTAATTTTGTTACATATTTTTACAATCTCATCTTTTTGGGGGGTTGACATATTAAAAAACATCATTAATATAAATTTGAGAAGTTAGTAATTGAGGTAGAACTATGGCTAATAATAATAATGGATTACTGTCCGGGATTTATGCCGGATTAACAAACACGTACTCTTATCTTGCTTCACAATATCCAAACGGATTGACTTTAGAAAATCTGACTGAAGCAAGGACAAAAACAACAAATCTCGGGGTACTAAACCAAACATTTGCATCATATCTACAAAATAACTTTGCATCTATCGATAATGACGGAGACGGAGTTATTACAGCAGATGAAATGAACAATTTATCTAACAGAATATCCGCGCAAGGTTTAACTAAAGCTGAATTAACACAGCTATATGCATCAGGCGCCAGCGGACTTTCAGAAAGTACAATGTCTAAAATTTTAGAACATTTTGATGAAATGGATACAAACCATGACGGAAGAATTACAAGTGCAGAAATATCCGCCTATGATATAAACTGTGCAAGAATGGAAGTAGAAGATGAATTTAATAACAAACGTGCTACAGATATGTCTGTATTTTACGGAGACAGTTCATCTTCCTCAGACACATACAGCTTATTGAGTTATAAATACAAATCAAATAACGATTAAAATCCCTATATATATTTACACTAAACTTAGTAACGATACATATTGGAAAGGAAATGACTCTTTTTTATAAAAGGGTCATTTATTTTAAGAATTTGAGTTCTCAAAATTCATAAAATACTCAAATATTTTTTCGTTATACCTGTTATCAACAGCGCTAAAAGGAAGAACAACTCCGCCAAATTGTTTTTCGACATTTTTTATAACATTAAGTGTTTTGGATTTCGGCACATAATCCATTTTTGTCACAACAGTAAATATCGGAAGATTATAAGTTTCAACCCATTCTCTCATTTGAAAATCATTTTTTTGAATATCATGCCTGCCATCAATAAGCTGTACAAGTGATGTTATTTGTTCACGCTTCAACAAATATTCTTCCAAATACTTTTGCCATCTGTTTTGAGCTTCTTTAGAGACTTTTGCATAACCGTACCCAGGCAAATCAGCAATCATAAATTTATCAGAAAACTGAAAAAAGTTTATTAATCTTGTTTTCCCCGGAGTATTAGAAGTTTTTGCAAGTTTTTTTTGATTTGCAAGCCCGTTAATAAAAGAAGATTTCCCGACATTGGAACGCCCCAAAAGCGGAAATTCGGGCAGTGTATAATCAGGACACTGACTTAATTTTTCCGCACTTATCAAAAATTTTGCCTGCATAAATTTTGTTGCCATAAATTAATGATAACATAAATAAAACGGAATTGGCCTTTATTTCGTATAATAAAAGAATAAAGGTCAATTCTGTTAATAATATATAAAATTATTATAATAATTCTTTCAAGTAATTTGGAAGAGCAAAACGTGCGTTATGATAATCTTTGTTATAAATTTTGCAAGTTTTAACAATATCTTCATACCTGTCTTGTGCAAAATATGACAACGGTTCCACATCAACCGAACAAAATGCCCAAGCCCAATATCCGCCAGGGTATGTCGGTATATTTGATGTGTATGTCGAACATACCGGAAATACCTTTTTCAATAAATTATACATTTTCTTGATTTCTTCTTTATTTACAAACGGGCTTTCTGATTGAGCGGCAACAATTCCGCCTTTTTTCAAGGAATTTTTAACATTAGTATAAAATTCTTCAGTAAATAAACCTTCTCCCGGCCCCATAGGGTCAGTTGAATCAATTAATACTATATCATATTCATTCTTTTTGTCTTTTATAAATTCAATCGCATCACCAACAACAATTTCTACACGGGAATCATTTAATCCGCAAGAAATTGTAGGTAAAAATTCTTTGCAGGCATCAATTACCATTTCATCAATTTCTGCAAGAACAACTTTTTTAACTGATTTATGTTTTAAAACTTCTCTTACCGTACCGCCGTCACCGCCGCCTATTACCAGAACACTTTCAGGATTTTTATGATGCATCATCGGAATATGTGCAATCATTTCATGATAATGATATTCATCTCCTTCTGTTGTCATCATTAAATCATCAAGAGTTAAAACACGTCCAAGCGCACTCTCTGTTTCAAAAACTTCTACTTTTTGAAAATCAGATTGTTTTGAAAACAAAACCTTTCCGGCTTTTATTGCTATTCCAAAACCTGAAGGGGTTATTTCGTGATAATATCCGTTTTCTATACCATTTTTTACCATTCTTATTCATCTCCTTAAAATACTATTCGCCTAATATATGTATATGAAGGTGGAATACTTCCTGTCCTGCTTCTTTTCCTGTATTAATCAAAGTTTTGTATGATTTCAAACCAATTTTTTTAGTAGTTTCTTTTACTGTCATCAACAATTCACCCATTAAATTTTTATCTTCAAGTTCATTTAATGAAGCAACATGTAATTTCGGGACAACAAGAAGATGTATAGGAGCCTTAGGATTTATATCTTTAAATACAACTGCATAATCGTTTTCATATACAAATTCCGTATTAAAATCTCCGTTTATAATTTTACAAAAAATACAATCTTCCATTTTCTCTCCTTTAATTTACTATACTTGCCTGACTGATGAATTTTTTTTTATTATAACTTAAAAAAATGTAAACTAACTTGCCATTTGAATTTATGTAAAGTAAAATAGAATTAATATAAATCCTTGGGGAGGGAATTTAATATCTATGCCGGAATTAGCAAGACGACAGTACGGTAGACAGCAATACAGAGTTAATCAATACAATACTGCTTATAATGCCGGAAATATAAGAGTCGTCAACGAAGCTGTATATACAAAAAAACATAAAGTTAATACCAAAAAAGTTCAAAGAAATTACCTGATTCACAAAATTATTTCTGTTGCGGTAATATCATTATTCGGACTTACTGTTTTGCCTTACGGATTTAATAATGTTACAAAAATGATGTTTAATCCTACACCATATAAAAATGTAAAAACGGATTATCATAAACTGCTTTTTCCAACATCTGAATATATATCAAATAACTGGTTTTTAGGAGAACGATCTCTCGAAGGAGCAAAAGTCAAAAAAGCTGAAATGACACCCCTCGTTGAAGGAACAGAAATGACAGGGCTTGAATCTCAACTTAAAAATCTGGCATCTTTATATCCTTCAATTCATCCTTCAGTTTATGTTTGGGATTATGAAACCGGAAATTATGCAGATATTAATGCGGATGAAATTTTCCCGACTGCAAGTATTATAAAACTTCCTGTACTAGTTCAGCTTTTCCGTTCTATTGAGCGAAATCAGCTTACTATTTACGATGAAATGCCACTTACAGAATATTACAGAACAGAAGGCTCCGGAAGTTTGCAATTTAAAGCTGCAAATTCTAAATATACGATTGACACACTTGCCAGAATGATGATTACGGAATCAGATAATTCTGCAACAAATATGATTATGGCAAAACTCGGCTCAATGACTGATATTAATTCAGGAATCAGAGAATGGGGCTTAAAACATACTTATGTTCAAACCTGGCTTCCAGATCTTGGGGGAACAAATCATTCTACAGCCCGCGATATGGCTCAAATTCTTTATAATATAGATAATCCAAAATTCTTAAGCAACACATCACGTGAAAAAATATTTGATTATATGGGTCATGTCCATAATAATCGTCTTATTGCGGCAGGTTTACCTGCAAATGCTACATTCCTTCATAAAACAGGTGATATTGGTAAAATGCTTGGTGATGCCGGAATTGTTTACGCCCCTAACGGGAAAAAATATATTGTTGTAATTTTTGCAAATCGCCCGCACAATTCTCCTCTCGGAAAAGAATTTATCGTAAAAGCTTCAGAAATAATTTATAACAATATGGTTTATTAAAAATTAAATGTATAAAAATTTTTGATATTCTTGACAAAAGTTTCTTTTTAATATAAAGTTAGTCATGCCTAACAATTAATAAGGAGAATCATGAAAATTTCTACATTATGCAAATTTATTGATCAACCAATGATACTCAACAAACTGGATCAAAAAATGCCAAGTTTATTAATTGGAGTAGGAGGAAGCTATGGAGTTTTAAATACAATAAAGCACAATAAAAAAGACAAATTTGAAAAAAAACAAAAACTTATAAAAAATACAATAGTAATCTCAAGTACAATTATAGCATCCCTTATAGGCACCAGAGGATTAAAAATTGGAAATAAAAAAATTATAAATGGTTTGATGGAAAGAATTCATATTACGGAATTACAAAAAATACAAACTGAAGCTGTAAATAATTTTATTTTACAAACAAAAATTAAAGATAAAAAAATAATAGAAACTCTTGAAACTGCTAAACTAAAAGAACTTTCGCCAAAACAGATTGAACTTTTAGACAACAAACTTTCAAAATCATTGGAAAAACGAAAATTATTTAATGTTATCCTTCCGGAAAATAAAAATCTAAATTCTAAAGAAATTTTTTCAGAAATTAAAAGATTGTCTCTTTTAGGTTTAATACCTGTAACCGGAGGAGTTATTGGAGGAATTATAGCAGATAAAATTACACATACAAATAATAGAAAAGGAACGGCCAATAAGGTCAAAGAGGGTTTGTACCAGTATCTTGCAAATATCTTTTTATGTAATGTAGGTGCTGGTGCTGCCCTTTTTCTTTCAGAAATTCTTGAAAAAAAAGGGAAAATAAAACCGCTTACGCCTATAAAAAAACTGACTGTAATTCTTGCAGGAATAACAACAACAGGTATTATTGGAGGAAGTTACATTGCAAACTATATTAGTCAAAAAATTATAAATCCGTTGTTCAATGAAAATAAAAATAACAAAAATATTTATAATGAAAGAAAACCTGAAGCTTTAGATATTGTATTACATGCAGATGATATAGCAACTGCAGGTATTTTATCAGGATTTAAATGGATTGAACCTGCATTACCATTTATGTACTTTATATCAGGATATAGAGCAGGTATAGGTTATAGAAATAATAATATTTAAGAATAATAATTTTATCTAAATCTTTTCTACACACCTTCTTATACATAAGAACAACTCTCGAAACAATTTTCGAGAGTTTACTTTTCTATAACTTAATATAATTTTTTAATTTCAGCAGATAAATTTGATTTAACATATTTGGTTAATTTTATCATATTGTCAAAAAGTTTATCTGAGACAATATGTTCCATTTTACAAGCAATTTCAGCAGCTTCTTTGGGCTCTATATTTAAAACTTCAATAAAAAATTCCAATAAATTTTCATGTTTTGCTAATATATTTTCTGCAATTTTTTTCCCATTATCTGTTAAAGTAATCGGAGAATATGGCAAATAATTTATGAGTTTTTTATCAGCGAGTATATTTAAAGCCCCTGTTACAGAAGCTTTTTTTACTTTTAAAGCATCTGCAATTGCAGTAACCTTAGCCTGTCCATTTTTAAGAACTTGATTATAAATTTCTTCAATATAATCTTCTAAACTAAAAGAAAGTTTTTCCATCTACAAACTCCTAATTATAATATTAATATCATTTGGACAGTCAACAATAAAATCAGCGCCATCGAGATTTCTCTTATCACGAAATCCCCAAGTTACACCAATGCAAAGGAGTCCGGCATTTTTTGCAGTTTCAACATCAACTTCAGAATCACCTATATAAATTGTTGAAATTTTATCTGCATTTAATTCTTTCATCGCCTTAAAAACACCATCAGGGGCTGGTTTTTTAGGTACATCATCAGCCTGACCTATTGCTACATCAACTAAATTTTTAAAATATTTTTTGCATAACTCTTTTACAGCTGCATCAAATTTATTAGACACAACGCCTATTTTAATCCCATTAGCTTTCAAATCTGACAGTATCTTTAAGATACCATTATAAGGAGCAGTATGATTGTACATAATTTCAGAATAATTTTTTTTAAAAGTAGAAAGACATTCTTCTACATTTTGACAATTTTCAGGGACAGCACGCTCTATAAGTTTTCGAACTCCGTTACCGACAAAACATCTTACCTCATCTAACGTACGTGTCGGATAATTAAACTGTGAAAGAGCAAAATTTGTAGCCTCTTTCAAATCCTCTAATGTATTTAACAAAGTTCCGTCTAAATCGAAAATAACTGTTTTTATCATAAATAAATTTTAACACAGAAAAAGTTAACCGAAAAAATCATAAAAATGGTAAAACTGTAAAGGATATTTTTTAGTTAATTTTTCCAAAAATTCCACATACCTTTTTTGCAATTCTGCAATTTTTTCACGTCGTTTTCCTTCAAATTCAAATTTTTGAGTATAAATTGCATACTTGTCATTTTTTTCTTTTATACAAGCTATAAAATAAATAGGAACATCCATAATTAATGCGAACCTAAATGTTCCAACAGGGAAATCAGCGCGATGGCCTAAAAATTCAGCAGAAAAAACAGCCTCGGAATTATGTGCCGAAACCCTGTCACCGGCAATAAATATAATCTCACCATTATCCAATTTATTTTTTATATCAATAGAAGTTGTTAAGTCAATATTCTCAACAGGGTAAACATTTACAGGATCTTCAACGCTTATACTTTTTAAAAAACTTTTAAAAATTTTACACTGGTTAACTTCTAAAAACATATTAGCTTTTAACCATTCAATTTCAGTACCGGATTTAAAAAATGTTCTCATTGCATTAATATTTCCAAGATGTGAACACAAAAAACACACACCTTTTTTAGCAAAAAAATCTTTATACAAAATTTGTTTTTCGGTTTCATTCGCAAAATAAATATTTTGAATTCCAAAACTGTCAAGATGTATTATCATAGTATCAACTAAACTGTACGCATAACTCAAAAAATGTTTAAAAGCCTGAATAATACTGCCGTTACCTGATACAATTTTTTGAAATTTTTGAGAACATTTACGGATTTTAGGTGCACCTAAAAATGCAAAAAGAGTAACGAAAAATACTATAAATTTCACAGGTTTTTTACCTGCAAGTTTATAAACATACCACAAAATCTTTAATCTTTTACGCCCTGCAGCTTGTTCTTCAACTTCGTACCATTTTAACATTTTTATATCCAGCTTTCTTTATATATTTATTTAATTATTTAAGCTTTAGTGACTTCTAAAAGCGTATAATCGTGAACACCGATATTTTCATATTTATTATTAAGTTTCAATCCTGCTTTCGCAATCATTTCGAGCATTCTTTTTTCACTGTACATTTTACTTTTACCGTTAGCCATGCAGGTGAAATAAAGCGAAATATGGACAAGTGAATAAACAGCTCCGTCAAACAACTGTTTATCAGTAAAAGGTTCAAGGATAAATATTTTTGTATTTTTATCCATTGAGTTTTTAATATTAGATAAAATATGAATAACTTGTTCTTCAGAAAAACAATCCAAAAATTGACTCATAAAAACAGCACCGCAAATTTTGGGCAAATCTGATTTTAATACATCAACTCCAAAAAATCTTAATCTGTCATTTATAAGATTTTTCTTAGCTTCTTCAATATTTTCAGGCAAATCAATCATATTAACAATACAATTTTTATCAAACTCAAGGCAAGCACGCTCAAATTTTCCGGTATTACCGCCAATATCAAATACCTCCTGAGGCGAAGAGGCAAAAATAATTTCCAAAACTTCATCAAAACATCTGTCAGAATAAAAATGATCAAATTCAAACCAACTTTTTTTAACATCTTTCGGCAAAAGATGAAGCGCATTATAAATCGTTTCATAATCACCTATAAATTTATGACAACCTAAAGGTTCAGCATATTTAAACGAATTTGCAAGCTCAGAAGCTCCAAGATAACATACATCATTTACAAAATTGAAATTAACTTTTGTCATTTCATTATTTAAAAAAGCAGAAGCCACAAGAGAATTAACATATTTTTCATCTTTTTTTATAATAAGCCCTGCCGCACATCCGACTTGTAAAAGTGTTTCTGCCGCATATTTTGAAATATTACAATTCTCCATAATTTCACTTACAGTAGAAGGATTTTCTTCCAAAAATTTTAAAATCCCGAATTTTAACATCGCATTTACTGCCTGAAATGTTAACGGAGCAAAAGCAATTTTTTGAGCATCTGCCAATGCTTTTACCTGTGGTGATATATGTTTTTTAATTCTCCTGTATTTCATTTCCACCTCTTTTTATTTCCAAATAAAATAATCAATTTTCTTCTGTCTTATTATTCTCTTTTTCTGATTTTATTAATATTAAACTAAAAATATATGAACTCAAAAGTCCCAGAGATACAACAGTACCCAAAGCACTGATAAGCTTAAATCCAGCAAAACCTAATAATGCAAATGAGAACACGGTCGTTAAACACGATAATAAAATAGCATCAGAAGATTTTTTATGCCCGCCAAACCTAAATACCGAATAATCAAGTCCAAAACCTATTATTAAAAATATTGCAAGCAAATGAAAAAGATTAATAGGACACTTGAATATTCCTAAAATTCCAAACGCAAACAATACTGCACAAAAAGAAGGTAATATAATTCTTAAAGCAGCTTTGAAATTATAAATTTTTGAAAGTAAAAAATACAAAATTATAAATATCGGGAATAACAAACCTATACAAATTTGTCTGCATTTTTTGAGCTGTGAAGAAATATCTTTTTGCAAAGAAATCACGCGGAATCCGTTTATTGCTCCGCCTTCATAGTCATATAAAACCATTATTGACGTGTTTTTATCCATTAAAAAATTCTTTTTTAATAAGTCAAAACTACTGTTTAAAGTTAAGAAACCATCACTATATTTTGCATTTATTAATTTATTTCTATGAGAAACAGGTAAAAAAACTGCATATTCATTCAGTTTTTCTTTATACAATTGTTTTCGCAAATACTGATTGGATTTTTGACGTTTAAACGAAGGCATATAACGACTTAAAGCTTGGTAAGTAACATTTTGAGCCTCCAATTTATCCGCAATTTCTTCCTCTTTTTGAAGAATATCTTCAATATTATTACCCTTGACAACTAAAAAAGAAATGTCACTGTCAGCCCCTGCAATTTCCGCAAAAAGTTTTTCTGCCTTAATTAAAAATTTCGGCGGAACATACATATTTTTTATATTATCGTCGAAACTTATACGTGAAAATGCAAAAACAAAAATTGCAAAACATATAAAAACTATAATATAAGTTCTGTATTTAATTATTATTGAAGGGATTTTCACTCCTTTCACTTTAGCAATAACACAGTTAATACCGCTATAAAAACAATTTGTTAAATTTTCGACTTGTTTTTTCAATGCGGTTTTAAATATCAACGGATAAAATAAAACAACAATACAATATACAGAAATAAGTCCTGTTATTGTAAATACGGAAATTTGTTTTAACAATACGAAATTGGCGAATAAAAGAACAAGAAATGCTCCAACGGTTGTCAAAAGACTTACAGTCAAACTTTTAAATATTTCTTTCACAGCATCTTTTCCTGATTTGTTATCACAAAGCGAAACGAAAAAATGAAGTGAATAATCAACACATATCCCTATTAAAGTTGTTGAAAATACAAAAGTCAAAATATGGATATCTTTAAATATTAAAGCGGTTATGCAATAACCGGAAAAAATTCCTATTCCGATACTTATTGCAATCGGTATTAAAGGAATTAAAGATTTAAAATACGTGAAAACAAGAGCTATTATAAAAATTGTTGATAAAATACAAATTAAATTAATTTCAAACATAGAATGAGTACTTGCATAATAAGAATGAACAGGAGCACCAGTTAAATATACTTCCACTCCTTTTTTAGTGAATTCATGCTGAATATCAACAAGTTTTTTAACCTCATCATTTAAAACAGTAGGAGAAAGAGAAATTGTACTATCAACATTCAATAAAATTAAACTGTAATATTTCCCGTTAACACCTATTGGGGTAAAATTTGAAATTTCTCTATTATCAGAAAATTGCATTATAAAATCTGTCAAAAGTAAAAAAGGATCATCTTCTATTGATCCGATTGGCGGCATTATAGGATTGTATAAAGCTTCCAAACCTTTTTCTTCAACAATATCATACTGCTTGTTTATTAATAATCTGCGAGATTCACCTGATAATAAATTATTATGATATTTCTCGTAATCCCCTAAAATCTCTGAAATATTCATATCAGATGTATACATAACAGATTTATCAAGTTTTGAATATATAATTTTTGCTATTTCTTCAGATTTTTCAGGACTGTCAGTTTCTACAATAACATTTATTTTGGAAGAAAATTTACTGCTTAAATCTACAAGAATATTATCCTCAGATGAGGAAAAAACAGCCTTTAAAATATTAGTCTGCGTATGAGCAGGTCTAAATAACAGCAACATTCCCAAAGTTACAAGAACTAAAATAAAACATATTCTAAATGTAATAATTAATTTGTTGTGCATTTAAAAGAAATATCCGTAATCCCGTTTTTCATAGTATTAATTTTTATATTTTCAATATCATTTCTGCCTTTTATGACAATATCGTTAATTTGAGATGAAGCCACAGAACTCTTTTTAGGTTTTAACCCTACAGTCCAAATACTATTTTCGCTTTTATAATATATATTAAAATTTTTATCCAGATAAGTAAAATTGTTATTAGAAATTGCTACCATTATATCATTTATCTGCTTGTTTTGAGAAGAAGTATAAGAAACAGTTGATTTAATTGGGTATAAAGTTTCAAAAATCGCACCTTTATCTTTTATAAATTTGAAATTCCCGCCTGATTTTAAAACAGCATCTCCAATATATTTTTCCTGCTCAAATTTGCAAGCTGCATCTTTTAATCTCGGCATAAGTTTCGAAACTTGTTTACCTGTTGAAGGGTGATTAAAAATATCATCAGATGCCAAACAAAAATTTATTCCTGCTAAAATTAAAATCAATAAAACTAAAAATCTACGCATAATTCTCCAACTTTTCAACAAATTCTTTAGGTGCACCGTAAATACTTTCACCTGTTTTTATATTTACACAAATCTGCATACTTTTTGCTTTAAACAATTTTTCGCCTGATTTTAAATCAAAAATTTCATATTTAATATATAAAGCAGGCTCATAATCAGTAATTTCCGTAACCACTTTTAATTTTTGTCCAAAAACTGCAGGTTTTATATATTTCATCTGCATAGTCGCAACAGGATATGCTACACCGCTTTTCATCATATCATTATATGTATAACCTATTTTGGAAAGCAAATCACATCTTGCAACTTCAAGATATTTAATATAGTTCCCGTGCCAAACAACTTTCATCGGATCTGTATCATAAAACGGTACATCTATTATCGTGTCTGTTGAAATTTTTTTCATAACATTATTATAAAACAAAAGTACCTGAAGAAAAAACTTTTTCTTCATTTTTAAATTGATATTCAACAGCTTTATCACTTTTTTTCAATGCCAGACAAACTTTTTCATCAGGCCTGATAATTGAAGAAAATTTTACTTTTTTAATTTTGTGCGGGACAAAATCAAGATTAAATGCATCCTTTATAAATTCTTTTACGAAAAATAATTGAACAACTCCCGGTAAAATAGGAAAATTTGCAAAATGCCCCTGAAAAAAATTACTTTCACGAGGAAAAATTAAATCAAATTGAGCGCTTTCACAACTTACAAAACTATTGGTTATATAAGGATATGTTATATTAGTGCTAAAAATTTCCCTGATTCTTTCACCATTAACTTTACCTCGTCTATTAACAGGCAAATCGTATAAAAAACGCCATTTCTTGCAACGAACAGTAATATTGGAATTTTTAAAAAGATTAGCGGACTTTAGAATTTTTATTAATTCTAACTTTCCTTTTTCCTCAAGGATTTTGCGTCCTTCTCCTGTCAGAACAACTGCAGCACAAAGCTTGTCATCGAATTTTAAGCAATAAGATTTTTCAATTAAATCACTTGAATTTAACAAATTTTCAGCATTATCAAGAGAAATTCTTTTTTCCTGAATTTTAACAATCCTGTCATTTCTTCCTTTAACTTTGAAACCGTCTTCAAAAAATTCCAAATCATCATTCAAAATAATTTCAGGTTCATCAAAATACGGTGATTTAATTTTTCCGTTTTCATATTTAACCTTACCGAAAAATCTGAAATTCTCTTTTGAAGACTCTCTAAACCCAATCGTACCGGCTTCTGTACTGCCGTAAATTTCCACAACCTTATGAGATATCCCTTCAAGATATTCAAATATTTCATCATTTAATTTTGCTCCGGCAGAAAAAATTATTAAAGGTTTATGTTTAAAATTAAATTTATATTTTGCAAGTTTCTCTAAAAAAGACGGAGTAGATACAAATACAAATTTTTCATAATCTTTCATATCTTCCGGATAAAAAACTCTATCTAAATCAACTTGACACCCGAGAACTCTGGGAAACATAACGGTAAAAGTGCTTCCATACATGTGTTCCGGACTAACTGTTGATACAAAAATTGTATCGGAAGGTATCTTAAAAAATTCCGCCAAATCATTTGCTTCAGCTAACAAAGTACCGTAACTTTTTTTAACGGTTTTAATAACTCCTGACGAACCTGATGTATGAAATATAAAATCTTTTTCATTATTTGGCATTTTTTTGATACCTGGCTCTCATAATAATTCTTACAATATATTCTACCCCGAACATTACCCCGAGTGCAATATATGAAATACAAGCATTGTATAGTTCCCAAACTTTTGCAGACATAAAAACAGTTGCAATTGATATAGAAAGATTTATAAACAAAAATACACACCAAACATAAGTCAATTTACGCGTATAATTTTTTGTAAATTCGTTTAATACACCACCTTCCATTTTTTTGGCAATCTTTTGAATAACTGTTTCTTTGCAAAAAAGAGATGAAAAAAAAACGCAAAAAATAAAACTGTTAACAATAACAGGATAAAATTTTAATACATAAATTTTACTGAAATGAAAAAGCAAAACAATACACAAAGTACCTGCAAATGGCAACAAAGTTTTTAATTTTTTTATATAAACGGCTTGCCTTCCTGACATCTTGCCTTCCGTTCTTCCGCTTTACAGTAATTTTTCAATTGCAGTAACAACATCATCAATTGTTTTGATTTGTTTAAAATTTTCAGGAGAAATTTTCTTTTCAGTAAAATCCTGTAATTTTACCGCTAAGTCAACTGCATCAATACTATCAAATTCTAAATCTTCAAATAAATTAGCTTCCGATACAATTTTTTCCGGTTCAATTTCAAAATCGTCAACCAGAATACTTTTTAATCTATCAAAAATTTGTTCTCTCGTATATTTCGCCACTTTATTAATCCTTTGATACTGAATTGCTACAGCTTTTGATATAATCAGCTATTGTCTTAACAGAATAAAAATATTTTTTATTTTCTTCTTTATTTTCGCTCAAATCAACATGGTATTTTTTCTTAAGCGCCATACCAAGCTCTAAAGCATCAATACTGTCAAGACCAAGTCCGCTTACAAATAACGGTTCATCATCTTTAATATCATCTACAGTTATATCCTCTAATTCAAGCGACTCAATGATTAGAGTTTTAATTTCATTTTCCAAGCACATCTTAATTCACCTACTAATATTTATAACTTAATTAATTAGTAAAGTCAAATTAAAAATCAATATAGATTAAATAGCAGGACCACCATATTCATTATAAAGTTTCATAACCTCATCTGGAATTTGTACATCTCCACCTAATGCCTTATTCATCAATTTTCGATAAACTTCTGCTACAAATTCCAAAGGTGATTCAGACGCATAATTAGAAACTCTATTAGCAGTTTGTTGTTTTTCTTTACTGTTTATAAAACCATTTGTAATATCTGATACTTTACCAAAACGTTCAATACATTCTTCTGGTTTACCCATAGATGAAAATTTATCTTCACCTATTTTAATACGATGCTCTAAATGACCGGTTTCATGATATATCGTCTTAAATATATCTCCTGAAGGATAACTCAAACATATATCATCACCCGAATAAAGACAAGTATTTACAACATCTACAAGCACATTTGTTTGCTGATCTGTTGATAGTTTTTCTATTTGTTTCAAATTAGGCAATTTTGAATGTGCTAATAGAGTTTCTTGTATTCTTTCACTTTTAAGCAACTGTTGTAATTTAGCATAAGGAG
>CALURI010000023.1 GCA_944323135.1 Candidatus Gastranaerophilales bacterium
AAATTATATAAATATCTAAATCTCATTGATAATTTGGTGTATCTCGATTTACAAGTAAAAATAAAATTGCACTTTTTTGCACTGGGCTTAACTTTAAACACCTTGCCGATTTTAGCCTAATGTGGTCTTAAAATTTTGCAAATGGAGTGCAAAAGAGTGCAAAAAATGAGTACTTGAGTGCAAGCAGATTTTCGGTAGGGCGATGCGAGGCTTGACGAGCAAGCCCGTAAGGTGTCGGGAAGCTGAGAACTTTCCGACACCCCGAATAATCCAAGACGAAAAGACCCATACATCTCAATACTAAAAAACAGCCTCAATCGTGCTGTCTGTTTGATTTTTTATTAAATTTTCTCTGTCTCAATGTCCCAGAAACCTATTAATTACACAAAACTCTAAAAAAGCCCCAAATTTTCGTAATAAAAAAGACCCCTTTACTTTGGAGTCTTCTTTAATCTGGGCCGCAGTGGACTCGAACCACCGACCTCACCCTTATCAGTGCGTTTTTAGAGTTTGTCTGATTTTGATTTTTTCTTGTTATGCTTGCATTTGAAGCCCTTTTGCATACTCTGTAAAAGAAGATAAAACTACATAAAATTACATACAAGTCCATAAATATTACATAAAATTTTATTGGTATTTTCATTTTGTCATGTTATTTTAAAGAATATAATTCAGATTTTTATATAATAGGACTACACAATGCAAAATACATTGAACATTATTGAAAATGCTTTAAGACAAAGTTTAGCAAATGAAAAAACTCAATATAGTGGAAGGATTTATCACTACACATCGCCAGAGGGTATTAAAGGAATATTAACTCAAAATGAGATATGGTTTTCAAATACAAAGTTTCTAAACGATAGTACTGAAAATAACTATATTTATTCCTTATTTCCTAAATATCCTGATATATATAAAGAAGTTCTTTTAGAAAAATACTTTTTTGATTTAATAAGAAAAGTGGCTGATTCTTATTTACAAAAAGATTGGTGCTATTTAGATGATAATGTGTGGTGGGCTGATAATATTTATGTTGCATCATTTTCAAAATCGAAAGATAACCTAGGTTTGTGGAACTATTATACAAAAAATCCTAATTCTGTCGGGTATAATTTAGGTTTTGACTATATACCATTTAATATTAGTTCTAATGAATTAAAATATATTCATGGTGAGGTTATTTATGATAAAAAGAAACAGGTTAAATTATTAAAAGAGATAATATTGCAGTATAACAAAATCTTTAAAGACTACAAAAACGACATAGAAACGAATCAACTAACAAAAAATAATTTTATTAAATCGTTTATAGATATAATTGAATTATATAACATTTTCTTTAAAAATCCAGCTTTTCGAGATGAACAAGAATACAGGTGTGCAATATATAATGTTATTAACTATGCAGGAATAATGCCAGAAACAAGAATAATTGATGGAGTATTTATTCCATATCTTAAAATACGATATGATTTAAATGCACTGTATTCAATAGGGATATCGCCATCAAATAACAAGGAATTATTACAAAAAGGTATTGAATTTTTCTTAAAAACGAAATCAATTTATAGACCTGAGATTTGGTGTTCAAAAATTCCTAAAAGATATTAGTTTGCAGTATTTAAATATCATTTAATTCTGTTAATTGTATATTTTTTACAAGTTTATTTTATGATAGAATAAATATAATCAACTTGGGAGACATGCTTTGAAACACTATATTTTTGCAGATGAAAGCAATACTGACAAATCCAGATTTATGCTTATTGGTGGTATTTGGGTTGATGAAATAACGTATCAGCAGGTGGTTGAAGAATGTAAACAGTTTAAAAGGCTTAATAATTGGGATGAAAATACAAAATTTAACTGGAAATATATTTCAAAGAAGACTTTACCTCAATATTGTAAATTTATTGATATATTTTTTAAGTATAATTTACAGTTTAATTGTATTATAATCGACAGAAAAGAAATTAATTTAAAAGCTGAAAATAATGACCCGGAACTAGGTTTTTATAAATTTTATTATCAATTGTTAAGACATAATTCTAAAATTGGTATTCCTTATTATATTTATCTTGATAGACGAAATAATAGAGAACCGACTAGATTGGATGTATTAAAAGAATTTTTAAAACGTGATACTCATCCAATTGATTGGTTTGGATTTCGGACAACAGATCAAGGAAGAAATGTAAAGGCTTTAGAATTTGTTAATTCAGAAACTTACAACTTAATTCAATTATCAGATCTGCTATTAGGTGCAATTGGTTATCACTACAATAAAAAACATCTTCAACCTGAGGCTAGCCCACATAAATCATCATTTGCTGATTACATATCAAAAAAAATAAATAAGCCTGATTTAGCTTTTCATACAGGTAAAAAAGGATATAAAAACCTTAATTTATGGTTATTTCAATCAAACAAAAAATTCTTAATAAAATAGAAGTCAATATTCCTACATAAATCCTTAATTCAAAGGTCCTTGAAATCATCCAAGGAATTCGGCAATATTGACTTCTATTTATATTATTTACGATAATTTATTATTTGTCAAGAGTTTATTTTAGTAGTAGTTTTCTGCATTTTTTGTGTAAATAGTGCTTTCTTGTCAAAATATTGTGTAATAAGTTGAAAAATGCAGATAAATAAGTTATAATAATATTAGATAGACTAGCGTTCGGTCAAAGCAACGTTGGGACAATCCTAGTAGTATCTTTTGTGATAGGGTGTGTTGTTCAAAGGGTCTATCTTTTTTAGTGTTTTTAAATTACGTATAAATATTTATCATTTTTATTATATAGGATTAAATTAAATGCTGAAAACTTGGGAAGATGTAAAAAGAGACTTAGACTTGGTAAAAGAGAACAAGAATAAATCAATATTACTAGGTAATGGTTTTACTACTGCTTGTATTAACAATAAAAAGTTCAATTCCAAAAAGATAATTGATATGGTGCATAATTATTTTAAAAATAGAAAGACTACAAAAAAGATAACCAATATTGAAGATTATATTTATGAGGTTGAAAAACAGTTTATTAAACAAATTTATAATTTACTACCAGATGATAAAATAAGAAATTTACCGAACCTTAATAATATTATATCATTTTTGTCTGAATTTGATGAATTTTATACATTAAACTATGATCATATTTTATATTGTTTGCTAATGGAAATAAAAAACTACAAAATAACAACAGACGGTTTTTTGCCAAATAATAATGGCTCTCTCTTGATTTGGTGTGAAAATAATCCTCAATGTGTACATTACTTACATGGTGCATTTCATATAAAAACTACACCTGATAATAAAATATGCAAAATTACAAGAACAGAAGACAACAATTTAATTCAACAAATTAGAAAAGAATGGGACAATGGCAACAAATCTCATATTATAATTGCTTCTGATTATAGAACTAAAGAACTAAAAATGTCCTCCGAAAAATATTCGCCATATTTAAAATATTGTTTTGACAAATTTAAAGAGGTTAGTGGTATTTTGGTAACTATGGGAGTATCATTTTCTGCTAGCGATACTCATATTATTGAATCAATTAAAAATAACAAAAAACTAGAAAAGATATATATTGGATATTATAATTCTAAAGATTTGAATTATTTTCAACAAATATTCGGCGATATAGATAAGATTAAATATTATTTAACAAAAGATATGTTATCAATGCCAAGTTAATATTATGAACTTTTCAAAAACCTATGCAGATTAGCAGTAGAAGTGTTGTATTGTCTTGCTATGATTGTTTTTGGCACTTTTAATTCAACCAGTTTTAATATTTCATCTCTGTTTTCGTCAAGTTTTGATTTGCCTCTGCCTTTTGGTCTGCCTAGTTTTACTCCGCTTGCTTTCTTTGCGTGCAAAGCTTCTATAGTTCTCATACTTATTAAATCCCGTTCTATCTGTGCCACAAGAGCAAATATTGTTGTTGTTACAGTAGATGTTATTGTTTTATCATTGTTTGAAAAATCTTCTTTTATTGAATACAAGGTTATGCCTTTACGCTTAGTTATGTCTATTACTTCAAATATCTGTGTTATTGACCTTGCAATCCTTGAAAGCTCCGGAACAATTAAAATATCTCCCTGTTTCATTTTTTCTAACAATGCACCCAGTTGTCTGTTTTTAAAATTTGCTTTTCCGCTGATTTGTTCTTCTACAAATTCAACGTTACCCAACTTCTTGTCGTTTGCGAATTTCAATACATCAAGTTTGTTCTTCTCTGTATTTTGTTCTATTGTACTTACTCTTAAATAAGCGTATGTTGCCATGTTTTATCTCCTTTCTAAGCTAAAATGCCTGCCGTTACTTAAAAACCTATATTTTATATTTTTATTATCAACCCTTATATACAAAAAATCACGCCTTTTTAGTTTACTAATCAGTAAAATAAAAACGGTCGTTTTTAAGTCCTACTGCAACTTTTTCTATTAAAATAAAGGAGATGGACATGGATATAGAACTCATAGACAAATACATACAGCAGGAAAAAGATGACCATGCAAAAACAATAAACCGATTACAAAAAGAAATCTGTAAAGCTAATGAACGTCATCAACGTAACTTGGAATACTGGCGGAATAAAAAAGAACAGGTTAAAACATATAAAGCAATTGAACAAAAAATTATCGGACATAAAACAAAAAACGAACTGCTTGAAAAATTATATGATGTAATTAAGCAGGCTAAGGATGATATATTATAACTTATTTTAAAAATACATTATAATCAAACGCAAATTGTATATCTATGCTTTCTTCTGTGTATGCTTTTGGAAGTGGTTCATAAGGAGCAGATATGGCAATTGCCATTAATGCGGCTTTGTCTGCTGCCTTATCCCCAGAGGTCTTGAAGATTTCACTTGAGAGTAAACTCCCGTCTTTTCCAATCTTGAACAATACAACAACTTTTTTAGTCTCACTTCCTTTGGGAGGCTCCCAATTCCTCTTTATTCTGCGTTGTAATCTTCGCATATATGGTCTGAAATCCACATTATCTGCTTTATTGATACTTTGAGATTTTTGTTGATTGTTATTATTTATTTCTATTGCTCTTGCGTTTGCATTAAACAGCAGGGAATTTGTATTTAGAGGTTTTAATTCAGGTGCAATTTTCGGAGTTAAAGCATTAATAAAATTTTGTTGATACTCATAAAGTTTGCATGTAGATACAACTCCTGCATTGCCTTCTTTATTTTGAATTATTGCAACTACATCTGCTCTAAGGTTGTTATCAAAATATTTTATACTGTAATACAAGCTATCATTATGATAATTTACGCTGTCTGTATCAATATAAATTTCTTTATTGCCATTGAATGCTTCTTCCCAGTTTTCTGCATAACAGGTATTTGAACAAACAAATAGAAGTAATAAGGTTATAAACAAATTAGAATAACGCATTTTCTGCCTCTTTATTGTATTTTACATCTGCTGCAGGTGCTTGTTGTACAGGTGGTTCTGGGTTTGAGGTTTGTACAGGTTTAGGTTTTGGCGGAACATATTTGGTTTTAGCAACTCCATACGGGTCATATACGCATATTGCACGGTCTGTTGTTACATTATAATATCTGCTACCTATAAATCTTTCTGTATATCCTTTGTTAAAAGTATCTAAAAATCCAAGTCCACGTATATAAGCAGAACTTGAAGATTCCTCTGTATCTTCCCATAGTGCATTTGGTGCAGCATAAAGATTTAATGCTTTTATAGGTACCGTATTTACTTCTGCCTGATTGGGTATATAAGAACGCTCATTAGGTACATTACTTATATTTATCCCAAATATATCTTTTGCTAATGAAGTTAAATCATATTCACTTGGCAGTTTATAACCCCAATCTCCGCACATTTTTGTAGCTCCTGCCCAATTATCATATTTATATTTGCATAATGTTATTCCATAAGAACGAGCTTCTTCTCCAGCAGGTCTTTCTACTTCATATGTTGTCCAACCGCCTGTACAATCATAATAGTCCATTGGTGTAACTTTAAATATTTGTGTTGTAAAACATACTCCGTCAGAAGTTTCATAAATGCATTTTGGTTTTGGTGTTATCGGTCTTTGCGGTTCTTGTTCTTCTTCTACTGGATATTCCGTAGTATCATCAACAGTAGTTGTATCTTCTACTACCTCGTTGTTTTCTTTTGTATCCACAGGAAGATTATTGTTTTGCGTTGCAAGTATACATGTGCCAAAGACAAGAACTACAGCCACAAGTGATATTACAACCCATTTGATGTTAATAATTTTAAACATATCACTGTTGCCAATCTTTGCTCCGCATTCACTGCAAAACTTTTGATTTTCGTTTAATTCTTTTCCACACCTCGGACAGTGCATAGTCATTCCTTACTGCGTGATATTAAGTAGCAGAAAAATTATTCCTATTGCAATTGCAATAATAGCACACTTTAATAGCACTTGTAGCTCTAAACTCTCATGTTTAAATATGTTATCGAATTTAGACATTCCACAATTTGTACAAAATTTTTGACTATCAGTTATTTCATTTCCGCAATTTTTACAAATCATATTTTACCTCACAAAAACTGTAACACCTAAAAAAGATAGAACAACAAAAATTATTATTCCAACAGCAAAACCAAACCAAGTTAATAACCTTTGTGTTGGTTCTGGTTCTGCTAAATTCTGCATTTCTACAATTCTTTGTTCTATTCTATTGAACTTGAATACACTCCATAGTGCAAAAATAAATAATAAACCTATAACAATTACGATTGATTGTTCTACAAAAGTGATTGAAGCATACAGTTGCTCAAAAACATTATCTGTATTACTAATCCTAGTTTGTAATACATCTACAACATGAAATACAGGAGCTACAGATGTAAAAAATACAATTGTAAAAAATGCTATAATTTCTGTTACAAAAGAAAACATTAAATTTTTTTTCGTTTGTATTTGTTGTAATGCTTTAGTTTTAATATTATCATTTACAATCTCTTTTAATTTTGCCCCACAAGATTGACAAAAATTATCTTTTCCGCTGTTTTCTAACCCACATTTCGGGCACTTAATTGTTTCATCAGACATAATGCACTCCTATTATTTTGAACTTCCATGTTTATATTAACACGAATAAAATATTTTTCTATATGTATTACAATTTATTAAGCTATTATTTATCGTCAATTTGCGGTGTATAAATCTCTTACTTTTATCAAAAATTAAAAGAAAGAGGTGTTAATGTTACAGAATAATTTAGGTGAAAAAATTCGTCTTTTAAGAAAATCTCAAGGGCTTACACAAGAACAACTTGCAGAAAAAATAGGGATTGATAATAAACATCTTTCCAGAATTGAAAAAGGTAAACATATGCCGACTTATCATATACTTAAAAAGCTTGCTTTAGTTCTTAATTTTGATGTGTATGAGATTGATGATTTATCTGCAACAGATATTAAACAACCTGATAAAAATTATACAAAAGCTTTGCATATATTGAACTCTGCAAAAAATGATGCAGAAAGAAAATATTATCTTGAAGCTTTACAGGTAGCACAAAAGGGATTAAAACTTGGTGCGGCAAAACAAAATTAATTTTATCATTTGTTGTTCTGCACATTAAATATAGCTGTTGTTTTAAAAATGTTTCCATGCCAGCCCGTTCATTTTTCTTTCTGCAACAATTTTAAATTTTGGTACTATGTTTTTACTATGTCCGTTAGTTCATTTTTAATGTTATTTGCTATTATCGTTGCAGGTATATAATAAATTCTAGCAATCATCTAAAACTCCTGTTAAATCAGCGATAAATCGCCAATAAGCAAATATTTAAAAAAGGTTGACTTCCTCGTGTATGGATTATCAACCTTTTGCATTTTGGAATTAATCTTTATTTTTATTAAACTTTTCTGCTTGTTCTGTTTTATCAATTGTAGCAAGATATTTATTAAAAGCATTTTTAGTATTTTTTCTTAATAATTTGCTGTCCGAAATGCCTAAATAGTCTAAATACAGTTTTTCTTGCCTTTTTATTTCTTTTCGTTTTCGGGCAATTTCTTTTTGCATTTCAGCAATGAATTTTTCGTCTGCTGCTTTTTGGTCTGCCTCACTAACTGGAAATAATGGTTTTTGTGGATTCCACATTGTAATAATCCTCCTTTTACTTATTGGTACTTTAACATAATGTGCCATTTCTGTTTTTCCTTTCCGCTTTTTAAGCTGTTTTTGTACTGCCATGTCTTTTTTGTAATTTTTTTAACTGTTTTATCGCTTTAGTTTTCGTTACCGCCATTTTATTGGGTTCAAACTGCTGTATATAAGCAATTTTTGCAATAATACTCTGTAGCTCTGTTATTGACATTTCCGATAAATCTTTTTCTTTAAGAGCTTTTATAACAGAGTGTCCAATTTTAAACGGTGCTGACATTTTTCCGCTTTGGTTCATATGTACACCTGTAACAACAGCATGTCTAAAGCTATAACGTTTTGTTTTTGATTTTTTCAAATATATGCCATGTGTTTTTAAGGCATTGTTAATATACTTAATAACCCAGTTCCCAATGTGCTTATGTGATGAAAGGGTTATGTCATCAACATATACAGTCATATCAATGTCGTATTCCTGCATTTTCTTGTAAATACTGTCAAAAATATCCTTATGTGCAAAGTTAACTAATATCGTGCTTGTTGGGGCTCCTGTCGGCAAATATCCGTTATATGTCGTAAGTTTTACAAGCAAATCTAATGCTTCATCTTTCGCTCCAAAAGTTTCTGCGAAAAATTTTCTTATGTACTTTTCCTGTGTATTCGGAAAGTAGTGCGATATATCCAAGGTTACTACTTCCCGTTTCTGTCTGGATTTTTCAGCATTTTTAATATTACTTTGTCCTTTAAACCCTGCTGTACAATATGGCGGGCATGGTAAGGAATTTTGTATAAAATCTTTTAATGTTTTTTGTTTTGGTTTCAGCTTATCATTCGGTTTTTGAATATATCGCTTTTTACCGTTTTTGATTTTTGAAAAGGTGATATATCCTATGCCAATTGCTTGATATAACTCTTCTGGTGTAATTTTTAGCATTGTAAATAATTCCTCAACAGAAGATAATCTGCAAGGAACAGTCTTTGCTGTCTGCATATTTCTACTCCTTTATAATGAATTTGCGAGAGAGAGTTTTTACTGCAAGAACATTTGTTCAAGGTGGTTCAGTTAACTGCAATTACCTGTATCTCTCAACTTGGGCGAGCACCGCAAGGTGCGAAGCTTGAAAAAAAGAAATAGATGTTGCTTTAATATTATGTATAATACTAGACATATCTATTCTTTTATGATTAATTTAATAATCTTTTCAATCGCTTTATTTTTCCGATTGACTGTTACCACTTTATTAAGTAATTACAGTTTGTGTGTATGCTGTACTTTTTTTATTTATATGCTTTTTTGCTCCTTAATTAAAGAGTTTTCATCTTGGCATATTTCTTTATAAAATCCTTCCGAACCGAATACTCGAAGAATTTTTTCACCTTGATGCTCAATAATTTCGCTATTACATATTACAGGCTGACCTAAATGCATTTCACTTAAGTCTAGTAGACTTTTTAAGATAAATTCGGCAATAGCTAACAAATTTATTATATTTTCAAATTGACTAAAAGATACTTTGAAATCCAAATCAACTGTCTCTAAATAGCCATTTTCATCTACCTTAGGTGCTGAAATCGTAGCATTTTTAACTGTCACACCAAGATCACGCGGACATGATAACTTCTTAATACATTTTTTAGTTTCATCTGTTGAAATTTTTTTCTTATTCATTTTTTTCTCCTTTCTTTTGTCTTTTCTTTAATTTGGCACCTGCCATAAACCATTTGATAACTTCATCTTTGATGAATATCGGTTTTCTGCCAAGCTTGCGATAAATATCACATGGAAGTTGACCGTAAGATATCCAACTGTATATAGTTGAAATTTGTACCTTTAGCATTTCTGCAACTTCGGCACATGTCAACAATTCCAAATTTTTATTTATCTTTTCCGTTTCCATTCTTCCATCATAGGACACAAAAATGAATTTGTGGGGTGACAAGCGGTAACGAATTTAGAATTGTAGTGTTTATAATAATTTTCAGGAAATTTTTGTTACTAATATGTTACTAAAAGTTTAATCCGTATAATCTTTTATAAAAATGCCTTCTTCCAAAGAATATTTGCCATTAGAATACTTGATTATATATTGTCCAATTTGTTCTTGTGCTATTTTATTAATTCTAGACATATAAGTTTTTGTATTGCGTTTTTTAAAATTTTGTCCATCAATGAAAGAATTTTTTAGTTCATATTTTAACGCAGGAGTTAAATTGAATAGTTTACCATCAATATAAAATTTTTCGTCTTTTCTATATGTTAATATATGTTTCCGAGCGACTTGATTTTTTATTTTGTCGTTTATTATAATGCCTTGTTCGTCAAAATATTCATTAGTGATTTTGTTTTTGATTATTTCCTGCATTTTAGTCAAAACGTAGTTCAAAGCTGTTGCATGATAACAACACATGTTTTTACTAACACAAGTATTAGAATATTTTCTAGAAAAATTCATATAAGCCAAAGAAATAACAATGTAAAATTCTATATTTAAAGGTATCTTGATTTCGTTGTATCTACAATCAAAAGTTTGATACATATTAAACACACTATCAGATATCAAAAAATTCTTAGGCTTGAGATGTTTTGTTAATTTAGAAAGACTTATAGATGGAAATAAATATATAATCGGAATATCACTTAGCTCTTTTATAATATTTTTTTTATTATAAATACAAGATACCAATCTCTCTCTATTATATTCTAAAGTTATATTATTTTTTTCGGCTATTTTTTGGGTAATTTCTTTAATTTTTTTATATTCAGCACGGTAAATAGAATCAAAATCCCCTGCAACTTCATCTGTTTTAAGAAAATTATTCAATTGCTCCTTAAAAAAAACTTTCAGTTGATAATGACAATCAAAATATGCCATTACTTCTGAGCTTAGAAGTTCAATTTGTTCGATAGTCGAAATTTTTAATAAGCTATTTTGAAATTTTCTCAAGTTGTATATATACTCAAAATATAAATTACTTTGAGTATCAGATGTTTGTTTAATTGTTTGTATACTCATTATATTTAAGGTACTTTAATATTTAATATAATACAAATTGTAAACATATATTAAGTAAACTCCTATTTTTACTTATATTTTTTATTTTATATTGAAAGTGTTTAATTATTTTTTTATTTTACCAGCCTTGCACCTAAAACACTTGTCCCCGTTGATTTTTTGCTAGTTAGTTGTAACAATAAATGTACAATTATTTACTGAAGAAAGGTTAGCAAATCACCATGGGTGTTTATGAAAGAAATGGACACTGGTATTTTGAGATAATGATACGCAAAAAGCGTTATTGTCGTGCTATTCCCGAAGCTACAAATAAAAAAGAGGCTGAAAAGTATGTAACTGTATTCAAAGCGGATCTTTTGCGTGGCAGACTTGATTTAGCAGAAAATATTGGTCAAAAATCATTTGTTGAAATTGCTGATATGTACATTAAATATGCCGAAACTAATCTTTGTGCTTCTGATACAGCAATAAGAATTGCAAAACGTTTTAAAGAACTATGGAAAAACAAAACAATAGCTGATATTACCCCTAAAGTTATTGAAAATTATAAAGAAAACAGGCAAAAAACGGTATTTGCTAAACGATATATTGAAGGGAAAGAAGTTGTAAAATATATTTCGCCTGCCACAATCAATCGTGAACTTGCAGCTTTAAGCAAAATGTTTTCCTTAGCAATTGCAAATGGATATGCAAGAGAGAACCCATTGAAAGAAGTAAAAAAATTACGTGTAACAAATAAACTTGAGCGTCATTTGTCTATTGATGAAGAAAAAAGAATGCTACAAGTATGTGATGATGATTTTTCTTTTTCTAAGCTTCCACTGGCAGAACAAGAAAAATTACGTAACAAACACAACGGAGAGCACGCATATTTAAAACCGATTCTAATAATGGCACTGAATACTGGCATGAGAAAAAGTGAAATTTTAAATATGACTTGGGATTGCGTGAACTTTGAAACAAATGAAATTTCCGCATTAAATACCAAAAATGGCAAGAAAAACACAATTCCCATGAGTAGCAAACTACGTCAAACTCTTATGAAAATGTATCAGGTAAGAAATAACAATAAATATGTATTTACAAATCCTTATACAGGAACAAAATACAATGATATAAAAAAATGCTTTAAAACAGTATGCCAGTTAGCAGGAGTTAAAAATTTGCGTTTTCACGATTTACGACATACGGGAGCAACAAGAATGGTTGCAGCCGGAGTTCCATTGCCTGTAGTACAGCAAATTTTAAACCATGCAAGTATTCAAACTACAATGAGATATGCTCATACAATGCGTGAACAAGAAATTTTAGCAGTTGAAGCTCTTGCAAATTTTAACGTGTAAACTTTAATTCTATAAATTAATAGAGCAGTCTTTGATAAAACTGCTCTATTTTTTTGCTTTAATTTTTATCTATCTTGCAGAGTATGACTGATTTTTACTGCATTCTAAAAACAGATAAGTACATAAATATTACATAAAATTATTTTCTAAAAATTTTTGCATTAAAAAAGCAAGGTCTGAAAGCCTTGCTATTATTGTCTTTTTAAATCTGGGCCGCAGTGGACTCGAACCACCGACCTCACCCTTATCAGGGGTGCGCTCTAACCACCTGAGCTAGCAGCCCATA
>CALURI010000024.1 GCA_944323135.1 Candidatus Gastranaerophilales bacterium
ATTATATTAGGAGGTCATAGAACAATAAAATGGCTTGCAAAGAGCGTTTCATATAAAGAAGCTGCTTGCGGTGCCGGCTATGTTGGCGCAAATACCCCTTATTGCCGTGATGCAGGCGCAATACCAATTAATAGTGAATGTGCATCCAGCAATTCATTATGTCGTTTAAAATATGTAAGACCTTTTAAATTATTATTTTAGGCATATTTATTAAAAAATAAAAAAGAGCGGGATATAATTTCTGCTCTTTTTTTAGTTGTTATAAAAAATAATATTTATTAATAAATCCTTTTACCTGTATCTTTATCAAAGAAATACAAATCTTGTTTGTTTATACTTAATTCTAATGTATTTCCAAGCTTATAATCTGCAGGAAGTTTTGCTGAACATTTTTTATTTCCAATATTGAAATATACAATTTTTTCACTGCCTAGAAGTTCTGTAATATCAATATCTACATTGAATTTTATCTCTTCGTTACATACCATTTTTTCTGGTCGAACTCCAATAATTACATTTTCTTTTGTTTTATATGGAAAATCATTACTATCTATAAAATTCATTTGTGGAGAGCCTACAAAACCTGCTACAAACATATTAGCAGGATTATTATAAATTTCTTCCGGATTTGCAGCCTGTTGAATTACTCCTTTATCAAGAACAACAACTCTATCTCCCATAGTAAGAGCTTCTGTTTGATCATGGGTTACGTAGATAAATGTTGTTTGCAATTTTTGGTGTAATTTTTTAATTTCAGAACGCATTTGAACACGTAATTTCGCATCAAGGTTAGATAAAGGTTCGTCCATTAAAAATACTTTTGGATTTCTGACTATTGCACGTCCAAGTGCTACACGTTGTCTTTGCCCTCCTGAAAGTTGACGGGGTTTTCTGTCTAAATATTCACCTAAATCAAGTATTTGAGCTGCTTCTAAGACTTTTTTGTCTATAGTTTCTTTATCAATTTTTCTCATCTTAAGTCCAAAAGCAATATTTTCTCTGACGGTCATATGCGGGTAAAGTGCGTAACTTTGGAATACAAAGGCAATATCTCTGTCTTTTGGATGCACATCATTGACTTTTTTATCACCAATATATATTTCTCCGTCTGTTATATTTTCTAAACCGGCAATCATTCTTAAAAGAGTAGATTTCCCGCAGCCTGAGGCCCCGACAAGTACGACAAATTCTTTGTCTTGAATAGTTAAACTTACGTTATCAATAACTTTTTTTGTATCATAAATTTTGGTAACATTTTTTAATGTAACACTACTCATTTTTTAATCCTTTTTCAACAGGTATAATAACAAAGAATGAAGAACCTTTCATTACTTCGGAATTTATCCATATTGCCCCGCCTAGACGTTTAAGCATAGTATAGGCAGTGCCTAGTGTAATTGATCGAAGGATATTTTTCTTGTGAGTTTTATCAAGTTGTGTATAAGGTTCAAAAATACCTTCTAATTCAGATTCAGCAAATCCCATACCTGTATCTGAAATTGTAATTTTGACATAAGAAAATTTATCTGTATCTTTTATTAATTTTACACCGCATCTTTCAATTTCATCTTGTTCCGGATGATCAACTTTTATTGTGATAGAGCCTACATCTGTTGATTTTATTGATATTTCTAAAATATTTTGCAATATGATTTTAATAGAATTCTCATCACTGTATATTGCTTTTTTATTAAAATCTTCAAAATCATAATTTATCAAAAGATTTTTTGTACTAATTCCGGATTCATTATTTTTTACAACTGTTTGAATAGTATTAACCAAGTCAAATGGTTGATTTTCATATTTAAATAGAGAAGATTCCGCTTGTGAAAATTCAATAAATTTATCCATAAAGTATAGTAATTCATTAGAATTTTTATTAATAATTTTCACATATTTATTTTGCTTATCGGTAATTTCTCCACCCAACCCATCCAGCAGAGCTTGAGAAAATCCTATAATAGATTGGATTGGTGATTTTATTTCATTTGACAGTTTGCATAGCATTACGTTTTTTTCTTTATTTAATCTGCCTGTTTTTTCTGCAATAGTTAAAACATTTGTCATTGCAGTAACATCTCTGATTGTTATAAAATATTGTTCAACATATTTTTTTGCATTCATTTCAATGAAAAATTCTTTACCTTCAACGGTAAAAGCTCCTGTTACAACGGAATTCCGCTTAGAATAGGATTTTTCAGCAAGAAATAGCCCGTTTGCTACTATTTCATCAAAATGAAGTCCTTTTAAATCATTTCTTTTACTTTCAAAAATAATTGCAGCTTTATCATTTGCCCAAATAATTTTTCCGTCAAAATCTATTACAAAAACTGCATCAGGAAGATTTCTGATTACTTCTCTCGGATTTATGTTACTAAATAAATTAGTAAAATTCATGTTGCAATACTTTCCTTAATGTTGTATACTTTATATAACGTTTATATATTATAATCATCTGTTTTGTACTTTAATATTATCATAAACAGTCTGTAAAAAAAGATTATATATTAATTTTTGTAATTTTTTTTTTACAAACTAGCAAAAAAAAATATTTTGATGTTTTAAAGCAATAAACGAGAATATTGAGTCACACAAATGTTACGACATAATATATCGTAACCCCGAAAAGAAAAGAGGATTCGCCTATGACTGAGATACCCAAAAATCCACAAAGCCCAATTATTTCACAACAAGCACAACCTCAGGTTCAAAAAACAGAATATATAAAACCGGAAGCTTCTCAGGATGTTCAACAGTCAGTTCAGCCTGAAGCTCAAACAAAAGAGATTAATGAAATTCCGGATAATCCTGTTGATCGTTCTACTGTGAAAGTTGATAATCTGGAAAATGATATCAAAGTTTTTGCTGCAAATCCTGAACTTGCAAAGCGTGCTCTTGACGTTGCTGAGCTTGCAGAAAAAAAATACGCTGAAGCAGGTGTTGAACAACCTGAATTAAAAGCTCTTGCAGTTGGTAAAGCTTTTGTTGAAGAATTTCAAAAATAGATAAAAGTTCAGTTTTCGTGCTATTAAAAGAAGAGAGAAAAAATAATAAGGTTTATTTGTTGTCGGATTTTAAATAATTGACAACTGCTTCAAGCCCCAATTTGTAACTATTTATCCCAAATCCTGATATTTGTCCGATGCATACAGGTGCAATATATGAAAGATGTCTGAATTCTTCTCTTTTATATATATTGGTCATATGTATTTCTACTGCGGGAATATCAATTGATGCTATTGCATCTCTGATTGCAATGCTTGTATGTGTATATGCTCCTGCGTTAATTATTAACCCGTCAAAAGTGTCTTTAGCACTGTGAATTTTTTCTACAATTTCGCCTTCAAAGTTGCTTTGAAAAGTTTCTATGTCAATTCCAAGTTTGAATGAGAAGGCATATAATTCTTTTTCTAAATCTTTTAAAGTCATGCTTCCATATTTTTCAGGTTCTCTTAACCCAAGCATATTCATATTTACGCCGTTTATTACAAGTATTTTCATGCTGTTTCCTCTATACACTTATTATATTATAAAATCAATAAATTGTAAATTTTTATTAAGTTTTTGATTACATGTGTAACAAAAAAAACATGCTTGAATTATCATGCATGTACAACTATCCCCAAATCTCCTCCCAAGATTATTGTTCAAAGCTGTACAAAGGTGCAGCTTCTTTTTTTTGTTTAATTTTAGCCTTGACTTATAATAATAAATCACTACAATATATATTGTAAGACATTACGGGGATAAAGGATGAGACTTATAGAAAAACTTAAAGAATATGAAAATCAATATATGTTTATTAAATGGGCAACCGGTAGTGAATATGGTAAATTAATTTTTGCCGGAGAAGATTTCATCGAATTTAATATTATAAATGTTGATACAATGGATTATGCGGAAACTGTATTAATCCAAAGTCCTTTAATTTTAGAAGTTGCTATAGGCGGTGCCGATGTGCAAAGAATTGTTGCCGAAGTTTCATCAAAACTTCCATCTGATTTAGGTTAGATGTTAAAACTTTTTCTTGCCCCTTCTTCGTGATAAAAACCGCCGCCACATATTGTTTCAACTACTTTTAGTACAAACTCTCTTGGGGCATCAACTTGATTTAAATAAAACTCACGGTTTGGCAGATGTTTTATTTTCATTATTGAATTTTGTGTTGATTCAGGCGGGATAAACAGTGACGCAACTTCATTATCAAGGAGTTTACCCATTTCATCATCGTGATCGGTTACACCTTTCATAAGTTCGTAGTAGTTGCCTTTAACAGCCATTATTCTGCTGGAAAAAAGATGCTGACCGTCTTCCCGATATAGAGCTTGGGGTTGATAGTTGCAGCGTGTTGTAAAGCTCATTTTGTGCCAGAGAATATTTACTATTACAATAGATTTTTGTGGATCTGTATCTACATAAATATTTTGAGTGGTTACATTTCTTGATGAAAAAGCTTCTTTTAATGTATCTACAACTATTTGCAAATTATCAATCATTCTTGCAAAAATTTCATTTGTGTTGATATTTGCATGTTGATAATCCAAAAACTGTTTATACATATGAGTTGATACAAGACCTATTCTTTCTTGAATTAGGGCTGATTTTCTTGCTGATGTTTCAGAATTATCAAAACTTTCGAAATTATTTAACAATTGTTACCTATCCTTTTATCCACATGTAATAATAAACATGAAATTATGTAAATATTATATGTTTTTTTTTTACAAAGTAGAATACGTTAACAGATTTATTTATTTAGTTTTAGATTAAAAAATAAATTATGTTATAAATATGCATTTTTCAAGTGTTCTATTTTAATTTCAGGTTTTAAGGTTATGCCTATTACATCTATTCTGTATTCTTTTATTTTATGTTCAGACAAATAAAAATGGATTCCGCGTTTAATATTGTCATATTTTGTTTTTGTAATTGCGTCAAAGGGTGTTCCAAAATTGTTTGTTTTACGCGTTTTTACTTCAACAAAAACAGTTGTATTTTTATATTTTGCAATAATATCTATTTCGCAAAAATGTGAATACTGTTTATTTCTTTCTAAAATTTCGTATCCGTTTTTTTCTAAGTATCGGCAGGCCAGATCTTCGCCGGCATTACCTAGTTTTCTGTTATTCATTATTGTTTAATGCTTCCTCTTGCAAATTTTTTTAAGTCTATAAGTTTGAAAACATCATCAATTATACAATTTTTAGTCCATCTTGACGGATTTATATCAATTCCGCCTCTTCGTGTATATAATGCACAAACAAACAATTCATCATTAGGGTTTAGTAGTTCATGCAATCTTTTGAAAATCATTTCGCAGCATTCTTCGTGAAAATGGAATTCGGAACGGAAAGAACTCAAGTATTTTACCAGACTGTTTTCTAAAATGTGTTTTTTTGATTTGTAATAAAGAAATAAATCTCCAAAATCTGGTTGGTGAGTTACTCTGCAATTCGAACGAAGAGAGTCAAATGTTAGGTAATAACTTTGTTCATTATGGCTTTCTTCTGTTTGAAGTAATTCCGGAGTTTCTTTAAATCTTTCTACTTTTAAATTAGCTTCATCTACAAAATTCATTATATTTTCAAATTTTTCAAATATTTCAACACGTTTGGCATTATTATCAATAAAGTTTGCTTCTACTTTACACTCGAGTTTTTCGCTTAAGTCTTTTTCAATTTGTTTTTTGCAAATTTCAAGGCATTCATCTGTTGTTGTTCCGAATTTTGTCATGTTATATGAATTCAAATAAAGTTTTAGAGATTTCGATTCCACAAGGAATTTGCTTGTGCAATTATATTTTAGCTTTAAAAGTTTTGTAACAGGGATTCCGTTTGCGGTAAGGGCTGAAAATTCATAAGCGTGCCATATATCAAATCCTTCAAAAGGCAAATTGTTTTCTTCTATATTATATTGTTTTCTGTTTTCAAAGCGTGGAATAGGAACAAGAAGTGACGGATTGTAATTTTTGCTCCCTTCTGATTTTTTCCCTAAATGTGTAGATGCAAGTTTATCTGTTGTGTTCATATCAAAATATTAGCATAAAAAAAGATAAGCTTATAAGCTTATCTTTTTTACAATCAAATAGTTTTTATATTTTTAAGCTATATCTTCATAAGCTGCAGGATTGTTGAACAAATCATAATTAATTTCATTTTCATTATCAGCAATAGCAGCAACAACAACTGCATCTGATGTAACGTTTACTAACGTTCTCATCATATCTGTAACTCTTTCGATTGTAAATAGGAATGCAAAACCTGCAACAAGTTGTTCAGGACTTAATCCCATACCGTTAAGAATTAATGCAATAGTAATCAAGCCGGCACCAGGAATTCCGGCGCAAGTTGATGATGCAATTATCGCAAGAAGAGCAATTTCAACTATTAAAAATGGGGTTAGAGCAACGCCGTAAGCTTGTGCTAAAAATATTACCGCAACTGTTTGTAACAAAGCAGTTCCATCCATGTTCAATGTTGCTCCTAATGGGAGTACAAAGCTTGCAATTTTATGAGAAATACCCCTTTTTTCGCAACAAGCAACAGTTAAAGGTAAAGTTGCTGATGAACTTGCTGTACCAAATGCTACCATCATAGCTTCTGCAACTGCAGAATATAATATTCCGATATTGACTTTTGAAAAGAATTTTAAGAAGAGAGGATAAACAACACAAAGCTGCAACATAAAACCTATAAATAATACAAGAAGATATTTTGAAATACTTGTAAAAATGTCTATACCAAAACTGGAAACAGCACTTGCTGTTAATGCAAATACACCTGGAGCTGCAACATACATAATCCAATCGGTTATTTTCATCGTTGCGGCAAATACTGATTCAAAAAATGATACGATAGGTCTGTTTACATCACCGACTTTTGCAAGAGCTACTGCAAAAATTACAACAAATACTATAATCGGTACCATATCACCTGATGCAAATGAATGCATTGGGTTACTAGGAATAAACCCTAAAAATATATTTAAGATATTGCCTTGTTGTTGTGCCATAGCTGTTGCTACTGAGGCTTGAACTTCACTTGCAGTATTCTCAGCTATGTAATGTGCAGCTCCTATACCCGGTTTCATAATTAGTGCTAAGACTGCACCGATTGCTACGGCTATTGTAGTTATTATTCCGTAATATACAATCATTTTTGTGCCAAATTTGCCTAGCTGCTTGTTATCGCCTATGCTTGTAATACCTATTACTATGGCTGAAACAACAAGAGGAATTACTACCATTTGGATTAATCTTATAAATACTTGACCGATAAACGTTAAAACGGTAGAAACAAGCGGATATTCATGACCATGTAAAAATATTCCGACTACAATACCTAGAATAATACCGAAAAATATATGCCAATTCCTTTTTATTCCAAGACCTAATGCAATAAGTATCTGCATGTGTAATTTCATATAATAACCTCTTTCAATATCGCTACCGAATAATCATACTACTTTTTAACGAAAATTTCAAACATTTTAAATAAAAATCGTAGAATTGAGGGAGAGAGTGAAATTTTTCAATAAAAATATACTTTCAAATAAAGAATTAAAAAATCGGGATGACAAGATTCGAACTTGCGACCCCCGCGACCCGAACACGGTGCGCTACCAGACTGCGCTACATCCCGA
>CALURI010000025.1 GCA_944323135.1 Candidatus Gastranaerophilales bacterium
CCGGTAGCTGTGTTCCAAGCGGATAAGTGCTGAAAGCATATAAGTACGAAGCCCACCGTAAGATGAGATCTCTCATGACACAAGTCAGTAAGTCCCCGTGCAGATTACACGGTTGATAGGTCAGAGATGTAAGAATGGCAACATTTTCAGTCGACTGATACTAATAGGACGAGGGCTTTTCCTAACAAAGTTAGGTGATTGCGTTAGTTTATAATCCTTATGCAGCTTTCAGGGTACAGTAAATCCCACTTAAAAGATTTGCTGGTGACCAAGAGTGAGGAAAACACCCGTTCCCATCCCGAACACGGTCGTAAAGACTCACATCGGTGAAAATACTTGGCGGGCCACCGCCTGGGAAGATAACTCGTTGCCAGCGCCTATTTTTAAAAGAACTAATAGATAGATTGAGCTATTAGTTCTTTTTTATATATAAATAATTATGAAAATACCTAGTTTAACATTACCTAAATTTTTAGCGATTACTGCTTTGTCTGGTGCATTTGCTTACGGCATTAACAAAAATCCTGTGGCTGCACAATCTATTCATAGCGATACTATTGAAATTTCTGGGAAAGTTCCTCCTGAAGGAACTTCGTCTCCTGAGTATTTAGCTAAGTCGCCTGATCCTTCTTTGTATTATATGGGTGAAAAGAAAAATGCTAAGTTTGTAATTTCTGTTTCTGAGAATGTTTTATATTATTATGATAACGATGGGAACCCGATTAGTGCTTATTTGGTTGCAACCGGGAAAAAATCTACTCCTACTTATCCGGGAGTAAATATGGTTTCTCATGTAGAAAAATACCCGTATTCTACTGCTCCAAGGTCAACTAAAAGAAGACGAAATCCTTCAAGTTTTGGCCCGCGTACTATTATTTTAGATAAAGTTGATGTTTATACCGGTGAAAAGTCTATGACAGGACAATTTATTCATGGAAATAATGATTCTACAAGTATTGGCAAACGTGTTTCTAACGGTTGTATAAGGATGAGTAATAACGTTATTGAGTATTTATCTAAATTAGTTAAACGCGGTGATTTAATTATTATAAAGAAATAGGTTATTTCTAAAAGAAAAGAGCTTTTTGCAAATGCATAAAGCTCAGTTGGAATTAAGAATAGCTGGAAGTATGAAAAAGATTTATATTATTATTAAATGTAAATTGCTATTTGAATGCAATTAATCAGTTGGGCTATATTTTTTGTTGTATAATGTTTTTATGCGTAAGAAGTATAAAAATAAAATAGTCTCTTTTTTTGTTTCATTTATTCTTATTGCCAGTGGAATTCTATATTTTCAATTGAATTATGTCCCAAAAAGTTTGTATAATATTCAATCTATGAAAAGCAATCAAACTGAGTCATATTATGTTAATCAATGGTGCACACCAAGTTTTGGGAAAAAAGAATTTCGCCTTTGGGATATGACAAGAGTTGATTGTTTAACCAGGGATTATGCAATTGAATTTGATTTCGCAAAAAAATGGGCTGAAAGTATAGGACAGTCTTTGTATTATGCAGAGATGACGCATAAAAAGCCTGCTGTTGTTTTAATATTAACGAATTTAACTGATATGAGATATGTTAAAAGGGTTGAAAGAGTAAATAAAGATATACAAATATTTTTGATTAAAGCTTTTTAAATTTTTTATTAAAGTTTTATTGACATTTTTCTATAAATTATTATTAACTAGATATGACAATATTGGAGTTGTTTAAATTTCATAAGGAATGTGAGCATAGTAAGGTAAAACCCGATGTTGATTTTTCTTATTGCCCTGATTGCGGAGAATTGATTGAAAATCAATGGTATCTTGTAAGGTGTGGCTGTTGCGGTGTCAAGTTACGCGGAATAATTAAAAATGGAAAGATTATTCCTGAAAAACAATTCTGCCATAATTGCGGGAGTAAAGATTTTGTTATAGAAAGAATAAACAAAATTAATTTTATAGATATAAATTATGCTGTTCTTGTAAAAGCTATAATTAAAAATAATAATTTTAAATTTACTCAAAGCTGGGTTGAAACAGACTTTAGAACATCAAACTACAGACCGCGATTGCTGCCAGAATACTTATAGCATCTGCAAGTAATCCAATTATTAGTGCATAACGTAATTTTGATATTCCTACAGCACCAAAATATACAGCTAAAACATAAAAAGTTGTTTCGCTTGAACCAATCATTACTGCAGAAAGTTTGGTCGCATAATCATCAGGCCCAAGATTATGTGCAATGTCAGAGAATACACCAAGTGCTGCAGAACCTGACAAAGGTCTTACAAGCATAACAGGAATTGTATCTGCCGGTATATGAAAATAAGTAAGAAGCGGGGAACAAAAGTTTTGTATTAAATCAATAATACCAGATGCTCTGAACATTGAAATCCCAACGATTATTGCAACCAGATATGGTATGATATTTATCGAAACTTTAAATCCGTCCTTTGCACCTTCTGTAAATGTTTCATATAACGGAACTTTTTTTAATAAGCCCATTGTTAATATTAAAATGATAATTGAAGGAAGAGCCCATAGAGAAATTATGTTCATTAATGTTTGAAACATTTTATTTATCCTCCGTAGAGCTTTGTTGAGGTTCCCAAAAACTTTGGAAAATTTTGGAAAGAACAATAGCACTGACAAAAGCTATACTTGTTACAAGAAGTGTCGGAGCAATAATTTCTGTCGGATTTTTATAGCCTATACTTATTAATACGGCAATTACTGTTGCAGGTATAAGTTGAAATCCTGCTGTATTCATGGCAAGAAACATACACATTGCATTTGAGGCTGAATTTTTATCTTTATTATGTTTTTGTAATTCTTCCATAGCTTTAATTCCGATTGGAGTTGCAGCATTTGTAAGCCCGAATGCGTTAGCAGAAAAGCTCATTGCTATATCTCCTATGGCAGGGGAATCTTCCGGAATTTCGTTAAATAATTTTTTTGTAATCGGTTTTATCAGTTTTGAAATAATTAAAATAAGACCGCATTTATCTGCGATATTCATAATTCCAAGCCAAAATGCCATTATCCCGATAAGCGAAAATGCAACTTTTACAGACAATTCTGCGCCTGAAAGTATTGAATTAACAACTTCATTTAATCTTCCGTTGACAGCACCCACAATAATAGAAATTACTATTAAAAAATAGAAAATATAATTCATAGATTTATTAAATCATCAATATGAATTAAGGTCAATTTTTTAAAATCTTATAGGATAATTTTTCGGAATTTTCCATCCGTTATTTTGGATTACTGCAGCACAATACAATTTGCCTGATGAAGCAGATGTATTACATCCGTATGTACTGTCTGTATAAAGTGTTTCTTGATCTCCGTTCCACCATACTTTGTATGGCTCAACACCTTTATTTTGATGGTATTTAAAACCGCTTCTTGTTTCATTTGGCCAAAAACCGAATGTAAAGTTTCTTTTACCTTTATCTTTTTCCATGTTTTCTGTGGTATATGGTTTTTTGCAGTGTTTTGCTTCCGGACAGAAAATAAAATGACCGCCATTTGTTGTTTCATCCCAAGTTGAAGAGTAGTATATGTTTATAATTACAGCACTACCATCTGCAAATGAAACGATTTTATTGTTGTAGCTGCTGCTTTGAGAATCTTCAACATTGATATAATTTAGATGTTTCGAAAGATAATTATCCCAGAAATCATCAGTGTCCTTAACTTGCCAGTCTTCTTTGTCTCCGTATTCAATTTCTGCCATTTTAATTGCCTGATTAATAGAAGAATAAAACTTTTTTAATCTTGTTTCAACAACTGTTTTTTTATGATTGGCAATTAATGCAGGCATAGTTAAAGCTGCAACAACTCCTATAATTCCGAGAGTAATCAAAACTTCCGCTAAGGTGAAAGCCCATAAACCCTTGTGATTAGCTATCTTTGCGGGGGGGGGGCAATCCTAAAAGCTCTTAAATCCATAATTTATGCCTCCTGTATTTCATTTATATTATTTACTATTTTTTTTAATTTGTCAATATTTTGCCAGTTAAATTAAAAAATCCTGCAATCAGCCCTACAAGTGCAGAAACTCCAAGATAAAAGAGCGGGTCTCTTTTTTCAGTAATACTTGCGATAAATAAACCTAAAAGCAATACAATGCTAAATAAATTTATGCATTATGTCTGAATTGTTCTAAAAGTCTTGAAATAATTATAATTAATATTAATGATGCTCAAATTACTGCAATTGTAAAATACCAATTATTAGTCTGATGATATGACAGAATATTAAAATCTAAGCGGATAATCTTTAGGTATTTTCCAACCGTTCATTTGTATTAATGCGGTACAGTATGCTCTTGAATTACTAACTTCTTGTTTGCATCCTATATTATTGTTATTTCTCAGCATTTCTTCTGTGCCATCCCAATTGTATTTGTATGGTTCAATTCCTTTATTGTAGTGATATTTATTAGCTGTAGTGTTATCTGTTGGACTAAAAAGAAATGTGAAACATTTTGTTCCCATTTGTGAATAATCACCTCTTAATCCGCCACTGATATGGTTTTCCGTAACGGAGTAATCTTTCGCATTTGGATAAAAAACTATAGCTTGAGCATCAAATAATCCGAGACTTCCATCCGCGAAATAAACGACTACACGGCCAGTTCCGTCATTCGTAACTGTTCTGTTTGCAATTATGTATGGTGCAAAATATTTATTGAAATATTCAATATTTGTAATTAATTTACTTGTATCGTCATTCCCATTTTCATCTTTTTCGCAAAGTAGTTCATATTTATCCCATTGGTTAACATTACCATAATCCGCTTCAGCCATTTTTATAGCTTGGTTCATAGTACTGTAAAATTTTGCTAATCTTGTTTCAGCAACTGTTTTCCTGTGATTGGCAATTAATGTAGGCATAGTTAAAGCTGCAACAACTCCTATAATTCCGAGAGTAATCAAAACTTCCGCTAAGGTGAAAGCGTGTTTTTCAGTTGTTTTATTTATATTTTTGAGTTGATATAATTTATTCCTCATCATGACCTCCACAGCATATATATTATTATTATATGCTATATATTGCATAAAGTCAATTGTATAATGATAATTTTAGCATGTTGTTTTAATCTGGCTCTTAGTATTCTCTATTAAAAGGAGCTGTTATGGATAAGAAATTTTTCGGACAAAAGATTAAAAATTTACGGAAACTGCATAACTATACTCAGGAAAAAATGTCTGAATTAATAGATATTGATGTAAGGCAAGTAGCAAGAATTGAAGCGGGAGAAAGTTTGCCATCTGTTGAAACTCTTTTAAAAATGGCAAAAGTTTTAGCTGTAACACCTAATGATTTAATATATTTTGATAAATGTGAAAACAATGCTAAAAATCACTTAAAATCAGACATAAATGACATTTTATCGTTAGCAAAAGAAGAACAGTTAATTTTAATAAAAAAACTTATTCTTGCTATTTTATAATTTATGTTTATCTTCTGTGGTGCTCAGGTGGTCTATTATGATCTCTATGTTTGTGATGATGAGGTTCATTAGGCTTGAATAGCGGAGGAAGAGGGTATACTATACCAGGTGTGGTAAACAAATCGATAAAGTTTGTTACATGTTTTGCTTCTAAATAGTCTTCCATTATTGCTTTATATTCATTAAAATTTATCGTATTCGGATTGGAATCTTCTTCATTATATGTTTGTGATAGAGTTTGGAAGAGATTTCTTGTATATTGGCTTTGATATTGAGTATAAATGTTATAAGGGTATACATTATATCTTGTTTTATTGTTTTTGTCTGTTCTAATAACTTCATTTGCAGAAATTGTTCCGTTTGAATTACCATTTGAATCAATTTCATCAAAAACCTGTTTCATTGATTTTTCTTCGTTAAATGTTTGTAAATCTCCGATAATAAAACAATCCGGGACATTAGCCGGAGAATATATTGTTGTAGGAGGATTTAAGGCTAGTGGAGGAGTATAATAATAATATTGAGCATTTGCATCATTTATAGGTGCTGCTGTGGCAAGCGCAATTGCTGCAGCGCCTGCGGCATTTTTAAGTTTATTTTTTTTCTCTCCTAAAAAATAATTGTTAGTTTGATAATTTTGTATAGCGGAAATTCTCATAAATAAATACCCCTTATTTTAGACCATAAAATAATGATATAAAATAAAGGGATTTTTTGTTTATTCGTTAAGAAAAATTTACAATTTATTATTTTTTTGTTAATCTGTGAAATATTTCATTAATTATTGTAGGTTTTTTAAACGGTCTGTTTAAATCTTCAATAATTTTTAACTTTTCCAGATTTTTATTATAAGCTTTATACCAGTTTTTTATTACTTTGATTGGGTTGTGTACAGAAGCTCCTGTACTTTTTTGCAAATCTTTATAATATTGTAAATCTATTCCCTCTAATTTTTGCTTTGCTCCGCGAGTAATATAACATCTGTCTTTTGTTGCTCCTATAGCGGCATTTATCATTCTTTCAATTCGCATTTTTGACCTTTCTTAAGTAATTGTGTAGTTATGTTTAGTAGATGGGGGGGGGGGTAAAAACCGGTCTTTTATAATTAATAAAAGACCGGTAAAAATTATTTTTTGCTATTAATTTTTTTTATTAGCCGCAGCAGCAAGAAGATGTACAAGTACATCCTAGAGCTTCTTTTGCTTCTTCAAGTCTTACTTTGATACGACCGTCAACAGCGATTCCTTCACCAGTTGATTCAGAAATTAACAATGGGTTAATATCTAATTCATCAATGTATTTAAAATCGCTTACTAATTGAGATAATCTCAATAATGTTTCTTGGATTTGATCGATTTGAGCAGGTTTTGTACCTCTTGCACCTTCTAACAATTTGTATGCTTTTACGGATTTAATCATATCCATTGCATCAACATCTGTTAATGGAGCAATTCTGAAAGTTACATCTTTCATAACTTCAACGAATACACCGCCTAAACCGAACATCATCATTGGTCCGTATTGAGGATCTGTTGCGATACCGCAAACCATTTCGCGGTTACCTTTAACCATTTCCTGAATGATTACACCTTCAAGACCTTCAAGCAAACCTTTTGCTTCAAGTCTTTCAAGTAATCCTTTGTATTCTCTTCTCAATTGTTCTTCTGACTTGATATTAACAACAACACCGCCTACATCTGTTTTGTGTGAAGTTGTTTTTGAAGTCATTTTCATTACAACAGGATATCCGATTGAATTACCAAGTTCAACAACTTCTTCTTCGTTTGTTGCTAAACCGTATTTGCAAGCGCGGATACCATAAGCTTGTAATACATCGATTGATTCAAGAGTAGTAAGTTGAGCTCTGCCTTCTTTAATAGAGTTTTTAATAATTTTTTCAACTTTAGCTCTGTCTACATCGTAGCAAGGAATTTTGCCTTCAGGTCTTTCCATCCATAATCTTTGTTGATTTAATCTGTTTAAACCGTCAGCAGCTTCTTCTGCATACATAAAGAATGGCATATTAACATCCATATCTGAAAGTTTTGAGAAGAATTC
>CALURI010000026.1 GCA_944323135.1 Candidatus Gastranaerophilales bacterium
GAATTCGGTTTTGGTATGAGATTAGCAGTTGACCAAAACAGAGCAACTTTAAAATCTTATGTAGAAAAAGTTCTTTCTAATGAAAAAACTCCTGCTGATTTGAAAGAAGCTCTTGAAAATGCAATGTCTCATTTTGAAAATTCAAAAACAGAAGAAGCAGTAAAAGCTCAAGATAAAGCAAAAGAAGTTCTTGCAAAATATGCTGACTGCGAATGTCCAGATTTAGCAAAAGTAAGAGAACTTCAAGACTACTTTACCGACAAATCAGTATGGATTATCGGTGGTGACGGTTGGGCAAACGATATCGGATACGGCGGTATTGACCACGTATTAGCTCAAGATAAAGATGTTAATATTCTTGTTCTTGATACAGAAGTTTACTCTAACACAGGTGGTCAAGCTTCTAAATCAACTCCTACAGGTGCTGTTGCAAAATTTGCTACAGGCGGTAAGAGAACATACAAGAAAAACATGGGCTTGATGAGTATGTCTTACGGTTACGTATATGTAGCATCAGTTGCTTTGGGCGCTGACAGGGCTCAAACTCTTAAAGCATTCAAAGAAGCAGAAAGCTATAAAGGACCATCAATCATCTTTGCTTATGCACCTTGTATCGCACACGGTATCGATATGAGCAAAACTCAAACTGAACAAAAACGTGCTGTAGAAGCAGGTTACTTCCCATTATACAGATATAACCCTGCTAACCCTGAAGCACCGTTCACTTGGGATGCTAAAGATCCAAAAGGAAGCTACCAAGAATTCATCAGATCTGAAGGACGTTATAAGTCATTACTTAAAACAAATCCTGCAGCTGCTGAAGAATTATATAACAAAGCAGAAGAAGATGCTGCTAAACGTATGGCAGTATACAAAGCTGTTGGAGAATTAATGAAATAATCATTTTATTCTCATTAATATAACAAAAAAGAGATATCCTAAAAAGGATATCTCTTTTTGTATATTTATAATACCATATAAAAAAGGAGAATAATTATGAGCAAATGTATAAAAATAAATTCTGTAATATTAGATATTTGGCCAGAAAAAGAATTTAACAAATTACCACTTGCAATATCTTCAAATATTAATTGTCCGAAAAAACTCCAAAGAAAATATTATGGCATATTTAATGAAAATAACATGAGTGCATTAAATAATTACGCAAAAAAAGAAAATATTCATATATTCTTTAACGAATTAAATAACGATATTTTTCACAACACTTCAATGACAGTATTTTCAAAATCTGCAAATCATAATAATAAAGAATATAAAACCCCTATTAAATTAAATATTGATACAAAAGATGATTTTGTTAAATCAATTAGAGAAATATACAAAAAAGTTGAAGAAGCTGTCAAAAATTTTTCAATAAAAAAGACCGATAAATAAATCAGTCTTTTTTATTAATATTTAATTTGTTTGATATTAAACATCTAAATCTTCATGAATTCCTGCTGATTTATTAGCCGCTTTATCAACAACATCAGCAGGCAAATCTGCCATTGGGTTGTTTAACAACTCTAAATCTTCACGATTTTGCTCATCAGTTTTTAAGAAATCATTTTCCATAACTAATTCTCTTTGACGAGCTTTTGCAAGATTTAACTGTTTTTCTTTTATATCATTATAATTTTTCGCAAATTCTCTGTTTACAGCAGCGCCATGTGATAAAGAATGAAGCACACCACCTAAAAGAAGAATATGAGGAGACCAGCTTAATGCTGTACCTGCAAGATTTTTCAAAGGTTCAGGGGTTTTTGCAACTGCTTTTTTAACTCCGTTTTTCATACCTGTGATAAGTTTATTATTATTTACAAATTTTGCGACTTTTTTAGTTGCTTTTTGCATAAATTTAGGAGCTTCTTTAGTTGCAAGTTTCATAGCACCTTTATTTACCAATGTAACAGCACCAAAACCAGCTGCCAACATCGTTCCTAATGACAATAACGGATGTTGTGAATCAAATTTACGTACATCAGGAGAAGCTTTTACCAATTCGGCTTTTGCTATTCCCAACAAACCAATAGCTGCGAGAGAAGCACCCCACAAGCCGCCAACTTTTAAACCGTTAGCAAATCTTGCAGCCAATCCTGAAACTTCTTTGGAAAAGATTTTTGTTTTACCGCTGTTAAAAACAGCTTCGCTCAAACCTGCTGCAACAGGAGATGCTGCTATAAGTCCGTTTGTTATAAGATTATGTTTTTTTTCATTTGAACGGGATAAAGTTTTTTCGTAAGCTATACGTTGTACTGTACTGTCATTTAAATTAATAAGTTCATCAATTCTGTCACGTTTACCCTGAAAATTAGGGTTAATTGCTGAAATTTGCATACACACACCTACACTTTCACAAATCGATTATACTCTATTAAAAACAAAAAGTAAAATTTTTTGCTAATAAATAAAATTATTGTTAAAAATATTTACACAAGAATATATTTTCTATATTATTAAGATATGAAAAAGTTTTATATTCACACAATGGGCTGCAAATCAAACCAATTTGAAAGCTCCATAATAGCCGAAAATTTAGAAAAAAACGAAATACTGAATACTAAAGACATAAATGATGCTGATTATTATATATTAAATTCTTGTACGGTTACTCACAAAAGTGATAATGAAGCAATGTATCTCCTTCGTGCTGCAAAACACAAAAAACCTCAAATTATCACAATACTTACAGGATGTATTGCACAAGTTGAAAAAGAAAAGCTTCTTGAAAATGAATTTATTGATATAGTTATAGGCAATGATGAAAAATTAAATTTATACAAAATTCTTAACGAAATTGAAAACACATCGAATAAATGCATTGCTGGTGATATTATGCACCAGAGCAAATTTAATGAAGTTGTTTTAACCGATATGACAAAAACCAGAGCAAGTGTAAAAATACAAGACGGATGCGATAACAGATGTTCATATTGTATTATTCCATTTGCCAGAGGAAAAAGCAGAAGTGCTAAAACAGAATTTATTATTAACCAAATTAATAACTTTTCAAAACACGGTTTTAAAGAAATCGTTTTAACAGGAATACACATTGGACTATGGGGAAAAGAAAACGGTTTGACACTTCTTGATTTATTAAAAGAAATAGAGCTTAAAACATCTATTGAAAGATACAGACTAGGTTCTTTAAATCCGCATGAAATCACTGATGAAATGTTAGAATTTTTATCTGAATCTAAAAAATTCTGTCCGCATTTTCATCTTTCACTACAATCTGCCTGCAATAAAACTCTACGTTCCATGAACAGATTTTACACTGTAGAAGAATATCTTAAACAAATTGATAAAATAAATTCAATGTTTAATTTACCTTTTATTGGCAGTGATATAATCACGGGCTTTGCAGGGGAAACAAAAGAAGATTTTAATACAACAGTTGAAAACTTAAAAAAATCAGGACTTACAAAAATCCATGTATTTCCATATTCAATAAGACAAGGAACTAAAGGAGCTCTTGAAAAAGAGCAATTAGACGATAAAACAAAAGCAATCAGAGCAGATGTTATAAAAGCTATATCTTTCCTCAAATATACTGAATTTGTAAACAAAAATATCGGTCTTGAACAAGAAATTTTGATAGAAAAACACTTAGATAAAAATTCCGGTATGCTTAAAGGCGTAACACGCAATTATCTAACTGTTCTGATAAATTCAAATAACCAAAATTTATTTAATACTTTACAAACAGTAAAAATAAATAAATTTGAAAATGGTAAAATTTATGGAGATTTAATATAAAAAACGACTCTTCAAAAGAGTCGTTTTTTTTATTTTTAATAACTTTAAACAGCAATTAATTCCTACTGTTCAATTTTGCCAATAATCGTAAAATTTCAGTATACAGCCATACAAGGGTAATCATTAACCCCATAGCACCAAACCATTCATAATCTTTACTTAACATTCTTTGAGAAGATGTTTCAATGAAGAAAAAGTCTTGAATTAATGACATAGCTGCAATTACGACAACAAATATACTGAAACCGATACCTACAACACCTGCTTCCCATATCAAAGGAATACTTCTGCCAAAAAATGAAGCAATTATCTGAATTAAATATATAGCCAAAATTGAAAACATTGAAGTCATCAATACTGCTTGGAATTTTTCAGTATAACGAATAGCTTTTACTTTATAAAGCATCAACATAACAAACAAAACTGCAAAAGTAGCAAGTATTGCCTGCAGAATAATTCCATGCCATTGAGCTTCAAAAAACGCTGAAAACGCACCTAATACCAAACCTTCCATTAATGCGTAAGGTGCAGCTGTATATTTTGCAATTCTTACATTAAAGCAAGTTGCAATAACCAGAATAAAACCTAAAATAGAGCCGCCTATCATTAATGCCGGAACTATTCCGGGATTTGTAAATAACGAATACAAACTTATTGCAGCACCGGCTATAAGGCATACAAAAAGCATAAAAATTTTGTTAACAGTTCCTGATACTGTCATAGGCTCACTGTCAAGAACAGCCTCTTGAGCCGGAAACCTATCATCATTTAATATCGGATTTGACATAATTAACTCCTTCCTTTACCATGATTATATATTATATTAAAAAATAATGCTATTATCTTAATTATTTTATAAGGTTTATATGAAACTTGAAAATTACAGAAAATTTATTACATATTATGGGAAAGGACATTACCTTTCTTTAATTGGTTTCACAATTTTATCATTCATTGCGGGTTTGCTTGAACTTACCGGAGTTGCTCTTATATATCCATTTATGCTTCTTATAATAAGCCCGGAAAATTTCAACAAAACTATTCATATACCTTATGTGAATATTGAAAATACACTTACAACAGGATTAATTATAGGACTTTGCGTTCTTTTAATATTTATAGCTAAAAATTTATTTATGATTTATGTTCAATATATTCAAAATAAATTTATTAGCAATTGGAAAAAAGATATTACATCAAAATTTATGGAATATTATATCTATGCACCTTACAAAGATATAATGAAAACATCAAACAGCACTAAATTACACATAATTGAAACATTATGTAATATGGCAGTAGACGGATTTATTATGCGTGGCTTAAACCTTTTAACAAATGTAATTATAGTAATCATGATTATTGGACTTTTATTTATTAAATTCCCCGTTCCTGCAATAGGCACACTCGTTTTTACTATTGCTACAATGTATCTGCAAAATAAATTCTTCAAAAAACAAACTGTAGCTCTTGCTTCTACAATGAACTCAATATATAAAGACTATAAATTATCAATATTAGAAAATATTAATAATATAAAAGAATTAAAAATTTTATCAGCCGAAAAATTATTTTATGACAAATATATTTATAATGAAAATCAAATAAAAGAAATACAAACGCAACAAGGATTTTATAATTCTATACCGCCATACATTATAGAAATGCTCGTAGTAACTGCTATTTTAATTTTAGCTTGCATTATAACAATTCAAGCTTCGTCCAATAATGATTCATCAGCGATGATTGCATCTTTCTCAATAATCATTGCAGCACTTTTTAGAATCGCACCGGCACTAAACAGAATTCAAACATCAATAATCAACATTAATACAACAAGAACAATTGTAAAAAATATTAATTATGAATTTGAAAAATGTAATCTTTCAAATTTCAAAAAATCAGATTATATAACGACTGATAACATAGAATTTAAACATAAAATAGAACTTAAAAATATTACTTTTTCATACGAGAATTCAAGACCGGTGCTTAAAAATATCTCTTTTGAAATAAATAAAGGAGATTTTATTGGAATTATCGGGCTTTCCGGAGCCGGTAAAAGTACTCTTGCAGATGTCTTAACAGGTCTTTTACCTCAAGATTCAGGCGCAATATTTGTAGATGGGATAGAACTTACTCAAAGCAATTTTGCACAATTCAGACATATAATAGGTTATGTACCACAACAGATAAATATTTTGGATAAATCAATTAAAGAAAATATCGCTTGGGGCTGTGAAAAAATAGATAATGAAGGAGTAATAAAAGCTTTAAAAGCAGCTCAGTTATACGATATAATAAAAGAATATCCAAAAGGGATAGATTCAAATATAATTATAGGCTCAAACGGCCTATCTCAAGGTCAAAAACAACGCCTTGCGATTGCAAGAGCACTATATCGAGATCCAGAAATAATTATACTTGATGAAGCTACCTCTGCTTTAGATGTAGAAATAGAACATGAAATAACAAACATGCTCAAAAAAATAAGTGCCTCCAAAACAATAATAGCAATTGCACATAGATTATCCACCCTAAAAGCATGCAACAAACTCATTTACATGAAAGAAGGTCAACTAATCGATATCGGAACATTCACTGAATTAAGTGAACATTACCCAGAATTTAAGAATTTAATAAAACTTTCAAACATAACTCCCTAAAATTAATTAGCTTATAAAAAAAATTTAAAAAAAATATAAAAAAGACTTTACAATAAAAATTTTTTATTATATAATAAACACATAAGCCCCAACTGATTTAAGTTGCGGAGAATAATCCTCAGTAGCTCAATGGCGGAGCAACCGGCTGTTAACCGGTAGGCTGTTGGTTCGAGTCCAACCTGGGGAGCCATAAAGGAGATGTC
>CALURI010000027.1 GCA_944323135.1 Candidatus Gastranaerophilales bacterium
ATACGATTAGTAGACGGTGAAGAATTAACAAAATTAATGATTAAACATAATTTAGGTGTACAAGTTAAAACTAAAATCGAAATCAAAAAGATTGATGAAGATTTTTTTAGTGAAGAATAAGTATGGACAAAAAAGAATATTTAAAAACTATAATAAACGAAGCCAGAGTAATATTAGCCACTGCTGAAAGAAATAGACAGTTTATAGCTAATCCTCTTACTGGACAACATTCTTTATTAATATCTAAATATGATTATGAAAAATGGATGACCAAAACAAATGATTTTTTAAATAAATATAATTATAAAAATTATCAAGTAACAGTTAAAGGACAAGTACCTTACAGCGAAATAATGTTAAGCAAATTAGCTATTGTCACTGCTCTATATGAATCATTAGATTTAGACGAAGATGATATTTGTAATTTGAATTTGATCCCATCAAAAACAATTAAATTATTTAGAGATAAGCACTATGAATCAGCTGTATTCAGTGCTTTTAAACAAATAGAAATAATTATTAGAGAAAAATCAGGATTTAAAGATTTATATGGAGCAAATCTCGTAAAAAATGCATTTGGACCTACCAAGGGTCCTTTAAGAGATAGTAAACTTTTATCTAGTGAACAAACAGCACAAATGGAATTATTTTCAGGAGCTCTATGTAGTATAAAAAATCCTGAAAGCCATAGAGATACAAAATATTCAAGACAAGAGACAATTGAATTATTAAATCTTGCAAATTACCTATTACGAATATTACAAACTAAATAGTTTACATTTTCTCAATATACCAATTCGAAATTCCAAAGTGGTTGAAGTTCCATTGTAATTGGAAATAGAAATTGTATTCCATTGAGTTATCATCTTTAAAATTGTAAAAATATTTATTTAATTGTGTTCTGCGATAATTTTCAAAAGCAGTTTGGATTTCTTTTACAAATTTTTTTCTAAATTCTGGATAAGTTATTTCTAAGGTTTCTCTTGTCAGCTTATTTTTTAAAATCATCTTCAAACCCTCTTATACTATCAAGTTCTATATTGTATCTTTTGCCTTGCTTATCAACACAAGTTGCGTAGCGGATTTTCGGTAGGGCGCCGTGTGAGCGAAAGCAAACCCAGCCCGTAAGGTGTCGGGAAGCTGAGAACTTTCCGACACCCTGAATAATCCAAGACATCTATCTCAGCATCTGCAAATTTATTTTTCCAAATACAAATCAGCAATCCGATTTCTTGTGTTTTTAAGTTTAAAACCTTTGTTCCGTATAAGTGATAATCTTTTTCTGTCATTATTCTTTCCTTTCAAGTATCAAATCTGAATAGATATCATCAGGCTTATCTGGGTCTATTAAAAACTCCTTTATAAACACAAATCTTTCTCCGCAAGTGTTTTCACAAATTACAGTGTCGAAATTATAGAATCCAATTACTTTGTAATACTCATTATCAGAGCTCTTAAAACCTTTAATCTTTTTAAGTTTGTATTTTTGCCTAATTCAATCATTGTTACCCCTTATATTCATTTACAGCAATGACATATATCACTCTCAATGGGTTAAATATCAAGTAAATTCTTTCAAAACGTATCATTCAGACACAATTCATTTTTGGAACACTTTTTGAACGGTATTAAAACAGATTTTAAATACCATTTAAAAATTCTTGTTGTAAGGATAATTTATAAAATAAGCATTTACAGTATCAGTATCTCGCCTTAAATTTCCTACAATTGGAGTAAGATTATACAACTCCTCAATCTCTTGCTGAGTTCTGCAAAAATAATCAATTACAACAACTGTGTTATAAATCCGCTCTGCTAGTTTTTCTAACTTCCTAAAATCTTTTTGTTTAATCTTGTATTTCTTGCTTTTACTCATACGATTTCCTATTTAGGTTTTGTATCATCACTCTGAAAAAATAATCTATCAAATCTTATAAAATATAAATATCTGTTTTATAAATACTTAATTGTTTTTAATAATTGGTTCATTGACCAATTACTACTTTTATGATATATGTAAATTGAGGTAAATATGAATTTTAAAGAAATAGAAGCCAATTTTAAACAAAATATTTTTTACAATGAGGATGATATCAAAATACATTTTCATACAGATATTATAAAACCTATATTAAAGACAGTTAATTCAGAAATGTATAATAATTATAGAAGTGAACAAACTTTTTTAACTGGTGGACGTTCAGATGCAACATTTCAGAATATTTCATTTGAATTTAAAAAAAAAGCATTATTCAAATCTAAAAATGGAATAGATGAAGCGTTATATGGACGTAATAATAAAGATCATGGATTATATGATTATATTCTAAGTAATGCTGGATTAAAAGATAATGATTCAGAAGAGCTTATTATCCAAAAAATTGTAAATAGTATTGGGGTTGGTTTTGATGGTGATAAATTCATTTTTGCTCGTTTTATACCTTCACCACAAAGAAATAAGATTGATACAACAAAACTTAATCTAAAAATTGTGGAACCTTTAAATTTATCTTTTTATTTTGAAATTAAAGATTTTCAGTCGGGTTTAAAAAAACTTACCTTGCTTTTAAAACAACAAGGGAAAATGGCTTTAAATAAACAAAATCTTATTTCTATAATTAATACAAAAAGTTCTTTTGTAAGGAATAGCATATTAAAAATATATGAAGAGATTCATTATAATATTAATAATGTTAATGGAAGTAACCGCGTAAGAACTTTGTTTAATGAATGGAATAGAGTTTTTGGAATCATGTATGGGGAAGACTATGAAGCTACAAATTTTACTGAAGTATCATCTATAATTAGAGAATTGTATGGAATTGATGAAAATATTATTATTGACAGTAAATTATATTTATTTGCAATGCAAACTTTTTTCAATATTTTTCTAAAGTTGCTTATTTATTCATTTTTATCACAACTTGTTGATCCTTCATTTACTATAAAACAAGAATTATCAAAAGCAGAAATAGATAGACTATTTGATGGTAATGATTTGTCTAGTACTAATTTAGTTAATAATTTTTTTGAAGCTCATTTTATGGAATGGTTTACATATACAGATAGTGGTTTTGAGGAAGATATTGTCAAGAAAACATTTTCAATAATTGAAAATTTTGATTTAAGTACTTTTGTTTTAAAACCAGAAAATGTACAAGATATTCTTCAAGAAGTATATATGGAATTAATACCTGCAAAAATGAGACACTTAATGGGAGAATATTTTTCTCCTGATTGGATTGTAGAACATGCCCTAGATATTGCAGATTATGATGGAAATATAGACAAATCTATTATAGATCCATGTTGTGGTTCTGGATCTTTTCTTACAAATGCTATAAAAAGAATAATAAACAAAAAAAAGAATAGTGTTTTAACAAAAGATGATATTAATAAAATTACACATAATGTTATAGGGTTTGACATTAATCCTATATCTGTTGTTGCTGCGAAAGCTAACTATATTTTAATAATTTTTTCTGCGTATTTTGAACATTGTAATGAAGATTTTGGAAATGCAATAAGTATACCTATATTTATTGCAGATTCCATATTATCACCTGTTGTATATTCTGAAGAAAATGAAAAGACCCTTAAATTAATGACTTCAGTTGGGGAATTAGAACTACCAAAATTTGAAACTTTTGAGAAAGGAAGCCAATTCTTAAAATTATTAAGTAAGTATATTCATGAAAAACCGAATTATGAAATTTTTATTAATATTGTTCTTGCAAAAAAGTTAATAAAAGAGTCTCAAGAAAATGTTGTAAAAAGTTTATTTGACAAACTTTACGTACTCCATAGAAGTGGAAAAGATTCTTTCTGGCCTATTATTTTACGAAACAGTTTTGCTCCGACTATGATTGGAAATAAGTTCGATTATGTAGTTGGTAATCCTCCTTGGATAGCTTGGAAATCTATGAGTAAAAGCTATAGAGAAGGGACTTTAAAAATATGGCAAAGCTATGGTATTTTTGAAAAAAATGCATATGATAAAAAAACAACTCATGATGATTTTGGAATGGCTGTTACATATGTTGCAATTGATCAATATTTAAAGAATGGTGGAGAAATGGTCTTTTTGCTACCAGCTTCGTTTCTTAAATCAACTAAAGGTGGAGAAGGTTTTAGAAAATTAGAAATTATAAGAAATGGACAAAATTTACCTTTTACAATTGAAACAGTGCATGATTTTTCTGGTGTCAATTTATTCTCAATTCCAACAGTTGTTATTAAATTTATTAAAAATAAAAAAATGACATACCCAATGAAAAAATATTACCTATATAATCAATTAGGAGGTAGAAAAAAAATAGACTCTCATTACAACTGGCACCAAATTGAAAAAGATCTTACTTGTAAAAAACTTATAGCACAACCTGTAGATCAACACGATATACAATCAGCTTGGTTAACGTTAGAAGATATGAAATTTGCTAACAATGTACTTGATAGGTCTAAACCACGTTATTATAGAGGAAGAAAAGGAATTGAACCAGCTGGAGCAAAAGGAGTATACATATTAAAGCATCCCCAAAGGATGCCTAATGGTCTTTTAAAGATAGAAAATGATATTTCAAGACAAAGAAGAGAGGATATAAAAGAAAAAGGTGCTCACATAGGTACAATTGAAGATACATATATTTTCCCAATGTTAGGTGGGCGTAACATTGCTAAATGGAAAGTTAAATCAAATGAGTTTATGCTCGTTCCTCATAGTCAAAGATATAAATATGGTATACCAGAAAAAATTCTATCAAAAGAAGCTCCTGAAACTTATCTTTGGTTAGATTTCTATCATGACGAGTTACTCTCGTCAAGAATGCAGAATGGTAAATTTTTCAATCCTGAAACACAACCTTTTTATAGATTAGACAATGTTGGAGATTATACTTATTCACCATATAAAGTGCTTTGGAAAGAACAAACCGGAAGTATGTCTGCTGTTGTTGTTGGAAGCTATTATAATAGTGTCCCTAATGCGGATAAAAATTTATTCAATAAGGACAAAATTATTGTTGTTGATTCTAAAGTTCTTATGTTAGATTTGTATAATGAAATGGAAGCATTTTATGTTTGTGGAATCATTAATGCTTCTAATATTATTAAGGTTATTGATGGATACGCAATTTCTACAAATAGGGGGATCGACGTATTAAAATATATAGCAATTCCAAAATATTCAGAGCAAATATTACTACATAAGAAAATAGCAGATATTTCAAAAAAAATACATCAATTAGTTAGAGAAAATAAAAAATACAATCAGGAAGAAATAATACTTTCAGAATATGTTTTTAAACTATTTGCTTGAATTATAAAATAAATAAGTTTATTGCTTTATAATGATACATAGAAACATATTATTTTATAATTAATTACAGATAAAAATTCATATAGCTTTCGTCGATTGTATCTTGTTCTATGCCGATGTAGCGAAGTGTTAATGATGGTGAGGAATGGTTAAAGATTTTTTGCAGGAGTATTATATCATTATATTTTTTATAGTGATGATATCCAAAAGTCTTCCTTAGCGTATGTGTCCCGATTCTTTCTTTCACCCCAACTGCTTGTGTTGCTTTATTCAAAATCCTATATGCCTGTGCTCTATCCAACCTGCAATGTTTTTGTGTATAAAATAATGGGTGCTCAGGCGGTTTATCTTTTACAAATTTTTCTATCTCCGCTTTTAAGAATCTATTAAGCGGAAATTTCTTATACTTATTCGTCTTTTTCTCTCTGATTTCAATATAATCTCTGTCTTTTACATCCCCAACATCAAGAGAAAGAATATCCGATATCCTGAGTCCTGTATTTATCCCAAAATTAAAAAGCAGTGCATCTCTTGGCTTTTTTGCAAGATATTTTTTAATCTTTTGAACATCTTCTATCTTTTTTATAGGTTGTACTACATTCATTTAAAATCCGCTTAATCTCAGACAATGATTGCTTCTTCCCTATAAAAAGTAAAGACGAATGACACAAAATTTAAACACTATTTAAACAATGTTTAAGCGGTATTCAGGCTGGTTGAGTAAAAATACAACACAACTTCATTTTGTTGTGTTTCGGGTTGAAGAGTTTGCGCACAAATTAGATAATATATTATCTAATTATTGACTTTTTAGCCAAAATAGTATAATATATTATCTATGAACAGTTTTTTATTTAACCCTAAAACTCCTAATGATATAGCGCATGAATTGGTTGAGAAAATTAAGCAGCATCGAAAAAAGCTTAAAATTTCTCAAGCTCAACTTGCTGTAAAATCAGGTGTTAGTCTTGGCTCCATTAAAAGGTTTGAATCCAAGCATGAAATTTCTCTGAATTCTTTTATAAAAATCCTAATCGCTCTTAATTTAGAGAGGGATTTGGAAAATTTATTCACCCAAAAAAATTACAACTCAATTGATGAGGTTATAAATGGATAACTATAAATATTTAAAAGTTTTTTATAATGATATTT
>CALURI010000028.1 GCA_944323135.1 Candidatus Gastranaerophilales bacterium
CTTTCTATCATACATTTTCACCTACCTTCCAAGAAATTGAAGTCTGGTAATTATCCCACATCTCTTTATATAGACCAACTGTTGCAATAAGAATTTTTTTGTTTGAAATATTATTTAATTTTTTTAGTGTTTTTGACATTCCTAATACTCCACTGGCATACAAAGCACCTAAATAAATAATATTATCATAATCATTTATTTGTTGATTAAATTTTTTAAAAGAAATTGCTTTTATATTAGTTCTTTTTGAAAGTTCTTCTGCATATTGTTTTGTTGTTCCATAATGAGAACCATATATTATAATACTATTCATAGAAACTCCTATTTTTTACAAATTAACGTTTTGCTATCCAGTTTAACATTTTTTCTTTTTCTTCGTTAGAAACATTTTTATTTTTATATATTTTCTTAGAATTTTCTATTGATTTTTTAATATCTTCTATTAAATTAGGGTTTTTATTTAAAACTTCTTTTTCAATAAACAACGTCTCTCCTGATAGTTCTTCTCTTAAAAGATAGTTCACACCAAGCATATTATACATAAGTGAACTATTTTTAGCGTCATCATAAGTAAAATAAACACCCTCTGGTGACTCTACATATTTTCCTGTAAATGTAAACCAAGGAAATCTAACTTCTGCACCAGATACAAATTTTTCACTAACACCATATTTTGATAAATTAACATTATATTCCACCTTGTAATTAGAAAAACTGCCTTTTAAATCTTTTAATCCATGAAATTGAAACCAACTAGTAACAATATTCTTTCTTGTATAAAAAATAATAAATGGTTTAAAAATAAGAAGTATTCCTAGCACTACTAATAATAAACTTACTAAAATATATAAAACCCCTTTTCCTGATGGTTCATATATAAAAGCAAATATTAGTAAAATTGTAAAGGGAATAAAAAATATAGAACTGAAGATTCCTATTTTTCTATAATATTTCTTGTTTTGAGCTAAAAACAAGTTTTTAAATCTTTCAAAATTAATCATAGCATTATAATTAACTTCATTCATAAATAACACCTCTTTATTTTATAATTAAAGAAAGCAGACAATATTTTTTAAAATCTTAATTATTTTTTGCATTTAACAATTTATCTTTTAAATCTTTTTCAATTACAACTAATTCTTTTTCCACTTCTTTACGTTTTACTCTTCCTTCTTCGCTTATTTTAATTGTTTCTTCAATTGTTGTTATTAAATCGTCATTTACTTTTTTTAGTGTTTCTAATTCAACAATTCCTTTTTCATTTTCTTTTGCTATTTCTATTGTATTTGTTTTTAGCATTTCAGAATTTTTCTTTAATAACTCATTTGTTGTTTCTGTTACTTGTTTTTGTAAATCCAATGCACCTTTTTGCCTAATAATTCCAATTGCAAGAACAATTTGACTTTTCCAAAGAGGTATTGTATTTAGTATTGATGATTGAATTCTATCTACCAAAGCTTTATTCCCTGACTGGATAAATCTTATTTGTGGAGCTGTTTGAATTGCAATTGTTCTTGTTAATTTCAAATCATGTATCTTTTTTTCAAATCTAGCAGTAAAATCACTCATATCAGCAACTTTTTGTGCATTTAAAGGATCTTTTGTTTCTTCTGCTTTTTTTTGCATTTCTGGTAGTATTTTTGTTTTTAATTCTTCGATTTTTTTATTTCCTGCAATAATATATAAATCTAAATTATGAATACATTCCGTATTCTTTTCAAATAAATTGTCAAACATAACAATATCTTTTAGGAGAATTGTTCTTTCATTGTCAAGCTTTTCAGATATTTCATCTATTTGACTTTCAATTTTTTGATATTTTGCAAAAAATCTCTTTGTTTTATCTACTAATTTTCCAATTATAGGAATATTCTCTAACGGACTTTCCTGTATAAAACCATTTACGTCTGTGTCTTTTACTTTGACCATTAAATCAGATAAAATATCTCCTACGTAATCTGTATCTTTTGCTCTTACATCTTCTAACATTTTATTTGAGAAATTTGCAATTTCTGACTGTGCTCCTACTCCATATTGAATCACACTGTTAGAATCTCCATCTTCTATATTTTTCATAATGTTTGTTACTTCTTTTTTATCTTCTTCTGATAATTTGTTATAATCATAAATACTTTCTTCAGTAATTGCTGTACTTCCTTCTTTGATAATTAAATCCTCTTTTTTAATTTCTTCCATAATTTTTTTACTCCTTACAATTTATTTTTATTTTATACCATCCATTATTTTTTGCATCGTATCTGGATTTGGCATTTGAATAACTGCATTTATATTTTTAGGTATTCCATAAAAGCCTTCAACTTCTGTATTTATTGTTCCATTAACACCTGTTCTAAATCCGTGTTTTTCCCAAGCTATTTTTTGTATTTCTTCATCTTGCATTGCTTCTATTAGTTTTGCTCCTTTTTCATTTAAAGCAATTAATGGGTGAGAACTCCATACTGTTGGTTCTGGGTATAAAACTGCTACTTGCTCTTTTACCATATTCCAATCATTTGGATTTTCTATTGCAAATTCTATCATTTGATTTTCATAGCCTGCAATCATTGGTTTAGCTCCCATTCCTGTTTTCAAATATTGTTCAAATAAATCTCCTGAAGAATGTTCCATATAACCAATTTTTCCAAAAAAGTCTTTTAAATTAGGTAAAATTGTATCAACAGTACTTGAATCAACTACTGTTTCATTATTCATAATATTTGCAACTAAACCTGCAAACATATTTCCTGAATTTGATTTATTAGGATCAGTTGATTGTATTGTTACATACCCATACAAATCATTTACACCAATATCACTCCACTTTTTCTTGTCTGTTACTAATTTTATTAATGCTGATGTATCTGCAATATAATATGAATTGTCTTTTTCTTCTACTATTCTATTATTAATTAATGCTTCCGCGATTGGTTTCCAAGTATAAATTACAATTGGTGAATTAAATACAATTTCACTTTTATATAATTTATCACTTTTAGTCTGATTAAATAATTCTAATGCTGTTTGACTAGATGGAAATAAATAATCTTTATCTGATGAATCTTGTTCTATCATTTCTATAGAACCAGCTTTTGTATATTCAACTGTTATACCATATTTATCTTTTAATATTTTTTTAACTTCTTCATCTTGCATAAGACCTTCTTTTTCTCCACCTAAATATCCTGATACTGTTATTTCTTCTGGTTTATTCACATTTACAAATTGAAATGCAATAATTACTATGATTACTAGTAATAATATAATTCCACCTACTATTTTTGACTTCATTTTTTCACCTCCAATTTTAAAAATCTTTCATCTGAATACTGCTTTTTAAAAAATCTATTTCCGTATCTAAATCTAATGCATCATTCTGTATCATTTTTGTAAACTGGTCGTCTAAAGATTTATTTATCATTACAAGTGTTTTTTCTGTTTTTGATATAACATCTTCAATTTCTTTTGTATGTATATTTTGAGAAGATATTTCAAAGTATGAATTTACAATTTTATAAATTGTTTCTAAATAATATGTAAAAAACTTTTTATTTTCGCCTATTTTCTTTGGATGTTTTTCTAAATATTTTAATATTTTTGCTATCTTTCCTATTATGTCATTACACTCTTGTTTTATATGTGGTTTGGTTATTTGATTTTTAATATTAATTATTTTTTCATAATTATCATAGCCATTATCTAATAAATTCATATATTCTTTTTGTTTGTTTGAATCTTTTATCCCAAGTAACACTAATTTATTATTTGGTGCAAATAACAAAGCACTACCAATATAAATAAGCATTGCAAGTATTCCTGAAATTATTATATTTATCTCTAATATGGTAAATAGTAAAATAAATATAATAATTGCTATTAGTGTATTTAAAATATCAAATCTTATAATGTTTTTTCTATAAATTAACATATTACCATTCCTTTTGCTGTTTGTTCATATTAAAAAAACAGCTTAATTTTAATTATATCCCTTTGCTTGTTTAAAAGCTTTTTCTAAATTATCTTTTCCATCAAATACTCTTGCTGTTGAAAAATCTGCTAGTGCTTGTAATTCTCTGTCATCTGACTCTCCAAATGTTATTGAAAATATTGGAATGTCTAAATTTTCTTGATTCCACTCTTCTACAACCTGATTATATGAGTTTACATTCGATTTTCCGTCTGACATTAGTATTATAGATGTTGTATAATCAGATACATTATATTTTTTAATTTCATCCATTGCCTTAATTAGTGGTTTATAAATATCTGTACCTCCCTGTGGGTCTAATGAGTCTATTTTACTTTGTAATTCTAATAATGTTGTTTCATCATTTCCTTCCGCTTTCCATATATCTAACACATTATTATCAAATGGAATTACTATTGTTACATCTTTCGTGCTTGCTTGTAACATATAACTTTTCGCTTTTTGTTGGTCTAAAAGCATACTCATTGCACTTCTTAAAGATGTTACTCCATTTCCTGCCATACTTCCTGAATAATCTAAACAATAAACCGTAAGTGATGGCTTTCTAAGTTCTGTTTGATACATATTTAATGCCTTTTGAATTACATCTGCTGTTGGCATTTTCATAACATTTAATACTTTTTTTGTATCAATTCCCCAATCTGAATTAAATGTTTCTGGATTATTATTTTCGAAATTTATTGCAAATGCTGTTCTTCTTCCTAATTCTAATAATTTTGGTTTTACTTCATCTGATATTAAATAATCCTGTAATTTTAAAAATATTTCCTCTTTTTCCTTATTACCATTATCAATATATCCTAGTGGTGAGTCTGCAATTCCTAAACCATCTTGTGGATATATTACATATAAAGGTTCTTCTCCTCTAGCTACTAATTCTTTATTTGTATCGATTATAATTGATTCATAGTTTACCATTGCATCATAATCACTTTCTAAAAATAAATCTTTAAGCCAATCAGAGCTTCCTGATGAGCGGTTTACTCCTGAAAGAATTGTTGTTAAGTTTGTTTTTAATTCTTCATTATCTAAATCTTCTGCTGTTATTACTTCTGGATTTCCGAGTAGAGCATAAATAAATCCTAAATATGCTGTCGCTCCAGAATTTGACTGGGTTGCTGATGTCATCATAAAACTAAGTTCTTTGCTTTGTATTTTTTCTAATATATCTTTGGTTGTTACATCTTTTCCAACAAAACCTAATTTTTCTGCTACACTTTTTTTAATTCCGAATACAACAGGTGTTGTTGTAATTGATTTTTGATTTTTTACTTTTAAATTAGTATCACCCATACTTATCCATATACTATTTGCAGGAAATACTGCATCATAGTTTTCAGCACCATTTTGAAGTTCTTGCATAATATCTACTGAACCTTCGTATGTCATATTTATATTAACATTATTTTGTTTTTCAAATTCTTCAAGTATTGGTTCTAAAACTTCATTTTCAGAACCTGATAAAATGTTTAAAGTCTTTTTTCCAAAAGAAATATTACTTCCACTTTTTTGTATTGAAATTATACTTCCCACAATTATTGCAATTACTACTATAATTATCATAACACTAATAATTAGTTTTTTATTTCCAGAAATTTTTTTCACAATATTTTACCTTCCCTTCTTTTTTATCATAATATTAATATTTTTTCTTATTATATATCTTAGTTTATCGGTTTTGGTAATAATCTTTTCTATTTGCTCTTAAATACTAAAATTGCTTTTGCTGTTCCTGTAATTGACATTGTAACTAATTCATATCCATTTTGTAACATTTCATTTGCTTTTTCTTCGATTTTCTTAGCCATATCATCTGCTTTTGGAGAATACTCTATAACAACAGTTTTATACATTTTTTTACCTCCTTTTCTATATAATCATTTATTTTTTTCATTTTTTGAAATATATAGTACCAATAATATTATTCCTACTAAATTAATTCCTACGGATAAGCCTAATAGTAACCCTGAACTAAATTCACTAAATGGTGTTATTTCGTCGCTACAAAAGAAAATATAGGCTAAATATAATATATTTCCAGATATTATCATCAATATTCCTGTTTTTCCCTTATTCATTATTAAATCCTCACTTTCAAATTACTATTTTTTACAAACTACTAATTGTAATTTGTAATTACTTTATATCTTTGTCTTTCCAAAAATCATAAATTACATTTGCAAGTTTTTTTGGATTAT
>CALURI010000029.1 GCA_944323135.1 Candidatus Gastranaerophilales bacterium
AACAGTACCCTAGAGCCAATTTTGATATACTCAATTTTTCGTTGATGAATCCACCTGTAAAGAGTACTTTCTGAGATGTGTAGCATAATAGCAGCTTCAAAAACGGGATATAATTTATTCATTCTTGCCCCCTCTGTCCTTTAAGAACTTATTGTAAGCATTTATTTGTTTATCAGCATCTCTATCCATAAGCATTTCTACTGCTTCATTTGGGGATAATGGTTTTGTGTCATCAACTCTAATAAAAGAGTAAAAATAATTGTTCCCGTGTCCTTTTTGTCTGTAAATGATAATTTCTTTTGAAATATTGCTTTGAATATTCATAAGGTGAGTTGTCAAAGCCTTTGGATTAGAATATATGCTATTGAAAAATCTATCAAGCTCTAAGGCTTCTGCCGTATGCTTGAATTTCCTATACAATTCAGATGCTGAAAATTTTTGGCTTAAGTTAAACTTATTACTTATAATTTCTTTCAATAACGTGTAAATAATATCATCTTGAGTTGCGAATTCTTTCTGTTGCTGGACAAGAGCAGAAAAAAGATTTTTTAGTATATTTTGTTCTGTTTCGCTGTCAACACTTTTAAGTGCAAAGTCTGCAAAATCAGCTATTCTAAAAGCATGTTTAAAAGTTTTATTGTCATTCTTTTTAAGATTTTTTATAATTATTTGTAGCCTTGATATAACATAACTCATAACTTCATCACGTGATTCCATTATTTCTTTATCAAGGTCTTTTTCGGCTATAAATTTATTTTCAAGGCGTCCAAGATATATACAAATCAAACGGTCTGCAACATCATCTCTTGTAAATTGCGGTTTTCTTGACGTTAGAGCAACATAGCATTTTGCTTCATATTCAATTTGGGTATTTGTAGTGTAATAATCTCTTACCATTATAACTTGGCCGGTTGCAATTCTTGCCAATGAGTCGTTTATTTGTGTGGTAGGTGAATCCATATTGTCCAATACAATTAAGTAATTGTTCGTAATAAGCGTAACAAGGTTTTTGTGGTCCGGAGTTGTAGATGTTACATTGAATTTCTCACCCATTAAAAGCTTGCCCATGCGTCTTAAAATCGATGATTTTCCGCTCCCTTTTTCGCCTATAGTTACAAGTAACGGTTTTGTCGGCATAATTGATTCGAAGAATAAGCAATAAAACCAAATTTCGACAAGCTTGCACTGATTAATGTTTGGATTGCTGTTGTCTAAATTAAGGTCTTTGATGATAATATCGAGTAAACAATTTGCATCTTTTTTAAATTCAACAATCTTAAAAGGCTGATAATTGTTCATTTCTTCAAATAAAATACCTTCATCGCCGTTTTCGATAGTTGTGATATTGTCCTCTGTAATTTTAAATATGGATTTTGAGGTATTGTAGAGATATAACGCAAATTTTTTACTGTCATAATAAGCAAATTTGTGTATATCAACATTTGTGGCATTTTCTGCAGCAAAAGCAATTAATTCATGATAAACATACTTATACAAAGGTTCTGCTGCATTTATTCCCCACTTGGTCATCAGATTCATTAAACTCATTGAATCTCTTAGTATTGGAATCATTTCTTTTTCGTCATCGATAAATAAGTAGTACTTGTGGTTTGAGGCATAAATTTTGCCAGTTTCTTCTATTGTTTTAATTACCAATTGAACAACTGCGTCTTTCAACACATGCCCCTTGTTTGCCATCTGGAGGTTTCTAACTTTATCTTTAACAGTGTAGGCTTTTGTAACAAGTTCGCAATTTTCAGTACAAAGTGTGCCGCTGATTGTAATATTTTCGTTATTGCCTTGCATAATAGAACAACCTGCAATTTCATCACTTTTGTATGTACTTTTAACCGCACTAATTCTGTCGTTAATTTCTTCATCATGATTATGTTGAGCAATTAGTTTAATCAAATTTATTGCTTCTTCCTCAGGCGTATTTAATATTTTTTTTAAAACGCCTGCAATAGCCATTGTTAAATAATGACGACTACCTTTTTTTCATTCAAAAAAGGCTTTTCTAACGCATCCAGGGTATATGCCAAGCTCTTTGAGTATTGGTAACATTGAGTCATTTTGCCGCATAACTTGACGAATTGCTTCTAAAGGATTTTTGATAACCTTCATTTTCTTACCTTTTACAAAAGTATTTTTCTTTTGTGCAAAGTGGCTTTCGTTTAGGGTATTTTCATTTTTAAACATTCCAAAGAACGGCAGGAATATGGCATTGCCCTTATCTCCCTTTGGAAAGACTTCAATTACACCATTTGAAATTGAATGGTCTGTTACACTGGTGATAACATCTTGGAGTGTATTTTTTATAAAACTTCTTTCTTGCGGAATCAAAAAAGGTGCCCAAACATGAAAACCCTTCGATTTTGATGTTTCAATAAAAGCTATAAGCCCATAATCTTCAAGCAACTTGTTTTTTAAGTTTAAAGCTAAATCATATTTTTCATCATTTGACATATCAGGACAATCAATATCTATGCAACCAAATAAGATTTTATCTTCTTGTCCTAATATTTCAGGTGTTACGCCTAAACGCACTTGCCCAAGCAAATGTTGCCTTGCCAATTTATCAAATTTTTCTTTTGTTACATTTTTAATCGTTTTAATTGTCTTGGCGTCCTCTGATTTAATAATTACTTTTGAAGCCATATTTAACGCCAAGAGAAGTTTATTGTATTCTTTCATAAGAAATTTCTCCTTTTTAAATTATGTATCTGCAATAAAAGTGGTTATTTCGGTTAATAAAATTTTTAAAATATTTTATTTATATTTATTTGTTTTTACTTTTTTTATGTTTTTTTAAATTAAAAAAATAAAAACTTAATAACCGTATTAACCGAAATAACTGATGACCAGTAATTTATTTAGATTCTTAGTTTTAACAGGAACTTTTTTCTATAAATAATAATCGTCATACATTTTCTCCTTGTATGACGATTATCCTGTTTTTTTAAATTTGGGTCTAAATACAAATTTGTGACAATTTTTAATCTATTTGTGACATAACTTATTTTGTAATTATAAACATTTCAGGTATTACAGCTGTATTAATTCTGTAACCTTCAATACCTCTAATTTTAGTTATAATTTTTTCTGCAAAACCTGCATTTCTAAATACTTTCAAAATCCTTCTTATGATTTGGCGTTCATTGTCATAACTATATTCATCTATGTAATGAGATTTATTAGGCTCTTTAGCTAGTAAATACAATGCTTTAAAAAGCCGACAAGAGAGTTTCAATACCTTTCCATTGAATGAGCAAAAACATTTATTTTCCCTGTTGTCCATATATAATGAGTGCTCTATAAGCCATTCTGGTGTTCTCAATAAATTTATTAAATCCTCTTGACTAAAATCTTGTTGCGTTGTTTCAATAAAATTTTTGATACTCATTTTGCCTCCTTTAGTATGAATTGTTATATCTTGTTTTTTGATTATACCATTCAGGTCGTAGTTAGAAATGAGACACCATTGTCTATATTTGTAAAAAAGAAGATATAGACAATGATGTCTATATCTAAAAACTTTTAAACTTATATAAAAATGCCTATACTGTTTCAAGTAATATGCGCTTAATAATTATATAAAAATTTTGGTCTTTTTATTTGTATTCAATAGAATTAATGCTTTTAGAAGACGCCGTAACTAGAAATTAAATAATTTTGTTGCACTCAAATAGTATAAATTTATGAATGCCTTTTCTCCATTTCTTCATCAAAGTCAGCTCCAAATACTAAATTTGAATCATACTTCCAAGCTATATAAGTCATTATTTCATTTAATAACTCTGGATATATTATTTGAACAATTTGCATAAGTTCTTTAATGCCATGAGTGCTATTTTTATCTTTTAAATCATCATAAAATGTGCAAATAGTTAAGTAAGTTGCTTCTTTGGGTGTCTTTTTTTCATCTTTAACAATAATTTTTGCATTATATGCAATGTGTTCAACAAAATCAAAACCACCTGAAATAGCATGAGCAATTAATGGCGACATTTGAGGAAAATTATCTTCAACAATTTTTGTAAGTTTTTGTATATTACTTTCAGTTTTTAAAACCGGCGAAGATATTAAGAATGCACATAAAGATGTTATTGCAAAATAAATTGATTCATTATATGTAATATTTTCTTTAGCACGCATATCTCTTGCGCATTCTTCAATTTTTTGAATATTTATCATGTCATATACAATTTGAGAGGTTTTCTTCTCTGTGCAATTATTGGCATTTTTAGTAGGCGATATTACAGTTTCTATGTTGTTTTCATTCATGAAATTTGTAGCCACAATGAAACCATCTACCATGGGCAATGATTTATTATATGGT
>CALURI010000030.1 GCA_944323135.1 Candidatus Gastranaerophilales bacterium
ATATTTGTCTTTATTCCGTTTATTTTCATATTTTAATTCCTAATATCTTTTAAAACCCGTAAATATAAATTTTGCTATCTTGTTATTTTATAACTAAGAATGAACTGAAATTTTTTAATTTTAAGTTTTGTTTGTATTTGATTTTGTATAAGTTAATAATTTGTGATATGCTCGTTTATGTCAATTTATAAAACTTTAAAGAGAATGGTGTAATGTTTATAGCTAAAATTGAAAACAATTCTAATAATTTACAAACAAAGTTACCTGCCTTTAAAGCAAAAATCAATTTGAAATCTTCAGGGATTGCAGAGTATTGTAACTACTTAGAGCAGTGCAAAGATGCTCCAAAAGGTTACTTTTCATCAAATCGTAATATAGATTTATTTTCTCGTATATGTAAAGCTATTAAAAATCATCCTTCAGAAGAAGTTATTGAAACAAAAGTTGTATATCGAAAGGGAGAATTTATCAATGCTCGTGGAGTGTTAGAAACAAGTAGAGGGAAAATTACAGATATAGAACCTTCTAGAAGTGATGACGGAACAGGTCCTATGGAATATTTGTTTAGAAAATTGCTAAATCCTGAAAATAAGGAAGTATTTAACGGCTTATTGGGAAAAGAATATTCTAATATTTATCATAAGTGGTGGAATACGAATATAAAGCCTATATGGAAAGAAATTAACAAATTATATAAAATTGATAATACTATAGTAGATAATCCTTCTGAAAAAGTTTTAAATCGTCTCTTTAGAGAGCAGTACAACAAAGAAAATATTAAAACAAAATAGTTACTAATTAAAAACTATTTATCTAAAATTTTTACAAGTATAATTCCATTAATTATGGCATATTCGTCTTGTTCAAGGTAATTGATGGGTGAGAAAATAATATATAAGTTATTTTCAATCTTTTCATACTTTTCATTATCGTTGATGTTTTGTAAGTTTGCGTTTTCTTGTTTAATTTGCCAGTATGAAAACTCATTTTCCTTGTCATAAGGATCAAATATCTTTAATTCGTCATTGTTTATAGCAATAAGATTCACATAGTGCCCGTATTGTCTGATATATGTGTTATTTGATTTTTTATAAACTCCAATATTGATGATTGCAGAATAGCCGTTAGCCAAGTATTGCTCTACTGTTTTAAAATCTATGTTTTGTTTTTCTTTAAATTTGCGAACCTTTTTTATTCCATAGTATTTAATGTCAGCACTAATTCGCTGTTTTGAAAAGTATTTTTCTAATCCATTACATAAGTTGAATGTTGTTGTGCCATTTTTGTCTGTCTTTAATAGCTTACTTAACTCAGGGCTTCCATTGTTTTTACAATCAGGGCATTCTTCATTTATTAGGTTATAAGCACTTACAACTCCACAGGAATACTCATCATTTTGTTTGTCATAAGCAAAACATATTCCTTGTAAGAGGATAATTAAACATAAAAGTAAGCGTTTAAACATAGTTAAATATTATCATAAATATAACACTCGTATTTTTATGTTATGATAATTCAAAATTGAAAGGGATATATTTATGCAAATACAAGCAATACAAAGCTCAAGTAATAATTTAAACTTTGGGATGGCTGTAAAAATAGATTCTGAAGCTCAAAAATATATTAGAGATAATTTTAGTGCAAAACAATTAAAAAAACTTTCTAAAGTTATTGAGAATCAAAAAAATAATCCATACGATATTTATTTATCAACAAATACTCAATTGGTAAAAACTGGTATGTCTTCTGATTACAAACCTCTTTATAAAAAAGTGAAACATCTTTATGCAACAGTAAAAGAAAAGACGTTCAATAGTAATATGTTCTTTGATATGCCAATTTTTATGCTAAAAAGAGCTGAAAGATATGCAAATAAACTTGAAAAAGGAAAAATCCCTGACGTTGATAAGGTATTAAGTCAAGCTAAATAATAGGTAATCGCCTGAATTCCAAAGGCTTATAGGATAATTATTTTTTAATTTGAATTTCGAAAAAATTGATACGAAAGCGACACAATAAATCGGAAACGGTGTTCCATTTCCAAACTTCCGAGTTATTGTGTGAGTATGGAAAAATGCATAAATGTAAATGAAGTAGCAAGGATAAAAGGGTTAAAAAGTAATCGTTTAAGAACCACTTTTTAATAGTACACATTAACAAGTGGAATAATTTCCTTTAATGATTCTTCTAATTTTTCATAATCTTTATCAGGAATAATTAATTTTCTTTTTTCAAAGTTATTATAAAAATCTACACTAAAAGAATTTGTATAAGGTGTTTCTATAACAAACAGATAAAGATTTTTTAATTCTTCAACATATTTATAATTTATCTTTGAAATTTTATCATCGGCATTTTTATATTTCAATTCTAATGCCTCAATTTGAGAATATAGTGTTTGTTTATTTCCATTTTTAGACAGTTCATAATCTTGTTTTAAGGATAATTGATGCTTTGATAAACGTGCAGATGGACTATTAATTATTTCACGAATAAAATCTTCATCCTCTTTTTGTTGAGAGTTATTGGCATAACAAGGACAAGACAAAATTAGTAATAAAAATAATAATAATATTTTTTTCATAACAAACTCCTTTCGAAAATTATAATATAAAAATGAATAACAAATAGAGATAAAATTTTATAATAAGGAGGTTGTTCAAAATTATTTGATATTTCAAAACTATTGAAAATATCTGATTATAAAAGAAAAAAGTTGTAGATTATAGTCTCTTTAATGTAAGAGACCTAAAAAATAATTATTGTAAATAGTTGTAAAAACCATGGCAATTAAATTCTTTGATGGTTTTTAAGTTAGCAATGGAAATTAGAAATCAAAAAGTATATAATCAAAATTTTGGTTCAAAACTCGGTTGGCGTGCTACTTACGAGTTAAAAAAGACACCTGAGAAATTAGCAGAAATTAGTTCAAAGCTGAAAGAAATTGGTGAGCCAACAACTGTTGTCGATATTATGTCTCAAGATACTAAAAAGGGTAGAATGTACTCTTTGAGATTATTTAATGAAATTTTTGGAGATAAATACAACGTTTCTATTTTGAAAGATAATCATAATCAAGATATTGTATCTGCTTCAGCAAAAGATTTTCTAACTGCCATAGAAAATTTAACAAAACAAACTGTAGAACAAAAACAAAATGTAATTTTTAATAAAATTAGTAATGATCATTCTAATTCATTACCAATGATTAACTATTTAAAAACAATAATAAATAAAGCTAAAGATGAAGGCAAGGTATTAACTTCTAATACAGAACAAACGTATTTCCAAAGATTTGTATAGCTAGTATTTACTTTAAAAATTTTTATTGTATTCTATACAACATGGAAAGTAATATTTCCAATTCAATAGGGGTTAAGTATTTTTTATTATTTTTTGGAGGTGTACATGAAGGAGTATAAAGGTAAATTTATTACAAAGCTATTTTGGACTGGTTGTGGTTTATGTGCAGGCTGGTTTATATATAATCTTGTAGGTAGATTTACTCATAGTTTTTTAATTTCTGCAATTGCTGCTATAGTTGTTGTTATTTCGATGCTTTATAAGGTTTATTACGCAGATAATGTTTCAATTGTTTTTACTGATGATAACCAGCTTATTATAAAAAGATTCGGAAAAATAATAAAAGGATTCGCTATCGATCAATATTATTGGTCTGAATATTCAAAAGATTCAAACACAAAAAGTGAAGATGACCAAGATATTTATTATGTAAGCAAAGAAACAGGAAAAGAAGATTATATTGATGCAACTAACTTCAGTGGCGAAGATTACGAAGAAATGCTTTCAAAGTTAGGTGCAAAAATCCAAAATGAACCACCTATTAAAGTAGCAACCATTAAAAAGTAAGGAGGAATAATAATGGATATGACTCAGTATATTCTAATTGTAGGCGGCTTAATTGTTTTAAGTTTTGTTTATCAAGGAGTTGCAATGTATATGCACTCAATGTCAAAGAAAAAATATGAAAATGA
>CALURI010000031.1 GCA_944323135.1 Candidatus Gastranaerophilales bacterium
ATAGGTATAGTAACTTTGAATTATTTAAAGGATATCGATGAAAATGAACGATTTTTTAGCTTTTATGAAAAAAAACGGCAGATTATTTTCTGACGAAAATTTGCTTGTTATAGTTTGTAATGTTAAAATTTCAGGAATATCCGCCGAAAAATATGGTGATTTTTCAACTGATACTGAGTTTTTATCAGATCAAGAACTAAATCAAGTGATGCAAATGGCTTGTGCTCAAAAAATTCCTTTCCGAGTATTCAATAGTGAGGATGCATTTATTAGATTTTTGGAACGCCCGAGTACTAACATGAAGAATCTCATAGTTTACAACTCGGCACAAAGCGGTACTGGTGCGGGGAGGAAGGCTTTAATTCCAAGTTTATGTAATTATTATAATATAAGACACACAGGGTCGGATGCATATAGAGTAAGTCTTTGCAGAGATAAATTTGCAATTTCATCATTACTCTCGAGATTAAATATAAGAGTTCCTAAATCTTTTCTTTTTCATCATGGTAAATTCAATTCAAAATTAGACCCTAAACTAAAATATATAGCTAAACCCATATATGAATCTGCCAGCATCGGCATTAGGAAAAGTAATGTATTTTATGGGGATAATCCGCCTATAAGATATCTTGAAACCCTTGAAAAAACTATGCATCAGCCGCTTATTATTCAAGAATTTGTCTGCGGTTATGAAATAGAAGTACCAGTTCTCGCTGGCAAAAATTCTCATTTTATATTTTCTCCAGTTGTTCTTCATCAATTTGAAAAAAATCTTTGTATGGGTGATGAAATATTGGATTATGACAAAATTTACAATGACGACTATATGTTTTCTTCTTTGCCTGATAATATTAGTGATGACGAAATAAAAAATACTGCATATAAAGTTGTAGATAGGTTATGTTTATCTGGCTTATGTCGTGTTGATTTTCGCTTAAAAAAAGATGATTTATTTTATGTTACAGATGTATCTACTAATCCTCATTTTATAAAACACAGCAGTGTAAATTATGCTTTTAAAAAACTTGGACTAACAGACGCACAACTGTTCCACACAATTTTGGAGTTATCTTAATTTTCACTCCAGAATTGAACGTCCGAAAATAGAAATGGTATACTATAGAACAATAGATTGCCTCCTTGGAATTTTTCCTCGAATCTTGTTGAAAATATTTTTTGTAAAGTTTCATGAGGAATTGGAGATTCGTTAGATAAAAGTTGTTTAATTAAATTATTCCTTTCCTCTATATATTGACATAATTCTGCATCATTGCAAAAAAGCGCGGGAATCATCAAGTTTAAATTGCCAGAATTTTTTCCTTCGCATATATTGAGGATAAGCTGATTGGAACTTATAATATAGTTAAAATAATCATCGTTTGCTTCGTTTAAATTTTTAGCTTTTTCCCAAAATATGCGTGCTTTATCATATTCATGAAAATAAGCAAAAAATGTGCCAACATTCATTGTGAACATTATTTGTGAATCAAGATTTACATATTTTGTTTCGAAATAAAATTTTTCTAATTCCTCCTCTGTAAGACTTTTTTGATCAAAAAACATTTTTGCTATTAAATAATTGTTTTTGAAATATACTTTTATATTTTCGGATTGACATGTCTCATATGCTCCAGCAATATTGATTGCAAATGTATAAGGATTACCGTAAAATTCAGTTTTTCCGGGGAAATTGATCGAATCTTTGTCAATGGATTCAAGTTGCATGGCAAGGAGATTAACTCCCGCTTCAAGATATTCTTCATAATATAATTCCTTTCTGTCTTTAAAATATTCAAAACTTTCCCCTACATATTTGAGCGCCAATGCTCGTGGTTGAGCAGAATTGCTTTTTCTATAAAGCACGTGCTTTAAAAAGTCGGAATCAAGACATTTAAGTCGGGACAGCTTCTTATCAATGCTGTTAAAAATAGTATAAGGCGTTGTTTGATTAAGCCTTCTTGCATATTCACCAATATTGCTTACAACAGATAACTGAAGCATTTCCGCAAGAATTATCATTTCTTCTTCCGAGGTTTTTGAATTTATTAATTCCGTCAAAGAATTCTGAATTATTATATATCTCTGCATATCGCCTATTTTCCAATCTATCAAAGCACATAGATATTTCATTTCTTGTTGCAAGACTAAATTCTCTGAGACACTTAATATCAAACAATTTTTCCGAGCCTCAATGTAGTTACCCTCTAAAATATTTTTATACGTACTTAACAATGCATTTGTTATGCTATCCCCAAATGTATTTTGAAAATCTTGCAAAATACTTTTATTCGGCTGTTTAAAAAAGTGGCAGGCGTTACATAATTCCATTGCAATCATGTTAATCTCGTTTTCTCTTTCTTGAGCTAATTTTGCATGTAATCTTCTTAATGTATATTCAAACGGTTTGTTTTTTGCCAAATACTCATAAATTACCGTATGCAAGCGCTTGCTAATACGTGAGAACATATCGGCGAATGCTTTTTTTATATTTTTAGACAAAAAAACGTATTCCGCGTCAGAAACATCTATAATACCATTTTTACAATTTTTTTCCAAAACCTCGTCAATAATTTCATATGAATTATTGATAAAGGCCTTATTGCATATTTCACATAATTCATCAACAGAGAATTTTGTAAACAAATGTGCTGCAACTCCCAAAATTTTCTTGCTATATTCATCGAATGTTTGCCCCAGTGAAGATCTGATCAGCGAATTAACATATCCGCTTACACATGTGTTGTTGTTTCGAAATACTTGGTTGTAAATCAAAATCATTTCATCAATGTCTTCGTCTGTAGCCACCAGCATATCTTGAACCTGCTCAACTGAGAATAAGGGGAAAAATGATTTTATTTGCTTGGCATCATAGCAAAGATTAATTTCTTTTACTAAACCGCTACATTTTTTGCGCAGATGCAACAAATTATTCGAAATAGAGTTCTTGTGGACAAAAACGAATTTTGCTAAACAATTTTCGTCTGAACATAATTCGACAATTAACGACAGTAGTTGCTTGGTTATATCATCTTTAACATATAGAAGTACGGCTATTTCCTTTTTAAGCTTTTTGAGACAATCAACAAATTGGTCTTTTATCGTTGATAAATCTTTTTTGAATAAATTACGTATTGAATTTATTATGCCGACAGGATTAATTCCGTAACTGAAAGAAGAAGAATTGTTGCCATATCCTAAAAATAAATTGTATTCTGCAGGAATTTTATTCGGATTGCGTTGTTGACGTAGCAAAAACAAGAGCTGTTCAGGTTGACTTACATTGTAAAAAAGATCGGTAAAAATATATTCCGCTGTTTCGGTAGAGTGAATCAACATTTTACAGTTTTCTGCATTTTTGCATTTAATAAATAATATTTTTTTGTTGGAATTCAAAAAATCATTTACATCACAGCAAAATTTTTCTTCACATTGTAATATACTACGTTTCATACTCGATATCCTTTAAATAATTCAAAGTTACTATACCTAT
>CALURI010000032.1 GCA_944323135.1 Candidatus Gastranaerophilales bacterium
ATGAAGGTAAATTAAAGCGGGATAAGAACGAGTCTTATATTTTTGTAGGTGATGATAAGTTACATTATGAGAAGTTCGCAGATGGAAGCGTAGTTTGCATAGAAGATGAAATACCATTCGAGATACCGGAATCCTGGGCGTGGTGTAGATTGAAAGAAGTATGTACAAAAATTGTTGACGGTGCTCATAACCCTCCTCGGGGAGAAAATGTTAAGACTGAATATATAATGGCATCTTCAACAAATATTAATAACGATAGATTGGTTGAACTAGAGAAAGTTCGCTACCTCTCAAAAAAAAATTATATAAAAGAAAACGAAAGAACAGATTTAAGAAAAGGTGATATTTTACTTACTACTGTTGGAACATTGGGACGTAGTTGTGTATACAATAATGATTTAAATATATGCTTTCAGCGTAGTGTATCTGTTATTTCAACATTAATACACAATTTTTATTTAAAAAGTTTTTTCGATTCAGATGTATTTCAACAAAAAATAAACACAGAGGCAACTGGTACCGCACAAAAGGGTTTTTATCTTAATCAATTATCGGATGTTTTAATTCCCCTCCCTCCACAATCAGAACAAGTAAGAATTTCAAATACAGTACAAAAATTATTAGAAATATTAGAAGCCGTAGAAAATAATAAAGTCGATTTATCAGAGCTCATTACTCAAACGAAATCAAAGGTATTAGATTTAGCAATAAAGGGCAAGCTTGTACCACAGGACCCCAATGATGAGCCGGCAGATAAATTATTAGAAAGAATAAGAGAGGAAAAAGAAAAATTAATCAAAGAAGGTAAGTTAAAACGTGATAAAAACGAGACCTATATTTTCAAAAATAGTGATGATAACTCTTATTATGAGCAGATAGACGGAGAAACAGTTTGCATTGATGATGACTTACCATTTGAAATCCCTGAAAACTGGAGATGGGAAAGATTGAAAAATATATGTATTATTAATCCTAAAAACAGAGCTGAGGATAGGATGACAGCAGGATTTATTCCAATGCCATTAATTTCTCCAAAATATTTAGAGGCAGCAACATTACAAAAAAAGGAATGGAAAGAAATCAAAAAAGGATACACTCATTTCCAAAATAATGATGTTGTAGTTGCCAAGATTACCCCTTGTTTTGAAAATTCAAAAGCTGCAATAATATCAAATTTACCAAACAACATCGGAGCCGGTACTACAGAATTGCATGTTATTAGACCTATAAAATTAATATCAGAATATTTATATGCAATAATAAAAACTCAACAGTTTTTAAGTTCCGGTAAGCAAGAAATGGCTGGTTGTGCAGGACAACAAAGAATTCCTACTAGTTTTATAGAAGAGTATTTAATTCCAGTCCCTCCATTTGAGGAACAAATTAAAATAACGGATAAATTAAAAAATATTTTTTCATATTTTGATAATATAGAAGAAGTAATAAAAGGCTCATAGGTAAAACCTAGAGCCTTTTTAATTACCAAGTCACAACTTTATCTACAATAGCTTGCTGTTCACTAGCCGTTCGTCGCAAATAAATTCTTGTAGTTTCTATACTTTCGTGCCCCATTAAGTCAGCAAGAAGAGCAATATCATTGAATTTATCCAAGAAGTTTTTTGCAAATCTATGCCGGAATGAATGCGGATAAACAACTTTTGTACTTAATCCATACTTTATTGCGTAGTTTTTAAGCTGTTGAGAAATTCCCCGAGCAGTAATTTTTTCTCCGAAACGATTTTTAAACAGCCAACCTGAATCCATATTGTTTTCTTGTAACCATTTTTCTGTTTGTTCTTTTAATAATTTGGGAATATACAATCGCCTTAATTTGCCGCCTTTTGTATATAAATCAAAGTATCCAATATGGACATGTTCAACTTTAATTTGAATTAATTCACTGACTCTTGCACCTGTCGCAGCCAGATACCAAACAACAAAATACCATTCCATATTATTATCTTTTTTGAGTTGATTTTTGAGATACTTGTAATCAGCGTTGCTGATAACGTTTTCTAAAAAATTTTTCTGCTGCACTTTAATAAATTTAAGTTTAAGCCTGTCTTTTTTTAGAAACTCCAAATACTTATTAACTGCTTGAAGTCTTAAATTGACAGTTTTGGGTTTAAACTTTTCCATTAAATACCCTTTGTAAGCAAGCAAATTTGCCTTTGTTACTTCAGAATAAGTGGAAATAAAGTAGTTAATAGTCCACAAGTACGAAGTAATTGTTTTTTCTGAAAGATTCTCTTTCAATAAATAATTTCTAAATTTTTCGTTCATCTTGAACCTCCTTTTCATTACAATTAAAGGCGATTCAAGTTTTAAATCTTTTATTGATGAAAAATTTCTTGTATTGTATCAAGTTGGGTAAATATAGAAGCTATTCTTGAAGCTATTTGGGTTTGCTCTCTCTTTGGGGGAATTGGAATAATAACATTTTTTACCGTATCAGATTTTAAATTTTGTACAGTTGAACCTTTAGCGGATAAAGCCAATAATTGATACATTATGTCAGAGCTTAATAAATAGTATAAAAAATCTTGCTTAAAAGCTTTAAAATCATCATTTATAACCAACCAACCGTCATGAATACACCCATCGGTTTTTAAAATATATGGTCTTCCAAAACTCATTGAATTTGTTAATAAAAAGTCTCCAGCTTTTACATATCTTGATTTTGATATTCCTTCTGGTTTTATTTTTTCTTTTGTCGAATATATGTATTTACCACCTTTTTCAGTATCTCCGATTTTTATCCAATTAATTCCATTTTCTGCATTTGTTAAGTATGCCTCAATAGGTCTTGGTGAGCCTCCTCTCGCTATTTCACATATGTTAGCGAATTTTGTCCATCTCCACGAATCTGGGATTTCAAATGGTAAGTCATCATCAATGCAAACTGTTTCTCCGTCTATCTGCTCATAATAAGAGTTATCATCACTATTTTTGAAAATATAGGTCTCGTTTTTATCACGTTTTAACTTACCTTCTTTGATTAATTTTTCTTTTTCCTCTCTTATTCTTTCTAATAATTTATCTGCCGGCTCATCGTTAGAATCTTGAGGGACAAGTTTACCTTTTATTGCTAAATCTAAAACTTTTGCTTTGGTTTGCTTGATTAAATCGGATAAATCTAACTTATTTATATCAATATTTTCGACAATACTTAATAAGTTTTCTATATATACAGCAATTCTTTTTTGTTCAGACTTAGGTGGTATTGCCACATAAACATCCTTTACTGTATCTGATTTTAAATTTTGTACAGTTGAACCTTTAGCGGATAAAGCCAATAATTGATACATTATGTCAGAGCTTAATAAATA
>CALURI010000033.1 GCA_944323135.1 Candidatus Gastranaerophilales bacterium
AAAATGCGTCAAAAAGAGGGAATTGCCATCGCAAAAAATAAAGGTGTATATTCAAAAGAGCGTTGCAAAAAATTATCATTATCAAAAATTGAAGAATTGAAAAAAGATATTGCTGATAAAGTAAAGGTTAGTGATATTTGTAAAAAATATGGAATAACAAAACCGACATTTTATAGATATAAAGAGCAATATAAGATATAAGTAAGGCGGATTTATACCGCCTTTTGTTTTAAGAATTTATAAAATGTTGAATAATCCACATTTAGCATTTTAGCAATTTTAGTTTTCTTGATGTTTTGTGATAGCAATTTCTCAATTAAATCTTCTTTTCCTGATAATTTAGTTATTTTATTTTTTCTCCCTATTGGTCTTCCAATATGTTTTCCATCCGCTTTTAAACGTGCTAAACATTGTTTAGTCCTTTGCGAAATTAAATCTCTTTCAATTTCAGCAGATAACCCAAAAGCAAATGCCAATACCTTTGACTGTATATCTGTCCCTAATCTATAATTATCTTTTATTGTCCATATCTGACAACCAATATTCATACAGTGATGAAGTATATACATAATTTGCAATAAATTTCTGCCTAATCTTGAAATTTCGGAAGTTATTAAAATATCATCTTGTTTTAATTTTCTTAATATTTTTCCTAATTTTCGTTCTTCTAATGGCTTTTTTGATGATATTGTCTCAGTAATCCATTTATCTATATTGATATTATTTGTTTTAGCAAAATTTTCTATTTCAAATTTTTGATTTTCTTGATGTTGTAAATCGGTTGATATTCTAATATATGCGTAAATCATAACTAATCCTTTTAATTTATTTATTAAAAAGATTAGGTTAAAAAGCATTTTAAGAGATTGAAAATAAGGGAACAATTTAATTCCATACTATATTACGACTTTTAAAAGTCAATTAAATTTTATTTTTTTGCCTTTAATCCCTTGTGGGGCTTGGATTTTCTTAAATTTCCCTGTGAATTTATTTTACCCGTATATTTTTGTGGAAGAAAACCGTTCAGTTTTTCGCAGGTTTTTATGAATATAGGGTTTGAAAATATAACTTATGGCAATCTAGTAATGCTATGTATAAGCATTATTATTTCTGTAACTTTATCAGTAATTGCGGCTCATATTGCTTTATATAGAGAATTATCACTTATTAGAGAGCGAAAATTAAGGGATAGATATTGGAATTATCTAAAATCTTTAATTTCTAAAAAAGATTTAGAAATACAAACATATAATATTTGTTTATTTGCTAAAAATCCACAAATCGGAATTATGGCAAAAGATTTTTTGAAACATAAAAATCTTAATAATGCAGATATTGAAAAAATGATTTCATTAATGAGAAAAGATTTAGGTTTAACCACTTATAAGGATTGAAATAATGGATACAAAGGAACTTGAAAAACTTTTTGAACTAAAAGAAAAGGGTATTATTACAGAAGAACAGTTTAATGAAAAAAAGAAGCAAATTTTAGGTTTTGAATCAGACATTGAATCTGATATTGTAGATATACCTCAACTTCCTAAACAAGGAGAGAGATTGTTTAATGCCGACTATGATAAAATATTTAATTCTGCTCAAAATATAATAAAAGAATTGAATTATACAATTTCTAATTCAAATAAAAATAAAGGTATCATTATGTTTGATACCCCTCAAACATGGCTATCTTATGGTCAAACAATGCTAATTCAGATATTAAAATCAAAACAATCTATATCTGTTTCTATATTTGGTAAATGTATTGCTTTTCAAGTTTTTGATTGGGGAGAAAAGAAAAAAATTACAAATAAGATATTTGATTATATTGAAAAGAATTTGTAGTTTGAGGTGTAAAAAATGATTACAGCAGAAGAATTAGAAAAACTTAACGAACTAAAAGAAAAAGGAGTTATTACAGAAGAAGAATTTAATCAAAAACGAGAAGAATATTTAAATGATATAGATTCTCAGATAGCAAAATATTCTGATGAAAACATTGACATTGTTTTCACTGTTAAAAACAATATTCTTTTCAACATTAAGATTGAAAATAAATCTAATACTGACATAGAAATTGATTGGAATAAAACATCATTTATTGAAAATAAAATAATGAATGGTAATTTTATGTATAATGGTATAGCCCCAATTAATCGTAATAATAAAAGACCTCCTGAAATTATTCCAACAGAATGTTCTATCAATAAAAACATTGTTCCGACTATAAATCTAATTGATTGGGAAAATATTAAAGTTTTATCAGAGGGAGAAATAGGAATTTATTTAATATATAAAATAAATGAAATAGAAAAAAGGATTAAGTTATTAATAAATCATAAAAATAAAATTGAAGAATCTTCTGATGAGTTTAGTGTTTCAGAATGGGTAATGATTGTTCTTTCAATTTTAGCAGTAATTCTTATTGTTCGTGGACTTATAGTTGTTCCTGGATACTTATTTGGTTGTTTTGTTCCAGCATCTCTCTTTGCGTTTGTCGCAAAGTTATTATTATCAATATGTAAAGATAAAGAAGTTGGAATTATAGAGTTGCTATTTGGAATTTGCTTTGGTGGGTTCTTTGCTTTACTAACCTTATTAGGGCTTTTAGGTGTCAATCTTTGGTTTTTCATATAATGCTATCTACTACAAGAAAATCAGGTTATTCTAATAATATCCTTAAATATATATTGCCGATTATAGGGAGTGTTATTGTTCTATTATGTTTTTCACAAAATAATAGTTCTGCACACCTTTTAATAGATAATGTTGTTGATTATGAACTTTCAAAATTATCAAATATGCCATATTATGATTGTTTAAAAAAAGATGTAAAATCACATATTCGGCAAAACTTAAATCTTACTCAAAGAGAAATAGATGCTTTAAATTTTAATGGAAGAGCAAATGCTGAATTGATTGCAATTAGATTGGATATTATATCACGTGTTAATAGTATTTTGACAGAAAGATTTGCAAATTCACATTGCATTCCAAATTGGAAATAATTAAACTTCAATTACAGTATATTTCCCGTTATCATATTTTACAATAGCATAATTTCTTTTATCTAGGGCTTGGAATACTACAATCCAAGCCCAATTTTGATTAAATACAATTTTACCATCGCTTTGGATATATGAATATTTTTTATT
>CALURI010000034.1 GCA_944323135.1 Candidatus Gastranaerophilales bacterium
GATTTAATTCTTTATCGCTTTGAAAATCTTTTTAATCAAAGTCCAGAATTTGTAAAAAATATTTTAGAACCAAAAGAGGTTTAATATGAAAAAAGAAGATAAAGAAAAAGATATCACGGAATATTACATTGATTTATATAGAAACAACATCGAATTAATAAAATATGCAAAACGGATCAGCAAAGAACAATACGGAAACTTATCCAGATTCTTTGACTTAGATTTTTTTGAAAACTTTTACAAACAACAAATAACATTAATAAAAGAGGTAAAAAAATATGGCAGAAAAACAAACGGCAAGAAAAAATAATTGGGAACAGAAATACAATAATTTAGTAAAAGCATATGTAGAATTATACTTCCCATTGTGCACTTGTTTTATTAACGAAATAATTCCAAGAATTGACAAAGCGCAATTCGATTTAATGTGCAGCAAGTATTCTCTAGATGCAGAATTAGTTTTAGCACTGATAAGCAAATTGGGTAAAAAACTTGGTTCTGCAAATGAAAACAGACAAGAAAATTCAAAAACCAAAGAGCAAAGAAATGAAGATTCTGAAAATGAAGACATCAATCCAGATTATAAAGTTGGTTATAAACATCCTCCCAAACATACCAGATTTCAAAAAGGTGATAAGGGAAACCCAAAAGGCAGAAAGCCCAAAAAAGGTAAATCCGCACATGATCTTTTATCGGAAGAGCTTGATAAAAAAATAACAATACAAAAAGACGGTAAACGTAAGAGCATGTACAAACGAGATGTAATTGCAAAAAATATTATACATCAATTATCAACAGGGAAACCAGTTCCTAAAAATAATATTGATTTATATTTAAGTATATCCGAATATGAACGCAAGAAAAAATTCTTTGACAACTATTAAAATCGAACTGGTTGACTTTAATATTCCTTTGAGTGAGTAATGCATTCAATGAAATATTATATGCAAACAAAATATAGTGAATTTAGCAAAAAGGAGCTCACTGAACACTTTAAAAAAATGTTTGGGAAAGCTCCTTTTCCATATTTTAGCAGAAGTTTTTTAATAAAATACATTATTTATAATAAACAAGTCGGCAAATATGGGGATTTACCTTTATCTATTCAAAAACAAATTAATAAACTTATTCAGAAGTATCAAAAAAATAAAAGTATTATTAATAAAGACATTAAATCGACAAAAACTTATTGTGTTGATATAGGTACAAAATTAATTCGAGAATTCAAAGGCAAAAAGTATGAAGTAACAGTTCTTGAAAAAGGTTTTGAATACAATGGTGAAATTTATAAAAGCCTCTCTGCAATTGCAAATAAAATTACCGGAACAAAATGGAATGGCAAAGTGTTTTTTGGAGTAAAAAATGGTTAAGAAAATATTTCGATGTGCTATTTACACAAGGAAATCTACAGAAGAAGGTTTGGAACAAGATTTTAATTCCCTTGATGCACAAAGAGAAGCTTGTGAAGCTTACATAAAATCACAACAACACGAAGGTTGGGTTTTAATTGAAAAACAATATAATGATGGTGGATATTCTGGAGGTAACCTACAAAGACCAGCACTACAAGATTTATTTAATGATATAAAAAATAATAAAATTGACATTATTGTTGTCTATAAAGTAGACAGATTAACACGTTCCTTGTTAGACTTTGCAAAAATAGTTGAATTATTTGATACATACAATTCAAGTTTTGTTTCGGTTACACAAAATTTTAATACGACAACTTCAATGGGAAGATTAACTCTTAATATATTATTATCATTTGCTCAATTTGAAAGAGAAGTTACTGGAGAAAGAATTAGAGATAAAATTGCAGCATCCAAGAAAAAAGGAATGTGGATGGGAGGTAGAGTTCCAATAGGATATAAAAGAGTTGATAAAAAATTAATAATTCATGAAGAAAACGCAAAAATTGTACAACTAATTTTTGATAAATATTTAAGCTTAAAAAGTGTTCCTAAGTTGAAAGAATATTTACAAGAACATAATATAAAGACACAGACAAACTTAAATTTTGCAAAAGGACAACTGTACCATATTTTACAAAATCAAATTTATATTGGGAAAATTGCCCATAAAAACAATATCTACAATGGTGAACACAAAGCAATTATAACATCAGAACTCTTTAGTGCTGTTCAAAAATTATTAGAACATAACAAAATTAACATTGATAGAGAATATTCCTCTTCTAATTCGTTATTAGCAGGAAAGCTATTTGATGATAACAACAACAGAATGACACCAAGCCATAGTAAAACAAGAAAAAAGAAATATCGATATTATATTAGTCAAGCAATTTCAAAATTAGAACAAAATAAAGCTGGCTCTGTTTCAAAACTTCCTGCTAAAGAAATTGAAGATTATGTTTGTAATGCTATAATTCAATATTTTCAAGATATAAAGACAATTCAAAAACTTATTTCAGAATTAAATATTTCAAAGCAAAATAAAATAATTGAAATATTAAAAACAATTGATTTTAAAAGGACAGATTATATAAAATTAATTATTGATAAAGTAATTATTTCAAAAGATTGGATTGAAATTTATTTATCAGAAAAGAACATTAAAAAAGCCTTATATAATTTAATTGATAATGTTGAAAATATAAATGCATTAAATACAAATAATAATTTAATTTTGTTAAAAAATGAAATTAAATTTTCGACAGGAACATCAAAAGGGTGTAATAAATTAATAATAGGCAACCAAAAAAATGTGTCCATAAATGAATGCTTAGTTAAAGCTATTATTAAAAGTTATTATTGGAATAATTTACTACTAAACGGAACTGTTAAAAATACAAAAGAAATTCAAAATCTTGAAAGCCTGAAAGACAATAGTTACATAAAGCAGATTTTAAACCTGAGATTTTTATCGCCTAAAATCATCACAGATATTTTAAATGGAACACAACCTAAAGATTTAACTGTATCAAAATTATTCACAATTAAAACTTTAATTTGGAGTGAACAAGAAAAACTAATTTATTGATTTAACCAGATTATCCGATATTTCTTAATAAAATATAAGCCCCTTTTT